>NZ_JBIAXU010000008.1:0-252981 GCF_042896985.1 Streptomyces sp. NPDC001194 | reverse complement strand
TTGATTTTTGGCACGCTGTTGAGTTCTCAAGGAACGGACGCTTCCTTTGTACTCACCCTCTCGGGCTTTCCTCCGGGCTTTCGTTCTTCGTTCTTCGTTCTTGCGTTTCCGACTCTATCAGAGTCAGTTCCGCTTGCTTTCCAGGGTCTTCGCTTTCGCGCTTTCCCTTTCCGGCGGTTCCAACCTTACCAGATCCTTTCCGTTCCGTTTCCGGAGTGGAATTGAATTCGGCGGCCGTTGGAGGGCCTTTCCCTTTCGGGTGGACAAGACTTTATCAGGTTTCCCTGGTCTCGAATCCCACCCGCTCGCACATGACACGTACGGGCACACGTGTGCGCCCGGGTGTTGTGCGAGGTGGAGACGTAAACGTACTGGAGCGGGGCCCCGGATGCAAATCCGGTTGCCCCGCTCCGGTGATGGCGCTACGGCGAGGCTCAGACCTCGACGACGACCGGGAGGATCATCGGGCGGCGGCGGTAGCCGTCCGAGACCCACTTGCCCATGGTCCGGCGGATGAGCTGCTGGATCTGGTGCGGTTCCGCGACGCCGTCTGCGGCGGCGCGGGCGATGGCTTCCTCGATCTTGACCATCACGGATCCGAAGGCCGAGTCCTCGATGCCGGAGCCGCGGGCCTGGATGTTCGGGCCGCTCACGACCTTGCCGGTGGTGCTGTCCACCACGACGTAGACCGAGATGATGCCCTCGTCGCCGAGGATCCGGCGGTCCTTGAGCGAGGCCTCCGTGACGTCGCCGACCGACAGGCCGTCCACGTACACGTACCCCGCCTGCACCTTGCCGGAGATCCGGGCCTTGCCGTCGATCAGGTCGACGACCACGCCGTCCTCGGCGATGACGATGCGGTCCTTCGGGACGCCCGTCATGGCACCGAGCTCGGCGTTGGCACGCAGGTGGCGCCATTCGCCGTGGACCGGCATGAGGTTCCGCGGCTTGCAGATGTTGTAGAAGTACAGCAGCTCGCCGGCGGAGGCGTGGCCGGAGACGTGCACCTTGGCGTTGCCCTTGTGCACGACGTTGGCGCCCCAGCGGGTCAGGCCGTTGATCACGCGGTAGACCGCGTTCTCGTTGCCCGGGATCAGCGACGACGCGAGGATCACCGTGTCGCCCGGGACGATCCGGATCTGGTGGTCGCGGTTGGCCATGCGGGACAGCGCCGCCATCGGCTCGCCCTGGGAGCCCGTACAGACCAGCACGACCTCGTCGTCCGGCAGGTCGTCGAGGGTCTTGACGTCGACGACGAGGCCGGCCGGGACGCGCAGGTAGCCCAGGTCACGGGCGATGCCCATGTTGCGGACCATGGAGCGGCCGACGAAGGCGACCCGGCGGCCGTACTCGTGGGCGGCGTCCAGGATCTGCTGGATGCGGTGGACGTGGCTCGCGAAGGAGGCCACGATGATCCGCTTCTGCGCGCTCGCGAAGACGCCGCGGATGGCGTTCGAGATGTCGCGCTCCGGCGGGACGAAGCCCGGGACCTCGGCGTTCGTCGAGTCGGAGAGGAGGAGGTCGATGCCCTCCTCGCTCAGACGCGCGAAGGCGTGGAGGTCGGTCAGACGGTTGTCCAGCGGGAGCTGGTCCATCTTGAAGTCGCCGGTGCACACGACCATGCCCGCACCGGTGCGGATGGCGACGGCCAGCGCGTCCGGGATGGAGTGGTTGACCGCGATGAACTCGCAGTCGAAGGGGCCGAGGTTCTCGCGCTCGCCTTCCTTCACCTCGAGGGTGTAGGGGCGGATGCGGTGCTCCTGGAGCTTGGCCTCGATGAGGGCCAGCGTCAGCTTGGAGCCGATCAGCGGGATGTCCGGCTTCTCCCGGAGGAGGTACGGGACGGCGCCGATGTGGTCCTCGTGGCCGTGCGTGAGGACGATGCCCTCGATGTCGTCGAGCCGGTCCCGGATGGACGAGAAGTCCGGCAGGATCAGGTCGATGCCCGGCTGCTCTTCCTCGGGGAAGAGAACGCCGCAGTCGACGATCAGCAGGCGGCCGTCGAACTCGAAGACGGTCATGTTGCGGCCGATCTCGCCGAGACCGCCCAGGGGGGTGACCCGGAGGCCGCCCTTGGGGAGCTTCGGCGGCGGGCCGAGTTCAGGGTGCGGATGGCTCAAAAGTATCTCCTCACCACACACGCCACGTACCTCGTCGTAAGGCACGCGGCGCGCATGTCATTCGTGCACTTGCATTCGTCTGTTTTGTTCGTCTTGCTTATTCAGTTGTGAAGTCCGGTGTCAGAGCTGTACCCCGCCGGCGGCAAGATCGATCTTGAGCTGGGCCGTCTCTTCGGCCGTCAGGTCGACCAGCGGGAGGCGGAGCGGGCCCGCGGGCAGGCCCTGCAGGTTCAGCGCGCCCTTGGTGGTGATCACACCCTGCGTGCGGAACATGCCGGTGAAGACGGGAAGCAGCTTCTGGTGGATCTCGGTGGCCTTCTGGACGTCGCCGCCCAGGTGGGCCTCGAGCATCGCGCGGAGCTCGGGGCTGACCACGTGGCCGACCACGGAGACGAAGCCGACGGCGCCGACGGACAGCAGCGGCAGGTTCAGCATGTCGTCGCCGGAGTACCAGGCGAGTCCGCTCTGGGCGATGGCCCAGCTGGCGCGGCCGAGGTCGCCCTTGGCGTCCTTGTTGGCCACGATACGGGGGTGCTCGGCGAGCCTCACCAGGGTTTCGGTGTTGATCGGGACGCCGCTGCGGCCGGGGATGTCGTAGAGCATCACCGGAAGCTCGGTGGCGTCGGCGATCGCCGTGAAGTGCCGGAAGAGGCCCTCCTGCGGCGGCTTGCTGTAGTACGGGGTCACCGCGAGCAGGCCGTGGGCGCCGGTGCGCTCGGCCTGGCGGGCGAGCTCCAGGGTGTGGCGGGTGTCGTTGGTGCCGATGCCGGCGACGACGTGGGCCCGGTCGCCGACCGCTTCGAGGACGGCTCGTACGAGGTCGTTTTTCTCCGCGTCGGTGGTGGTCGGGGACTCACCGGTGGTCCCGTTGATGATCAGGCCGTCGTTGCCTGCGTCCACCAGGTGGACGGCGAGCCGCTGCGCGCCGTCGAGGTCGAGTGCGCCATCCGCCGTGAACGGCGTGATCATGGCGGTGAGGACCCGCCCGAAGGGGGTCTGCGGAGTCGAGATCGGAGCCATGGGTAACACGCTACTCGCTGCCATGCTCGCGTTGTCCCCTCGGGGGACGTCAAGAGGGTGTGGCTCCCGGCACGGGCCGTGAGGGTTGTTGGATCCCGGCACTGCCTGCTCGGGGGTTCAAGCAGTGCCGGGTCCGTTTGATCAGCCTAGATGAACTTTACGAAACGTGGCAATACGGACACTTCGGACTTGACTCCGCACATCCGTACGCCATGGGCTCATCCGTCCCCATCGGGCCGTACCGGCCCTTACGGGGCGACCCGTCCGTTGGCGTTGTACGCGGCGTACGTGAGCGGCATGAGCGAGGCCCAGTGCCGCTCCATCTTCTCGCCGACCATCTCGATCTCCCGCTGCGGGAAGGACGGGGTGGTCGCGAGCTCGTGCTGCGTGCGCAGGCCGAGGAAGTGCATGAGGGAGCGCGCGTTGCAGGTGGCGTACATCGAGGAGAAAAGTCCGACCGGCAGGACCGAACGGGCAACCTCCCGTGCCACGCCCGCCGCCAGCATCTCCTGGTAGGCCTCGTAGGCCTGACGGTACGAGTCCTCCATGACCCGGCCCGTCAGTTCCTGCTGGGCCGCGGTGCCCTCGACGAAGACGTACTTGCCCGGACGGCCCTGCTGGACGAGCTTGCGCTCGGCGTCGGGGACGTAGAAGACCGGCTCGAGCTCCCTGTAGCGGCCCGATTCCTCGTTGTACGACCAGCCGACGCGGTGCCGCATGAACTCCCGGAACACGAAGATCGGGGCGCTGATGAAGAAGGTCATCGAATTGTGCTCGAACGGGCTGCCGTGCCGGTCGCGCATCAGGTAGTTGATGAGGCCCTTGGAGCGCTCCGGGTCCTTCTGGAGCTCCTCGAGCGACTGCTCGCCGGCCGTGGAGACACGGGCGGCCCACAGCACGTCGGAGTCGGCGGCGGAGTGCTTCACCAGCTCCACCGTCACATCACTGCGGAAGCTGGGTTTCAGGTCTGAAGCGGCGGTCTCGCTCACCGGGGGTCCTTCCGAACGACTCTCTTGGGGCGCGCCCACTCTACGGCGCGGCTCGCGGCTCGACGCGCAGCTCTCCGGCCGGCCCGGGAGGCGGCTCGGTCACCCCTTCGGCTGACGCCCAGCCATAAAATTTGGTTAATGTCCCGAATTCCGGCACCGATTGGGCGGTTCGTACGTCTTTCCCAGTACACGACATACGCATCCGCCATCGCCGCCCCCGGGCCCGACCGTGAGGAGAGTCGCTCTATGTTTCGCCGGAGCGAGCCCGTTCCGTTCGCCTTCGTCGCCGAGGCCGACCGCTTCCGCAGCAACGTCACTCCGCCGCCGCGCGAGCGCCTGGGCGCTGCCCAGATGGCCGCCCGTAGTCTGGTCGGGCTGACCGTGGTGGCCGGGCTCGTCGGCGCCCTGCTCTTCGGCATGCCGGCGCTCCAGCCCCACCAGGCGCCCGCCAAGTCGCAGCAGTCGGAGGCCTCCGAGGGGCGGTAGCCTCACGGTCAAGCCCAACCGAACGTGCATGTGAGTGAGGTACAGCCGTGCCCCTGCCCTTCTTGACGGCCGACCGCGCGTTCGACGCGCACGAAGACAGTGCCGGCGAGGACGTACTGGCCCACGAGGACCCCGACCGCTGGCGCCGGCCGTACCGGCCGGGGCCCTGGCGGGTGGCCGGCGCCGCGCTGCTGCTCCTGCTGGCCGCGTTCATGCTGCTCGCCACGATGATCATCGCGTTCGCGGGCACCTGGGCCGGAGCCCTCGTCTGCCTGGCCGCCGCGCTCTGCGTGATCGGGTCGGCGCTGCGGATGCTCATGTCGGGCGTCTGGGTGAGCCCCGCGGGGCTGCGCCGGGTGTCCTTCTTCCGGACCCGTTCGATCGCCTGGAACGAGATCACCGAGGTCCGTACGGTCCAGCAGCCGGTGCGCTGGCTGGGGCTGCCGCGGACCGTCCAGGGCCAGGCCCTGACGGCCGCCGGGCCCGGAGGGGCGGAGCTGCCGGTGCTGCTGACCGACCACAACGCCGATTTCCTGTCGCGGACCGAGGCGTTCGACCGGGCCGCCGACATGGTCGAGGCCTGGGCCGAGGAGTACCGGGCCGTGCCCGCCTGACGCGGACCTCCGTAGACCCGGAAAGCCCGTACGGGCCCGCCTCGGCGGATCCCGTACGGGCTTTCCGGGTTTACGGGGCCCGGCCGGCCCGGCGGGCCTACTGCGACGCGGCCTGGCGGCGCGCTCCGCCGTGCAGGGCGATGGCCCGCTGCATGGCCTTGCGGGCCCGCGGGGTGTCGCGGGCGTCGTGGTAGGCCACGGCGAGGCGGAACCAGCTGCGCCAGTCTCCCGGCGCGTCCTCCGTCTCGGCCTTGCGGCGTGCGAAGACCTCGTCGGCGGAGTCGCGCAGGATCCGGCCGTACTGGTCCCGCTCGAGCTCGTCGACGGGCAGCCCGCCCTCGGCCTCCAGCTCGGTCGCGAGCTGGTTCGCCCTGGTCACGAACTGGGTGTTCTTCCAGAGGAACCAGACGCCGATGACCGGCAGGATCAGCACCGCGGCGCCGAAGACCACGGTCAGCGGGGTGCCCTGCCGGATCAGCAGGACGCCGCGGCTGCCGGCCAGGACGAAGTAGACGACCAGGACGGCGGCCGTGAGGAAGTAAGTGATCTTCGCGCGCATGGGTACTACTGCCTGCTCATCAGCCGAGGTCGAGGAAGTTTTCCAGGCCGAACGTGAGGCCCGGGTGCTGCACGACGCGCCGCGCGCCGAGCAGGATGCCCGGCATGAAGCTGCTGTGGTGCAGGGAGTCGTGACGGATGGTCAGGGTCTCGCCCTCGCCGCCGAGGAGCACCTCCTGGTGGGCCAGCAGGCCGCGCAGGCGGATCGCGTGCACCGGGACCCCGTCGACGTTCGCGCCGCGCGCGCCGTCCAGGGCGGTGGCGGTGGCGTCGGGCTGCGGGGCGCAGCCCGCCTCGGCGCGGGCGGCAGCGATGAGCTGCGCCGTACGGGTCGCGGTGCCGGAGGGGGCGTCGACCTTGTTGGGGTGGTGGAGCTCGACGACCTCGACGGACTCGAAGTAGCGGGCGGCCTGGGCGGCGAACTTCATGGTGAGGACGGCGCCGATGGAGAAGTTCGGGGCGATGAGCACACCCGTGCTCGGGGAGCCGGCCAGCCAGGTGTCCAGCCGGCCGAGGCGCTCCTCGTTCCAGCCGGTGGTGCCGACGACCGCGTGGATGCCGTGGCCGATGAGGAAGTCGAGGTTGCCCATGACCGAGTCGGGGGTGGTCAGCTCGACCGCGACCTGCGCGCCGGCCTCGGCCACCGTCTCCAGTTTGTCGCCGCGGCCGAGTGCGGCCACCAGCTCCATGTCCTCGGCGGCCTCGACGGCCTTGACCGCTTCGGAGCCGATGCGGCCCTGGGCGCCGAGGACCGCTACCCGCAGCTTGCTGCTCATGCTTCTTCGCTTCCTGTCGTACGGGCCGGGCACCGGCCGGCGGCGGCCGGTGCCCGGCCTCGGGTGTCAGCGTCTCAGGCGACCGCTTCGTCGAGGCGGGCGGCCTGCTTCTCCTTCAGCGGGCCGACCACCGCGAGCGACGGCCGCTGGGCCAGTACGTCGGCGGCGACCGCGCGGACGTCGTCCGGGGTGACGGACGCGATCCGGGCCAGCATGTCGTCGACGGACATCTGGTCGCCCCAGCAGAGCTCGCTCTTGCCGATGCGGTTCATGATCGCGCCGGTGTCCTCCAGGCCGAGGACGGTGGAGCCGGACAGCTGGCCGATGGCCCGCTTGATCTCCTCGTCGGCGAGTCCCTCGGAGACGACCTTGTCGAGCTCGTCGCGGCAGATCCGCAGCACGTCGTGCACCTGGTTCGGGCGGCAGCCCGCGTACACGCCGAAGAGGCCGGTGTCGGCGAAGCCCGAGGTGTACGAGTACACGCTGTAGGCCAGGCCGCGCTTCTCCCGGACCTCCTGGAAGAGGCGGGAGGACATGCCGCCGCCGAGGGCCGTGTTCAGCACGCCGAGCGCCCAGCGGCGCTCGTCGGTACGGGCCAGGCCCGGCATGCCGAGGACCACGTGGGCCTGCTCGGTCTTGCGGTTGACCAGCTCGACCCGGCCGGAGGTGCGGATGCGCTTGGTGCCGCCGCGCGGGCCGATGGGCTCGGCGTCGGTGTGCCCGAGGGCGCCCGCCTTCTCGAAGGCCGCGCGGACCTGGCGTACGACCTTGTTGTGGTCGACGTTGCCGGCCGCGGCCACCACCAGGTGGCGGGGGTCGTAGTGCTTCTTGTAGAAGCGGCGGATCCGGTCGGCGCCCAGGGCGTTGATCGTGTCGACGGTGCCGAGGACGGGGCGGCCCAGCGGGGTGTCCCCGTACATGGTCTGCGCGAACAGGTCGTGGACCATGTCGCCCGGATCGTCCTCGGTCATCGCGATCTCTTCGAGGATCACGCCGCGCTCGGCGTCGACGTCCTCCTCGCGGATCAGCGAGCCGGTGAGCATGTCGCAGACGACGTCGATCGCCAGCGGCAGGTCGGTGTCGAGCACCCGCGCGTAGTAGCAGGTGTACTCCTTCGCCGTGAAGGCGTTCATCTCGCCGCCGACCGCGTCGATCGCGGAGGAGATGTCGAGGGCGCTGCGCTTGTGCGTGCCCTTGAAGAGGAGGTGCTCCAGGTAGTGCGTGGCGCCGTTGAGCGTGGGCGTCTCGTCCCGGGAGCCCACGTGCGCCCAGATGCCGAAGGTGGCGGAGCGGACGGAGGGCAGTGTCTCGGTGACGATGCGCAGTCCGCCGGGGAGGACCGTGCGCCGGACGGTGCCGATGCCGTTCTCGCCCTTGAGGAGGGTTTGGGTACGGGCGACGGCCCGCCCCTCCGAAGAGGGGCGGGCCGTCACACGGGAACTACGCGACGTCACTTGTCGGAGTCGTCCTTGTCAGCATCGTCGCCGGCGGTCTCGCCGTCGATCACGGGGACCAGCGAGAGCTTGCCGCGCTGGTCGATCTCGGCGATCTCGACCTGGACCTTGGTGCCGACCGCGAGCACGTCCTCGACGTTCTCCACGCGCTTGCCACCGGCGAGCTTGCGGATCTGCGAGATGTGCAGCAGGCCGTCCTTGCCGGGCATGAGGGAGACGAAGGCACCGAAGGTGGTGGTCTTGACGACCGTACCCAGGTAGCGCTCGCCGACCTCCGGCATGGTCGGGTTGGCGATCGAGTTGATCGTGGCGCGGGCGGCCTCGGCGGCCGGGCCGTCGGAGGCACCGATGTAGATGGTGCCGTCGTCCTCGATCGTGATCTCGGCGCCGGTGTCCTCCTGGATCTGGTTGATCATCTTGCCCTTGGGGCCGATGACCTCACCGATCTTGTCCACGGGGATCTTGACCGTGATGATCCGCGGGGCGAACGGGGACATGGCGTCCGGCGTGTCGATCGCTTCCATCATCACGTCGAGGATGTGGAGGCGGGCGTCGCGGGCCTGCTTGAGGGCGGCGGCCAGGACCGAGGCCGGGATGCCGTCGAGCTTGGTGTCCAGCTGGAGCGCGGTGACGAACTCCTTGGTGCCGGCGACCTTGAAGTCCATGTCGCCGAAGGCGTCCTCCGCACCGAGGATGTCGGTGAGGGCGACGTAGTGCGTCTTGCCGTCGATCTCCTGGGAGATCAGGCCCATGGCGATGCCGGCGACGGGGGCCTTGAGGGGCACACCGGCGTTCAGCAGCGACATGGTGGAGGCGCAGACCGAACCCATGGACGTCGAACCGTTGGAGCCGAGGGCCTCGGACACCTGGCGGATCGCGTACGGGAACTCCTCGCGGGTCGGCAGGACCGGCACGATCGCGCGCTCGGCGAGCGCGCCGTGGCCGATCTCGCGGCGCTTGGGCGAGCCCACGCGGCCGGTCTCACCGACGGAGTACGGCGGGAAGTTGTAGTTGTGCATGTAGCGCTTGCGGGTCACCGGGGAGAGGGTGTCCAGCTGCTGCTCCATGCGGAGCATGTTGAGGGTGGTGACGCCCAGGATCTGGGTCTCGCCACGCTCGAACAGCGCCGAGCCGTGCACGCGCGGGATGGCCTCGACCTCGGCGGCGAGGGTACGGATGTCCGTGATCCCGCGGCCGTCGATGCGGACCTTGTCCTTGATGACGCGCTCGCGCACCAGGGCCTTGGTCAGGCTGCGGTAGGCGGCGGAGATCTCCTTCTCGCGGCCTTCGAAGGCCGGGAGGAGCTTCTCGGCGGCGATGTCCTTGACGCGGTCGAGCTCGGCCTCGCGGTCCTGCTTGCCCGCGATGGTCAGCGCCTTGGCGAGGTCGCCCTTGACGGCGGCCGCGAGGGCCTCGTACACGTCGTCCTGGTAGTCCAGGAAGACCGGGAACTCGCCCTCGGGCTTGGCGGCCTTGGCCGCCAGGTCCGCCTGGGCCTTGCAGAGGGCCTTGATGAAGGGCTTCGAGGCGTCGAGGCCGGCGGCCACGATCTCCTCGGTCGGCGCCTCGGCGCCGCCCTTGACGAGGGCGATGGTCTTCTCGGTGGCCTCGGCCTCGACCATCATGATCGCGACGTCGCCGTCCTCCAGGACGCGGCCCGCGACGACCATGTCGAAGACGGCGTCCTCGAGCTCGGTGTGCGTCGGGAAGGCCACCCACTGGCCGCGGATCAGCGCGACGCGGACGCCGCCGATCGGGCCGGAGAAGGGCAGGCCGGCCAGCTGGGTGGACGCGGACGCGGCGTTGATCGCGATGACGTCGTACAGGTGGTCCGGGTTGAGCGCCATGACGGTGGCGACGACCTGGATCTCGTTGCGCAGGCCCTTCTTGAAGGACGGGCGCAGCGGGCGGTCGATCAGGCGGCAGGTGAGGATCGCGTCCTCGGAGGGGCGGCCCTCGCGGCGGAAGAAGGATCCGGGGATCTTGCCGGCCGCGTACTGGCGCTCCTCGACGTCCACCGTCAGGGGGAAGAAGTCGAGCTGGTCCTTGGGCTTCTTCGACGCGGTGGTGGCGGAAAGCACCATCGTGTCGTCGTCCAGGTAGGCAACGGCGGAGCCGGCGGCCTGGCGGGCCAGACGGCCCGTCTCGAAGCGGATGGTGCGGGTGCCGAAGGAACCGTTGTCAATAACGGCCTCGGCGTAGTGGGTCTCGTTCTCCACTAGCGTTTTCTCCATTTTCGTCGTCTCCGTCCGCTGCCCGTGTGGCTGCGGACGGTTGCGGAGAAGCGCTCCTTGCGTGCGGGCCGGTCTTCGATCGAAGTACCCGGTTCGGTGCCCTCGGGGCATTCCGGGTACCACTACCGAGGACCGGCGGCCTGGGAGGGCGCTCCTCCTCTTCAGTTGTGCACGTGGTTCGCCGTGCACGTGCGTCCAGACTACAAAGCGTCCGGTACGTCCCGCACGTAGAGCGTCAGCACGTACAGCAAAGGGAGCGGCCCCCTCAGTGTGGGAACCGCTCCCTTCACAGCGTCTTTACTTGACGCCGGCCGCACCGCGACGGATGCCGAGGCGCTCGACCAGCGCGCGGAAGCGCTGGATGTCCTTCTTGGCCAGGTACTGCAGCAGGCGGCGACGCTGGCCGACCAGGATCAGCAGACCACGGCGGGAGTGGTGGTCGTGCTTGTGGGTCTTGAGGTGCTCGGTCAGGTCCGAGATGCGCTTGGACAGCATGGCGACCTGGACCTCGGGGGAGCCGGTGTCGCCCTCCTTGGCACCAAACTCGGCGATGATCTGCTTCTTCGTAGCGGCGTCGAGCGACACGCGTACTCCTCGTATAGGTCTTCGTAGCCACCGAGTGCCCCAGGTCGAATTCTCTGGGGATCTTCCGTAACTCGGGAGGCGGGGTCCGCTGAGCGCAGCCTCCAGAGGATTTCCGGGGGCGCGTACACAAACGGCCGTCACACAGCGTACCAGGCTGCCGCACGGCCCCCGTCTCAGCTGGTGAGAGCGCGGGCCCGGGCGTACACGTCCAGCACGGCGAGGGCCAGCGGGACAAGACTGAGCAGTACTGCCGCCTCGGTGAGGTCGAGCAGCCGTCCCCAGAAGGGTGACAGGCCCTTGCGCGGGATGACAAGCGCAATTCCCGCGAGGAGGGCCGCGCCGGCGGCGACGGCCGCGGAGAGCCAGATCGTACGGAGGTCCAGGCCGCCGCGGTCGTGGTACTGGACGAGCTCGCGGACCAGGTCGGCCGGCGGGTGCAGGGCCAGGCCCAGGATCAGCAGGGCGATGGCGGCCAGGCCGGCGACCAGGGTGCACACGACCTGGGAGGTGTAGCGGAAGAGCCGGGCGCGCAGCAGCATGGCCAGTCCGGTGGTCAGCGCCAGGAGCCGGCCCCAGGTGTTGTCGGAGAAGCCGAGTACGGCGGCGGAGCCGACGGCGATCGCGGCGCAGCCGCCGACCAGGCCGAGCAGCATCTCGTGGCCGCGGCGGGCCTGGGCGGCGATGGCCTCGGCGTCGAGCGGGGCGCCCTGGTCGTGCTGCTCGGCGGAGGAGTCGGCGTACGGCTCGCTCTCGTAGCGGTCGGGGGTCCCCGCGTGGTCGACGTACTCGTCGGTGGCGCTCTGCGGGGCGGCGTAGCCGATGGGCAGCCGGGCGAAGCGGGCGGAGAGGCCGGGCAGGAAGGCGACGAGGCCGATGGCGACCGGGGCGCAGACGGCGGCGGTCGCGGTGGCGGAGGCCTCGGTGACGATGGCGAGGAAGGTGGCCAGGGTGCCGGTGGCGGCCAGGAAGGTGGCCGCCACGAAGGGGGCGTCGCCGTTCGGGGTGAGCGCGACCAGGGCGACGGAGGCGACGAGCACGCAGGCGCAGCCGAGCAGGAACTGGAGCCGGCCGGGTCCCTCGCCCGCTCCGGCCGCGACGATGCCGGAGCCGGCGATCAGCAGGAGCGGGAGGGCGCCGAGGCCGAGGGCGACGGCGGAGCCGCGGTCGCGGTAGACCCGGGCGCGCACGCCGGAGGCGGCGGTCAGCAGCACGCCCGCGGCGCCGGCGATGATGCCGGGCAGGCCGTGCATGTCGTGGCGGACCGGGTCGGCGTACCAGAGGACGAAGCCGAGCAGGACGAGCAGCAGGGCGGCGCCGATGAGGCCCGCACCGCGCAGCATGTCGTCGCTCCAGCGGTGGCGGTCGCGGACGACGGCGGAGGCGACGGCGTCGGAGACGTCGTCGAAGACGGCGGGCGGCAGCGAGTCGGCGAAGGGGCGCAGGCTCAGCACCTCGCCGTCGAGGACCTGCTGGGCGGCGAGCGTGCGGGCGCCGTCGAGGACGGTGCCGTCGCGGCGGACCAGGTGGAAGCCGGTGGGAGCGCCGACGGGCTGGGTCTGGCCGGTGAGCCGCAGCAGTTCGGGGTAGACGTCGGCGACGGCGATGTCCTCGGGGAGGGCGACGTCGATGCGGCTGTCGGGGGCCACGACGGTGACCCTGCAGAAGCCCGTCGTTGCGGCCGTACTCACCTGTGTGACCCCCCTGGTTGGCGAAGCGGGTGCATGCACCTCTGCCGTGGATTCGCCGTGGATTCGCGGATGCGCATGCTGCGCGGGCCACCCTACCGGGCGTATGAGTGACTGTCGGCAAGTAGGATCACCGTCGCGCAGGGGAGACCCCCTTCGCGCCCGGGACTTGGGGGCGCCGGTAGCGACGTCCCGTCCGTTTTCGAGGGATTGATGCTCCGGTGAGTCAGATCGTCGTCAAACGCCCGCCGCGGTCCCTGCCGCCCGAAGTCCCTTCGGACGAGCTGAGACTGGAGGCTCCGCCGGAGCTTCCCCGCGGGCAGCAGGAGGGCATGCTGATGCAGCTCCTGCCGATGCTCGGCATGGGCTCGTCGGTCGTCTTCTTCTTCATGCCGGGTGCGGCGCCCTTCATGCGCATCATGGGTGTGCTGATGCTGGTGTCCACGGTGGGCATGGTCATCGCCCAGCTGGTGCGCCACCGGCGCGGTACGCAGGGGCAAATGGCCGATGTCCGGCGGGACTACCTCAAGTACCTCGCGCAGACCCGCCGTCAGGTCCGCAGGACCGCTCGGGCCCAGCGCGACGCGCAGTTGTACCTGCACCCGGCTCCCGAGCAGTTGTGGTCGGTGGTGGCCGAGGGCTCGCGGCTGTGGGAGCGGCGCGTCGGCGACGAGGACTTCGGGCAGGCCCGGCTGGGGCTGGGCGCGCAGCGCCTGTCGACTCCGCTGGTGGCGCCGGACACGGCGCCGGTGGACGAGCTGGAGCCGCTGACGGCGGGCGCGATGCAGCGCTTCCTGAAGGTGCACTCCTCGCTGGACGGGCTGCCGGTGGCGGTGTCGCTGCGGGCGTTCTACCACGTGACGGTCTCCGGTGAGCCGGAGTCGGCGCGCGGGGCGGCGCGGGCGCTGGTGGCACAGCTGGCGACGCTGCACTCCCCCGAGGACCTGGTGGTGGCCGTGGTGGCCGCGCCCGGGGCGGTGCCGTCCTGGGACTGGACGAAGTGGCTGCCGCACACGCAGGTGCCCGGGCAGGTCGACGGGGCCGGTACGAAGCGGCTGTTCAGCGATGACCTGACCGAGCTGGAGAGGCTGCTGGCGCCCCGGCTGGAGGGGCGGCCGCGGTTCAGCCGGGACGTTTCCCCGGTGCTGGACCAGCCGCACCTGGTCGTCGTACTGGACGCCAACTCGCGCGGCGGCCTGGTGCCGCCGGACTCCGCCTTCGCGGCGGCCGAGGGGCTGCAGGGCGTGACCATCGTCGAGGTGGTCGCGGGCGAGCTGGACGAGCCGCGCGGCGGGCTGTCGGTCGTGGTGCGGCCGGGCCGGCTGCGGCTGGAGTCGGGCGCGGGGATCGCGTACGAGGGTGTGCCGGACACGCTGTCGCTGCCGGCAGCGGAAGCGCTCGCGCGGCAGCTGGCGCCGCTGCGCACGGGCGGCGGGGACGACGACGAACCGCTGCTGGCCAACCTGGACTTCACGGACCTGCTGAACCTGGGCGACGCGGCCTCGATCGACGTGGCCCGGACCTGGCGGCCGCGTTCGGCCGGTGAGCGGCTGCGCGTGCCGATCGGCGTCGGCGAGGACGGCACGCCGGTCATGCTGGACCTGAAGGAGGCGGCGCAGGAGGGCATGGGCCCGCACGGCCTGTGCGTGGGCGCGACCGGTTCCGGCAAGTCGGAGCTGCTGCGCACCCTGGTGCTGGGCCTGGCGGTCACGCACACCTCGGAGACGCTGAACTTCGTCCTCGCCGACTTCAAGGGCGGTGCGACCTTCACGGGCATGGGGCAGATGCCGCACGTGGCGGCGGTCATCACCAACCTGGCGGACGACCTCACCCTCGTGGACCGCATGGGCGACTCGATCCGCGGTGAGCTGCAGCGCCGGCAGGAGCTGCTGCGCTCGGCGGGCAACTACGCGAACATCCACGACTACGAGAAGGCGCGCGCGGCGGGCGCCCCGCTGGAGCCGCTGGCCTCGCTGGTCCTGGTCATCGACGAGTTCAGCGAGCTGCTGACCGCGAAGCCCGACTTCATCGACATGTTCATCCAGATCGGCCGCATCGGCCGTTCGCTGGGCGTGCACCTGCTGCTGGCCTCGCAGCGCCTGGAGGAGGGCAAGCTGCGCGGGCTGGACACGTACCTGTCGTACCGGATCGGTCTGCGGACCTTCTCGGCGGCGGAGTCGCGGACCGCGATCGGCGTACCGGACGCGTACCACCTCCCGTCGGTGCCGGGTTCGGGCTACCTGAAGTTCGGTACGGACGAGATGACGCGCTTCAAGGCGGCTTACGTCTCGGGCACCTACCGCTCGGGCGGGCCGGACCTGTCGGTCGGGCTGTTCCCGGTGGAGCGGCGGCCCGCGCTGTTCACGGCGGTGCCGGTGCCGGTCGTGTACGCGGCGCCGGACCCGGCGTACCTGGCGGCGGAGTCCCGGCGGGAGGACGACGCGCTCGCGGACACGGTCCTGGACGTGATCGTGGGCCGGCTGGAGGGCCAGGGGGTGCCGGCGCACCAGGTGTGGCTGCCGCCGCTCGACCAGGCCCCGCCGCTGGACCAGCTGCTGCCGGCCCTGGCGCCCTCGGCGGAGCGGGGGCTGCACGCGGAGGGGTACACGCGGCCCGGCGGGCTCGTCGTACCGCTCGGCCTCATCGACAAGCCCTTCGAGCAGCGGCGCGAGGTGCTGTACCGGGACTTCTCGGGTGCGGCGGGCCACATGATGGTGGTCGGCGGTCCGCAGTCGGGCAAGTCGACGCTGATGCGGACGCTGATCTCCTCGTTCGCGCTGACGCACACCCCGCGCGAGGTGCAGTTCTACGGGCTCGACTTCGGCGGCGGCAGCATGTCGTCGATCGCCGAGCTGCCGCACGTGGGCGGGATCGCCTCGCGCCTGGACCCGGAGCGGGTGCGGCGCACGGTCGCGGAGGTGGGGGGCATCCTCAACCGCCGCGAGGAGTTCTTCCGCGCGAACAACGTCGACTCGATCGGTACGTACCGGCGGCGGCGTGCGGCGGGCGACCTGCCCGGCGAGGCGTGGGGCGACGTGTTCCTCGTCATCGACGGCTGGGGCGGCTTCCGGACCGAGTACGAGGGCCTGGAGCCGGTGGTCACGGACATCGCCTCGCGGGGTCTGGGCTACGGCATCCACGTGGTGATCACGGCGGCGCGGTACATGGAGGTGCGGGCCGCGCTCAAGGACCAGATGCTGAACCGGCTGGAGCTGCGGCTCGGCGACGTCATGGACTCCGAGTTCGACCGCAAGGTCGCGGCGAACGTGCCGACGGGCATGCCCGGCCGCGGCCAGGTCGCGGAGAAGCTGCACTTCCTGGGCGCGCTGCCGCGCATCGACGGCGCGCACGACCCGGAGGAGCTGTCGGAGGCCACCGCCGCGTTCGTGTCGGCGGTGAAGCAGAACTGGGCGGGGGCCGCGGCTCCCGGCGTACGGCTGCTGCCCCGGCTGCTGCACGCCGACCAGCTGCCGCGCGGCGGGGACCAGCCCGGCCGCGGGCTGGCCATCGGCATCGACGAGACGGACCTGGAGCCGGTGTTCGTCGACTTCGAGAGCGACCCGTTCTTCCTGGTGTTCGGTGAGAGCGAGTCCGGCAAGACGAACCTGCTGCGGCTGATCTGCCAGCAGATCGCGGAGCGGTACACCCCCGACCAGGCCCGCCTCGTCGTCGGCGACTACCGGCGCAGCCTGCTCGGGGCGCTGCCGGAGGAGCACCTGCTGGAGTACGCGCCGATGGCGAGCTCGCTGCAGACGCACATGGAGGCGCTGGGCGGGGTGTTCTCCCGGCGGCAGCCGCCGACGGACGTCACTCCGCAGCAGCTGCGCGACCGCAGCTGGTGGACGGGCCCGGACGTGTTCATCGTCATCGACGACTACGACCTGGTGGCCACCAGCCAGGGCAATCCGCTGGCCCCGCTGGTGGAGTACCTGCCGTTCGCCCGCGACACGGGTGTCCGCTTCATCATCGCGCGCAACTCGGCGGGCGCCTCGCGTTCGATGTACGAGCCGTTCATGCAGCGCTTCAAGGAGCTCGGCGCGCAGGGCGTGGTCCTGTCGGGCGATCCGTCCGAGGGAGACCTCATCGGCAACGTCCGCCCGCGCCCGATGCCCCCGGGCCGCGCGTACTTCTCCTCGCGCAAGCGCGGCACGTCCCTGGTGCAGCTGGGCCGCCTGCCGGGCGCGTAGCGGCGGAGGAGCGGCACCGACACGCAGCGGGGCCCGGCCGGCGGCCGGGCCCCGCTTTCTCGTGATCGGCGGGAAAGACTCCCCCGCGGCGGGGCGGAGCGCCGATAATCGGGAGGGAAGACCGCGGGAGCACCGCACCGCCGAGGGAAAGGCCGCACATGGGCACTCAGCAGGAGAAGGACGAGCTGTACGCGCTCGACATCAGCGGCGTCGAGTGGGAGGGCCCCCCGGGGTCCAGCCCCGACGAGGAGCGGGTCGAGATCGCGCGGCTGCCCGAGGGTGCGGTGGCCATGCGGTCCTCGCTCGACCGGGACACCGTCCTGCGCTACACGGCGGCCGAGTGGGAGGCCTTCGTGCTCGGGGCCAGGGACGGGGAGTTCGATCTCGACCGCGGACCGCGCTGAGGCCCGTACGGCGAAACGGCACGAAGGGGCGCGCCCGGTCGGGCGCGCCCCTTCGTCATGCGGCTGTGGCCGGCCGGGCTCAGTAGGCCTCGGTGAACAGGCGCGAGGCCTTCACGTCGGTGGCGCGGTAGTCGCCCTTGCCCTGCTCGATGAGCTTGGCGACCTGCTCCAGCTGCTTGTGCATGTGGTCGGCCTTGCCCTTGTACTTCCCCTGGAGGGTGACGTACGCCTGGTGCGCCTCACCGTCCCAGGTGTCCGTGACGACCTTCAGGGCCTGGTCCATCTCCTCCAGGTCCGTCATGATCTTCTTCGAGACGACGCGGATGCGGTTCGCCATCTCCTGGACGCTCTCATACCGGACCCGGGTGTGCCCGCTGTCACCGGACATGTTGTTCTCCTTCGCGCTGAGTTGAGTGGGAGCGACGTGACGCCGCGAGACCTGGGCGGCAGGTCAGATGCCGTTGAGCCCCGAGCCGCCCTGGCCGGCGCCGGCCTGCACCGTCTTGAACGCCGCGCGCACGTCGTCGTCCTGCGCGTTGCTGAGGTTCTTGGTCTGCGCGACCGCGTTGTGCAGCACTCCGAGCAGACGACGGATCTCGTCGTGGTCCTCGTTGACGACCGTCTGGGCGGAGACGAAGCCCGAGGCACCCACACCGGTCCAGCCGGCGCTCACGGTGGCCAGGATGTCGGCCAGCTCGCGGGACTGGGTGGTGACGGCGCGGGCCGTCGTCTCGATCTTGTTCTTCGCCTGGACGATCGGATCGTCTGCGAGTCCGAAATTGCTCATCCGAAGCTCCTCACTTCTCAATTCGCCGGCAGAACCGGCGGATTGCGCAGCGGAAGGGAGGTTCCGGGCACGGATGCGAGTCACGCGCCGCCGGAAATCCCCTCCGCCTCACGCGATCCCCCGATCACATTCGTGAAGCCTGGTGTCACTCTAGCCAGTTCATCTGACAGCCCCAACACCAGTGGGCCGCTACCGTTGATGAACTGTGACGGTTCACTGCAAACGGCCCCGGCGCCTGCGTGCGTCGCGCACCACTGTCGCCGTGCCGGCGATGACCGCGATCAGCACGCCCGCGATGCCGAGAGCGTACGTGCCGAACCGCTCCTCGCGCTCCTGCGCCGTCTCGGTCGTCCGCAGCGCCGCCGCCTCGGGCGCGGCCGCCGGGGGCGGGCCGGGGTCCGGGACCGGGGCCTTGGGCGCCTCGTGGTCCTGGGTGAGCGCGCGGACCGGGTCGACGACTCCCCATCCGACGTAGTCGTCACGGCCGTTGACCGAACGCTCGGCGGTCCCCTGGATCTGCCAGATGATCTGCTGCGGGCTCCAGTCCTCGTGCTTGGCGCGCAGCAGGGCGGCGACTCCGGCGACGTACGGGGCCGAGAAGCTGGTGCCGTTGTCGATGCACTGGCCGAAGCCGGGGACGGTGGAGACCATGTCCACACCGGGCGCCGCGACCCCGATGAAGTCTCCGGGCTGGGAGAACGCGGCCCGCTCGTTGTTGCGGTCCGAGGCGGCCACGGCGAGGACGCCGGGGAAGGCCGCCGGGTAGGTCTTGCGCTTCTCGCCGGTCATGCCGTCGTTGCCCGCCGAGGCCACGACCACGACCTTGGCGTCGACGGCCCGCTGGACGGCCTTGCCGAGATCGGAGTCGGCGCTCAGGGGGACGTCGGTGTCCTGGGAGATGTTGATGACCTGGGCGCCCTTGGCCACCGCGTGGTCGATCGCCTGGCCGAGCGAGAGGGCGTTGCCCTTGCCCTGCCCGTCGTTCTGCCGGATCGGGATGATCACGGAGTCGGGGGCCAGTCCGACGAAGCCGGTGCCGTCCTGCGGGCGTGCCGCGATCAGCCCGGCGACCTTGGTGCCGTGGCCGACGGTGTCGGTGGTGCCGTCACCGCCCTTGGGGTCGATGAAGTCCTTGCCGGCGCCCACGTCGATGGCTCCGCTGAGCTGCGGGTTCGCCCGGTCGACTCCGGTGTCGATGACAGCGACGCGGACGGGTTTGCCGCTCTTGTCCTTGCCCTTGGTCTGCGCCCAGAGCGCGTCGAGCAGCAGCCGCTGCAGGGCCCAGGGACGGTCGGCGATCTGCTTCTTCATCGGGAAGGTGCACTCGCCCGCGCCCGCCAGCTCCAGCGGGGTGGCCGCCGGGATGCGGACGGGGTCCGGGTACGGCGCCGCCGCGGCGGCGGCGGCCGGGGCCGCCGTACCGGACAGGGCGGCGACGGCGAGCGCGGCGGAGGCGAGCGCACCGCGCGCGTACGGTGACTTGGGGATCGGCATCGGCGGCTTCCTCACGAACCCTGGGGCTGGCGGGCGGAGTTGGTGTCCAGACGCGGCCCCTTCGAGAGGAACTCGGACCACGCGATGGGCACCAGGGCCGGGGTGACGGTCCCGTAGCCGAGCCGGATCTGCGCCTGGCTGGCCTCGGGCCGGCCGTCCGCGGTGGCCTGGCCGTTCTGCTGGTCGGGGGCGCCGATCTTCGACTTCTCCGCGTCGCTGTCCCCGTTGGCCTGCACCGCGTACCGCAGGCCGGTGTCGGTGACCAGGAAGAGGGCGCCGCCCGCGGTCGTCTGCTTGCCCTGGACCTGCGTGTAGAGCAGCCCCGAGCCCGGCGTGACGTACGCGCTGGTCCCGCTGGCGGTGATGTCGATGGGGAATCCGGTGCCGGCCCACGTGCTCAGCGTCTGGCCGCCCTGGCCGTCGACCGAGCGCAGCACGTTGCAGACGGTGTCGCGCGCGCCGCCGCCCTGCGAAGCCGCGCCCTGCGCACCGGCGGCGTCCGCCGGGGCGGCCGTCGTGTTGATCCGGTCGGACTTCTTCTGCGGCCACTTGGCCTCGGCCTTGAACGCCGCGGTGTCCGGGTTGAGGGACTGGAGGTCGACCTCGTGGGGCTTGCCGTGCATGTTGAGGCCGTCGGTCGCGGGAGCCGAGATCAGCAGCCACGCCACGAAGTCGGAGACCGGTGCGACCTTCCCGGGCAGCACGACGTAGTGCTGCGCACCGGAGCCCGTCTGCGCCATCAGCACCATGCCGACCTTGTTGTCGGCGGTGGTCAGGCCCTGGACGTCCGCCTTCGTGCCGGCCGGTACCGGCAGCTGCGGGAAGGCCAGGTCGTCCCCGGAGTTGAGGGTGGCCAGCCACGACTCGGTGACCTGCTGCGGGGTCGCTCCGGTGCTGCCGACCAGCGCGTTGGTCATCTTGCCCGCGTCCGGGCCGGCTTCGGGGAACTTGTACTTCGTCCCCGAGGCGTCGATGAGGTAGCGCTCCTTGGCGCCGCCCGTGCTCTGCACGTACAGCATCTGCGTGTCGGTGAGCTTGCGGGCGTCGTCCATCAGCCCCGCCTCGCGGTCGGCGAGGACGAAGGTCGCGGTCTGCACGGTCTTGCCGTTGCCGCCCGGCGCCTGGCAGACCGCCCACCGCTTCGCCTTGCCCGCGTCCTGCGGGGCCGGAAGCCGGTCGGGCGCGTAGGGGATGCCGATGATGGGCCCGCGCGGCGGCTTGCCCGCGTCCAGGACCTTGTCGTCGATCTGGATGACCTTGAACTTCTGCGGATCCAGGAGGAGTCGGGCGGATGCGAGGTTGAGCACCGGGTGCAGCCGGGTCTGGTCCTTGCCGTTGACCTTCGTCGTCAGGACCACGTACCGGGTCGTCGACTGCTTGCCCACGATGACCTTCGTACCGGCCTCGTCCCAGCCCTTGGGGGCCTGCGGCTTGAACATCCCCCACGCACCGAACCCGGCGAGGACGAGCGCCCCCGCCACCAGCCCGGGCAGCACCGCGCGCAGCGGCCGCGGCGCGCCTTCCTCGGAGCCCGTGGCGGAAGGCTGGAGGAACGCGGCCACCGTGCGCCGCTTCGCAAAGGTGTACGCGTTGAGTTCATCACGTCGTGATGCCATGACCGCCTGCTTCTCCCCGCACGGCCCGGTCGGTGAGTACGGTCCCCGGGCCTCGATTGTCGGACCGGGCACCTACTATGCCCCCTGGCGGAGGGCGGGTACCGGCCGGGTAGGGTGAGGCCGCCGCTTCCTGCCTTCCGGACCGCGCGAATGCGCGGGTCCTCGGGACATCAGGGCTTGTTGGGGTGGATTGGGGAGATTCCGGGGTCATGCGGCGTGCAGCGTCAGGCTCCGGCACTCACGGGGTACCGCCCCGGGAAGGGGAGGTGGGCGCATGATGGCCACCGCGACGCAGCCGCAGACGGGTGCGCCCGCACCCGCACGCGGCGGGGTGACGCCGTATCCGAAGTCGAGCCCGGGCCGCTTCGGCCCGTTCCGATTGCAACAACTCGTGCTGCTCCAGATCGCCGTGGCCGCCCTGCTGGTGGCCTGGGTCGTGGAGCCGATGCTGCTGGTGCCCGCCGGTGTGCTGGCGCTCGCCCTGGTGGTGCTCGCCGTCGTACGCCGCCACCAGCGCTCCCTGCCCGAGTGGCTCGGCGGCGCCCTGGAACTGCGCGCGCGCCGTCGCCGGGCCGCCTCCTTCACGGTGCCCGCGGGCACCGAGCCCGGTCTGGCCCCGCTCGTCGAGGCCGATCCGGCGCTGCGGACCCTCACGTTCAGCGACCGCGACCGGCGGCCCGTCGGGATGGTCGGTGACGGCACGTTCCTGACCGCCGTCGTCCAGGTGGACATGGACGCCACCGCTCTGCGGCCCGACCGCGGTGCGCGGCCGCTGCCGCTGGGGCTCGTACGGGACATCCTCGAAGTCGACGGCATCCGGCTGGAGTCGGCGCAGCTCGTGCAGCACACGCAGCCCGCGCCGGCCCCGCACCTGCCGGCCCAGTCGATGGCCACCCGCAACTACGCGCCGCTCCAGGCCGCCACGGGCACCCCGGCGGTGCGGCTGACGTGGATCGCGCTCAAGCTCGACCCGGAGCTGTGCCCCGAGGCGGTCACCGCGCGCGGCGGCGGGCTCGCGGGCGCGCAGCGCTGTGTGGTGCGGGCGGCCGACCAATTGGCGAGCCGGCTGACCGGCGCCGGGTTCCGGGCCACCGTGCTCACCGAGCAGGAGCTGACGGGCGCGCTCGCCACCTCCTCGTGCGCCAACCCGATGGCGATCACGCAGGCCGGGCGCACCGCGAGCACCGGCCGGCGGACGGAGGAGACGGCGCGGATCTGGCGCTGCGACGACCGGCGGCACACGACGTACTGGATTGCCCGCTGGCCGCAGCTCGGCGGCGGCGGGTCGGCCTCCCTGCCCCAGTTCGTGGCGCTGCTGACCTCGCTACCGGCGCTGGCGACCAACTTCAGCCTGACGATGGCCCCGGCGGAGCGCCAGGGCGTGACGCTGACCGGGCACGTACGGGTCACCGGGCGCAGCGACGAGGAGCTCGTGGCGGCCCGCCGGGAACTGGAACGGACGGCCCGCGGCGTGCGTACCGGGCTGGTCCGGCTCGACCGCGAACAGGTACCGGGGCTGCTGGCCTCGCTGCCGCTGGGAGGGGCGCGATGAGGGGCGGCTTCGGACTGATCGGCCCGCGCCGGGAACGGCACGTGGTCCCGGCGGCGGACCTGGACGGGCTGGCGCTGCCCGTCGGGGACGACGGGGTCGTCATCGGCGTGGACGCCGAGGGGCGTCCCGCGGTGCTCGGCATCAACCGGCCGACGCCGTACGAGGTGACGCTGATCGGCGGCCTGTGGACGGCGCAGGTACTGGCGCTGCGCGCGGCGGCGACCGGTGCGCGGGTCGCGGTGGAGACCGGGCGCGGGCAGGTGTGGTCCGGGCTGGCCCAGGCGGCGGGCGGCGGCCAGCAGTGCGTGACCCTGCACGAGGTGGGCCGGGTGCCGCCGCAGGGTGCGTCGGCGGGCAGCCCGGTGCTGGTGATCCGGGACTGCGGGATGCGGCCGCCGCGCGGGCGCGTGGTGGCGGGGCCCTGGCAGTCGGTGCTGACCCTGCTGCCGTACCTGAGCCCGACGGCGCCGCGGCTGCTCCAGAACTCCTCGCTGGTGGGCGTCCAGCGGGTGTCCCCGGACGAGGCGGAGCAGCTCGGCCGTCTGATGAACCTGCCGCGGGCGGCGGTGGATTCGCTGCCGACGCTGGGCGACGGGGTCACCCTGTGGTGCACGCCGCGGGACCGCCAGTTCGTGATGACCCAGGGCACGGAGGCCGAAACCGGACTCCTGGGCCCCTCCCGGCGCATCGACTGAGCCTCATCCGGGGCGGAGCCCCCGGCGGAGGCCGGTGACGGTTGCTCAGGAGGCGGCCACCCTGTAGGCAGGACGGGAAGGACGACGCCACCGAGCCGGCCCCGGGGCCCGGCGGCGGCGCGTCCACGGGGGCGGACACCGGCGTCGGCGCGCACGATTAGGCTGAGCGTGGGCGCGGCGTCGAGGTGGGCGCCGGACCAGTGTTCGACATACCAGGAGGACCAGTGAGCGGCGATCGGAACGAGAGGCGCGGCGGGACTTGGGACGTCCCGACGGACGATCAGTCCGACGCGGAGCCCGAGGTGACGGGCGAGTTCACCATCGACTACACCCCGCCGGCCTGGTACACGCAGGGTGCGGCGCCGGCCACGCCCGTACCGGGGCTCCCCGAGGGCAGCGGTTTCGAACCCCACCGCCCGTCGGACGTGGCCTCGCCCCCGACCATGCGGATCGCCCCGCCGGCCCCGCGCACCCCTTCGGACGGCGCGGGCGTCCCGTCCCCCTTCCCGCCCCCGGCCACGCCGATCCCGGCGCCGGCCGAAGGCACCGCCCCGCCCGCGCCGTACCCGGCTCCGTTCAGCACCTCGGCCGAGACGCAGCCCCCGCCGTACCCGGCGCCTGCTCCCTTCGACAGCCCGGCCGACGCGCCCGCGCCCGCGCCGTTCCCGGCGCCGGCCGACACGCCCGCGCCCCCGGCGCCCCCGGCTCCGGCTCCGGCTCCGGCTCCGGCCGACAGTGCCGCCCCGCCGTTCCCGGCACCGGCCCCGGCTCCCCTCGGCACGCCGGCCGACGCGCCCGCGCCGTCGGCGTTCACGGCCGCGCCGGTCCCGGCCGAAGGCGTCGGCGCTCCCGCCGCCGAGGTACCCGTTCCGGCGGCCCCGGCCCCCTCGGCTCCCCCGGCCCTCCCGGCGCCGGCCGACGCGCCCGCGCTGCCTGCTCCGGCACCGGCGGATGCGCCCGGGCAGCTGGTCAAGGCCCCCTCCGACGCGCCCGACCCCGTCCAGCGGCAGGACACGCCGCCCGACGGGACCCCCGTCCCGTTCACGAGCCCCGAGCCCGCGGCCGCGGCGGACGAGGCCCGCGACGCCGTGTCCGCGCCGGAGGCCCTGCCGCCCGTCAGCCCCGCGGACGCGATTCACCCGCCCGTGGGAGCCCCCTTCGGGGGACCCGGAGGCGAACTCCCGGCGCTGCCGCCCGCGTTCCCCTCCACCACGGCACCGCAGGACGGCTACGGGTTCCCGCCCTCCCCCGGCCCGGCCGCTCCGGTCCCCCAGGACGGCTACGGGTTCCCCCCGAACCCCGGTCCCGCCGCGCACACCCCCGCGCCCGCGCCCCAGGACGGGTACGGCTTCCCCCCGGCCGCCGCACCGGCGCAGCCGATGCCGCAGCCCCAGCAGGGCGTCGACGCGAACGACTACGCCTTCCCGCCCGCGCAGTCCGCGCCCGTACCGCCGCAGCCCCAGCAGCCGCAGCCCCACCAGCAGCCCCAGTACGACCCCCGTGCCAACGCCCAGTGGCCCGCCGGGCCCCAGCCGGGCCCGCAGCCGCACGACCCGCGCTACCAGCCCGGCCCCGGCACGGGCGGTGGCGCACCCCTCGGCTACACCGCCGCGGTCGAGCTGTCCTCGGACCGCCTGCTGCGCGGCAAGCAGAAGGCCCGGCCCCAGCGCTCCGGGTTCCGGTTCGGCGGCAAGGCCGCCGAGGCCGAGCGCCTGCGCAAGCTGGAACTGATCCGCACCCCGGTCATGTCCTGCTACCGCATCGCCGTCATCAGCCTCAAGGGCGGCGTCGGCAAGACCACGACCACCACCGCCCTCGGCGCCACCCTCGCCACCGAGCGCCAGGACAAGATCCTGGCCATCGACGCGAACCCCGACGCCGGCACCCTCGGCCGCCGCGTCCGCCGCGAGACCGGGGCCACGATCCGGGACCTGGTGCAGGCGATCCCGTACCTGAACTCGTACATGGACATCCGGCGGTTCACCTCCCAGGCCCCCTCCGGCCTGGAGATCATCGCCAACGACGTCGACCCGGCCGTGTCCACGACGTTCAACGACGAGGACTACCGCCGCGTCATCGACACGCTCGGCCGCCAGTACCCGATCATCCTCACCGACTCGGGCACCGGTCTCCTCTATTCCGCGATGCGCGGAGTCCTGGACCTGGCCGATCAGCTGATCATCATCTCGACCCCGTCGGTGGACGGCGCCAGCAGCGCGAGCACCACGCTCGACTGGCTCTCGGCCCACGGGTACGCCGATCTGGTCTCCCGCTCCCTCACGGTCATCTCGGGGGTCCGCGAGACCAGCAAGATGATCAAGATCGAAGACATCGTCCAGCACTTCGAGACCCGGTGCCGGGGCGTCGTCGTGGTGCCGTTCGACGAGCACCTCGCGGCCGGTGCCGAGGTCGACCTCGACCTGATGCGGCCGAAGACCCGGGAGGCGTACTTCAACCTCTCCGCGCTCGTCGCCGAGGACTTCCTCCGCGCCGCCCAGCAGGCCCCCCAGGGCCACTGGGGAGCACCTCAGCAGCCGCAGCCCCCGCAGCCCCAGGCGTACCAGCAGCCTCCGCAGCAGCCGCAGGGCCAGCCGCCGTACGTCCAGCCCCAGGGCCCGTCCCCGTACCAGCAGCCTCCGCAGCCGTACGCCCAGCCCTACCCGCAGCCCGGCCAGCCCTGGCAGCCGCAGCAGCAGCCGCCCCAGCACCCGCAGCAGCCCCAGCAGCCCCCGCGCGACCCGCGGCTCGGCTGAACGGCCACGACGGCAGGAAGGGCCCGTACCTCCCCGGGGAGGTACGGGCCCTTGCGCGTTCGGGGGGCGGTCGGCCGGCTCAGCGCTCCGCGTCGTACGACTCGGTCAGCGTCCGCGCGCGCTTCACGTCGTCCGCGATGGCTTCGAGGAGGCCGTCCAGGGATTCGAACTTCGCCATGCCGCGCACGTACGCGAGGAAGTCCACGGTCACGTGCAGGCCGTACAGGTCCAGGCCGACCCGGTCGATCGCGTACGCCTCAACGGTCCGCTCGGTGGCGTCGAACTGCAGGTTCGTGCCGACCGAGATCGCGGCGGGCATCCGCTCGCCGCCCGCCGTGAGCCAGCCCGCGTACACGCCGTCCGCGGGGATCGCGGTGTGCGGTGGCGTCTCGACGTTGGCCGTCGGGAAGCCGAGCTCACGCCCGCGCTGGGCGCCCCGTACGACGATGCCCTCGACCCGGTGCGGCCGGCCCAGGATCTCGGCCGCGCCGTCCATGTCGCCCTCGGCGACCAGCCTGCGCGCCAGGGTGGAGGAGAACGGCACGCCGCCGCCCGCCTCGCCGCGCTCGACCAGGTCCACGACCTCGACCTCGTAGTCGTACGTGGCACCCAGCTCGCGGAGGAAGTCGACGTTCCCGGCGGCCCGGTGGCCGAAGCGGAAGTTCGGGCCCTCGATGACGGCGCGCGCGTGCAGCTTGTCGACGAGCACCTTCACGATGAAGTCGGCCGGGGAGAGCTGCGAGAACTCCGCCGTGAACGGCAGGATCAGCAGTGCGTCCACACCCAGCCCGGCCATCAGCTCGGCACGGCGGTCGTACGGGGCCAGGATCGGCGGGTGGCTGCCGGGGCGCACGACCTCGCTCGGGTGCGGGCTGAAGGTGACGACCACGGACGGGACGCCGAGCGCGCGGGCCTTGGCCACGGCCCGCCCGATGATCAGCTGATGGCCCCGGTGCACACCGTCGTACGAGCCGATGGTGACGACGCTGCGTCCCCAGTCCTGGGGGATGTCCTCCAAGCCACGCCAGCGCTGCACTGTGACCGCTCCTCGCCCGAACCGTGTAGGCCCTTTTACTGGTTGCCGATTGCTGGTCTAAGACTGCCATGCCCGTGCCCGGGGGCCAGCATCGGCATCTGGCCGGGGTCTGTCTCCGTCATATCGGGCGGTCGGCGCCCCGGCGGGGAAGGAGTGCGGAGGGCGAAAGCGCCCCCTTGCGCTCCCTCCAGTCACTCCGCGCGCCTGCCCGGACGGGTGAATACGAGGGCCCCGCTGGATAGAGACCTACCCGAGGGGGGTCGTGGAGCGGTGAGCGGCAGGCGATGTGCGCTCACCGCTCCACGTCGGAGCGGATCAAAAGACCAGCGGGTCGGGCGACGACCGGCGGATCAGCGGATCAGGCGAAGACCGCCAGCGACTTCGCCTTGCCGCCCTTGCTCTCCACGAGCCCGAGCAGTACGCCGTCCGGCCCGTAGACCGCCACGGTCCGTCCCGCGGGGTACGCGTCCGGCATGTCGATCCGCACGCCGTTGGCGAGCAGCGAGGCCCGCCGGGCGTCGAGGTCCCAGCGCGGGAAGGCCGCGGCCGCCGCCTCGCCGATCGGCATGACGGTCAGCTCCTCCTGGAGCTGGTCCAGGGTCCGTGCCCGGTCGATCTTGTACGGGCCCACCCGGGTGCGCCGCAGCGCGGTGAGGTGCCCGCCGACGCCCAGGTCGGCGCCCAGGTCACGGGCGAGCGCGCGGATGTACGTACCGCTGGAGCAGACGACGGAGACGACGAGGTCGACGACCTTGGTGCCGTCCTCGGCTTCCGCCTCGCGCATGTCGTACACCTGGAACGACGAGATGGTCACCGGCCGGGCCGGGATCTCGAAGTCCTCGCCGTCGCGGGCGCGCTTGTAGGAGCGCACGCCCTTGATCTTGATGGCGCTGACCTTCGAGGGGACCTGCATGATCTCGCCGGACAGCTTGGCGATGCCCGCGTCCACGGCCTCGCGGGTCACCGCGGAGGCGTCCGTGGAGGAGGTGATCTCGCCCTCCGCGTCGTCCGTCAGGGTGTCCTGGCCGAGGCGGATCGTGCCGAGGTACTCCTTCTCCGTGAGCGCGAGGTGGCCGAGGAGCTTGGTGGCCTTCTCGACGCCCAGGACGAGGACGCCCGTAGCCATCGGGTCGAGCGTGCCGGCGTGGCCCACGCGGCGGGTCTTGGCGATCCCGCGCATCTTGGCGACCACGTCGTGCGAAGTGAAGCCGGACGGCTTGTCGACGATGACAAGCCCGTCCGGCGTCTTCCCTGCGTTGTTGCTCATTCGGAGGCTGCGTCCTCGTCGTCCTCGTCGCCCGGCTTCTTGTACGGGTCGGCGTCGCCGGCGTACTGGGCGCCGGAGGACACCTCGCGCACCTGGGCGTCGGAGGTGCGCGCCTTCTCGAGGAGGTCCTCGATGGTCTTGGCGTTCTCCGGGAGGGCGTCCGCGACGAAGGTCAGGGTGGGCGTGAACTTGGTGCCCGCCGCCCGGCCGACCGCGGAGCGCAGTACGCCCTTGGCGCTCTCGAGGCCCGCCGCCGCGCTGGCGCGGTCCTCGTCGTCACCGTAAACCGTGTAGAAGACCGTGGCCTCCCGCAGGTCGCCGGTGACCCGGGTGTCCGTGATGGTCACGTGCGTACCGAGGCGGGGGTCCTTGACACCGCGCTGCAGCTTCTCGGCCACCACCTCCCGGATGAGGTCCGCCAGCTTCTTCGCCCGCGCATTGTCGGCCACTGGTCCGTCTCCTTCTTATGTCTTGCAGTCAGTCTTCATCACCGTGCAGCCGCCGTCTCACCGACAGCAGCTCCACTTCCGGACGTGCCGCGACCAGCCGCTCGCAGCGGTCCAGTACATCCGAGAGGAACCCCGCGTCCCCGCTGACCAGAGCGACCCCGATACGGGCCCTGCGGTGCAGATCCTGGTCGCCCACTTCGGCCGCGCTCACGGAGAACTTGCGTTGGAGCTCGGCGACGATGGGCCGGACGAGAGAGCGTTTCTCCTTCAGCGAGTGGACGTCGCCGAGGAGCAGGTCGAAGGACAGAGTCCCCACGTACATTCAGTTCCGGATATCCCGCCGGTTCGGGTTCGGTGGCCTGCCGGCCGTCGCGCGGCAGGGTCACCAGAACCGTACACGCAACGGCCGGGGCCGATCGACGGATATTCCGCCGACCGGCCCCGGGCTTACGACACGGTGCGAACCGCCTCGCGCTTACGCGCGGGGCTTCTCGCGCATCTCGTACGTCGCGATGACGTCGTCGATCTTGATGTCGTTGAAGGAACCGAGGTTGATACCACCCTCGAAGCCCTCGCGGATCTCGGTGACGTCGTCCTTGAAGCGGCGCAGACCGGAGATGGTGAGGTTCTCGGCGATGACCTTGCCATCGCGCAGGAGCCGCGCCTTGGTGTTGCGCTTGACCTCGCCGGAGCGGATGAGGACACCCGCGATGTTGCCCAGCTTGGACGAGCGGAAGATCTCGCGGACCTCCGCCGTACCGAGCTCGACCTCTTCGTACTCCGGCTTGAGCAGACCCTTGAGGGCCGCCTCGATCTCCTCGATGGCCTGGTAGATCACCGAGTAGTAGCGGACGTCGACACCCTCGCGGTCCGCCATCTGCGCGGCACGGCCGGCCGCACGGACGTTGTAACCGATGACGATGGCGTCGGAGCCCATCGCCAGGGCGATGTCGGACTCGGTGACCGCACCCACACCGCGGTGCAGGACGCGGATGTCGACCTCTTCGCCGACGTCGAGCTGGAGCAGCGAGGACTCGAGGGCCTCGACCGCACCGGACGCGTCGCCCTTGATGATGAGGTTGAGTTCCTGGACCAGACCGGCCTTGAGGACCGAGTCGAGGTCTTCCAGGGACACCCGGCGGACGCGCTTGGCGAAGTTGGCGTTGCGCTCACGCGCAGCACGCTTCTCGGCGATCTGACGGGCGGTGCGGTCCTCGTCGACGACGAGGAAGTTGTCGCCGGCGCCGGGGACGTTGGTGAGACCCAGGACCAGGACGGGGGTCGACGGACCCGCTTCCTCGACGTTGTTGCCCTTGTCGTCGAGCATGGCGCGCACTCGGCCGTAGGCGTCGCCCACGACCATCGTGTCGCCGACGCGGAGGGTACCGCGCTGGACGAGGACGGTGGCGACGGCACCGCGGCCGCGGTCGAGGTGGGACTCGATCGCAATACCCTGAGCGTCCTGCTCCGGGTTGGCGCGGAGGTCGAGCGAGGCGTCGGCGGTGAGGACGACGGCCTCGAGCAGGGAGTCGATGTGCAGACCCTGCTTGGCGGAGATGTCGACGAACATCGTGTCGCCGCCGTACTCCTCGGCGACCAGACCGAACTCGGTGAGCTGACCGCGCACCTTGACCGGGTCCGCACCCTCGACGTCGATCTTGTTGACCGCGACGACGATCGGGACGCCGGCGGCCTTGGCGTGGTTCAGCGCCTCGATCGTCTGCGGCATGACGCCGTCGTTGGCCGCGACCACGAGGATCGCGATGTCGGTCGACTTGGCACCACGGGCACGCATGGCGGTGAACGCCTCGTGACCCGGGGTGTCGATGAAGGTGATGCGACGCTCTTCGTCGTTGACCTCGGTGGAGACCTGGTACGCACCGATGTGCTGCGTGATGCCACCGGCCTCGCCCGCGACGACGTTCGTCTTGCGGATGGCGTCGAGCAGTCGGGTCTTACCGTGGTCGACGTGACCCATGACGGTGACGACCGGCGGACGCGGCATGAGGTATTCCTCGCCGCCCTCGTCCTCGCCGAACTCGATGTCGAAGGTCTCGAGGAGCTCGCGGTCCTCTTCCTCCGGGCTGACGATCTGAACCTGGTAGTTCATCTCGCCGGCCAGCATCTCGAGCGTCTCGTCCGAGACGGACTGCGTGGCGGTGACCATCTCGCCGAGGTTCATCATCACGGCGACGAGCGACGCCGGGTTGGCGTTGATCTTCTCCGCGAAGTCGGTGAGCGAAGCACCGCGCGACAGGCGAACGGTCTCGCCGTTGCCGCGGGGCAGCATCACGCCGCCGACCGACGGGGCCTGCATGGCCTCGTACTCCTGGCGCCTCTGACGCTTCGACTTGCGACCGCGACGGGCGGGCCCGCCGGGACGGCCGAAGGCACCCTGCGTGCCACCACGGGCACCGGGACCGCCGGGACGGCCACCGAAGCCGGGACGACCGCCGCCACCGGCGCCGGCCGGGCCGCCGCCGAAGCCGCCGCCACCCGGACGCGGGCCGCCGAAGCCGCCGCCGCCCGCGGGACGCGAGCCGGGACCGGCCGGACGGCCGGCGAAGCCGCCGCCACCGGGACGACCGGCGCCGCCACCGGGACGCGCGCCACCGGCACCGGGACCACGGCCACCGGGGCCGCCGCCGGGACGGGGACCGGGACCGCCGGCAGCGGGACGCTGCGGCATCATGCCCGGGTTCGGACGGTTACCGCCGGGGGCACCACCGGGACGCGGGGCGCCGCCCTGCGGACGGGGCATGCCGCCCGGGGTCGGACGACCCGCACCGGGACCCTGCGGACGCGGAGCGCCACCGGGACCACCCTGCGGGCGGGGAGCACCCTGGCCGCCGCCGGCGCCGGGGGCACCGGGACGGGGAGCGCCGGCCGGACGGGGCGCCTGCGGGCGCGCCATGCCGGTGGAGCCACCAGAGGTGAACGGGTTGTTGCCCGGACGGGGACCGGCCGGACGGGCGCCCTGCGGACGCGGGGTCTGCGAACCGGGACCGGCGGGACGCTGTCCCTGACCGGGGGCGGTGCCGGCCGGGCGCGGGGCGCCGGGACGGGCGCCGGCCTGGCCGCCCTGGGCCGCGGGACGCTGCTGCGCCGGACGCGGGCCGGGGGTCGCACCGGGACCGGCGGGACGCTCGGTGCGCGCCGGGGCGGCCGGGGCCGCCGGAGGCGCGGAGAACTCGGTCGCCACGGGAGCCGCCGGAGCGGGCTTCGGGGCGGCCGGGGCCTTCGGGCCGGGACGCGGGCCGGAGGCGGCCGGGGTCACCGGGGCAGCCGCGGCCGGAGCCTCGGCAGCGGCCGGCTTGGGGGCCGGTGCGCCGGGCTTCGGCGCAGCGGGACGTGCAACGGCACCCGGGGTGGGAACCCCGGGCTTGGCGGGCGCGGCCTTGCGGGGCGCGCCCGGCTTCGCAGCGGACTTGCCGGCGCTGCCGCCGGGCCCCTGCAGTGCGTCAGTCAACTTGCGTACAACCGGCGCCTCGATCGTCGAGGACGCCGAACGGACGAACTCACCGAGTTCCTGGAGCTTGGCCATGACGACCTTGCTCTCAACTCCGAACTCCTTGGCGAGTTCGTATACCCGGACCTTAGCCACTTCGCTCCTTTTAGGTCCGGGTTACGCCGGACCGTCGCTACTTCATGGGCGTACTCATCGCGTACTCATCGAGTGCTCATCGCAATCTCGACCTACTTCCAACTCGCGAGGTACCTGACCGCACGGGGTATCCGTGCCGTACTACTTCTTACGGTGTCGCCTCGGCCACGACGGCCACGGCTTTGCTCAGTCCGGTCGTGTCGAGTGCTCCCGGGGACCGAAGGGCCCGGGGGAACGCTCTGCGACGGACCGCCTTGTCCAGACAGACCACGGCAGGGTGCACGTAGGCGCCCCGGCCGGGCAGCGTACCGCTTGGATCGGGGACGCATTCGTCCCCGATCGCCACGATGCGCAGCAGATCGCTCTTGGCCGCTCGCTCCCGGCACCCCACACAGGTGCGTTCGGGGCATGCGCGGGCTTGCGTCCGGCCAGACACGCCTAAGTCTACCTCCCCGCACCGACCTCACCCCTTCGGGCGAAAAATCGAACGGATGTTGTCGAGATCTGCTGTCTTGATCCTGTCTACCGGCCGGACAGCTCCGACCGGTACGGATTTATTCCCCGCCCCGGGCCCGGTCGGCGTCCGGGGACACCTCGGTGTCGGGGCGGATGTCGATGCGCCAGCCGGTGAGCCGCGCGGCGAGGCGGGCGTTCTGGCCCTCCTTGCCGATGGCCAGCGACAGCTGGTAGTCGGGCACGGTCACCCGGGCGGAGCGCGAGTCCCAGTCCACGACCTCGACCTTGCTCACCCGGGCGGGTGACAGCGCGTTCGCGACCATCTCCGCCGGGTCGTCCGACCAGTCCACGATGTCGATCTTCTCACCGTGCAGCTCGGCCATGACGTTGCGCACACGGGCGCCCATCGGGCCGATGCAGGCGCCCTTGGGGTTGAGCCCCGAGCGGGTGGACCGGACGGCGATCTTGGTGCGGTGGCCGGCCTCGCGGGCGATCGCCGAGATCTCGACGCTGCCGTCCGCGATCTCCGGGACCTCCAGCGCGAAGAGCTTCTTCACCAGGTTGGGGTGGGTGCGCGACAGGGTCACGGACGGACCGCGGACACCCTTCGCCACCCGCACGACGTACGCCTTGATGCGGAGGCCGTGCGTGTAGTCCTCGCCGGGGACCTGCTCCTGCACCGGCAGGATGGCCTCCAGCTTGCCGATGTCGACGAGGACGTTCTTGGGGTCCTTGCCCTGCTGGACGACGCCGGTGATGACGTCGCCCTCGCGTCCGGCGAACTCGCCGAAGGTCAGGTCGTCCTCCGCGTCGCGCAGACGCTGGAGGATCACCTGCTTGGCGGTCGTCGCGGCGATCCGGCCGAAGTCCGACGGGGTGTCGTCGAACTCCTTGGCCTCCTGCCCCTCCTCCAGGTCCCGCGGGTCCTCCGTCGCCCAGACGACGACGTGGCCGTTGGTGCGGTCGAGCACCACGCGCGCCCGCCGGAAACTTCCCTCGGTGCGGTGGTACGCGATGAGGAGGGCCGACTCGATCGCCTCGACGAGCAGGTCGAAGGAGATCTCCTTCTCCCGGACCAGACCCCGCAGGGCACTCATGTCGATGTCCACGGCTACGCCTCCTCTTCCTTCTTGTCCTTGCGGTTGAACTCGATCTCGACCCGCGCCTTGGCGATGTCGGAAAAAGCGATGCGGCGGGCGGTGGCCTTGCGGCCCTTCACGCCCGGGACCTCCAGGTCCATTCCCTCGTCGTCCACGTCGAGGATGCGGGCGATCAGTTCCCCGCCCTCGGCGAGCTGGAACTTCACGAGGCGGTCGATCGCCCGTACGTAGTGACGGTGCTCGGTCAGCGGGCGGTCGGCGCCCGGCGAGCTCACCTCGAGGACGTACTCGTCCTCGCCCATCACGTCGGATTCGTCGAGCTTGTCGGAGACCTCACGGCTCAGCTCGGCACACGCGTCCAGTTCCACGCCCTCGTCGGAGTCCACGATGATGCGCAGCATCCGGCGCTTGCCGGCCTTGGACATCTCGATGTCCTCGAGATCCAGGCCCTTGGCGGCGACGAGCGGCTCCAGCAATCCGCGCAGCCTGTCGCTCTGGGTGGTGCTCATCCGGGTGACTCCTCGGCCGCGTGTGCTGTTGTGTTTACGTCGCGTGTCAGGTCAAAGGGTATCCGGTCGCGGAGGGTGTTGCCGTCCGTCGTGGAGACGGAGCCCCGGGTACGGTGATCACACCCTGCCCCGCCACCACTTTCGAGGACGCCTCCGTGCCCTGGACTCCGCCTTCGCGGCCCTCTCGCAGGAGCCTGCTCGCCGGCGCCGCCGGCGCCGCCGGCGTGGCCGGCGTGGCCGGCGCCGCGCTGCTCACCGGGTGCTCCGACGGGGGCGGCTCGCCCGACACCGGGGGCGGGGTTCCACTCGAACGGCGGATGCGCGAGACGGCCGTTCGGGAGAGCGAACGGCTGCTGGAACGTTACGACGCCACGGCCGCCGCCCATCCGGCCCTGGCCGCGCGCCTCGCGCCGCTGCGCGCCGCGGTCGCCGCGCACGCGGGGGCGCTGGCCTCCGCGGACCCCGCGCCCGGCAGGCCCCCGGGCTCCGCCCCGCCGTCCGCCTCGCCGTCGTCCGCCGCGGCCGGCGCCCCCGTGGCGAGTGCCGGTCCCGTGCCGCCGAAGCCCGAGGAGGCCCTGACCGCCCTGGCCGACGCCGAGCGGAGCCTCGCCGAGGCGCGGACCGTCACCCTCGCCGGGGCGCCCGGGGAGCTGGCCCGGCTGCTGGCCTCGGTGGCCGCCTGCGGCGCCGTACACGCCTACCTGCTGACCTCGCCCCAGGGAGACAAGCCGTGACCCCCGAACCCTCCGCCGGCCGCGCCCTGGAGGCGGCGCAGGCCGCGCTCGCCGCCGAGCACGCGGCCGCCTACGGCTACGGGGTCATCGGCGCCCGGGCCGCCGCCGGCCGGTCGGCCGAGGCCCGCGAGGCGTACGGCGGCCACCTCTCGCGCCGGGACGCGCTCGCCCGGACGGTGCGCGAGATGGGCGGCGCGCCGCGGCCCGCGGAGGCGGCGTACGCCCTGCCCTTCGAGGTGCGCGGCCCGGCCGACGCCGAGCGGCTGGCCGCCGAGATCGAGGACCGGGTGGCGGGCGCCTACTCCGACCTGGTGCGGGCGGCGGAGGGCCGGCTGCGCCGCGAGGCGGCCGACGCGCTGAGTGCCGCGGCCGTCCGCGCGGCACGCTGGCGCGGGGTCGGCGTAGCCTTCCCTGGGCTCACGGAACGTGGAGAACGAGCCCGGACCAGCTGAAAGGGATCACGCACGCATGGCTTTCGAACCGCCGCAGCGGCTTGTACGGGCGCTCGGCGAGACGCCGGATTCGGCGCAGAACGCGGACTGGCTGGGGCAGTTGCCCCGGCTCGCCGAGGAGGCGCCGGCCCGGCGTGGGGTGCGGGTCCAGCGGGTGCAGGCCCCCGGCGGCCGGAGCAGTCTGGTCCTCCTCGTCCACTACGCCGACGGGACGCCGGCCGCGCTGAAGCTGGCTCCCCCGCGGGCCCGGCCCGACCGGGAGCTGGCCGCGCTGGCGCACTGGGGCGGTTTCGGCGCCGTACGGGTCCTCGACACCCGGCACCACGAGGAGGACGGGGCGCTGCTGCTGGAGCGGCTCCACCCGGAGGTCTCGCTGCGCTCCCTCCCGGACACGAAGGCCCTGCTGGAGGCGTGCGGGACGCTGCGCAGGCTCTGGGTGGCCCCGCCGGCCGGGCACCCGTTCGAGACGGTGGCCGAGCGCACGGCCCGGCAGGCGGAGCTCCTGCGCAAGGCTCCGCCGGAGGCGGAGGCGCTGGCCTCCTCGGCGCTCGCGGTCCGCGAGGAGCTGACCGCGCTGCCCGGTGAGGAGCTGCTGCTGCACGGGAACTTCCGGCAGGGCAAGGTGCTGGCGGGCGAGCGCGCGCCGTGGCTGGCGGTGGGGCCCGATCCGCTGGTCGGGGACCGTGCGTACGACCTGGCGCGGCTGGTCCGGGACCGGCTGGAGGACCAGGTCGCCTCCTCGGCGGGGGCGGCGGGCGCCCGTCGCCGGGTGAACAAGCTGGCCGACTCCCTGGAGCTGGACCGGGACCGGCTGCGGGGCTGGACGCTGTTCCGCGCGGTGGAGTCCGGCAACCGGGCACTGGCCGCGGGACGGCGCCGGGAGGCGGAGCTGCTGCTGGAGTTCGCGGCCTGGCTGTAGGGCATACCGTGGATACGGGCGGGCAAGTGCCCCGCAGGAGGCCGTCATGGTCCAGGAACTGCTGACAGCGGCGATCGCGGCCGGCGCGGCGGTCGCGGTGTACTCGGGTGTGGCCGCGCGGGTGGTGCGGCAGTACGAGCGGGGCCTGGTCTTCCGCTTCGGCCGCCTGCGGCAAGGGGTCCGGGGGCCGGGATTCACCATGATCCTCCCGTTCGTCGACCGTCTGCACAAGGTCAACATGCAGATCGTGACGCTGCCGGTGCCCGCTCAGGAGGGCATCACGCGGGACAACGTCACGGTGCGGGTGGACGCGGTCGTGTACTTCAAGGTCGTGGACCCGGCGAACGCGATCATCGAGGTCGAGGACTACCGCTTCGCGGTCTCGCAGATGGCGCAGACCTCGCTGCGCTCGATCATCGGCAAGTCCGACCTGGACGATCTGCTGTCCAACCGGGAGCAGCTGAACCAGGGGCTGGAGCTGATGATCGACAGCCCGGCGGTGGGCTGGGGCGTGCAGATCGACCGGGTCGAGATCAAGGACGTCTCGCTGCCGGAGACGATGAAGCGGTCGATGGCGCGGCAGGCGGAGGCCGACCGCGAACGGCGGGCGCGCGTCATCAACGCGGATGCCGAGCTGCAGGCTTCGAAGAAGCTGGCCGAGGCGGCGGCGGTGATGTCGGAGCAGCCGGCGGCGCTGCAGCTGCGGCTGCTGCAGACGGTGGTGGCGGTGGCCGCGGAGAAGAACTCCACGCTGGTCCTGCCGTTCCCGGTGGAACTCCTGCGCTTCCTGGAGCGCGCGGCCCCGACCCCGGCGCCGGGCGGGACGGAGCCGGCCGGGGCGGCGGGGCCCGCGCCGCAGCCCCCGCCCGCGGTCGCCGCGCCGCCGCCCCCTCCCCAGGTCACCGGGCCGGACCCGGGACCCGCCACCGACACCGACAGCGACAGCGACACCGCCTCCGGCGGGCCGGAAGCGGACTGACCGCGGGGCCGGAAGGCGGGAGGCGGGAGGCGGATCAGGCCGTCGTCACCCGGGCGAGGGCTTCCGCCAGGGGGAGTTCCTCGCGCGTGCCCGTGGCACGGTGCTGGAGTTCGACCACCTCGTCGGCCGAGCGGCGGCCCGCCACCAGGATCCACGGGACGCCGATCAGCTCGGCGTCCGTGAGCTTCACGCCCGGGGACAGGCCCGGGCGGTCGTCCAGCAGGACCCGCAGCCCGGACTCCGCGAGGGCCTCGGCCGCCCGCTCCGCCAGCGCGAGCGGTACGGCCTTGCCCGCCGCCACGACGTGGACGTCGGCCGGGGCCACCTCCGCCGGCCAGGCCAGACCCCGTTCGTCCGCGGTCTGTTCGGCCAGCGCGGCCACCGCCCGCGAGACGCCGATGCCGTACGAGCCCATCGTGACCCGCACCGGCTTGCCCTCCCGGCCCAGCACGTCGAGCCCGAAGGCGTCCGCGTACTTGCGGCCCAGCTGGAAGATGTGCCCGATCTCGATCGCCCGGTCCAGCCGGAGCCCGGCGCCGCAGCGGGGGCAGGGGTCGCCCGGCTCGACGACGACCACGTCGAGGTAGCGGTCCACCTCGAAGTCCCGTCCGCAGACGACGTTCCGGGCGTGCGTGTCCGCCTTGTTGGCGCCGGTCACCCACGAAGTGCCGGGCGCGACACGGGGGTCGGCCAGGTAGCGGACCTTGCCCAGGCCCTGCGGGCCGACGTAGCCGCGCACCAGGTCGGGGCGGTCGGTGAAGTCCTCGGCCGTCACCAACTCCACCACGGCCGGGGCGAGATGCTCGCCGAGCTTGCCGAGGTCCACCTCCCGGTCACCGGGTACGCCCACGGCCGTGATCTCGCCGTCGACCTTCACCAGGAGGTTCTTCAGCGTCGCCGAAGCGGGCACGCCGAGGTGCGCGGCGAGGGTCTCGATCGTCGGGGTGTCGGGGGTGTCGACCTCCTCGATCGCGGGGTGCTCGGCGTCCACCGGGGCCAGTGCGAAGGTGACGGCCTCCGTGTTCGCCGCGTAGTCGCAGGACGGGCAGTCGACGAAGGTGTCCTCGCCGGCCGGCGCGGGCGCGAGGAACTCCTCCGACGCCGAGCCGCCCATCGCGCCCGACACCGCGGAGACGATGCGGTGGTCCAGGCCGAGGCGTTCGAAGATGCGCTGGTACGCGGCCCGGTGGAGGGCGTACGACTCGGCGAGGCCCTCGTCGCTCACGTCGAAGGAGTACGAGTCCTTCATCTGGAACTCGCGGCCGCGCAGCACGCCGGACCGCGGCCGGGCCTCGTCGCGGTACTTGGTCTGGATCTGGTAGAGCATGACCGGCAGGTCCTTGTAGGACGTGCACTGGTCCTTCACCACGAGGGTGAAGATCTCCTCGTGGGTGGGGCCGAGCAGGTAGTCCGCGCCCTTGCGGTCCTTGAGCCGGAAGAGCAGGTCCCCGTACTCCGACCAGCGTCCGCTGACCTCGTACGGCTCCTTCGGCAGCAGCGCCGGGAGCAGCACCTCCTGGGCGCCGATCGCGTCCATCTCCTCGCGGACGATGCGGGAGACGTTGTCGAGGACCTTCTTGCCGAGCGGCAGCCAGGTCCACACGCCGGCGGAACTGCGGCGGACGTATCCGGCGCGGACGAGGAGCCGGTGGCTGAGGGTCTCGGCGTCGGCCGGGTCCTCGCGGAGGGTCTTGGCCATGAGGCGGGACATGCGCTGCACGTGTTGCGATGACATGCCGGGAGGCTACCGGGGGTGCCCGGCGCCCCGGTAACCGTTTCAGGGGCGGCGCAGCGGCAGCGGGGCGCCCATCACGGCGTACGGGAGGCTGGCGCTCGGGAAGTGCACCTGGCGGGCCAGGTCCGTGTAGCCGAGGGCCCGGTAGAGCCCGCGGGCCGGGCTCTCGGTGTCGATGGCGGAGAGGATGGAGCGGGGCTCCTCGGCGGCGTCGGTGAGCCGGGTGATGAGGGTGCGGCCCACGCCGCGGCCCTGGAAGCCGGGGTGGACGTGCAGCTCGGTGATCACGAAGGAGCGGTCGAGCCATCCGTCGACCCCCTCGGACCGCAGGTACGGCTCGACGACGGAGGACCACCAGTACGCCCGGTCGTTCGGCATCCCGTACACGAACCCGGCGAGGGCGCCGTCGTCGGTGAACGCGCCGAGGGCGCGGGCTCCGCGGCAGGTCATGTGGCGCTGCACGATGTAGCGCCGGATGCCGACCTCCTCCGGGCTGAGCCCGAAGGCCACGGCCTGCACGCGCAGGGCCTCGTCCACGCGGTCGGCGAGGTCGAGGGGAGCGATGCGGAGTCCGGCGGGCCGGTCGGGGCCGTCGCCCTCGGGGGTAGGCAGCATGCCGCGACCTTACTGGGCGTCCCGCGCCGGCGTCCGTACGGCCCCCGGACCCGCGCGCAGCCGGTGGGGACTCGCGGGGGCGAGCCGTGCGGGCGGCGCGTTCAGAACAGCACGCTCATGAACGCGCCCACCTCGCGGAAGCCGACGCGGCGGTAGGCGGCGCGGGCCGCCGTGTTGAAGTCGTTGACGTAGAGGCTGACCACGGGAGCGATGTCGCGCAGTGCGAAGTCGACGACGGCGGCCATCCCGGTCTCGGAGTGCCCGCGGCCGCGGAACTCGGGGTCGACCCACACGCCCTGGATCTGGCAGGCGCGGGCGGTCGCGGCGCCGATCTCCGCCTTGAAGACGACCTTGCCGTCCTCGATGCGGGCGAAGGAGCGGCCGGTGCCGACCAGCTCGGCGACCCGGGCCTGGTAGAGCAGGCCGCCGTCGCCCGCCATCGGCGAGACGCCGACCTCCTCGGTGAACATGGACACGCACGCAGGCATGATCACGTCCATCTCGTCCTTGCGGATCCGGCGCACGAGGGGATCGGGACGCACCTCGGCGGACGGCTGCTCGGTGACCATGAGCGGCTGGTGGGAGCGGACGTCGCGGGCGGGTCCCCAGCTGGGCTCCAGGAGCCGCCACAGCAGCCGGGTGGCCTCGGCGGGGCCGACGATGGAGGAGCAGCGGCGGCCGGTGCGGCGGGCCCGTTCGGCGAAGGCCCGGACGGCGTCGGCGTCGGCGCAGACGGGGACCAGGTTGGCGCCGGCGTAGCAGAGGGAGCGCAGCCGGCCGTCGGTGTAGTAGCCCCACATCTCGCCGCCCAGACGCCACGGGTCGAGTCCGGCGACCTGGACCCGGGAGGTGACGAAGGCGTTCTCGACCGGCTCGCGTCCGAGGACTTCGAGGGCGGCGTCGAGATCACTGGGCTCAAGGACCCGGGTGGTGGTCTGCGTCAACACTGGGGCCTCACCATACAAGTCTGCTGATCTCCGCACTGTACCCGGCGTCACCTGAGGATGCCTGGTCCCACGGGTCACGAAAAAGCCCCGGCCCCGCCCGCTAGCTGCGGGAACGGGGCCGGGGCCGGTGCGTGCGGGGCGCCGGGCGCAGGGCCCGGGCGACCGGCGTGCTCAGACGCCGATGGCGACGGTGGGCTCGCCGGAGGCGATGCCGTCCTTCTCCATCTGCTCGGCGATCTTCATCGCCTCTTCGATGAGGGTCTCCACGATCTTCGACTCGGGGACGGTCTTGATGACCTCGCCCTTCACGAAGATCTGGCCCTTGCCGTTGCCGGAGGCGACGCCGAGGTCGGCCTCGCGGGCCTCACCCGGGCCGTTCACGACGCAGCCCATGACCGCGACGCGCAGCGGGACCTCCATGCCCGTGAGGCCCGCCGTGACCTCCTCGGCCAGCTTGTAGACGTCCACCTGGGCGCGGCCGCAGGAGGGGCAGGAGACGATCTCCAGGCGGCGCGGCTTGAGGTTCAGCGACTCCAGGATCTGGATGCCGACCTTGATCTCCTCCACCGGCGGGGCCGAGAGGGAGACGCGGATCGTGTCGCCGATGCCCTCGGAGAGCAGCGCGCCGAAGGCCACGGCGGACTTGATGGTGCCCTGGAAGGCCGGGCCGGCCTCGGTGACGCCGAGGTGCAGCGGGTACTCGCACTGGGCGGCGAGCTGGCGGTAGGCGTTGACCATCACGACCGGGTCGTTGTGCTTGACCGAGATCTTGATGTCGCTGAAGCCGTGCTCCTCGAAGAGGGAGGCCTCCCAGAGCGCGGACTCGACGAGCGCCTCGGGGGTGGCCTTGCCGTACTTCTTGAGCAGTCGCGCGTCGAGGGAGCCGGCGTTGACGCCGATGCGGATCGGGGTGCCCGCGTCCTTGGCGGCCCGCGCGATCTCCTTGACCTTGTCGTCGAACTGCTTGATGTTGCCCGGGTTCACGCGGACGGCGGCGCAGCCGGCGTCGATCGCGGCGAACACGTACTTGGGCTGGAAGTGGATGTCGGCGATGACCGGGATCTGCGACTTCTTCGCGATCACGGCGAGCGCGTCGGCGTCGTCCTGCGTCGGGCAGGCCACGCGCACGATGTCGCAGCCGGAGGCGGTCAGCTCTGCGATCTGCTGGAGCGTGGCGCCGATGTCGGAGGTCCTGGTGGTCGTCATCGACTGCACCGAGATCTGTGAGTCGCCGCCGACGGCCACCGAGCCGACCTGGATCTTGCGGCTGACCCTGCGGTCGGCAAGCTTCGTCGGCACGGCCGGCATTCCGAGTGAGATGGCAGTCATCTGCTGTGCAACCCCAAGGTGTGGATCAAGGTCCCGAGATCGGCGGGCTCCAGGCTTCGAGATTACGCCAATCACGGGGGCGCTCACGCATCCGAGGGGCCGGAACACCCGAACGTAGGGAGCCGGGCACGAAGCGTGCCCGGCTCCCTTACTGCTCCTGTACGTCCCGTACGGCTGCGGACGTACTAGGTGATCTTGATCGGGTTCACCACGTCGGCCACGAGCACGAGCAGCGTGAAGCAGACGAACACTCCGGCCACCACGTAAGCGGCCGGCATCAGCTTCGCCACGTCGAACGGGCCCGGGTCGGGGCGCCGGAACACGCGCGCCACGGTGCGCCGGACGGACTCCCACAGGGCGCCCGCGATGTGCCCGCCGTCCAGCGGCAGCAGCGGCAGCATGTTGAACAGGAACAGCGAGAGGTTGAAGAACCCGACGAGCTGGAGGAAGAACACCAGCCGCTGCTCGGCCGGGATGTCCAGGGTGGCGATCTCGCCGCTGATCCGGGCGGCGCCGACGATGCCCATCGGGGAGTCGGGCTCGCGCTCGGCTCCGCCGAAGGCCGCGTTCCACAGCGCCGGGACCTTGGCGGGCAGCTTGAGCAGCCCCTGGACGCTGTTGTCGACGACCTCGCCCATGTGGTCCACGGACTGGCCGAAGGACAGCGGGGCGATCTCGCTCTTCGGGGTGAAGCCGAGCCAGCCGGCCGTCACGTACTCGCCCTTGACGTACCCGCCGTGGCCGTCGGTCTTGGCGACCTTGTTCTCGATCAGGTTGACGGGGAGGGTCTGCTGCTGCCCGCCGCGCACGACCGTCACGGTGGCGGGACCGACGGTGTCGCGGATCTGCTTCTGCAGGGCGGCCCAGTCGGTCAGCTTGTGGCCGTTGAACGCCACGATCCGGTCACCCGCCTGGAGCCCGGCGGCCTTGGCCGGGGCGACCGGGTCGCCCGCCTTGCAGACCTCGCGCTTCTCGCTCTGCTGGATGACGCACGGCGAGACGTTCGCGACCTGCGTGGTCGTCTGGCTGATGCCGAAGCTCATCCAGACGCCGAAGAAGATCGCCAGCGCCAGCACCAGGTTCATGAACGGGCCCGCGAACATCACGATCACGCGCTTCCACGGCCTGCGCGTGTAGAACAGCCGCGTCTCGTCGCCGGGCTGGAGCTCCTCGTACGCCGCCGAGCGCGCGTCCTCGATCATCGAGCGGAACGGCGAGGTCGACCGGGCGGTCACCTTGCCGTCCTCGCCGGGCGGGAACATCCCGATCATGCGGATGTAGCCGCCCATCGGGATGGCCTTGATCCCGTACTCGGTCTCGCCCTTGTTCCGCGACCAGATGGTCGGGCCGAAACCGACCATGTACTGGGGCACGCGGATGCCGAAGAGCTTGGCCGTGGAGAGATGGCCGAGCTCGTGCCACGCGATGGAGACGAGCAGACCGAATACGAAGATGAGTATTCCGACCACCGTCATGAGTGCTGTCATGCGCGCGCCTCCACGGCGGCCCGGGCCGCCATCTCCTGTGCCCGGGCCCTGGCCCAGGTCTCCGCTTCGAGGACGTCCGCGACGGTCAGGGAAGTTCCCGCGTCCGGCGTTCCGTGCTCATCGACCACGGCAGAGACCGTATCCATGATTGCTGTGAACGGCAGCCGACCGGCCAGGAACGCTTCCACGCACTCCTCGTTCGCCGCATTGAACACGGCGGGGGCGGTGGAGCCCAGGGTTCCCACGTGCCGGGCCAGGCCGACCGAGGGGAAGGCCTCGGTGTCCAGCGGGAAGAACTCCCAGGTCGAAGCCTTGGTCCAGTCGAACGCGGGGGCCGCGTCCGGGACGCGCTCGGGCCAGCCGAGGCCGATCGCGATGGGTCCGCGCATGTCCGGCGGGGTGGCCTGGGCGAGCGTGGAGCCGTCGGAGAACTCCACCATCGAGTGGACGTAGGACTGCGGATGGACCACGACCTCGATGCGGTCGAAGGGGATGTCGTAGAGCAGGTGCGCCTCGATGACCTCCAGCCCCTTGTTGACCAGCGTCGCCGAGTTGATGGTGATCACCGGGCCCATGGCCCAGGTGGGGTGCGCGAGGGCGTCCTCGACGGTGACTCCGGCCAGCTCGGCACGGGTACGGCCGCGGAAGGGCCCGCCGGAGGCGGTGACCACGAGCTTGCGCACGTCGGCCCGGGTGCCGGCGGCGAGGGCCTGGAAGAGGGCCGCGTGCTCGGAGTCGACCGGGATGATCTGGCCGGGCTTCGCGAGGGCCTTGACCAGCGGGCCGCCGACGATCAGCGACTCCTTGTTGGCCAGGGCGAGGGTCCGGCCGGCCCGCAGCGCGGCGAGGGTGGGCGCGAGGCCGATGGAACCGGTGATGCCGTTGAGGACCGTGTGGCACTCGGACGCGGCGAGCTCGGTCGCCGCGTCGGGCCCGGCCAGGATCTCGGGCAGCGGCTCCGAAGCGCCGTACTGGGCGTTCAGGGCCTCCTTCAGGGCCGGTACGACGTCTTCGCGGGCGACGGCCACGGTGTTCACCCGCAGCTGCCGGGCCTGCTCGGCCAGGAGCCCGACGCGCCCGCCGGCGGCGGACAGGGCGGTCACCCGGAACCGGTCCGGGTTGCGCAGGGCGAGGTCGATGGCCTGGGTCCCGATGGACCCGGTGGATCCGAGGATGACGATGTCCCGCCGGCCGGCCGCGGGGTCGAAGAGGAGGTGCGGATCGGCAAGGGGGGCTGGGCGGTCGCTCATGCCCCCCATTGTTGCCGCAACTCAGGGGCGCGTGGACACGGAGTCCCCGTCGGTGACCCGCAGCAGCAGGTGCGGGAGCGTTCCGGCGAAGTCGGGGAGGGTGCGGGCCACCCGCCACCAGGCGTCCGGGTCCTCGCCGAGGGCCAGTGCGAACAGCCGGTCCGCCTCGGCGCGGGCGCCGAGCACGGCCCCGGGGCGGTCGTGCCGGTCGGGGTGGTCCACGTCACCGAGCCAGTGGTCCTCGTCCAGCGCCCAGCAGGCGGGCAGTTTGTGCCGGACCACGTCGGCGCCCGTGAGCAGGCCCCGGTCCAGGCAGTCCCGCACCCAGCGGACGTCCTCCTGGACGGTCTCCATCGGGACGGCGAGGCTGGCCAGGGCCAGTTCCCGCTCCACTCCCCCGGTCACCGGCTCGGCGGCGGTCGGGGCCAGCCGGCGTACGGCGCGCGCGAGGGCCCCGTCGGGCCCGGTCCCGCGGACCACGGCGGCGGGCGCGGCCGGGCCCTGCGGTCCGGGCGTGCCTCCCGCGACCACGGCGGCCACCAGCTCCGGCAGCGGCCCCGCGAAGCCGGGGGCGTGCCGCAGCAGTTCGGACCAGAGCCGGGGATCGTCCCCCAGCGGGGTCAGGGAGCGGGTGACGGCCGTGCGCATCCCCGCCTGTTCGGGCAGGTTCCAGCGCAGGCCCGGGCCGGGCGGGAGATCGCCGAGGAGCAGCGTGCGGCGGGCCGGGGCCACGTGGGCGACGAGCTCCTCGTGGGTGAGCCGGCCCATCCGGACCGCGCGGACGGCGGGGCGGTGCCAGGAGCGCCCGTCCGGTGCGGCGGCGGGGGTGGCGAGCAGCGCCCGTACGGTCTCGTCGGGGAGTTCCGCGGCGAGCAGCAGCGCCTCGACGGCGCCGGCCGGCAGCGGCTGCCGGGCGTGCTCGGCGGCCAGCCCGCCCGGGTCGAGTGCGTACGGGAGCCGCAGGACGTCGAGGGCGACGCGGGGCCTGCGCACGCCGTGCCGGCGCAGCAGGCCGGTCAGCTCCGCGGTGGTGAGGGCGCCCTCGGCGGGGTCGCGGCCGAGCTCGGCCCGCAGGAGGGGCGGCAGTTCGGGCGGCGTCCGGCGGCGGGCGTACCGGGCGGGGCCGGGCAGCCCGGGCAGGGGCCGCCCGACCACGCGGGGGTTGCGGGCTATGAAGTGGCGGTCCGCCTCGCTGCCGTGGCGCAGGAGCAGCGTGACGGCGGAGGCCGGGAGCCACTCGTCGCGGCACAGGTACTTGCGGGTCGGCCCGTCGAGCCGGCCCAGCAGGTCGAGGGCGATGTGGTCCGGTGCGTGGCGCAGGACGTGCGCCACGCACCAGGCCAGCCGCCGGCTGCCCCGGTCTTCCACGGCCGTCGACATCGCTGTCCGCCTTGCCCTCGTGCCGATGGGCGTACGCCCACCCGTGCCCGTGCACCCGTACATCAGTGCGCCTGAGGTCGATCCTCTCAGGTCAGCGGAGGGGACGGTGCACGTTTTTGTGACTCGACGGGCCGGGAGTGGCGTCCGCGATCCAGGGGCCGTCGCCGGAGGGGTCGAGCACGCCTTCCTCGAGCCAGGTGTAGGTGCCGGACAGGACGCCCGCGACGACCTTGCGGTCCAGGTCGTCGGTGTTGGACCAGAGCCGGCCGAAGAGCTCCTCGACGCGGATCCGGGACTGCCGGCAGAAGGCGTCGGCCAGCTGGTAGGCCTCGCGGCCGTGTTCCCCGGAGGCCCGCAGGTGCTCGGCGCGCACGCACGCCGCGCTCATGGCGAAGAGCTCGGCGCCGATGTCGACGATCCGGCCGAGGAAGCCCTGCTTGGTCTCCATCCGGCCCTGCCAGCGGGACATGGCGTAGAAGGTGGAGCGGGCGAGTTTGCGGGCGCTGCGCTCGACGTAGCGCAGGTGGACCGAGAGATCGGGGTGGCCGCCCGGGTGGAAGGCCCGGTACGTGCCGGGGACGTGGCCGGGGCCGGTGGCCAGCTTGGGCAGCCAGCGGGCGTAGAACCCGGCGGCGCGGGCTCCGGCCCTGGCCTTGTCGCCGAGGTCCTTCTCGGGGTCGATGAGGTCGCCGGCGACCGACAGGTGGGCGTCGACGGCCTCGCGCGCGATCAGCAGGTGCATGATCTCCGTGGAGCCCTCGAAGATCCGGTTGATCCGCAGGTCCCGCAGCATCTGCTCGGCGGGCACGGCGCGTTCTCCGCGGGCGGCCAGCGACTCGGCGGTCTCGAAGCCGCGCCCGCCCCGGATCTGGACGAGCTCGTCGGCCATCAGGCAGGCCATCTCGCTGCCGTAGAGCTTGGCGAGGGCGGCCTCGATGCGGATGTCGTTGCGGTCCTCGTCGGCCATCTGGGAGGCCAGGTCGACGACGGCCTCGAGGGCGAAGGTGGTGGCGGCGATGAAGGAGATCTTGGCGCCGACGGCCTCGTGCCGGGCCACCGGGCGGCCCCACTGCTCGCGCACGGCGGACCATTCGCGGGCGATCTTCAGGCACCACTTCCCGGCGCCGACGCACATGGCGGGCAGCGACAGCCGGCCGGTGTTCAGCGTGGTCAGCGCGATCTTCAGCCCGGCGCCCTCGGCGCCGATGCGCTGCGCCGCGGGCACCCGGACCCGGTGGAAGCGGGTGACGCCGTTCTCCAGGCCGCGCAGCCCCATGAAGGCGTTGCGGTGTTCGACGGTGATCCCGGGGGAATCGGCCTCGACGACGAAGGCGGTGATCCCGCCGCGGTGGTTCTCCGACTTCGGTACGCGGGCCATCACCACCAGCAGGTCCGCTACGACCCCGTTGGTGGTCCAGAGCTTCACCCCGTCGAGGACGTACGCGTCCTCGCCGTCGGGCACGGCGGTGGTGGCCAGCCGCGCCGGGTCGGAGCCGACGTCCGGCTCGGTGAGCAGGAAGGCGCTGATGGCGGTGGTCGCGCAGCGCGGCAGGTAGGTCTCCTTCTGCTCCTGCGTGCCGAACATCTTCAGCGGCTGCGGGACGCCGATCGACTGGTGCGCGGAGAGCAGGGCCCCGATGGCGGGGCTGACGGAGCCGACCAGGGCCAGCGCCTTGTTGTAGTACACCTGGGTGAGGCCCAGGCCCCCGTACTTGGGGTCGATCTTCATGCCGAGGGCGCCGAGCTCCTTGAGCCCGCGCACGGTCTCGTCGGGGATCCGCGCCTCGCGCTCGATGCGCGCCCCGTCGATCTCGGTCTCGCAGAACGCCCGCAACCGGGCCAGGAAGGCCTCGCCGCGCCGGACGTCTTCGTCCGCGGGCATCGGGTGCGGGTGGATCAGGTCGAGCCGGAAGTGCCCCAGGAAGAGTTCCTTGGCGAAGCTGGGCTTGCGCCAGTCCTGTTCCCGGGCTGCTTCCGCGACCTGCCGTGCCTCGCGCTCGGTCACCTTGGGCTGTGTTGCGGACATGAGGGGACTCACCTCGCCGCCGGAGTCGGTGGGACCGGCCTACTGGCCGGTGCTACCTGTGAGTCGTACCCAATCCGGGCGCGCGGGAAAAGGGGGACGGCCGGAGCCCCCGCACAGTGGGCTCCGGCCGTCGGCTTTTTGGCCGTACGCGAATCAGATGTCGAGGCCGGTCAGGACCAGGACTCGCTCGTACGTGTAGTCGTCCATCGCGTAGCGGACACCCTCACGGCCGACACCCGACTGCTTGACGCCGCCGTACGGCATCTGGTCGGCACGGTAGGACGGCGCGTCGCCGACGATCACGCCGCCGACCTCGAGCTCGCGGTGGGCGCGGAACGCGGTCTGGATGTTCCGGGTGAAGACGCCGGTCTGCAGGCCGAACTTCGAGTCGTTGACGGCGGCGAAGGCCTCGTCGGTGTTCTCGACCTTCGTCAGCGTCAGCACCGGCCCGAAGACCTCCTCGACGGCGAGGGTGGTGTCGGCGGGCAGGTCCGCGATGACGGTGGGCTCGTACGAGGCGCCCTCGCGCTTGCCGCCGGTCAGCAGCTTGGCTCCGGCCGAGACGGCCTCGTCGACCCAGGACTCGACGCGCTTGGCGGCGTCCTCGGAGACGAGGGGGCCGACGTCGGTGGCGTCGTCGTTCGGGTCGCCGGTGACCTGGGCCTGGACCTTCGCGACGACCTTCTCGACGAGGCGGTCGTAGACGGAGGCGTCGGCGATCACGCGCTGCACGGAGATGCAGGACTGGCCGGCCTGGTAGTTCGAGAAGGTCGCGATGCGGGTCGCGGCCCAGTCGAGGTCGGCCTCGGAGGACCAGTCGTCCAGGACCACGGCGGCGGCGTTGCCGCCGAGCTCCAGGGTGCAGTGCTTGTGGGGCACCGACTGCTGGATGGCGTAGCCGACCTTGTCGGAGCCGGTGAAGGAGATGACGGGCAGGCGCTCGTCCTTCACCAGGGCCGGCATCTTGTCGTTGGCGACCGGCAGGACCGACCAGGAGCCGGCCGGGAGGTCGGTCTCGGCGAGCAGCTCGCCGAGGATCAGCCCGGAGAGCGGGGTGGCCGGGGCCGGCTTCAGGATGATCGGCGCGCCGACGGCGATGGCGGGGGCCACCTTGTGGGCGCACAGGTTCAGCGGGAAGTTGAACGGCGCGATGCCGAGGACCGGGCCCTTGACGAAGCGGCGGGTCAGGGCGAGACGGCCGACGCCACCGGCGTCGGTGTCGAGGCGCTGGGCCTCTCCGCCGTTGAAGCGGCGGGCCTCTTCGGCGGCGAAACGGAACACGGACACCGCACGGCCGACCTCACCGCGGGCCCACTTGATGGGCTTGCCGTTCTCGGCGGAGATCAGCTGGGCGATCTCCTCGGTGCGCTCGGCGAGGCGCTTGGACACGTGGTCCAGGGCGGCGGCGCGGACGTGGGCGGGAGTCGCGGAGAACTCGGCCGTCACGGCGTACGCCGCGGCCACGGCCTCTTCGACCTGGGCGTCGGTGGGCACGCTGACGGTGCCGACGAGCCGGTTGTCCCACGGGGAGTGGACGTCGAAGCTGTCCTCGCCGGTGGCCTGGCGGCCGGCGAGCCAGAAGGCGTGGGTGGAAGTCATGCGAATCCCGGCCCTTCGAGTGTGTGCGGGGTCCTTGTCCCCTCCACCGTAGGACTCCGTCCGGGTTTCGGTGTTTAGCCGGGGTGGAGCATGCCGGGCACCGGCCGCGCCGCTTTGTCAGTGTCGCGCCGCGGGCTGACGCCGCGCGGGGTCGGTTTTCGGCCCGGCTACGCGGCGGGCGAGGTGGCCTTCAGGGCGAGCCACAGCTCCATGCGGACGTCCGGGTCGTCGAGGGAGCGGCCGAGGATCTCCTCGACCCTGCGCATCCGGTAGCGCAGCGTGTGCCGGTGCACCCCGAGATCGGCCGCCGCCGCGTCCCACTGCCCGTGCCGCGACAGCCATGCCCGCAGCGAGGCCACCAGGTCCCCGCGCCCCTTCTCGTCGTGTTCGCGCAGCGCCCGCAGCGTGCCGTCCGCGAAGGCCCGCACCGCCTCGTCCGCCAGCAGCGGCAGGACCGACCCCGCCGCCAGGTCCTCGTGCTCCACCATCGGCCGCCCGCGCCGCCGGGCCACGGCCAGCGCCTGGTCGGCCTGTCTGAACGCCGCCGCCACCTCGGAGGGCACCGCGGCGGCGGACAGCCCCATCACCAGCTCGTCCGGCTCCGGACCGGCCGCCTCCCGCCCGCGCCGCGACTCCAGCGCGTCCGCGTGCTCCGTGGTGGCCTGCACCGCCGCGCCCCCGTCGGCCGCCAGCACCACCAGCCGCCCCGGCTCCGGCACCACCAGCAGGGCCTCCCCCGCCCGGGCCGCCGCCGACTCCACCGCGTCGGCCAGCAGCGCCAGCCCCTCCGGCTGCGCGGTCCCCTGCAGTGCCGGCTCCGCCACGATCAGCCGGAAGGGCGCCTCCAGCAGCGCCCCGTACAGGTCCCCGGCCACCGCACGGGCGTGCTCGGCCTCGCCGTCCAGCAGCATCCGCAGCACCGCGGCCCCCAGCCGGGACTCGGCGTCGTGCAGCGACCTCGACCGCTCGGTGGTCAGGGTCAGGAGGGCCACCGCCGAGTGCACGGCGTACCGCTCGGCCGTGCCCAGCGGTGCCCCCGTGCCGACGGCGAGCGCGCCGCGGGCCCGCCGGCCCGTCCCGAGCGACTGGAGCTCGACGCGGTCCTCCGACCCGCCGACCACCGCGCTCGCGGGCGCCGGGCGCTCCCGCAGCCGCTCCACGTCGGGGGTCAGCCGGGCGGCGCGCCGCGCCGCCCATTCCGGGGCGGCCGCGACCACCGCGCCCGAGGTGTCGTACAGGGCCGCCCAGCCGTGCACGTGCGCCGCCAGCCTGGCCAGCAGCTCGGCCGGCCCGTCGGCGGAGAGCGCGGCCCGGGTCAGTTCGCGCTGCGCCTCGAAGCCGGCGGTCACCGCGCGGTACTGGTCGGCGGCCAGCGCCGCCGAGACGGCCTTGCTGATCGCGAGGAAGGGGGTCCTGCGCGGTACCTCCAGCAGCGGCAGGTCCTCGGTCCGCGCGGCTTCGACCAGGGCCTCGGGGATCGCCTCGTAGTTCACGCCGACGGCGAAGCCGATGCCGACGACCCCGGCCGCGGCGAGGCGGCGTACGTACCGGCGCATCTCCTGCGGATCCTCCGCGTCCAGCTTCATAGCGGTGATCAGGAGCAGCTCGCCGCCCTCCATATAGGGGACGGGGTCGGCGAGCTCGCTGACGTGGGCCCAGCGCACGGGGGTGTCGAGGCGGCCCTCCCCCGCCCGGACGCTGAGCTTGAGCGCCGAGTGCTGGACGAGTGAGGCGAGGGTGAGCGGCATCGGGTTCCAGGGGCCTTAGAGGAGGGAGGGGTACGAGAGAAGGGAGAGGCGCCGGAATTTCGCCTTGTCGTATGAACGACCCCCCTCGATTCTGCCACCTCGTACGGGTCGGCTCAGCCTGTCGCGAGCAGCCGCACCAGCAGGGGAGCCGCCCGCTCCCCCTTGACCGAGGTCAGCGAGAGCACGGCGTACCCGGGCGGTACGGCGTGCGCCAGCTCGGAGGCGGACCACCGCTCCCGCTCCACCTGCCGCACGGTCACCGCGTCCGTGGTCACGGCCTTGCCGGTGACCAGCTTGCGGAAGGCGTGGATGGCCCGGGTCAGCGGCTGGTCGGCGAAGACGGTCCGGTGGGTGACGTCGCGCGTCTCCACCCATTCGGTGCCCCAGGCCTCTGCGAAGCGCTTGCCGTCCCAGGTGGTGACCCCGGAGAAGGCCATCCGGCAGCCCACCGCCCCGAGCAGCGGGGTGCGCAGCGCCTCCGGTACGTCGTCCAGCGTGCGCAGCGTGAGCAGGACGCCCGCGTTCGCCGAGCGGAGCCGCTGCAGGCCGCGCACGGTCTGCGGGGTCAGGGTGTGCGAGGCGTCGTCGAAGGCGAGGAAGGCGAACAGGGACCGGTCGGCGCGGGCCGCGGCGCAGGCGTTGAACTGCGCGAGCAGCAGCCGGGCCAGGATCCGGGAGGCGTCGGCGTGGCCGCGTTCGGGCAGGTCGACGCGGACGCGCAGCGGGTGCTCCAGGGCGCCGGGCGAGAGGGAGAAGGGCCTGCCCTGCCCGGTGGCGTCGGCGGCTTCGACGTTGAAGAAACCGGCGAAGGCGGGCCGGTCGAGGAGCGCCACCCGGTCGGCGAGGGCCGGTCCCGGGTCGTCGTGGGCCCCGTGCTGGCGTTCGCGCGCGTCGAGTTCGCGGAGCATCACCTGCGCTCCGGCGTCTTCGAGGGCGGTGCGCAGTCCGCCGAGGGCGCCCGGGACCTGGTCGAGCAGTTCGCGCAGTTCGGGCACGGCGGGGAAGCGGCCGTACGCGGCGCGGAACGGGCCGAGCAGCTGGGCGAGGGCCGTCGCGGCGCGGCGCACCTCGATGCCGGGGACGTCTCCGACGAAGGCCTCGGCGAGCAGGGTGGCCGCCTCGTCGGCGTCGGTGGTGCCGCCGTAGAGGTCGAGGTCGTGGACGGACCCGGGGTCGCCGACGCGGACCACGACGTCGTACGCGGTGTCGGGCCCGAGCTGGGCGCCGGCCGCGGCGACGACGATGACGGCGGCCTGTCCGGCCAGTGCCTGGAGGGCGAGCGACTCGACGACGGGCCGCACCAGCTGCCGGGTCTTGCCCGCACCGGAGGGGCCGACGGCGAGCAGCGAGGTGCCGAGCACGGCGGGGTCGAGGGCGAGGCGGGTGCCGCGGCGGCCGTACGGGTTGCGCGGGCTGTCGTCGACCGTGCCCAGCAGCACCTGCCGGGCCAGCAGATCGTGGCGCGCTGCCCGGACGGGCAGGTCCCGGGCGCCGGAGGGGTGGACGCAGGCGCCCGCGCCCTTGTCGCGGACGGAGTCGGCGAAGGCCACGGCCCGGGAGGGTTCGGCCCGTACGGACTCCCAGGCGCGCCGGATGCGCGCGTAGTCCACGTCGTTCATGCGGCCGGACCCGGCCTCGGCGCCGAGGCGGTCGGCGAGCTCCCCGAGCCCGGCCCCGCGCAGCTGCGGCCAGGCGGCGGGGTCGTCCGGTCCGCCCTCCTCGGGGCGGTCCGGTACGGCGGCCTGCACGGCCCGCACGGGTCGGCTGCGGAGCATCCGGCGGGCCAGCTCGGGCCAGCGGCCGAGCCGCCCGAAGCCGACGACCAGGGCTGCGCCGACCAGGGCGTACCAGATGTACGAGGCCACCACCGAAGGCAGCTTCCCGGCCCAGGAGTCGGGCGTGAACATGTAGAGCGGCCAGAGCCAGAAGCCGCCCAGGTAGCCGTTCCACAGCAGGGACCACAGCAGCAGCCCGGCCAGCAGGGCGATCAGCGCGCCGCTGATCAGCTGCCGGGTCGGGGTCCGCTCGGGCTCCTCGGCGGCGCGCGGCACGTGGCCGTACGTCCACACGCCGGGGCCGTCGGAGCTGCGCGGGGTGCGCAGCCAGTCGGCGAGGGAGGGCCCGGGGCCGGCGGGTGCGTGGGCGGGCTTCGGCGGGAGGCCCGACGGCGGGCCCGCGGGCGGCGGCCCGGCCGGCGGCGGGCCCGCGGGGCGTGGGACGTGCCCGGCGCGCGGCGGCCGCTTCTCGTCCGTGCCGTACGTGCCGTCGGTGTCCATGAAACCCCTGCCCCCTGCCCGTGCCTGCGCTGCGTCGCTCAATGTAGTTGCCCGCAGGCGCCCGTGGGCCCCGTACGGGCCCCTGTGTCCGCAGCGTCCACAAGACAGGCGGCGGGTCCTTCCTATGGCCGTCGCGGACAAGGACACGCGGGCACCACTCCCGAACGGAGCATGCAGTACCCCCTCCCCCGGGCCTAGCCTGCGGACAAAGACACAAGTGCGTCCGAAAACACCCCCCAGGAGCCCTCCATGACCGCTGTTCCGCAGGAGCGCAAGATCGTCACCGCGATCCCCGGCCCGAAGTCGCAGGAGCTGCAGGCGCGCCGTCTGCAGACGGTCGCCGGCGGCGTGGGCTCCGTGCTCCCCGTCTTCACGGCCCGCGCGGGCGGCGGCATCATCGAGGACGTCGACGGCAACCGCCTGATCGACTTCGGCTCCGGCATCGCCGTGACCTCGGTCGGCGCCTCCGCCGAGGCCGTCGTGCGCCGCGCCTCCGCGCAGCTCGCGGACTTCACGCACACCTGCTTCATGGTCACGCCGTACGAGGGCTACGTCGAGGTCTGCGAGGCGCTCGCCGAGCTGACCCCGGGCGACCACGCGAAGAAGTCGGCGCTGTTCAACTCCGGTGCCGAGGCCGTCGAGAACGCCGTCAAGATCGCCCGTGCGTACACCAAGCGCCAGGCCGTCGTCGTCTTCGACCACGGCTACCACGGCCGCACGAACCTCACGATGGCGCTGACCGCGAAGAACATGCCGTACAAGAACGGCTTCGGCCCGTTCGCCCCCGAGGTCTACCGCGTCCCGGTCGCCTACGGCTACCGCTGGCCCACCGGCGCCGAGAACTGCGGCCCCGAGGCCGCCGCGCAGGCGATCGACCAGATCACCAAGCAGATCGGCGCCGACAACGTCGCCGCGATCATCATCGAGCCCGTGCTCGGCGAGGGCGGCTTCATCGAGCCGGCCAAGGGCTTCCTGCCGGAGATCGTGAAGTTCGCCAACGAGAACGGCATCGTCTTCGTCGCCGACGAGATCCAGTCCGGCTTCTGCCGCACCGGCCAGTGGTTCGCGTGCGAGGACGAGGGCATCGTCCCCGACCTGATCACCACCGCCAAGGGCATCGCGGGCGGTCTGCCGCTCGCCGCCGTGACGGGCCGCGCCGAGATCATGGACGCCGCGCACGCGGGCGGCCTGGGCGGCACCTACGGCGGCAACCCGGTGGCCTGCGCCGGTGCGCTGGGCTCCATCGAGACCATGAAGGAGCTCGACCTCAACGCCAAGGCGAAGAAGATCGAGTCCGTCATGAAGACCCGTCTGACGGCCATGCAGGAGAAGTACGACATCATCGGCGACATCCGCGGCCGCGGCGCCATGATCGCGATCGAGCTGGTCAAGGACCCGGTCTCCAAGACCCCGTTCCCGGAGGCGGCCGGCGCGCTCGCCAAGGCCTGCCACGCCGAGGGCCTGCTCGTCCTCACCTGCGGCACCTACGGCAACGTGCTCCGCTTCCTCCCGCCGATCGTCATCGGCGAGGACCTGCTGAACGAGGGCCTGGACCTCATCGAGGCGGCGTTCGCGGCCATCGGCACGGACGTCTGAGCGACCTTCCGAACACGAGAGCCCGCCGCTACCCCCGGTAACGAGCAGGCGCTGTGAAGAAGATGTGGGGGGCCGATGGCAGGAGCGCGTTCCTGCTGTCGGTCCCCTTTCCGCTGCCGTACGGTTTCTGCAGATGAGTGAGACACCCCGCTCCCGGGAAACCGGTGGCGACACCAGTACCGGGCTTCCCCAGCGCCGCACTGGGCCTGCGTTCGCGCACACTCCTCACCGATCGGACGGCCGTTCGCCCCAAACCCCCCGGGGCGCCCGGCAACCCGATCCGGCCGGCCGTCCCGGAACCACCCCCCCTGTTCCGGGACGGCCGGCCATCCTCCTCCTTCTCTCCCTGCTGGGCCTCGCCCTGACGACCTGGCAGGTCCTGGTCTCGGGTCCGCTGCTCACGCCGGACGAGCACCTCAGCGCAGCCCTGGTCCGCACGCTCCCCGACTCCGTCACCGAGCGCCTCTCCGACCTGGGGAACGTGCCGGTCGCCGTACCGGTCCTGGTCCTGGCGATGGCGTACTCCGTCCGGCGTTCGCGCTCCTGGGCACCGGCCCTGACGGCGGGTCTGGCGATGGCGCTGGTCCCGGCCGCGATCGTGCCGCTGAAGGAGTGGACCGCCCGCCCCGGCCCCCTGGAGCCGTGGGCCGCCGGCTACTTCCCCTCGGGCCACACGGCCACGTCGGCCGTCGCGTACATCGGCGCGGCCCTGCTGGTCTCCCCGTACGCACGGCGCCCCTGGCCGCTCGCCGCGGCGCTCCTCCTGACGGCCGCGACGGCCACCGGCCTGATCCTGCGCGGCTGGCACTGGCCCCTGGACGTCCTGGCCAGCTGCTTCCTGTGCACGCCCCTGCTCCTGGCCGTCGCGCACGCCGTGCGCCGTGCGGTCGTGCCGGAGCCCGACGAGGCTCCGGCACATTCCGCCTAGCCTCCGAAGTAGGCGTCGAAGTTCTTCGAGAACTCCCAGGCGCCGAAGCGGTCCCAGTTGACCGACCAGGTCATCAGCCCGCGCAGGGCGGGCCAGGTGCCGTGGGTCTGGTAGGTGCCGCAGCCGGTCTTCTTCGTCAGGCAGTCCAGCGCCCTGGTCACCTCGGCGGGCGAGGTGTGGCCGTTGCCCGCGTTCGTCGTGGCCGGGAGGCCGATCGCCACCTGGTCCGGGCGCAGCGGCGGGAAGACGCGCGCGGCGTCGCCCGCCACCGGGAACCCGGTGAGCAGCATGTCCGTCATGGCGATGTGGAAGTCCGCGCCGCCCATGGAGTGGTACTGGCCGTCGAGGCCCATGATCGAGCCCGAGTTGTAGTCCTGGACGTGGAGCAGGGTGAGGTCGTCGCGCAGGGCGTGGACGACCGGGAGGTAGGCGCCGGCGCGCGGGTCCTGGCCGCCCCAGGGGCCGGATCCGTAGTACTGGTGGCCCAGCTGGACGAAGAAGGTCTCCGGGGCCATGGTCAGGACGAAGTCCGGGCCGTACTTGGCCTTCAGCGTCTTCAGGGCCGAGATGAGGTTGACGATCACCGGGGTGGTGGGTGCGCGGAAGTCGGTGTCGCCCGTGGCGAGGGAGAGGGAGTGGCCCTCGAAGTCGATGTCGAGTCCGTTGAGCCCGTACTCGTCGATGATCTTGCCGACGGAGGAGACGAAGGTGTCGCGGGCGGCCGTGGTGGCGAGCTGGACCTGGCCGTTCTGACCGCCGATCGAGATGAGGACCTTCTTGCCGGCCGCCTGCTTGGCCTTGATGGCCGCCTTGAACTCGGCCGCGGACTCCGCGTTCGGGCATTCGCTCACGGGGCAGAGCGAGAAGCGGATGTCCCCCGAGGTCACCGATGTCGGTTCGCCGAAGGCGAGGTCGATGACGTCCCAGGAGGCGGGCACGTCGGCCATCCGGACGTAGCCGGAGCCGTTGGCGAAGCTCGCGTGCAGGTAGCCGACCAGGGCGTGGGCCGGCAGGCCGGGGTTGCCCGGGTTGCCGCCGCCGCTCGTCGTGGAGGCGGAGACGGGGGCGCTCTTCGCGGACTCGCCGGCCGCGTTCACCGCGCCGACCCGGAAGGTGTACGAGGTGGACGCGGTGAGTCCGGTGACCGTCGCCGAGGTCCCGGTGACGCTCACGGGCGCGGCGCCGTCCCGGTAGAGCGTGTAGGACGTGGCGCCGGCGGCGGCCGACCAGGACAGGTTCAGACTGCTCGCGGTGGCGCCGGACGCCGTCAGGCCGGTGGGGGCGGCCGGGGGCCGGGGCTGGCCCGGTCCCGAGCCGCCCGGGTCGGGGCCGACGAGCGTGACGTCGTCGGTGAGGTGGGCGGGCTGGCCGTACCAGCCGTGCGTGTAGATCGTCACCGAGGTGGTGGCCGCGCCCGTGCGGAACGTCGTGCTCAGCTGCTTCCAGGCGCCCGGGGTCTGGGTCCAGGTGGACACGTCGGTGGTGCCGGTCCCGGCCGCGCCGAGGTAGACGTACGCCCCCTGCACCCATGCGGTGAGCGTGTACGCGGAGTCGGGTTTGACGGTGACGGTCTGGGAGCAGCGGGCGTTGTCCTGGCCGGCCGGGGTGGCCCTGAGGGCGGAACTCCCGCCGTGGACGGGGGTGGCGACGACGGCTCCGCCGGCGCCCGAGCAGCTCCAGCCGTCGAGTCCGGCTTCGAAGCCGCCGTTGCGGGCGAGGTCGGCGTCGGCCGCCGCGGCCGGCGGGCCCGCGGCGAGGAAGGCGGCCACCGCGAGGGCGGCCGCGGTAAGGAAGGACATGCGTCTGCGCACAACTGCCTCCGGAACATGGGGGGATGGAGCCAGGCCACCGGTGATGCGGCAGCGGCGCCCAACATGGTCCAGACCAATGCCCTTGTCAAGGCTTCCGGCCCTCCTTCCCCGCCGCCCGGGCCGCGGCCTCGTGCATCGCGAGCTCCAGCAGCGCCGGATCGGTGAGCGTCCCGCTGCCGTCCGGCGGCACCAGCCAGCGCACCCCGCCCGTGGCGCGGCCGGGATACGGCACCACGATCCACGTCCCGCGCCCCGCCCCCCGCACCCCGGTGCCGATCCAGCGGGACGCCGTGCCGGGAGGCACGAAGAAGCCCAGCCGGGGTGTCGTCGTGCGGCCGCGCCGCACGGCGCCGGAGTCGGCGAGCACCGGGCCGGGCCGGCCGGGGAGCCGGGTCAGGACGTCGAGGGCGCCCTGTCCCAGCTCCCCGGGCAGGATCAGCACGTCCCACTGCCGGCCGGCGGGCAGCAGGGCGACCCCGAGGGGGCTGCGCTCCCACTCCCACCGGCAGGCGTCGGGATCCGGCGCCACCGACACGAGCCATTCCACCGCGGCCTTGATGTCCGAGCCGTGCATCGCCCGGCCTCCGTTCTCTCGGTGAGGGTTCCTCACCGGAAGAGAGCGGGGCCGGGCCGGGCGATGACGCGGGTTTTCCCACCCCGTGGTGGTGAAGCGGGTCACGGCATGAAACGCGGCGCGCGCCGGGGCGTGGCGGGTCGTCAGGGCTCGGCGGGGTCGGGGCCCGGCGGCGGTGGGGGTCCGGCGGCGTCAGCTGTCGAAGCCGAGGCCGAACCTGTCCATGACCTTCAGCCACAGGTTGCGGCGGCCGCCGCGGGCGTCCGCCCTGGCCAGGGACCACTTGGTGAGGGTGATGCCGGTCCAGGCGAAGGGCTCGGGCGGGAACGGCATCGGCCGGGACTTCACCATCTCCAGCTCGGTCCGCTCGGTGCGGGCCCCGTCCAGCAGGTCCAGCATCACGTCGGCGCCGAAGCGGGTGGCACCGACCCCGAGCCCGGTGTAGCCGGCCGCGTAGGCGACCTTGCCCCCGTGCGCGGTGCCGAAGAAGGCCGAGAAGCGCGAGCAGGTGTCGATGGCCCCGCCCCAGGCGTGGCTGAACTTGACGCCCTCCAGCTGCGGGAACGCGGTGAAGAAGTGCTGCGCGAGCTTCAGGTACGTCTCGGGGCGGTGGTCGTACTCGGAGTCCAGCTTGCCGCGGTAGGGGTAGATGGCGTCGTAGCCGCCCCACAGGATGCGGTTCTCCGGGGTGATGCGGAAGTAGTGGAACTGGTTGGCGCTGTCGCCCAGGCCCTGGCGGTTCTGCCAGCCGATGGCCTTGAGCTGGTCCGCGGTCAGCGGCTCCGTCATCAGCGCGTAGTCGTAGACCGGGACCGTGAACGGCCGGATCCGCTTGACCAGCGAGGGGAAGATGTTCGTGCCGAGCGCCACGCGCCGGGCGAAGATCCGCCCGTACGGGGTGCGTACGGCCATCCCGGCGCCCGAGGCGGCCAGCGACAGGCCCCGGGTGTTCTCGTAGATCCGCACGCCCAGCGACAGGCAGGCCTCCTTGAGGCCCCAGGCGAGCTTCGCGGGGTTGAGCATGGCGACGCCGTCGGTGTCCCACAGGCCCGCGAGGAAGGTCGGCGAGTCGACCTCGGCGCGCAGCTCCTCGCGGTCCAGCCAGCGCGAGCCGCCCGCGAGGCCCAGCTTCCCGGCCTCCTCGTACAGCTCGCGCAACTCCTCGACCTGGTGCGGTTCGGTGGCCACGTCGATCTCGCCGGTGCGCTCGAAGTCGCAGTCGATGCCGTAGCGGGCGATGGCCGCCTCGATCTCGTCGAGGTTGCGGGCGCCCATCTCCTCCAGCTTGGCGAGCTCGCCCGGCCAGCGGGCCATGCCGTTGGCCAGGCCGTGCGTGAGGGAGGCCGCGCAGAAGCCGCCGTTGCGGCCGGAGGCGGCCCAGCCCGCCTCCTTCGACTCGATCAGGACGACGTCCCGGGCGGGATCGCGCTCCTTGGCGATGAGCGCGGTCCACAGTCCGCTGTACCCGCCGCCGATGACGAGCAGGTCGCAGGCCTCGTCGGAGGTCAGCGCCGGCTGCGCCGCGGGCTTGCCGGGGTCGTCCAGCCAGTACGAGACCGGCAGTGCTTCGGACAGGGACTGAGCAACACTTCGCATGGCGACTGGGGCCATGTCTTCCAACTCCCCACAGAGTTACTTGGGCTGTGCGTTCTTGCGGCGGTTGCCGACCGTCTGGCCGACGAGCACCACCAGCACCGCGATGACGAACATCGCCGTGCCGATGACGTTGATCTGTACAGGCGTACCGCGCTGGGCCGATCCCCACACGAACATGGGGAAGGTGACGGTGTTGCCCGAGTTGAAGTTGGTGATGATGAAGTCGTCGAACGACAGCGCGAACGAGAGCAGTGCGCCCGCCGCGATACCGGGTGCCGCGATCGGCAGGGTGACCCGTACGAAGGTCTGCACCGGGCCCGCGTAGAGGTCGCGGGCGGCCTCCTCCAGCCGCGGGTCCATCGAGAGGACGCGCGCCTTGACGGCGGCGACGACGAAGCTGAGGCAGAACATGACGTGGGCGATCAGGATCGTCCAGAAGCCCAGCTGGATGCCCATGTTGAGGAAGAGGGCGAGCAGCGAGGCCGCCATCACGATCTCGGGCATGGCCATCGGCAGGAAGATCAGCGAGTTGACCGCGCCGCGCGCCCGGAAGCGGTAGCGCACGAGCGCGAAGGCGATGGCCGTGCCGAGGACGGTGGCGCCGATGGTGGCCCACACGGCGATCTGGAGCGACAGGGACAGCGAGCCGCACAGGTCGGCGACCCCGCAGGGGTCCTTCCAGGCGTCGAGCGAGAACTCCTGCCAGGCGTAGTTGAACCGCCCGGCCGGGTTGTTGAAGGAGAAGACCGTCACGACGACGTTCGGCAGGATCATGTACGCGAGCGTGCCGAGGCCGAAGATGACGACGAGATTGCGCCGGAGCCAACGCATCAGACCAGGTCCTCCGTCCCCGCTCGGCGGATGTAGATGGTGACCATGATCAGCACGATGGCCATGAGGATGAAGGACAGCGCGGCGGCCGTCGGGTAGTCGAGGATGCGCAGGTACTGCGACTGGATGACGTTGCCGATCATCCGGGTGTCCGTCGAGCCGAGCAGTTCGGCGTTGACGTAGTCGCCGCTGGCCGGGATGAAGGTGAGCAGCGTCCCGGAGACCACGCCCGGCATGGAGAGCGGGAAGGTCACCTTGCGGAAGGTGGTGGAGGGGCGGGCGTACAGGTCCCCGGCCGCCTCGTGGAGGCGGGTGTCGATGCGCTCCAGCGAGGTGTAGAGCGGCAGGATCATGAAGGGGAGGAAGTTGTACGTCAGACCGCAGACGACGGCGAGCGGAGTGGCGAGCACCCGCTCCCCCTCGGTCATCCCGAGCCAGCTGGTGACGTCCAGGACGTGCAGGGCGTTGAGGACCTCCACGACCGGTCCGCCGTCGGCCAGGATCGTCTTCCAGGCCAGCGTGCGGATCAGGAAGCTGGTGAAGAACGGGGCGATGACCAGCACCAGCAGCAGGTTTCGCCAGCGGCCCGCCTTGAAGGCGATGAGGTAGGCCAGCGGGTACCCGAGCAGCAGGCAGAGCACGGTCGCGGTGCCGGCGTACAGCAGGGAGCGCAGGAACTGGGGGTAGTACTCGGTGAGCGCGTCCCAGTACGTCTGGAAGTGCCAGGTGACCTTGAAGCCCTCTTCGAGGGAGCCGGTCTGCACGGAGGTCGAGGCCTGGTAGACCATCGGCAGCACGAAGAAGACCAGCAGCCACAGGATGCCGGGGAGCAGCAGCCAGTACGGGACGAGCCGCTTGCGCAGGGACGCCTTGTGGACCGGGGGGTCGGCGGGGGCCACGGCCCGCGGCGGCGCGGCGGTGGCGGTCATGCGCCCTCCTCGACCGTCTCGATGCCGGCGTCTATGTCCTGGGCGGCGTCGAGGCCGAAGGTGTGCTCCGGGTTCCAGTGCAGGACGACCTCGGCTCCGGGGGCGAGGCGGGCGTCGCGCTCGATGTTCTGGACGTACACCTCCAGCTCCGGGCAGACGGGGCTGTCGATGACGAACTGGGTGGAGACGCCGATGAAGGAGGAGGCGGCTATCGTGCCGCGGACCTTGTTGCGGCCGGCCGCGACGGTGTCCTCCTCGTCCGCGTGGACCAGGGACATCTTCTCGGGACGCACCCCGACCAGCAGCTTCCCGCCGGCCTTGGGCGTGGTCGAACATCGGGCCGCGGGCAGCCTCAGCGTGGCGCCCGCCGAGCCGACCGTGACGTCGGCGCCGCCGGCCTCCAGGACCTCGGCCTCGATGAGGTTGGAGGTGCCGAGGAAGTTGGCGACGAAGGTGGTCTTCGGGTTCTCGTACAGCTCGGCGGGGGCGCCCAGCTGCTCGACCCGGCCGCCGTTCATCACGGCGACCGTGTCGGCCATGGTCATGGCCTCCTCCTGGTCGTGCGTGACGTGCACGAAGGTGATGCCGACCTCGGTCTGGATGCGCTTGAGCTCCAGCTGCATCTGGCGGCGCAGCTTGAGGTCGAGGGCGCCGAGGGGCTCGTCGAGGAGCAGTACCTGCGGGTGGTTGATGAGCGCGCGGGCGACGGCCACGCGCTGCTGCTGGCCGCCGGAGAGCTGGTGCGGCTTGCGCTGGGCGAACTGGCCCAGCTCGACCAGCTCCAGCATGTCGTCGACCTGCTTCTTGACGGACTTGATGCCTCGGCGGCGCAGTCCGAAGGCCACGTTCTCGTAGATGTTCAGGTGCGGGAAGAGCGCGTAGCTCTGGAACACCGTGTTGACCGGGCGCTTGTACGGCGGCAGGTGGGTGACCTCGCTGTCGCCGAGGCTGACCGTGCCGGTGGAGGGCTCCTCCAGGCCGGCGATCATGCGCAGGGTGGTGGTCTTCCCGCAGCCCGAGGCTCCGAGCAGGGCGAAGAAGGAGCCCTGGGGGATGGTGAGATCCAGCGGGTGCACGGCGGTGAAGGAGCCGTAGTGCTTGCTGATCCCGGCGAGGCGGACGTCGCCGCCCGCGGTCTTGTCAGTCATGGACCTGGGCCTTCGGTGGTGGTGTCGTCGGAAGGGTGCGGGGCGCGGAGGCCGGCACGGGTGCTCGTCAGGCTCCGATGAGCTTGGCGAACTTCTCTTCGTACGCGGTCTCTTCCTCACTGCTGAGGGAGCGGAAGGCGTGGGCCTTGGCCGCCATCGCCTTGTCCGGAATGATCAAGGGGTTGTCCGCGAGCGCGGGGTCGATCTTCGCGAGGTCTTCCTTGACGCCTTCGACCGGGCAGACGTAGCTGATGAACGCGGCCAGCCGGGCGGCGTTCGGCGGCTCGTAGTAGAAGTCGATCAGCTTCTCGGCGTTGGCCTTGTGCCGTGCATGGGCGGGGACCAGCAGGTTGTCGCTGGAGGTGATGTAGCCGGGCGCGGGGATCGCGTACTTGATGTCCGGGTTGCCGGCCTGGAGCTGGATGACGTCGCCGGCCCAGGCCAGGCAGGCGGCGAGGTCGCCCTTGTCGAGGTCCGCCGTGTAGTCGTTGCCGGTGAAGCGGCGTATCTGCTTGGTGTCCACGCCCTTCTGGAGCCGGCCTATGGCGGCGTCGAAGTCGGCGGTGGTGAAGTTCGCCGGGTCCTTGCCCTGGTCGAGCAGGGTCATCCCGACGCTGTCGCGCATCTCGGTGAGGAAGCCGACGCGGCCCTTGAGGGAGGGGTCGTCGAGCAGCTGCGTGACGGAGTCGACCTTCTTGCCGTCGGTGGCCTTCGCGTTGTAGGCGATGACGGTGTCGATGCCGGTCCAGGGGTAGCTGTACGAGCGGCCCGGGTCCCAGTCGGGGTTGCGGAACTGCGGGATCAGGTTGGCGTAGGCGTGCGGGAGGTGGGAGGGGTCCAGCTTCTGCGCCCAGCCGAGCCGGATGATGCGGGCGGCGAGCCAGTCGGTGACGACGATCAGGTCGCGGCCGGTGTCCTGGCCGGCCGCGAGCTGGGGGCGGACCTTGCCGAAGAACTCGACGTTGTCGTTGATGTCCTCGGTGTACTTGACCTTGATCCCGGTCCGCTTGGCGAACTCCTCCAGCGTGGGGTGGGACTTCTCGTCCTCGCTGGTGTCCATGTACTCGGTCCAGTTGGAGAAGTTGATCTCCTTCTCCTCGGCCGAGTGGTCGTCGGAGGCGACCGCCGTGTCGCCCGCACGCTTGGCCGGGGGGATGCCGCAGGCGGACAGGGAGGCCAGACCGCCGAGGGTGAGCGCTCCGACGCCGGAGGCGCGCAACAGCGAGCGGCGGGTGAGGGCGCCGCGCCCGCCGGTGATGCTGCGCCGCATCGCGGCGAGTTGCGCCGCCGAGAGGCGGTCGGGCTCGAACTGCTCCATGAGCTGCCCTTTCGGAAGGGGTGGCGCCGCTGGTCAGGCGGCCGGCTGCCACTCGGCGGAAGCCGAAGACGGTTAGATGCGGTCCCCGAAGACGGTGCGGTGCCAGTCCTTCTCGGCCACCGCCGTGTTGTCGTACATCACGTGCTTGACCTGCGTGTACTCCTCGAAGGAGTAGGCGCTCATGTCCTTTCCGAAGCCACTCGCCTTGTAGCCGCCGTGGGGCATCTCGCTGATGATCGGAATGTGGTCGTTGACCCAGACGCAGCCCGCCTTGATCTCGCGGGTGGCGCGCCCGGCCCGGTAGACGTCGCGGCTCCAGGCGGAGGCGGCGAGCCCGTAGGGGGTGTCGTTGGCCAGCTCGATGCCCTCGTCGTCGGTGTCGAAGGGCAGGACCACGAGGACCGGGCCGAAGATCTCGGACTGGACGACCTCGCTGTCCTGGGCGGCGCCGGAGACGAGCGTGGGCCGGTAGTACGCGCCCTCGGCGAGCTCGCCTCCCGGTACCTCACCGCCCGTGACGACGGTGGCGTAGCCGCGGGCGCGCTCCACGAAGCCCGCGACCCGGTCGCGCTGGGCGTGCGAGACCAGCGGACCGAGGTCGGTGGCCGGGTCGAAGGGGTCGCCCAGGCGGACGGTCTCCATCAGCTCGGCCACGCGGGCGACGAAGGCGTCGTGCAGGGGGCGCTGGACGTACGCGCGGGTGGCGGCGGTGCAGTCCTGGCCGGTGTTGATCAGGGAGGCGGCGACGGCGCCGTGCGCGGCGGCCTCCAGGTCGGCGTCGTCGAAGACCAGGAAGGGCGCCTTGCCGCCGAGCTCCAGGTGCAGCCGCTTGACGGTGGCGGTGGCGATCTCGGCGACCCGCTTGCCCACCGCGGTGGATCCGGTGAAGGAGGTCATGACCACGTCCGGGTGGCCGACCAGGTGCTCGCCGGCGTCCCGGCCGGCGCCGGTGACGATGTTGACCACCCCGTCGGGCAGGCCCGCGTCCTTGGCGGCCTGGGCGAACATCAGGGAGGTCAGCGGGGTCAGCTCGGCGGGCTTCAGGACGATCGTGTTGCCCGCGGCGATCGCCGGGAGGATCTTCCAGGCGGCCATCTGGAGCGGATAGTTCCAGGGCGCGATGGAACCGACGACCCCGATGGCCTCGCGGCGTACGTAGGAGGTGTGGTCTCCTGAGTATTCAGCTGCCGCCTGCCCCTGGAGGTGCCGGGCGGCGCCCGCGAAGAAGGCGGTGTTGTCGATGGTCCCCGGTACGTCGAACTCGGTGGACAGCTTGATCGGCTTGCCGCACTGCAGGGACTCCGCGTACGCGAAGTCCTCCGCCTGCTCGGCCAGCACGGCGGCCAGCCGGTGCAGGGCGTCCGAGCGCTCGCCGGGGGTGGCCGCGGACCAGGCGGGGAAGGCCCGCTTGGCGGCGGCGACGGCCTCGTCGACGTCGGCGGCGGAGGCCAGCTCGTACGTGAGCACCTCCTCGCCCGTGGCAGGGTTGACGACGGTGTGCGACTGCCCGGACGTACCGGACCTCAGCTGCCCGTCGATGTACTGCGCGCCGTCTGCGAAGCGGTCCTTGACCTGGAAGCGATTACCCATGACGCTCTCACGCTCTCCGTAGCTTCAGCTCGAATTGAGTGCCGATCCTGGCAGAGGTGTTCCCCACCGCCAAGTGATTCCGTTGTTGCCTTTTGATTACGCGACGGAATCGGTCGACCATGTGTCGAGGCGCGCCGCAAATCCCGTACGAAGTGTCAGTGGCGACTGCCACACTCGCGTGCATGGAGAAGATCGACACATTGATCGAGCAGGTCAGCCGCGGTGAGCGGGTGAAGTACCTGCCGTTCTGGGGGCATCGGCCGCTCCCCGACGGGAGGCTCGGCCCCAGCTGCATGAGCCAGTGGTGGCCGTCGCCGTTCACCGTGGGTGATGTCCGGTACGACACGGCCGAGCACTGGATGATGGCCGGCAAGGCCCGACTGTTCGGGGACGCCGAGGCGGAGCGCATCGCGCTGGGCGCGAAGACTCCGGCGGAGGCCAAGAAGGCCGGTCGCCTGGTGCGCGGCTTCGACGAGCAGACGTGGGCGCGGGAGCGGTTCGCGCTCGTGGTGGAGGGCAGCGTGCACAAGTTCGCGTCCACCCCGGCGCTGCGCGCGTACCTGCTGACCACCGGGGACCGGGTGCTGGTGGAGGCGAGTCCGATGGACCGCGTCTGGGGCATCGGACTCGCGGCGGACGACGAGCGCGCCCTGGACCCCTCGCGCTGGCGCGGTCTGAACCTGCTGGGCTTCGCGCTGATGGAGGCCCGCGACCGGCTGCGCGCGGAAGCCGTCTGACCTGGGACGGGCGGGACCTTAAATGCGTGGCGGGCGGGAGAGCGGGCCGCCTACGGTAGGACTCGTCCAGGTGCGCAGGCGAGACCTACTTCCACTCTTAATGGGCAGGTCGCGGGTTCGAATCCCGCCACCGGCTTCCGGGCCGGTGTAGCTCAGTCGGACAGAGCAGCACGTCGGTTTCGCCGACCTCGATCTCTGGACACCTACGTCACGCACCTCCCGGTGCGCGGGCTGCGGCTCCTTCTTTCCCAAGAATCCCAAGCCGCCGCCACCTTGATCTCGGGAGGCACGCGTGCGGGATGCCCGGTGCGCAGGCGACGGTTGCTTCGGGGACCAGGAGGTCGCGGGTTCGAATCCCGCCCGGCTCCGGCCGGTGGAGCAGCTCGGCAGCTCGCCTGGATAAAAGTCCGCCGCCGATTCCGATCTCGGGCATCCCGCACGTCACGCCTCCCGCACGTTCCACTGAATTCGGGGGGATTCACCATGGCTCGCTTCAACCTGCGCGCACCCAGGAAGGCTTCCGCCGCGGCGGGGCCCGCCTCTCCCGTGCGTTCCACCGGCGGCCGCGCCGCCAACCACCAGGGCGGCCGCGGCCACGTCCGCGACGCGCGCTCCGAGCTGTTCCTGCTCGCCGTCGCCAACTTCGTGACGCAGCGCACCTTCTACGAGAGCGGCGAAGCCCGCGACGACCGGTACTCCGCCCTCGTGCGCCGCCTCGCCGTCGAGGACGCCGCGTGGACCGCCGGCCTGCTGGGCTGGCTGCGCACGGACGGGAACATGCGGACCGCCTCGCTGGTCGGAGCGGCCGAGTACGTCAAGGCGCGGCTCGACGCCGGAGCCACCGGCGGCCCGTCGAACCGCGCGGTCGTGGACTGCGTACTGCGGCGCGCGGACGAGCCCGGTGAGCTGCTTGCCTACTGGACGGCGACGTACGGGCGCAGCGTCCCCAAGCCCGTCAAGCGCGGTATCGCCGATGCCGTGCGCAGGCTCTACTCCGCCGCCTCGCTGCTGAAGTACGACACCGCCTCCAAGGGCTTCCGCTTCGGCGACGTGCTCAACCTGGTGCACGCCTGCCCCGATCCCGCGAAGCCCTGGCAGGGCGAGCTGTTCCGGTACGCCCTCGACCGGCGGCACCGCCCCGAGACGGCGCAGGTGCCGGAGGGCAACCGCACCCTGCTCGCACACCGGGAGCTCATGGAACTGCCGGTGGAGGAGCGCCGGGCCGTGGTGACCGCGCCCGACGGAGCCGAGAGGCTCGCCGCCGCGGGCATGACCTGGGAGGCGCTGGCCGGCTGGCTCCAGGGGCCGATGGACGCAGCCGCCTGGGAGGCGGTCATCCCGTCCATGGGCGCGATGGCGCTGCTGCGGAACCTGCGCAACTTCGACCAGGCCGGCGTCTCGGACGCGGTGGCCGCACAGGTCGCGGCGAAGGTCGCCGACCCCGAGGTCGTCGCCCGGTCCCGGCAGTTCCCCTTCCGCTACCTGGCCGCCTACCAGCACGCGCCCTCGCTGCGCTGGGCGTACCCGCTGGAGCGGGCGCTCGGCCACTCGCTGGCCAACGTACCGGCCCTGCCCGGGCGGACGCTGGTCCTCGTGGACCGCTCGGGGTCGATGTGGTCTCCGCTGTCCGACCGCTCGCAGCTCAACCGGGCGGACGCGGCGGCCGTCTTCGGCGCGGCGCTCGCGCTGCGCGCCGAGAAGGCGGACCTGGTGCAGTTCGGGACGGACAGCAAGCAGGTCCCGTACGGCCGGGGCGAGTCCGTGCTGAAGGTGCTGGAGCGGTTCGAGGACCTCGGCGGCACCAACACCTCGGAGGCCGTGCGCAGGCACTACAAGGGGCACGACCGGGTCCTGATCGTCACCGACGAGCAGGCGGCGTACCACTACGGCGGCGACCCGACGGCCCTCGTCCCGGACGAGGTCCCGGTCTACACCTGGAACCTGGCCGGGTACCGGACGGGCCACGCGCCCTCCGGGTCGGGCAACCGGCACACCTTCGGCGGGCTCGGCGACGCGGCCTTCCGGATGGTCTCCCTCATCGAGGACGGCCGGGACGCCGACTGGCCGTGGGCCTAGGGGGTGTCTTGTCGATCAGGCCGGATCAGGGAGCGGTGGTGGGCGCCGTGGATCGCAAGGCGGACGAGGGAGGCGACGCGGAGCGTCGGCGACCGAGGACAACGCGGCGAGGCGCGGTGCCCGCAACCGCGAGCCCGGCGTGATCGGCAAGACGCCCCCTAGCGGGTGTCTTGTCGACCGGACTGGCCGGCGGGCGTACGGCGCAGGGCCGGGACCGGGCACGTGCTGCCCCGGCCCGGCCCTGCGCCGTACGCCCCGCGTGCGTGCCCGCCGCGTCAGACGTGCTCGCGCATGTGCGTGCGCGAGGACGACCCGCCGTCGTAGTCGTACTCGGAGCCGGAGCCGCTCCCCGGGTCCCCGAGCAGGACGCCGGCGATGACGAGCCCGATCATCAGCAGGCTGAGCACGATGCCGATCGCGCCCAGGATGATGCCGGCCAGGGCCATCGGGCCGTTGTCGGCCTCGCCGCGCTGGGCCTTGCCGCGGCCCAGGACGCCGAAGATGACCGCCGGGACGCCGAAGAGGAGCCCCAGGTAGCAGGTGACGACGCCGATGATGCCGAGCACGAGGGCGGTGACCCCGAAGCCGTTGCTCTTCTGCGGATACCCGGGGTACCCCGGGTATCCCGCGTAGCCCGGGTACCCCTGCTGGCCGGGGTGGCCCGGGTGGCCGTACGTCGGCTGCGCCGGCGGCGGTCCGGGGTACGCATAGCCCCCCGGGTCCGGCTGCGCCGGGTAGCCGTACGCGGGCGGCAGCGCCGGGCCGGGTATCTGCGCCGGAGGGGTGTCGCCCCCCGGCATCCCCGCGACCGTCTGCTGGTCGTGCACGGACGGCGGACCCGACACCCCCGGTGTGGCCTGCGGTTTCCCGAGCTCCACCGCCGGCCGCTCCGGCGGCGCCCACGGGTCGTTCGGCTCGGGGCTCTGATCGGTCATGCGGCGCCCCCCTCTCGTACGCCCATGCTATGTGCTGTCACCGACAGTCCCGGAGCTGCCTACGATGAAGCCCGATCTGTCCGCACGCGTCCTCCCGGAGGCTCTCCGATGCCCGACCTGACCCCCTTCATCGCGGGGCTGCCCAAGGCCGAACTCCACGTCCACCACGTCGGCTCGGCCTCCCCCCGCATCGTGGCCGAGCTCGCCTCCCGCCACCCCGACTCCGCGGTCCCCACCGACCCGGAGGCGCTGGCCGACTACTTCACCTTCACCGACTTCGCGCACTTCATCGAGGTCTACCTCTCGGTCGTGGACCTGGTCCGCACCCCCGACGACGTGCGCACCCTGACCTACGAAGTCGCCCGCGACATGGCCCGGCAGAACATCCGCTACGCCGAGCTGACCATCACCCCGTACTCCTCCACCCGCCGCGGCATCGACGAGAAGGCCTTCATGGAGGCCATCGAGGACGCCCGCAAGGCCGCCGAGACCGAGCTCGGCGTCATCCTGCGCTGGTGCTTCGACATCCCCGGCGAGGCCGGTCTGGAGGCCGCCGCCGAGACCGCGCGCCTCGCCGTCGAACTGCGCCCCGAGGGCCTGGTCTCCTTCGGCCTCGGCGGCCCGGAAATCGGCGTTCCGCGCCCGCAGTTCAAGCCTTACTTCGACGCCGCCCGCGCGGCGGGCCTGCACAGCGTGCCGCACGCCGGCGAGACCACGGGCCCCGAGACCATCTGGGACTCCATCCGGGAGCTGGGCGCCGAGCGCATCGGCCACGGCACCAGCGCGACCCGGGACCCGGAGCTGCTCGCCTACCTCGCCGAGCACCGGATCGCTCTGGAGGTCTGCCCGACCTCCAACATCGCCACCCGTGCCGTGACCGACCTGGACCTCCACCCCGTCAAGGAGATGGTGCGGGCGGGCGTGCTCGTCACCATCAACAGCGACGACCCGCCGATGTTCGGCTCCGACCTCAACAACGAGTACGCGGTGGCCGCGCGCCTCCTCGACCTCGACGAGCGCGGGCTGGCACAGCTGGCGAAGAACGCCGTCGAGGCCTCCTTCCTGGACGAGGCCGGCAAGGCGAAGCTCGGCACGGAGATCGACACGTACACCGACGCCTGGCTGGCGCGCTGACGGACCATCGGGAACGCCGACAATGGCAGCCATGCGCACCCTGACGGCCGTGGGCCACCGAGGCGATCCCTACCGTGCCCGTGAGAACACCCTGCCCTCGATCCGCTCCGCCTTCGCGCGCGGGGCGGACGCGGTGGAGATCGACGTACGGCTGACCCGCGACGGGCGGCCGGTCCTGCTCCACGACGAGACGCTCCAGCGGCTGTGGGGCCATGACGTGCGGCTCGACGCCGTCACGGCCCCGCAGCTGAAGGAGCTGACGGACGGCGGGATCCCGACGCTGCGCGAGGCCCTGATGGCGGCCGGCGCGGGCCGGGTGATGATCGACCTGCCCGGAGCCACGGCGGAGGCCGTGCGGACGGTCGTCGGCCAGGTACGGGAGTGCGGGGCCCGCGACCGCACGTACTACTGCGCCGGACCGGACACGATGCTGGCCGTGCGGGCCGCCGACCCGGGCGCCGAGATCGCGCTGACGTGGACCACGTCGGCGCCACCGCGCCGGGTGCTGATCGACGCGGTGGCGCCGTCCTGGCTCAACTACCGCTTCGGGCTGGTGGACCGGGAGCTGACGGACGCCCTGCACCGGGAGGGCCTGCTGGTGTCGGCCTGGACCGCGGACACGACCTGGGCGATGCGCAGGCTGATCGCGGCCGGGGTGGACTCCGTCACGACGAACCGGGTGGACGCACTGGCCCGCGTCCGGGCGGAACTCGGCGTACCCGGCCGGTGATACGGGCCTGGGGGGAGCGGGTCCGGCGCGCGGACCGGCGCTGGCAGGACCTCGGACTGACGCTGCTGGTCCAGGTGGCGACGACGATTCCGTTCGTCGTGCCGCGGGATCCGCTGGATTCGCCGGCCACCTGGCAGGCGTACCTGCTGACCACGCTCGGCAACCTGCCGCTGGTGTGGCGGCGGCGGGCGCCCCTGGCGGCGATCTTCGGGATGGTCGCGGCCGGCTCGCTCTACACGCTGGCGCTGGACGGCCCCGGGCAGCCGCTGCCGTACGCCCCGCTGATCGGCGTGTACACGATGGCGCTGCTGTGCCCGGCCCGGGCGCGGATCACCACGGGCGCGGTCCTGGCCGGGCTGATCCCCGTTTCCGTGGCGCTCAACACGGGGACCGCCAGGGAGCTGCTGTTCGCGCTGTTCGTCTTCGCGGCGGCGTACGCGCTGGGGCGGCTGCAGTACACCCGGCAGGCGTACACGGAGGCCGTCGAGGCGCGTGCCGCGGAGCTGGAGCGGGCGAACCGCATCGAGGCGGAGCAGGCGGCGGCGCGCGAACGGGCCCGCATAGCACGGGAGATGCACGACATCCTCTCGCACGCGGTCAGCATCATGATCGTGCAGGCGGAGGCCGGTCCGGTGGCGGTGCGCAGGGCCCCGGAGCGGGCGGAGGCGGCCTTCGACGCGATCGCCGAGACGGGGCGGGACGCGATGGCGCAGCTGCGGACCATGCTGGGGGTGCTGCGGACGGACCGGGCGGAGCAGGAGGCGGCTCCGCGGTCGCCGCAGCCCGGGATCGCGGAGCTGCCGGGGCTGCTGGAGCGGGTCCGGGGCAGCGGGGCGCGGGTCTCGTACGAGCGGACGGGCGCGGTGCGCCCGCTGCCGGCGGCGCTGGAGGCCACGGTGCACCGGGTGGTGCAGGAGGCGCTGACGAACGTGGTGAAGCACGCCGGGGCGTCGACCGCCTCCGTCCGGCTGGAGTACGGGCCGCGGGCGCTCACGGTGACGGTGACGGACGACGGGCGGGGTCCGGGACGGGCGGCCACCGACACCGCCTCGGGCACCGCCACCGCGACCGCGGGCGGGCACGGGCTGATCGGGATCCGGGAGCGGGCGGCGGCGCACGGCGGTACGGCGGAGTACGGTCCCGGACCCGGCGGCCTCGGCTTCTCGGTCCGCGTCGTCCTGGGGGTAGCCTCGCCGCTGGAGGTGGGGCGTTGACGATCCGTGTGGTGGTGGCGGACGACCAGGAGCTGGTGCGCAGCGGCTTCGCGATGATCCTGGACGCACAGGAGGACATCGAGGTGGTCGCGGAGGCCGGGAACGGCGCGGCGGCGGTGGCGGCGGTGCGGGAACTGCGGCCGGACGTGGCGCTGCTGGACGTACGGATGCCGGTGCTCGACGGGATCGAGGCGTGCCGGACGATCTCGGCCGGGAGCTCGTGCCGGACGGTGATGCTGACGACCTTCGATTCGGACGAGTACGTCTACGAGGCGCTGCACGCGGGGGCGAGCGGATTCCTGCTGAAGGACGTGCGGCGGGACGATCTGGTGCACGCCGTACGGGTGGTGGCGGCGGGCGATTCGCTGCTGGCGCCCTCGGTGGCGCGGCGGCTGATCGAGGAGTACACGGCGGCGACGGCGCGGCCGGCGGCCGCGGGGGCTCTCTGCGCTCGGCGGCTGGAGGTGCTGACGGCGCGGGAGCGGGAGACGCTGCTGCATCTGGGGCGGGGGCTGTCGAACGCGGAGATCGCCGCCGCGCTGGTGGTGAGCGAGCACACCGTGAAGTCGCACGTGGGCAACGTGCTGGCGAAGCTGGGGCTGCGGGACCGGATCCAGGCGGTGATCTGCGCGTACGAGACGGGCCTGATCGGGGTGGGGACGGGGGCCGGGGCTCCGGCCGGGACCTGGGCCGGCTCGGAGGTATCTCCCTCTGGGGAGTGAGGGGCGGGCGGACTGGTCCCTCTCGCCGGTGAGTTGTCGTACCGGTGGAGACCCCTCTTGGTGGTGATGCGCGGGAAACTCTCTGGCCTGCAGCATTGAGTCATCGGGGGCCGCTGGGGCCCGGATGACTCGCAGGGGGTTCCGCCATGAAGGCACGTACGCGCACGCTGATCGCCACCGCCTTGGTCCTGGGCGTCGCGGCCGGTCCGGCCGTCGCCCACGCCGCTCCGGCGCCGGATCCGGCGCCCGGCACGGCGACCGCGCCGGCGGCGGCCGGTTCTGTGAAGCCACCCCTCTACACGACCCCGCCCGATGCGGCGGCGTTGCGGAAGGCGATCGCCGGTGTCGGCCCCGGCAACAAGGACGCGACGGCCGCGCTGGTCCGTGTCGGTGGTACGAGCGGCCGCTGGGTGGGCAGTTCCGGCGTGGCGGATGTCCGCACGGGGCGCAAGGCGTTCGACGATGCCCGGTTCCGGGCGGGTTCGGTGACCAAGACCTTCACCGCGGCGGTGGTCCTCCAGCTGGCCGCCGAGGGCAGGGTCGACCTGGACCGGCCGGTACAGCAGTACCTGCCGGGGCTGCTGCCGTCCGGCCCGCACGGCTTCGAGCCCATCAGCGTGCGGCAGTTGCTGAACTACACGAGCGGCATCGCGGCGGCCGAGGGTCCGGGGGACTCGTTCGAGGCGCAGTACGCGCACCGGTTCGACGTGGTCGACCCGCACGCGCTGATCGCCGAAGCCGCGGCGAAGGGGCCCGAGTTCAGGCCGGGTGAGAAGCAGCACTACCTCAACATCGACTACACGGTCCTCGGCGTGCTGATCGAGAAGCTGACGGGCACGTCGTACGAGCAGGCCCTGTCCGCCCGCATCCTGCGGCCGCTGGGCCTGCGCCACACGTCGGTCCCCTCGCGTACGGAGAACCGGCTGGCGGGCCCGCACCACCACGGCTACCAGGCGGTGGCCGAGCCCGGCGGCGGGAGCCGGCTGGTGGACGTGACGGAGTGGAACTCCTCGTCCAACTGGGCTGCCGGGGACCTGATATCGACCACGGCGGACCTGGAGAGGTTCACCCAGGCCCTGTTCGCCGGCCGGGTGGTGCCGAAGGCGCAGCTGGAGGAGATGTTCACGGTGCCGGCGGTGGCGGACTTCGAGTCCGGGGAGGACGCCGTGCAGACCGCGGGGATGAAGCGGTTCGTCCTGGCGGACGGCACGGAGGTCTACGGCAAGACCGGCTCCCGGTACGGCTACAGCACCGTGATCGGCGGGGCGCGCGACCTCTCGCGCACGCTCGTCTACTCGGTCAACTCCACCGATGCCAAGGGCCGGGAGATGAACCAGGTGGCCTACGGGATCGTCGCGGCGGCCTTCGCCCGGTAGTCGTCCGCCGGCAGCGCCTCGAGGCGCTTGATCATGCGGCGGAGCACCAGCAGGGGTATGACCCCGAAGACGCCGAACGAGATGTCGATGAGGCTCCACCCGAAGGGGATGCCCCGGATGGGGCCGCAGATCAGGGCGAGCGGGATCACGCCGGCGCAGGCGATCATGCCGGCCTCGACGATCCAGATGTTGCGGACGGGGTCGCGGTGGACCCCGTAGAAGAAGACCGCGATCACCAGGTGCGCGAAGGCGAGCCAGTCGGTGCCGTAGAGGAGGAAGGGGTGGTCCCGGTCGGCTTGGTCCAGCCCGTCCCCCACCCGCCGCAGCCACGCGTGGGACACCAGGGAGTTGGCCCAGTGGAGTTCGCTGACGAGGGGGAAGGCGGTGAGGCCGCTGAGCACGAGGCAGACGATGAACAGGACCAGCCAGGCACGGATCCGCCGCTGAAGGGCGCTTCTCTCGCTCATGGAAGGAAGCCTACGCCTGTTTCTGAACGCGTTCAGCCAAATTCCTGAACATGTTCAGTTCCGCGACGGGATCGTGATCGTGATCGTTCCGGTGTCGCCCGGCGCTCAGAGTCCGACGATGGCGTTCCAGCGCTGGGCGAGGGAGCGGCGCTCGGCCGAGGAGATGTCCCGGGCCACGACGAGCCGCTTGCGCATCTCCTCGTCGGGGAAGATCAGCGGATTCTCGGCGAGTTCGGCGGTCTCCTTGTCCTCCGAGGCGGCCAGCACCTCGCGGGCGGCCGGGACCGGGCAGACGTAGTTGACCGCGGCGGCGAGCTCGGCGGCCACCTCGGGCTCGTAGTAGTAGTCGACCAGGGCCTCGGCGTTGGCCTTGTGCCGGGCCAGATTGGGGACGAGCAGGCTCTCCGCCCAGAGCTCGGCGCCCTCCTCCGGGACCACGAACCGGATGTCGGGGTTGTCGGCCTGGAGCTGGATGGCGTCGCCGGAGTACGCCTGACAGGCCAGGACGTCGCCCTTGCTCAGATCGGAGGTGTAGTCGTTGCCGGTGAAGCGGCGGATGTGCTTCTTCTTCACCATGCCCTCCACCCGGTCGCACATCCGGTGGAAGTCGGACTCGGTCCAGCGGGTGACGTCCACGCCGTCGCCCTGCATCAGCAGGGCGAAGGACTCGTCCAGACCGGAGAAGAGGGTGACCTTGCCGGCCAGGTCCGGGTGCCACAGGTCCTTGACGGATTTGATCTCCCGTCCCAGCGCCTTGCGGTTGTAGGCGATGCCGGTGATCCCCGACTGCCACGGGACGGTGTGCAGGCGGCCCTCGTCGAAGGCGGGGGACCGCAGCTGCGGGTCGAGGTGGGCCGCCACGTTGGGCTGCGCGGAGCGGTCCATCTTCTGGGCCCATCCCAGGTGGACGAAGCGGGCGGCCATCCAGTCGCTGACCACGACCAGGTCGTGGCCGGTCTCCTGGTGGTTCATCAGGGCCGGGCTGACCTTGCCGAAGAACTCGTCGTTGTCGTTGATCTCCTCGGTGTACCGGACCTCGATGCCGGTCTTCTCCGAGAAGGCGTCCAGCGTGGGCCTGCGCTCCTCGTCCTCGTCGTCGGTGTCGATGTAGAGCGGCCAGTTCGAGAAGGCGACCCGCTTGTCCCGGTCGGAGCGGTCCGGGCCCTCCCGCCGGTCCTCGGGGACGAAAGCGGCGGGCACGCCGCAGCCGGTCAGGGCCGCGAACAGGCCGGCGGCACCGAGGCCGCGCAGCGCCGCGCGGCGGGAGAAGGCGAGTTCAGGCATGGGCAAAGCCTCGGCGAACGGAGGAGGGCGGGCAATAGACATGTTGTCTACTGCCCGCCCTCTCAAGCCCCTTCGGTGATCGATGCGGTCCCCGCGGAGACCGATCAGCCGTCGAGCGAGGTCATCACGTGCTTGATGCGGGTGTAGTCCTCGAAGCCGTAGGCGGAGAGGTCCTTGCCGTAGCCGGACTTCTTGAAGCCGCCGTGGGGCATCTCGGCGACGAGCGGGATGTGGGTGTTGATCCACACGCAGCCGAAGTCGAGGTTCTTGGACATGCGCATCGCGCGGCCGTGGTCCTTGGTCCACACCGAGGAGGCGAGGGCGAACTCGACGCCGTTCGCGTACTCCAGGGCCTGGGCCTCGTCCGTGAAGGACTGGACGGTGATGACGGGGCCGAAGACCTCGTTCTGGATGATCTCGTCGTCCTGCTTGAGGCCCGAGACCACGGTCGGGGCGTAGAAGTAGCCCTTGTCTCCGACCTGGTGGCCGCCGGCCTCGACCTTGGCGTGCGCCGGGAGGCGCTCGATGAAGCCCGCGACCTGCTTGAGCTGGTTCGGGTTGTTCAGCGGGCCGTAGAGCACGTCCTCGTCGTCCGGCCGGCCGGTCTTCGTGTCGGCGGCGGCCTTGGCGAGGGCGGTCACGAACTCGTCGTGGATGGACTCGTGCACGAGCACGCGGGTGGCGGCGGTGCAGTCCTGGCCGGCGTTGAAGTAGCCGGCGACCGCGATGTCCTCGACGGCCTTGGCGATGTCGGCGTCCTCGAAGACGACGACCGGGGCCTTGCCGCCGAGCTCCAGGTGGACGCGCTTGACGTCCTTCGAGGCGCTCTCGGCGACCTGCATGCCGGCGCGCACCGAGCCGGTGATGGAGGCCATCGCCGGGGTGGAGTGCTCGACCATGGCCTTGCCGGTCTCGCGGTCGCCGCAGACGACGTTGAAGACGCCCTTGGGCAGCACCGAGTCGATGATCTCGGCCATCAGGACGGTCGAGGCCGGGGTGGTGTCCGAGGGCTTGAGCACCACGGTGTTGCCCGCGGCGATGGCCGGGGCGAACTTCCACACGGCCATCATCATCGGGTAGTTCCACGGCGCGACCTGGGCGCACACGCCGACCGGCTCACGGCGGATGATCGAGGTCATCCCGTCCATGTACTCGCCGGCCGAGCGGCCCTCCAGGAGGCGGGCCGCACCCGCGAAGAAGCGGATCTGGTCCACCATCGGCGGCAGCTCCTCGCTGGCCGTGAGGCCCAGCGGCTTGCCGGTGTTCTCCGATTCGGCGGCCACGAGCTCGTCCGCGCGCGCCTCGAAGGCGTCCGCGATCTTGAGCAGGGCCTTCTGGCGCTCCGACGGGGTGGTGTCGCGCCAGCCCGGGAACGCGGCCGCGGCGGCGGCCATGGCGGCGTCCACATCGGCCTGGCCGGAGAGCGGGGCGGTGGCGTACACCTCGCCGGTGGCGGGGTTGACCACCTCGGTGGTCCGCCCGTCGGCGGCGTCCTTGAACTCTCCGCCGATGTAGTTGCGCAGACGACGCAGTTCGGTGGTCACTCCAGCCACACTCCTGATCACATGTCCAACGATTGAGACGAATCCCAATCCTAGCCCCAAGGCGGACGCTTTCGGCAGGGCCGGATGCCACCAACTACGAAATCAGTGAGATCCAGGATGCCAAACAACGGATTTCATCGATTCCGTCTTGCGGAACAGACGACTCCTCGTGCACAGTGAGGTCGTGGTCAGTCGAAGCGCAGATTCCAGGAACAGACAACCGTCCCCTTCGGTCGATGCTGTGTCCCTGGCGATCATCGAGCAACTGCAGGAGGACGGGCGCCGTCCCTACGCAGCGATCGGCAAGGCCGTCGGCCTGTCGGAGGCAGCCGTGCGCCAGCGCGTGCAGAAGCTGCTCGACCAGGGCGTCATGCAGATCGTCGCCGTCACCGACCCGCTCACCGTGGGCCTGCGACGCCAGGCCATGGTCGGCATCAACGTCGAGGGAGACCTCGACCCGGTGGCCGACGCACTGACCCAGATGGCCGAGTGCGAGTACGTGGTCATGACCGCGGGCTCGTTCGACCTGATGGTGGAGATCGTCTGCGAGGACGACGACCACCTGCTGGAGACGATCAACAAGAAGATCCGCGCGCTCCCCGGCGTGCGATCAACCGAAAGCTTCGTTTATCTGAAGCTGAAGAAGCAGACCTACATGTGGGGAACTCGATAGCCCGTGAGCCAGGACCTCTCCAAGACCGCGTACGACCACCTGTGGATGCACTTCACCCGCATGTCGTCGTACGAGAACTCCCCCGTCCCCACCATCGTGCGGGGTGAGGGCACCTACATCTTCGACGACAAGGGCAAGCGCTACCTGGACGGTCTCGCCGGACTGTTCGTGGTCAACGCCGGTCACGGCCGCAAGGAACTGGCCGAGGTCGCCTACAAGCAGGCGCAGGAACTCGCGTTCTTCCCCATCTGGTCGTACGCGCACCCCAAGGCCGTGGAGCTCGCGGAGCGCCTCGCCGACTACGCCCCGGGCGACCTGAACAAGGTCTTCTTCACCACCGGTGGCGGCGAGGCCGTCGAGACCGCGTGGAAGCTGGCGAAGCAGTACTTCAAGCTGCAGGGCAAGCACACCAAGTACAAGGTCATCTCCCGTGCGGTCGCCTACCACGGCACCCCGCAGGGCGCCCTGTCCATCACCGGTCTGCCGGCCCTGAAGGCCCCCTTCGAGCCGCTGGTGCCCGGCGCGCACAAGGTGCCGAACACCAACATCTACCGCGCCCCGATCTACGGCGACGACCCCGAGGCCTTCGGCCGCTGGTGCGCCGACCAGATCGAGCAGGAGATCCTGTTCGAGGGCGCCGACACCGTCGCCGCCGTCTTCCTGGAGCCGGTGCAGAACGCCGGCGGCTGCTTCCCGCCGCCGCCCGGGTACTTCCAGCGGGTCCGCGAGATCTGCGACGAGTACGACGTGCTCCTCGTCTCCGACGAGACGATCTGCGCCTTCGGCCGCCTCGGCACGATGTTCGCCTGTGACAAGTTCGGCTACGTGCCGGACATGATCACCTGCGCCAAGGGCATGACCTCGGGCTACTCCCCGATCGGTGCCTGCATCGTCTCGGACCGCATCGCCGAGCCGTTCTACAAGGGCGACAACACCTTCCTGCACGGCTACACCTTCGGCGGACACCCGGTGTCCTCCGCGGTGGCGCTCGCCAACCTCGACATCTTCGACAAGGAGGGCCTCAACCAGCACGTGCTGGACAACGAGGACGCCTTCTTCTCGACGCTGAAGAAGCTGCACGACCTGCCCATCGTCGGCGACGTCCGCGGCAACGGCTTCTTCTACGGCATCGAGCTCGTCAAGGACAAGGTCACCAAGGAGTCCTTCACGGACGAGGAGACGGAGCGCGTGCTCTACGGCTTCCTCTCCAAGGCGCTCTTCGAGAACGGCCTGTACTGCCGGGCCGACGACCGAGGCGACCCGGTCATCCAGCTGGCCCCGCCGCTGATCGCGGACCAGGGCACCTTCGACGAGATCGAGGGGATCCTGCGCTCGGTGCTCACCGAGGCGTGGACCAAGCTGTAAAGAGCAGTGCCGACGAGCAGTAAATAGTCCGAACCACACGGCCCGGATCCCCCGTTCGAGTGAGAACGCGGGGGTCCGGGCCGCGTGCTGTCACCATCCAAGACGTTCATCTCTTTACATCTCATTGCGGCGCCAGTGACCGAACCGGTTCCGCTTCGTTCCCCCGGACGGAGGTGTACGCCATGGTGGCTCCACCGGACAACGCCCCACCGGACAATGACGTCCTCTGGGCACGGTCCGTTCACTACTCCCACAGCGGTTCGCCCGGCCTCATCGGAGTCTCGGTGGGCGTCCGCCAGGGCGAGGTCCTCGCCCTGACCGGCCCCCGCGGCAGCGGGAAGACCACCCTGCTGCGCTGCCTGTCCGGACACCTCGTGCCCGAGCAGGGCGAGATCTGGTTCAACAGCGTGCCCGTCCACACCATGGGGGCCCTGGCCCGCGAACGGCTGCGCCGCGACCGCTTCGGCTGGATCGGCCCCGATCCCCAGCTGCTGCCCGAGCTCAAGGTCTGGGAGAACGCGGCCCTGCCCCTTCTCGTCTCCGGCGCCTCCCACCGCTCCGCCAAGGCCGCCGCCTGCGAATGGCTGGACCGGCTCGACATCGGCGCCTTCGCCCGCAAGCGCCCTGCGGCGCTGACCCGCGCCGAGTCCCAGCGGGTCGCCCTCGCCCGGGCCCTGGTCAAGGAGCCCGCGGTCGTCTTCGCCGACGAACCCACCGCCCCGCTGCACCGCGCCGAGCGCGCCCTGCTGCTCCGTACGCTCACCACCGCGGCCCGCTCGCACGGGATCACCGTGCTGCTGGCCACCCACGAGGAGGAGAGCGCGGCCGTCGCCGACCGCCGGGTCGAACTGCTCGACGGCAGGCCCGCCGCGGCCGCGGCCGCCGTCAGCGCCGCCATCGGCGTGGGCGGCGTCGGCGGCCCGTCCGACGAGACCCCGGAGGGCCAGGCAGCGTGCTCGCTCTCCGCCTAGTCCGCGGCTCCCACCCGCTCGTTCAGCTGCGCCGGCTGCTGGTCGCCGCCGCGAGCGCCGGAACCGGATTCGTCCTGCTGTACGTGCTCGCCGGAGCCACCGCCCGGCCTGCCGGATCGTTCCCGCGCCTGCTGTGGGCCCTGGTCCCGCTCGCCGTCACCGTGCAGTTCGCGGTCGCCGTCGCCCGGACCGACCCCGCGACCCGGCCCCGGGAAGGACTGGACGCGGCCGGGCTCGGCCCCGTGCAGCGCGTGCTCGTCGCGGCGGTCTCCACCGCCGTCGCGTGCACCCTGGGCAGCGCCCTGGCCCTGGCCGCCTTCCTGCACCTGCGGGGCGAGCTGACGGGGCTGCCCTTCGACGGAGCCGGGGCCGGACTGCTGCACGCCGACCGGCCGCTGCCCGTGGCGGCCGCCCTCACCCTGCTGGCCCTGATCCCGCTGAGCGCCTGCACCGCCGCGGCCCTCGCCCTGCGCCCGCACCCGCCGCTGGCCCCGCAGACCGCCCTGCCCTGGGGCATCGCCCTGACCGCCTGCGGACTGGCCGTCGAGGCGTACGCGGGCCCCGGCGGCGCCGGGATGCCGGCCGGCTGGGCGCTCACCGCCGTCGGGCTCTCCCTCGCGGGACCGGGAATCGCCTACGCCTGCGGGGCCCTGGTCCAGGCGGTCCGCCCCGGCGCCATGCGGCTGCTGGCCGGGCGGACCCTCCAGGAGGAGGCGCCACGGCTGGGCCGGCCCCTCGGGGTGCTGTGCGCGGTCGGCGCGGGCGCCCTCACCGCGCTGGCCCTGCGCGGACGGGGCGGCTTCGGCGTCCCGCTCGGCCCGCTGACCGGACCGGCCTGCGCCCTGGTCGTGCTGTGCGCGGCCGCGACCCTGCTCACCCGGGCCGTCGAAGTCCGCCAGGACCGCTCGGCGACCCATGCGGCCCTGCGCGACCTGGGCACTCCGGGCACGGTCCTGCGTACGGCCGCGACCTTGCGCGCCACCGCCCTGGTGGCCGTGTGCGGACCCGTCGTGTGGGGTGTGGCACAGCTGACGTCGCTGGCATTGACCCGCTGACGAGGGCAGCCCATAGGGTGGGCCGAATGGTCAACGCAGACATCGAGATCGAGACGCTCGCCGAATTCGACCGGGTCGCGGCCCGCGGCTCGCTCAGCGGCTACCGGGTCCAGTCGGTCAACCTGCTGGAGCGCACCTTCGCCCTGCTGTCCGCCGACACCTCCGCGGCCGTCTTCCTCGGCTGCCCGATGGAGCCCGACGCCTCGGCGAAGGTGCGCGCGGACGGCGCGCTCGTCTTCCCGCCCGTCCCGGACCTGCCCTTCGACCCCTACCGCGGTCTGCTGTACACGGCCGACGAGCTGTTCACGGGACTGTCCGCCGGATACGAGGCCACCCCCGACGCCCAGTCGTACGCCTGGTTCCAGGAGACCAAGGCGGACGGCGACGTCTTCTCCTCGATGCTGCGGTCCGTCCACGACGACGCGATCTCCGACGCCCTCGACGAACACCTCGCCGGCGCCCGGGTGGTGGGCGTCATGGGCGGCCACGCGATGGCCCGCGGCGGCCTCGACTACCAGGGCGCGGCGGAGCTCGGACGGGAACTGGCCCGGTCGGGACTGACGGTGGCCACCGGCGGCGGCCCCGGCGCGATGGAGGCGGCCAACCTCGGCGCCTACCTGGCGCCCGCCCCGGACGAGGCCCTGCCGGAGGCCCTGGAGATCCTGGCCAAGGCCCCCTCCTTCGCCCCCTCGGTGTCCGACTGGGCCCGCGCGGCCTTCGCCGTACGGGACCGCTGGCCCGATGGAGGGGACTCGGTGGGCATCCCCACCTGGTTCTACGGGCACGAGCCGCCGAACGCCTTCGCCGGTCACATCGCCAAGTACTTCGCGAACGCCATCCGCGAGGACGGGCTGCTGGCCCGGTCCACCGCGGGCGTGGTCTTCCTGCCGGGCGCGGCGGGCACCCTCCAGGAGATATTCGACAACGCGACGCCGAACTACTACGAGTCGCGGGGCGAGCCGACCCCGATGGTCCTGGTCGGACGTACGCACTGGACCGAGCACCTGCCGGCGTGGCCGCTGCTGCGGGCGCTGGCGCGCGGCCGGGCGATGGAGTCGCGGATCGCGCTGGTCGACTCGGTGGAGGAGGTCCCCGCCGTACTCGCACGGATGAACGCGGGGAATGAGACGAAGTAGAGGGCGGCCCGAGGCAACTTCCCGGCCCGATCGCACGTCTGCCATAGGTAATCAAAAAGCAAAACCTGCCAGACGTGAACGGAGCCCTCGGTGCTCATAGGCCTGCTGACCGCGATCGCGGCGTCCATCTGCTACGGCACGGGGTCCGTCCTCCAAGCCGTGGGCTCGCGCAGGGCGGCCCGGATGTCCCCGGCCGCCGCGGGGGTGACCGCGCACGGCGGCCCGAACCTCTCGTCCACCGCGAAGGCGGCGATGACGTGGGAATTCATCGTCGGCACCATCCTGGACTTCGTGGGCTTCGGGCTGGGCGCGCTGGCCGCCCGGCTGCTGCCGCTGTTCCTCTCCCAGACGGTGATCAGCGCCAACCTGGTGATCACGGCCGTCCTCAGCGTGAAGATGCTGGGCATCCGGCTGACCCGCAAGGAGTGGACCTCGATCGGGGTCGTCTGCGCGGCCCTGGTGCTGCTGGCGACGGCGGCCGGCCACGAGGGCGGCCACCACGCCCCGATGTCCACGCACTGGTGGCTGTTCGCGGTGACCCTGCTGATCATCGCGGGCGGCACGGTGGCCGTACGCCTCCTCGGCTCCCGGGCCGCGATCCTGGCGGGCCTGCTGTCGGGCCTGGCCTTCGGCGCGCTGGGCGTCGGCGTCCGGATCCTCGACGGCATCGACCCGTTCGACCTGGGCACGCTGCTCGCCGACCCGGCGCTCTACTCCATCGTGCTGGCCGGTGTCGGCGGCATGTACCTGCACACCGTCGCCCTCCAGATCGGCTCGGTGAACGGCGCGACCGCCGCGCTGGTCGTCGGCGAGACCGTACTGCCGGGCGCGATCGGCGTCCTGTGGCTGGGCGACGCCTCCCGCCCGGGCCTGGCCTGGCTGGCGGTCCTCGGCTTCGTCCTGGCCGTCACGGGCGCGGTGGCGGTCGCCTGGTACGGCAACCACGAGGGAGCGCAGAGCCCGGCGGAGGAACCCGCTCCCGCCGGGGTCTGAGGCGCGCGGTCCGCAGCTCGCCCCGGGCCTCCCGAGCCCGTCCGGCGGGTGAGGACCGGGCCGGGCCGGGCCCGGGGAGCGGTGGAGGGCAGGGCCGGGAGTGGGGCTCCCGGTGGCTACGCCGCCGGAAGCACGACCACCTCGGCCGGGGCGAAGGCGACCGCGACCCGGTCCCCCACCTCCGGCGCACCGGCCAGCCCGCACTCCGCCTCCAGCTCCGGCCCCGCCTCCGGCCGCAGCCGCAAGGCGACGTGCGTGCCGCGGAACGTCCGCGCGAGCACCTCGCAGCGCAGTCCGTCGGCGTCGAGCACGACTCCGGCCGGCCGGATCAGAATGCGCCGCTCCCCTTCCGGCGACCCGGCCGGCACCCGCACCTTCCCCCACGCCGTCGCCGCGGCCCCGCCCGCCACCACCGCCGGGATCACGTTCTCGAAGCCGAGGAAGCGCGCCACGAACTCCGAAGCCGGCCGCTGCCACACCTCCAGCGGGGTCCCGGCCTGCGCGATCCGCCCGTCGCGCATCACCACCACCCGGTCGGCCAGTGCGAAGGCCTCCCCCTGGTCGTGCGTGACGGCCAGCACCGTGGTCCCGAGCCGGGAGAACAGCCCCCGCAGCTCCACCACCAGCCGCTCGCGCAGCCCCCGGTCGAGCTGCCCCAGCGGTTCGTCCAGCATCAGCAGCCGCGGCGAGGGGGCCAGCGCCCGGGCCAGGGCGACCCGCTGCTGCTCGCCGCCCGACAGCGAAGCCACCGAGCGGCCCTGGGCCCCGGGGAGCCCGACCAGCTCCAGCAACTCCGCGACCCGTGCCTCGTACGCGCCTCGCCCGGGCCCCGGCGCGAACCCGCGCCCGGAGCCCCGCATGCGCAGCCCGAACGCGACGTTCCCGCCCACGTCCCGGTGCGGGAACAGCTGGTGGTCCTGGAACATCAGGCCGACCCCGCGCCGGTGCACCGGCACCTTGGCCTGGTCCGCCCCGCCCAGCAGGACCCGCCCCGCCGAAACGGGCTGGAGCCCGGCCACCACCCGCAGCAGGGTGGACTTGCCGCTTCCGCTGGGCCCGAGCACGCACACGGTCTCGTGCTCGGCGACGTCCAGGTCGACCGCGTCGACGACGGCACGCTCGCCGAAGCGGACCGAGACCCCGGCCAGTTCGAGCAACGTCATCAGAACTCTCCCGAGGTCTTGTCGGGGCGCAGCCGCTCCAGCACCAGCAGGGACACCGCGCACACCAGCATCAGAATCGTGCTCAGGGCCATCGCCTGCCCGTAGTTCATCTCACCGGCCCGCCCCAGCAGCCGTGCCACGGCCACCGGCAGCGTCGGCCGGTCGGGCCGGGCGATGAAGACGGTCGCGCCGAACTCCCCCAGGGAGACGGCGAAGGCGAAACCGGCCGCGATCAGCAGCGCCCGCCGCACCAGCGGCAGGTCCACCTCCCGCCAGGCCCGCAGCGGCGACGCCCCGAGGACGGCGGCGGCCTCGCGCAGCCGCGCGTCCACCGCACGCAGCACCGGCAGCATCGTCCGCACGACGAAGGGCACTCCCACCAGCGCCTGCGCGAGCGGCACCAGGATCCACGAGGTCCGCAGATCCAGCGGCGGCTCGTCCAGGGTGATCAGGAATCCGAAGCCGACCGTCACCGCCGACACCCCGAGCGGGAGCATCAGCAGCGCATCGAACCCGCGCACGAACCGGCCCGCGCGCCGGGTCAGTGCCGCGGCCGCGAGCCCCCCGACGCCCAAGGCGATGGCGGTGGCGGCGAGCGCGTACTGCAGGGAGTTCCAGATGGCCTCCAGCGGGGGCACCAGGAACGTTCCGCCACCGGCGCCCGCGTCCTGGAGCGCCCGGTAGAAGCCGAACCCGTACCCGCCGGGCGCGTCGAGGGAGCGTTCCACCAGCACCGCCAGCGGGGCCACGATCAGCAGCGCCACCGTCAGCAGCACCCCGCCCAGCAGGGCCCGCTGCGCCGGCCCGCTCGGCCGGTGCCCGGTCCGCGCCGGGTCCACGAGCCGCAGTGCGGTCTCGCGCCGGCGCACGGTCCAGGCGTGGATCCCGAGGATCAGGCCGACCGCCACGAACTGGACCATCGTGAGGACGGCGGCCGTCGGCAGGTCGAGCAGCTGCGCGGTCTGGCGGTAGACCTCCACTTCCAGGGTGGCGTACGAGGGCCCGCCGAGGATCTGTACGACGCCGAAGGAGGTGAACGTGAAGAGGAACACCATCAGCGAGGCGGCGGCCACCGCCGGCCCGAGCGCGGGCAGCGTCACCCGCCGCCAGGCGGCGAACCGCCCGGCGCCCAGCACCCGGGCGGCCTCCTCCTGGCGCGGGTCCAGCTGCGCCCAGAGCCCGCCGACCGTCCGTACGACGACGGCGTAGTTGAAGAAGACGTGCGCGAGCAGGATCGCCCACACGGTCGTGTCCAGCCGGACGCCCCACAGCTCGTCCAGCAGTCCGCCGCGCCCGACCAGTGCCAGGAAGGCGGTGCCGACCACCACCGTCGGCAGGACGAACGGGACCGTGACCACCGCCCGCAGCAGCTGTTTGCCGGGGAACTCGAAGCGCGCGAAGACGTACGCGCCGGGGAGTGCGATCAGGAGCGTGAGCACCGTGGATGCGAACGCCTGCCAGGTGGTGAACCAGAGCACGTCGGCGATGTCGGGCCGGCTCAGCACCTCGCCGATCCGCCCGAACTGCCAGCCCTCGTCGGTCTTGAGCCCTCGGCCGACGATCGCGGCCACCGGATAGGCGAAGAACAGCCCGAAGAAGGCGAGCGGCACGGCCATCAGCAGGAGCCGGACGGCCGTACCGCGTGCGCTCTCGCGTCCTACTTCACGACGAGCGCGGACCATGCCTTGACCCACTGCTCACGGTTCTTGGCGATGGTCTCGGGAGCGACGTTCTCGGGCTTCTCGACGACCACGCCGTGCTTCGTGAACAGCTCCGGCAGCTTGGCGTCCTTCACCACCGGGTTCACGAACATCTGGAGCGGCATGTCCTCCTGGAACTTCTTGCTCACCAGGAAGTCGAGGAGCGCCTTGCCGCCCTCCTCGTTCTTCGCGCCCTTGAGCAGGCCCGCGAACTCGACCTGGCGGAAGCAGGTGCCGGTGGCCACGCCCGTGGGGGCCTCGGCCGGCTGCGGCTCGCCGTACAGGACCTCGACCGGCGGGCTGGAGGCGTACGAGACGACCAGCGGCCGGTCGCCCTTGGCCTTCTTGCCGCCCGCGGAGCCGGAGAAGCGCTCGTTGTAGGCCTGCTCCCAGCCGTCGACGACCTCGACGCCGTTGGCCTTGAGCTTGCTCCAGTAGTCCTTCCAGCCCTCTTCGCCGTACTTGCCGACGGAGGCGAGCAGGAAGCCGAGGCCGGGCGAGGAGGTCGCCGCGTTCTCGGTGACCAGCAGGTTCTTGTACTCCGGCTTGACCAGGTCGTCCAGCGTCTGCGGCGGGGCGATCTTCTTGTCGGCGAAGTACGCCTTGTCGTAGTTGACGCAGATGTCGCCGGAGTCGACGGGCGTGACCCGGTGCTCCTTGTCGAGCACGTACTCGGGCTTCACGTCCGCGAGGCCCTTGACCTCGTACGGCGTGAAGATGCCGTTGTCGAGGGCGCGCGAGAGCAGCGTGTTGTCCACACCGAAGAAGACGTCGCCCCGCGGGGAGCCCTTGGTGAGGATCTCCTGGTTGAGGGCGGCGCCCGCGTCCCCGGACTTCAGGACCTTCACGGTGTAGCCGCTCTGCTGCTCGAACTCCTTGAGGACCGTGTCGGTCACGTTGAAGGAGTCGTGCGAGACGAGCGTGACCGTCTTGGACTTCGGTGTCTCGCCGGAACCCGCGGACTCGTCCTTGGCGTCGCCGCCGCCGCAGGCGCTGAGCGTGGCGACGCCGAGCGCGGCCGCGAGCGCCGCGCCCGCGAACTTCTTGGTGGTGCTCACTGGTGAATTCCTCCTGGGATGACCAGGAGAAGACGCGGCCCTGCCCGGCGCTCAGTGCGAGCGGTCGCCGGGCAGGGCGCAACAGCTTGAGTGATGACCGAACTTCCTACCCCGAATGACCGGGGCGAGGTTCAGAGGGTCTGCGGATGACGGTTACCGCACTCTCAGCGCTGTGGCGCTCCCCTGTCGGAATATGCAATTGGTTCGGCCACAGGGTACCCCGTGGCCGAATCGGGCCCGCGAAAACCGCAGGCTAGCGCTCCGAGGCCGCCAGCTGGCCGCACGCGCCGTCGATCTCCTGGCCACGGGTGTCCCGTACGGTCACCGGCACGCCGTGGCGGGCGATGGCCTCGACGAAGGCCCTCTCGTCCTCGGGGCGCGAGGCGGTCCACTTCGAGCCCGGCGTCGGGTTCAGCGGGATCAGGTTGACGTGGACGCGCTTGCCCTTGAGCAGCCGGCCGAGGAGGTCGCCGCGCCAGGCCTGGTCGTTGATGTCGCGGATCAGGGCGTACTCGATGGAGATCCGGCGGCCGGACTTCTCGGCGTACTCCCAGGCCGCGTCGAGGACCTCGCGGACCTTCCAGCGGGTGTTCACGGGGACGAGGGTGTCGCGCAGCTCGTCGTCCGGGGCGTGCAGCGAGACCGCGAGGCGGCACTTGAAGCCCTCGTCGGCGAAGCGCAGCATCGCCGGGACCAGGCCGACGGTGGAGACGGTGATGCCGCGCTGCGACAGGCCGAGGCCGTCGGGCTCGGGGTCGGTGAGGCGGCGGATGGCGCCGACGACCCGCTTGTAGTTGGCCAGCGGCTCGCCCATGCCCATGAAGACGATGTTGGACAGCCGGGCCGGGCCGCCGGGGACCTCGCCGTCGCGCAGCGCGCGCATGCCGTCGACGATCTGGTGGACGATCTCGGCGGTGGACAGGTTGCGGTCCAGGCCCGCCTGGCCGGTGGCGCAGAACGGGCAGTTCATGCCGCAGCCGGCCTGCGAGGAGATGCACATGGTGACCCGGTCGGGGTAGCGCATGAGCACGGACTCGACGAGGGTGCCGTCGTGCAGCTTCCACAGGGTCTTGCGCGTGGTGTCGTCGTCGCACGAGATGTGGCGGATGACGCTCATCAGGTCCGGCAGCAGCTCGTCGCGGAGCTTCTCGCGCGAGCCCGCCGGGATGTCGGTCCACTCGGCCGGGTCGTGCGCGTACCGGGCGAAGTAGTGCTGCGAGAGCTGCTTGGCCCGGAAAGGCTTCTCGCCGATCGCGGCGACCGCCTCGCGACGCTCCTCGGGGGTGAGGTCGGCGAGATGCCGGGGCGGCTTCTTGGCCCCGCGAGGGGCGACGAAGGTGAGCTCTCCCGGGACAGGGCGGGCCATGGCTGGTACTCCTCGTAAGACGAAAGGCGCGCCGCAGAAGCAGCGCGCCCTTCAAGAGTAACCGCCCGGACCCACCCAAAGCCTTCAGACGTACGTCGTCCCAGCTCAGCGGGGTTGCCCTGGTGAACCGCCCGTCGGCCGGAAGCCGCGGAGCCCGATTTTCAGCCGGTGCCGACGAAGGCGGCGAGCAGCAGCCACACCACCGGGGCGGTGGGCAGCAGGGAGTCGAGGCGGTCCATGATGCCGCCGTGGCCCGGGAGCAGCGTGCCCATGTCCTTGATGCCCAGGTCCCGCTTGATCATCGACTCGCCGAGGTCGCCCAGCGTGGCGCTGACCGCGACCGTGAGACCGAGCAGCAGGCCCTGCCACCAGACGCCGCCGTCGATCAGGAACTCCATGCACAGCGCGCCGGCCGCCATGGCGAAGGCCACCGCGCCGAACAGTCCCTCGCGGGTCTTGCCGGGGCTGATGCGCGGCGCCAGCTTGGTCTTGCCGAAGCGCCAGCCCACCGCGTAGGCACCGGTGTCGCTGACCACGGTCAGCAGCAGGAAGGTGACCACGCGCTCCGGACCGTCGTCGGCGGTGAGCAGCATCGCGACGAAGGTGGCCAGGAAGGGCACGTAGAACGCCGCGAAGACGCCGGCCGTGACGTCCTTGAGGTAGTCCTCGGGCGGCTCGGTCATCCGCCAGACCAGGACCGCCAGCGCGGTCAGGGCCATGGCGACCCAGGCGCCCTCGGCCCCCCGGACGTATCCGGCGATGACCATGGCGGCGCCGCCGACCGCGAGCGGGACGAGCGGCGCCTTGATGCCCTTCTTCTCCTGGAGCCGGGAGGTGAGCTCCCACAGGCCCACGACGACGGCGACGACGATGACGCCGACGAAGACCGCCTTGACGATGAACAGCGAAGCGAAGATCACCGCGCCGAGGCCGACACCGACCCCTATGGCGGCACGCAGGTCTCGCCCGGCCCGCTTCTTCGGCGGCGGGGGCGAGGGGTCCTGCGGTGCCTGCGAGGGCGGGGGCGGGGGGCTGGGCATGGGCTCCTGCGGCGGCGTCTCGGCGCGGAACGGGGGGCCGCCTTCGGCGGCGGCCCCCCGATCGCGTGCTTCCCGGTCGTCGAAGTCACGGCCGGCGGCATCGGGCACGATGGGCATGGGCCGAGTGTGCGGGCCCACCAGCGCATCGTATGCGGGACCCGCCGGAACCGGCTCCGTGGCCCAGGGAGAGTCGTTCATCAGACCTCGAGGAGCTCGGCTTCCTTGTGCTTGAGCAGCTCGTCGACCTGCGCGACGTACTTCGCGGTGGTGTCGTCGAGCTCCTTCTCCGCGCGGCGCACCTCGTCCTCGCCGGACTCCTTGTCCTTGACGAGCTTGTCGAGGGAGTCCTTCGCCTTGCGGCGGACGGCGCGGATCGAGACCTTGGAGTCCTCGGCCTTGGTGCGCGCGACCTTGATGTACTCCTTGCGGCGGTCCTGCGTCAGCTCGGGGAAGGTCACCCGGATGATGTTGCCGTCGTTGCTGGGGTTGACGCCCAGGTCGGAGTCGCGGATGGCCTGCTCGATGTTGCGCAGGGCGCTCTTGTCGAACGGGGTCACGATCGCCATGCGCGGCTCGGGCACCGAGAAGGACGCGAGCTGGTTGATGGGCGTGATGGCGCCGTAGTAGTCCGCCACGATCTTGTTGAACATCGCCGGGTGCGCACGACCGGTGCGGATCGCCGCGAAGTCTTCCTTGGCGACGACGACGGCCTTCTCCATCTTCTCCTCGGCCTCGAGGAGGATTTCTTCGATCACCACGTGCTCCTGCATGTCAGATATGGATGGTTCAGGCGGGCGGGGCGGGCTCGGCCGAGCGGGGCCGGGCCCGGCGCCCGGATGCTCAGGCCCGGGTGCCCTGGTCGCTCACGAGCGTGCCGATCTTCTCACCCTTGACGGCGCGGGCGATATTGCCCTCGGCGAGCAGCTCGAAGACCAGGATCGGCAGCTTGTTGTCGCGGCACAGCGTGATGGCGGTGGCATCGGCGACCTTGAGGTCGCGGGACAGCACCTCGCTGTACTCCAGCGCGTCGAACTTCACCGCGTCGGGGTTCTTCTTCGGGTCGGAGTCGTAGACCCCGTCGACGCCGTTCTTGCCCATGAGCAGGGCCTCGGCGTCGATCTCCAGGGCCCGCTGGGCGGCCGTGGTGTCGGTGGAGAAGTAGGGCATGCCCATGCCGGCGCCGAAGATCACGACGCGGCCCTTCTCCAGGTGCCGTACGGCGCGCAGCGGGATGTAGGGCTCCGCGACCTGGCCCATGGTGATGGCGGTCTGCACGCGGGAGTCGATGCCTTCCTTCTCCAGGAAGTCCTGGAGGGCGAGGCAGTTCATGACGGTGCCCAGCATGCCCATGTAGTCGGACCGCGCGCGGTCCATGCCGCGCTGCTGGAGTTCGGCGCCGCGGAAGAAGTTTCCGCCGCCGATCACGACGGCGATCTCCGCGCCGTCACGGACCACCGCGGCGATTTCGCGCGCGATGGCATGGACGACGTCGGGGTCGACGCCCAGTCCTCCACCACCGGAGAAGGCTTCGCCCGACAGCTTCAGCATGAAGCGGCGGCCCTTCTTGTCGTGGTCGCTCTTGTCGTCGGAAGCGGTGTGGGGGTCCACGCCCTGATTCATGGAGATCTCCTCGTGCACATACGAAGAAGGCCATTGCCGGTGGGTCCTCGCGGTTCCCTCTACGGCAATGGCCTCCTCGTCAGATCTGCGGTCGTTCCGCGCGCACGCGGACGACTGCTTCAGACCCTACCGGGGTCCGGTGTCCGTCGTTGTAAGGACGGACTCAGATGCCGACCTTGATGCGCGAGAAGCGCACCAGGGTGACACCGGCCTCGTCCAGAACCTTCTGGACGGACTTCTTGGCGTCCAGGGCGTACGCCTGGCCGAGCAGCGTGTTGTCGCGGAAGAAGCCGTTGACACGACCCTCGACGATCTTCGGCAGGGCGGCCTCGGGCTTGCCCTCCGCGCGGGTGACCTCTTCGGCGACGCGGCGCTCGGACTCGACGACCTCGGCCGGGACGTCCTCGGCGGACAGCCACTTCGGCGCGAACGCGGCGATGTGCTGCGCGACGCCGCGGGCGACCTCGGCGTTCTCCTTGTCGAGCTCGACCAGGACACCGATCTGGAACGGCAGGTCGGGCATCGTACGGTGCATGTACGAGGTGACGTAACCGCCGGTGAACTGCGCGAAGCGGTCCAGGACGATCTTCTCGCCGAGGTTGGCGTTCGCCTCGTCCACGAAGGCCGTGACGGTCTTGCCCGGGGCGATCTCGGACGCGAGCAGCGCCTCGATGTCGGCCGGGGAGGTGGCGGCGACGTGCGCGGCCAGCTCGTTGGCGACGGCGAGGAACTTCTCGCCCTTCGCGACGAAGTCCGTCTCGCACTTCAGCTCGACGATGACACCGGAGGTGTTGTCGTCGGCGATGAGGGAAACGACGGCACCGTTCTCGGCAGAACGGCCCTCGCGCTTGGCGACGCCCTTCTGACCCTTGATACGGAGCGCCTCGACGGCCTTGTCGACGTCACCGTCGGAGTCGACCAGCGCGTTCTTGCAGTCCAGCATGCCGGCGCCGGTGAGCTCGCGGAGCTTCTTGACGTCAGCGGCGGTGTAGTTCGCCATGAGTCTGTGATTCTCTCTCGAAGTCGTAGATCTACGGGTGAACGGCGGAGGAGTCGCGCCCCAGGCGCGGCTCCCCCGCCGTCATCGTCCGTGCTGCGAGTGCCCGGCGGATGAACGCCGGGCTCTCTCAGAGGGTCAGGCCTGCTCGGCGTCGGCGGCCGGAGCCTCGACGACGGCCTCGGCCGCGGGGGCCTCGACAGCGGCCTCGGCCGGGGCGGCCTCGGCGGCGTCGTCGGCCTTCTTCTCGCCCTCGAGCAGGTCGCGCTCCCACTCGGCGAGCGGCTCGGCGGCGGCCTTCTCGCCCGGCTTCGAGTCACCGGTCGCAGCGCCGGAGCGGGCGATGAGGCCCTCGGCGACGGCGTCGGCGATCACGCGGGTGAGCAGGGTGACGGAGCGGATCGCGTCGTCGTTGCCCGGGATCTTGTAGTCGACCTCGTCGGGGTCGCAGTTGGTGTCGAGGATCGCGACGACCGGGATGTGGAGCTTGCGCGCCTCACCGACGGCGATGTGCTCCTTCTTGGTGTCGACGATCCAGACGGCGCTGGGGACCTTCGACATCTCGCGGATACCACCGAGGGTCTTCTCCAGCTTGGTCTTCTCGCGGGAGAGGACCAGGAGCTCCTTCTTGGTGAGACCCGAGGCGGCGACGTCCTCGAAGTCGATCGCCTCAAGCTCCTTCAGACGCTGAAGGCGCTTGTAGACGGTGGAGAAGTTGGTGAGCATGCCACCCAGCCAGCGCTGGTTGACGTACGGCATACCAACGCGCGTCGCCTGCTCGGCGATGGCCTCCTGGGCCTGCTTCTTGGTACCGACGAACATGATGGAGCCGCCGTGGGCGACGGTCTCCTTGACGAACTCGTAGGCGCGGTCGATGTACGACAGCGACTGGAGCAGGTCGATGATGTAGATGCCGTTGCGCTCGGTGAAGATGAAGCGCTTCATCTTCGGGTTCCAGCGACGGGTCTGGTGACCGAAGTGGACGCCGCTTTCCAGCAGCTCCCGCATCGTTACGACGGCCATGGCCATCTCCTTGGTTTCTCGGTTTGGTTCCTGACGCCCCACCGCGCCCTGCCCCCGACGAAGGGGACCGAGAGACGCTTTCACCCGGCCTGAGCGGCTGGTGCTGGGGCGTGCGAAGTCGACCCGGTGACCCGGATCGCCGTAAGAAGTGTACGGGACCGGGCGGTATGCCAGGTGACGCCGTTGTCCACACCCGGCCCGTCGTCCACAGGCCCGCTCACGCTCCGCGACGCGGCGGCAACCTGGACGGCATGACGACACTGCTGCTCACGCTGCTCCTGACCCTCGCCCAGGCGTTCTCCCCGGGCGCCCGGCCGCTCCCGCCGCCCCTGGTGGTGGCCCGCTGGTGGGACCCGCCCCCGACCCCGTACGCGGCGGGGCACCGCGGGGTGGACCTGGCCGCCCCGGTGGGCGCGGAGCTCCGGGCGGTGGGGCCGGGGCGGGTCCACCACGCGGGCCCGGTGGCCGGGCGCGGGGTCCTGTCCCTGACCCTCCCGGGCGGCCTGCGCACCACGTACGAGCCGGTCCGGCCGCTGGTGGCGGAGGGCGAGGAGGTCACGACGGGCCAGGTGGTGGCGGTCCTCACGGAGGGCACGCACTGCGCCGGCCCGTGCCTCCACTGGGGCCTCCTCTCGGGCACGACGTACCTGAACCCCCTGGCACTCCTGCCCCGGCCGACGCCCAGACTGCTGCCGGACTCAGCCGCGTACGCCCCGTAGGGCCATGGCCACGGCGGCTTCGGTGACCACACCGGGATCCTCGGCGGCGCCCAGCTCGATGCGCCGTACGGCCGCGTCGACGACCCCCTGCAGCAGCATCGCCGCGAGCCGGGGCTGCTCGTGCCCGAGGGCGCCCAGCGCCTCCACGATCATGGCCACGAGCCCCCCGTGCGCGGCACGGATCTTCTCCCGCGCCCCCGCGTCCAGCTCACTGGCCGAGATCGCGACCACCGCACGGTGGCGCCGGTCCCCGACCAGCCCCAGCTGGCTCCGCACGTAGGCCTCGACCTTGGCCTCGGGCGCATCGGCCCGCTCCATCGCCGCCTCGATCTCGGCGGCCCACACGGGGAAGTCCACCGCGCACAGCTCTTCGACCACGGCCGCGCGGGAGCGGAAGTATTCGTACACGGAGGACCGGGCGAGGCCGGTGCGCTCCGCGAGGGCGGGGAAGGTCAGCGCTTCCGTCCCGCCTTCGGACAGCAGGGAACGCGCGGCGTCCAGCAGGGCGCCGCGCTGCATCGACCGGTGCTCGGCCACGGAGGCCGCTCGAATCCTGGGCACACCTCCACTCTACGGAGGCGGCGCAAGCTCATCGCCCGACATCCGCCAGCTTGGCCCGCAGTTGGAGCACGGACTTGGTGTGGATCTGGCTCACCCGGCTCTCGGTGACGCCGAGTACGTTGCCGATCTCGGCCAGCGTGAGGCCCTCGTAGTAGTACAGCGTGACGACGGTCTTCTCGCGTTCCGGCAGGGTGTTGATCGCCCTGGCCAGGAGCCTGCGCAGCTCGCGGTCCTCGGCCACCTCGACCGGGTTGTCGGCGGCGGTGTCCTCCAGGGTGTCCATCAGCGAGAGCCGGTCGCCGCCCTCGCCGCCCGCGTGCAGCAGCTCCTCCAGGGCGACCACGTTGGCCAGCGACAACTGGCTGAACACGGCGTGGAGTTCCTCCACGGCGATGCCCATCTCGCCGGCCACCTCGTGCTCGGTGGGGGTGCGGCGCAGCTGGGCCTCGAGCACGGCGTAGGCCCGCTCCACGGACTTCGCCTTCTGCCGGACCGAGCGCGGGATCCAGTCCAGGGCGCGCAGCTCGTCGATCATCGCGCCCCGGATGCGGGTGATCGCGTACGTCTCGAACTTGATGGACCGGTCGATGTCGAACTTCTCGATGGCGTCGATCAGCCCGAAGACCCCGGAGGAGACGAAGTCGGCCTGCTCCACGTTGGGCGGCAGCCCCACGCTGACCCGGCCGGCGACGTACTTCACCAGGGGTGAGTAGTGCAGGATCAGCTGCTCCCGCAGCCGCTCGTCCCCGCTCTCCTTGTACGAGCGCCACAGCACCTCGAGGGACGAGGGCGCGGTGGTCCGCACGCTGCCGCGGGCAGCGGGGGGCACCGCAGCGCGGTCAGACCCTGAGGTGTGCTGGGGCATGCTTCGCCTTTGCCGGAGCCGGATTCCTTGGGAGCGTAGCGTGACGGAAGTGTCGCGGTGCGCGAAGAGTACGGGATCGCGCATGGGCACCGGAGCGTCCGGACTCGCGCGGGCGACCCGGGACCGGCGCCTGGCGCTCGGTCCCGGCGACTGCCACCGGGAAGACCGCGTCTCTCATCGGCTTCACTCTTTCACCGGAACACCCCAGGTCAACCACCGCCTCGCCGGGTGCCACCGGTTTGTGTGCCTCCCTCAGGGATTCGCCTGGTCAACTGCCAGCCCTCGCCCTGCCGTTCGACGAACCCCAGAGAGTGAAGTTCGTACAGTCTGCCGATGACTTCATCGGTGCCGGTGCCCGCGGCGAGGGCCACTTCCTCCGCGTGCGCGGGCCGGCCGGCCGGGAGGGCCTCGAGCACGCGGGCGGTGTCCCGGTGCAACAGGTCCCGGGCGAGCACGGGGCCGCGCCGCTCGGGAGCCAGTTCGCCCATGCCGCCGACGAGCTCGACCACTTCCGCTGCGTCCGTGACGAGCACGGCCTCGCCGCGCAGCAGTTCGTGCACCCCGCCCGAGAGCCCGCTGGTGGCAGGGCCGGGGACGCCCATGGTGAACCGGCCGAGCCGCTGGGCCCGCCGGGCCGTGACCAGGGAGCCGCTGCGGTGGGCCGCCTCGACCACCACGGTGCCGCGGGTCAGCGCGGCGATGACCCGGTTGCGCTGCACGAAGCGGCTCGGGGTCGGGTGGCTGCCCGGCGGCAGCTCCCCCAGGACGAGCCCCTGCGCGGCGATCCGGCCGAGCAGTTCGGCGTGCCCGCGCGGGTAGGCGACGTCCACTCCGCAGGCGAGCACCGCGGCGGTGGCCCCGCCCGAGGCGAGGGCGCCTCGATGAGCCGCGCCGTCGACCCCGTACGCCGCCCCGGAGACCACCACCCAGCCCCGCTCGGCGAGCCCGGCGGCCAGGCTCTGGGCCATGTGCGCGCCGTACGGGGTGCAGGCCCGGGCCCCGACCAGGGCGACGGAGCGCAGCGCCCAGGTCCGCAGGTCCGCTCTGCCGCGCAGCCAGAGCCCGACGGGCCGGGCGTCGCCGAGGTCGTCGAGCTGGGTCGGCCACTGCGGGGAGCCGGGGCAGACGAACCGCCCGCCACCGCGGGCGGCGACCGCCAGATCCCGCCGGGGGTCGGCGAGCGCGGCCCGTCTGCGGTAGCCCGCGAGCCGCTGCTCCCCGACCCCGGCCAGCGCCGCCGCCGCGCTCTGCGGCGGACCGGTCAGCAGCCGTATCAGCCCGGGGGCGCCGTGCTCGCGCAACCACCGCCCGCCGATCTCGTCGCCGGGCTCCAGCACCCGGGTCAGGGCGGCCCGCGCCAGCACCTCCGGACCGGGCCCGTCGGCCGTGCCCGGCCGGACATCCGGATCGGACCCGTCGGCCGGATCGGGCTTGCCCGGCGGTTCGGCCGTGTGGTCCGGCCAAGGCCCTCCGAACGGACCGGGCCCGCCCGCCGGCCCGGCGTCACCGGCCTGCCCGGCGTCACCGGTCTGTCCGGCCCGGGCGCCCGGGCCGGAATCGGCCGCCCACCCGGGCCCGTCGCTCCGCCACGGCCCCTCAGGGGGTCCGCTCCGCTGTGCGGCGGTCACGGCCCGACCTCCATGGCCAGGGCCGCGCCGCGGGCGATGCCGGTGCGCAGTTCGAGGGCCACGGCCACGTCCAGGGGCTCGGGGCGGTCCCGGCCGCGCAGGTCGGCCACGGTCCAGGCGACCCGCAGCACCCGGTCCAGCCCGCGGGCGGTCAGCAGCCCGCGCTCCAGGTCACGCTCGGCCTGTGCCAGCGCCCCGGGGGCCGCCTGCCAGCGGGTGCGCAGCTCGTGCCCCGGCACCTCCGCGTTGAGCCGCCACGGCGTGTCGGCGAGCCTCACCGCGGCGCGGTCCCTGGCCTCCCGCACCCGGTCGGCGACGACAGCGGTGGACTCCCCGCGGCCGCCGCGCCCGAGCAGGTCGGAGCGGGTGACCGGCTCGACCTCCACCCGCAGGTCCACCCGGTCCAGGAGTGGCCCGGACAGCCTGGCCTGGTAGCGGCGGATCACCGAGGCCGGGCATTCGCAGCCGGCCCCGAGCAGGGTGTGCCGCCCGCACGGGCAGGGGTTCGCGGCGAGCACCATCAGGAACCTGGCCGGCAGCCGCACCACCCCGGCGGCCCGGGCGATGACCACGTGCCCCGACTCCAGGGGCTGGCGCAGCGCGTCCAGCGCCTTCGTGCCGAACTCGGCGGCCTCGTCGAGGAACAGCACGCCCCGGTGCGCCAGGGAGACGGCCCCGGGCCGCGGCACCCCCGCTCCGCCGCCGACCAGGGACTGCATCGTCGCCGAGTGGTGGGGCGCGCAGTACGGGGGCCGGGCGACCAGCGGTTCCCCGGGCGGCAGCACCCCGGCGACCGAGTGCACGGCGGTGACCTCCAGGGAGTCCTGCCGGCACAGCGGCGGCAGGATCCAGGGGATCCGCTCGGCCAGCATCGTCTTGCCGGCTCCCGGGGGGCCGCTGAGGAAGAGGTGGTGGCCCCCGGAGGCCGCCACCTCCAGGGCGCGCCGGGCACCGTGCTGCCCGGCGACATCGGAGAGGTCGGGGAAGTCCGGGCTCTCGCCCTCCCCGGCCGGGCCCCCGCCGCGGGCGATCCCTGTGCCGATCCCCGCGCCCGGGACCACCAGCCCGGCCAGCATCGGATCGGGGCGCCCCGGCGGATCCGGTGGTTCCTCCTCGGGGACCTCCCCGTCGGTGAGGACCGCGATCAGCTGGCGCAGGCTGCGCACGCCGAGCACGCTGACATCGGGGACGAGCATGGCCTCGGCGGCGCACTGCTGCGGCACGACCACGTTCCGGTACCCGGCGTCGGCCGCCGCGAGCACCGCCGGCAGGATGCCCCGCACCGGCCGTACGCGGCCGTCCAGCCCCAGCTCCCCGATCAGCACCAGATCGGCGATGGCCGCGGGATCGACCAGCTCGGCGGCGCCCAGCACGGAGGCGGCGACGGCCAGGTCGAACCCCGCGCCCGATTTCGGTACGGAGGCCGGGCTGAGCCCGACCGTGAGCTTCTTCTGCGGCCAGGTCGCGCCCGAGTTCACGACGGCGGCCCGCACCCGGTCCCGGCTCTCGGTCAGGGTCTTGTCGGGCAGCCCCACCAGGGTGAAGGCGGCGAGCCCGGGCTCGAGATCGGCCTGGACCTCCACCACCACGCCGTCGACGCCCACCAGGGCCACCGAGCAGGCTCGTGCGAACCCCATCACGCCACCCCCCGGACGTGCTCCACCACGGGCGCGCCGCGCCGCGGCAGCAGGACTCCCACGAGGTCGATGCGCACCCCGCCCGCGGGCGGTCCTCCGTGGTCGGCGAGCCAGCGCCCGGCGAGCCGCCGCAGTCGCTCGGCCTTGCCGGGGCGGACGGCGGCCATGGGGTGTTCGAACTCCCCCGCCCGGCGTGTCTTGACCTCGCACACGACGAGGGCGTCCCCGTCCCGCGCGACGATGTCGATCTCCCCGCTGCGGCACCGCCAGTTGCGGGCGATCACCGTCATCCCGGCCTCGGCCAGCCGCCGCGCCGCGAGCTCCTCGCCGTACCGCCCCAATGCCTGCCGTGCCACGCCGTTCGCGTTCATCGGGCACCACCTCCGCCCCCGACGATCCCGCGGTCCCGCCCACCCCGTGGATCTTGGTGGACAGTGAGGGCATTGTGGACAACCCGCTCACCCCTGAGGGTGAATGCGGGGCGGCCGGGGCGGTGGGCGCGCGAGCGCGCGCAAGTGGCGAAGGACCGGGCGTCAGCTGCCCGGCAGCTCGAGATCGCTCTTGTTGAGCTCCTCGATGTTCACGTCCTTGAAGGTCAGCACCCGCACCTGCTTCACGAAGCGGGCCGGCCGGTACATGTCCCACACCCAGGCGTCGGCCATCGTGACCTCGAAGAACACCTCCCCCTGGACCGAGTGCACCTGCATCTCGTAGTCGTTCGTGAGGTAGAAACGACGTTCGGTCTCGATCACGTACTTGAACAGCCCGACGACGTCGCGGTACTCGCGATAGAGCTTCAGCTCCATCTCGGTCTCGTACTTCTCGAGGTCCTCGGCGCTCATGGCATGTTCCCCTTCAGCCGTGCGTCCCCCTATTGTGCGCCAGGCCCCCGCGCCCCTAAACGATTTCCGGGGCCAGGACCACCGGCGCACCCGGGGGACCATCGTCGAGCAGCGTACGGAGCAGCTCGGCGAGTCTGGTCGGGTACACCGTCTCATGGGCCGAGAGAAGTTCCTCGGAGGTCCACCACCTGGCACCGCTGACGCTGCGTCGCTCCAGCTCGGTGAGGCCTCCCAGCTCGGTCCGCGTCCGCTCGGTCCGGGCCAGGTAGTACCACTCGTCCTGCTCCCAGCGCCGACCGTCGAACGGGAACGAGCAGTACCGGTGCCACAGCACCGGCCCCAGATCCACCTCTGTGATCCCCGTCTCCTCGGCGAGCTCCCGCAGCGCGGCCTGCTCACGGGTCTCGTCGCCTTCGAGTCCGCCGCCCGGGGTGAACCACCAGTGGTCCGCGGGATTGTCCGGTTCGAAGCCGTGGAGCAGCAGGATCCGGTCGGCGGGGTCCAGCAGGATCACCCGGGACACCTTGCGCGGGCCGTCCGCGGCGGCCTCGTCAGCGGGCACCGGCAGGCTCCCTCCGCCGCCCGCGCCGCAGGACCCGTACGAGGGGCCCGTACGCGGCCCCCAGCAGCACCAGGGCGGCTCCGGCGACCACGACGGTCACCTGGAGGCGAAGCGGCCCCGGCCGCGAGGTCCCTCCGGGGAGGGAGGCGTAGGCGGCGGGCCGCTCCAGCATCTTCACCGTGGGCCACGCGAGGGCGTCGACCCGGGCCTGGACCGCGGACCGCGGCACGGTGCCCTGGCCGGCCTCCTGGAGGTGGGCCCGGGAGTCGAGCGAGGCGGCGCGCCGGTCGCCCAGCAGGAACAGGTTGCCCTCGGGCACCGTGACCTCGAAGGGGGTGTCGGAGGCCGGCAGGGGGGCGCTGTTCTCGGGCGCCCCCTCGGGCAGGGCGTGCTCGAGGTACGGCTCGTCGAGCTCCTTGCCGTTCACGGTGAGGCGGCCGCCCGTCCCGCAGCACTTCACGGTGTCGCCGCCGACGGCGACGACCCGCTTGACCATGGGCGTGTCGCTCCACAGGTGGTCGGTGAAGACGACCACGTCGCCGCGCCGCACCTGACCGCCGTCGATCCGCTGCGCGATCACGCGGTCCCCGGGGTTCACCGTCGGCATCATCGAGTCGGTCGGCACCGTGTACGGCCGGTAGGTGAAGGCCCCCCAGGCGAAGGCGCCCAGGAAGAGCACAAAGCCGACGGCCACGGCGACTCCCGACAACACGTTGCCGAGACCGCCGCGGCCGTCCTTGCCACCGCGTGTTCCTCCGGTACCGCGTATGCCCTCGGTACCGCTTGTCTGCGTATTCAGCGTTTCGCCCATTGCAGCGCCCCCACAGTTCCGGGATCGACGACCTGGGCGGCACCCTACCTGCCGGTAGTCCCGCTGGTCAGCCTCCGCCGGCGCCACATCACGACCGGAACCGCTCCGACGAGGCCCAGCGCGGCGGGACCGAGCCCGACGGGCGCCAGCCCGGCGGCCCCGAGGCCCATCGCGGTCGCCTTGGTCTGGTTGCCGATGCCCGGCTGGTCGAAGGTGTCCGGGATGGGCAGGGTCGCCCAGCGGGTGATCGGCCAGGCCACGACCACGGCCCGCCCGACGACCTTGTCGACCGGTACGAAGCCCTGGGTGGAGTCCTGCATGTGGTAACGGGAGTCCTGCGAGTTCTGCCGGTGGTCGCCCATCACCCAGATCTTGCCCTTGGGCACCGTGATCGGACCGAACGGGGCGTCGTCGCACGGGGTGTTGCCCGGGTAGATGTACGGCTCGTCGAGCTCCTTGCCGTTGACGACGACCGGTCCGCCCTTCTTGCACTCGACCGTGTCACCGCCGATGGCGATGGTCCGCTTGATCAGGTCCTTCTCGTCCGCGGAGGGCATCAGGCCGATCTTGCTGAGGATCGTCTGCGCGAAGTTGGGCTCCGGGGTGGGCTCCCCCGCCAGCCAGCTCGCCGGGTCGTGGAAGACCACGACCTCGCCGCGCTCGGGCTCCGAGCCGAACCACGGGGTCAGCTTGTCCACGAGGACCCGGTCGCCGCGCTGCAGGGTGTTCTGCATCGAGTCGGACGGGATCGAGAACGCCTGTACCAGGAAGGTCTTGATCAGCAGGGCGAGCAGCAGGGCGATGCCGATGAGGAGCGGGAGCTCCTTCCAGAACGAGCGGTGCGGGCGCGCCTCGGCACCACCGTCCTCGGCCTCGCGCTCGGCATCGTCCGGCCGCTCCTCGCCTTCGTCGCGTCCGGATCGCGCGCCTACCGCCACATCCCCCACATCCACTCCTCACTCGCAGATCGCCGCCCGCGCCGAACCAGGCACGGGCCCTCCCCTCCCTTAACGAGCGGGAGTTCCCTAAGGCGCGGGAGACCGAGGACACACTATGCGAACGGCGGGCCCCGGCGGCGCCCACGACGGCCGCGTCGCCCGCTCGGGGCCGGATCGGGGACCGAACGGAAGGTCGCGGGCTGTTCGAGCTTGCGCCAGTGGTCGAACGGCCAGGCGATGACGACCGCCTGCCCCACGACCCCGCCCTCGTCGATGGTGCCGTCGAAGGCCTCGTCGAGGTGGTAGCGGGAATCGGCCGAGTTCGCCCGGTGGTCGCCCATGACGAAGAGCCGCCCCTTGGGCACCTGTACCTCGAACCGGATTTCGGAGGGTGCGTTGCCGGGACTCACGTACGGCTCGTCGAGGGCCGTGCCGTTGACGGTGACGCGGCCCTTGGCGTCGCAGCACACGACGGTGTCGCCGCCGACGCCGATGACCCGCTTGATCAGATCCTGTTCGTCGGCGGAGGGCAGCAGGCCGATGAAGGTCAGCGTCTCCTTGATCTGCTTGACGCCCACCGGGTCCTCGGGCGGACGCGCGGCCTCGCCCTTCAGCCAGCCGCCGGGGTCCTTGAAGACGACGACGTCTCCGCGTTCGATCTTGGATCCGAACCACGGGGTCAGCTTGTCGACCAGCACGCGGTCGCCGATCCGGATCGTCTGCTCCATGGATCCGGACGGGATGAAGAAGGCCTGCACGAGGAAGGTCTTGAGGACGAGCGCGATGCACAGCGCCGCGATGATCAGCAGCGGTACCTCGCCCACCCGGCGGGTGCGTCTGCGCCGCTTGACCCGGCGGGCCAGCCGGCGCCGCGCCGCCCGGCCGCCGGTCTCGGCCGCGACGGGTTGCGCCTTGGCCCCTCGCCGCGACCCGGTCTCCCGCACCGGCCGCTCGGGGACCGCGGCGGGCTCGGGCTCCCGCTGCCGCTCGGGCTCCCGCCCCGGCTCGGGCTCCCGCCACGGCGCGGGGCCGCCCGGAGTCTCGGGTGCACGCCAGAACCGGGGCGCGGGCGGGGGCTGGGGCGTCCGCCTCGGCTCCGGCTCCGGCTCCGGCTCGGAGATCCGGCCGCCTCTCGAACGCCCCCGGCTACCCATGACCGCCGCCGGAGGGCACGGCCGGGGCGGGAGCCGCGGGAATGGACCCCCAGCGCGAGACCGGCCAGCCGATCCAGTCGGCCCGCCCGATCACCTTCTCCACCGGCACCATCCCCCCGCCCGGTTCCCCCAGGTGGTCCCGGGAGTCCCGGGACTGGGAACGATGATCACCCATGACCCACAGGGTCCCCAGGGGTACGACGATCCGGAAGGGCACCTTCGAGGGCCCGTCTCCCGGATACAGGTACGGCTCGTCCACCGGAACCCCGTTCACCTTGATCCGCCCGCCTGCATCGCAGCACACCACGTCGTCACCGCCGACGCCCACGACCCGCTTCACGAAGTCGGTCTCGGACGGCTCGCCGATCCCGAGCGCGGAGGCCGCGCCGTGCAGGGCCTCGCCGATCGGGTTGCCCTCGGCGCCCTCCCGTACGAAGGACCCCGTGCCGTCGAAGACCACCACGTCCCCGCGCTTCGGCTGGTCTCCGAAACGGTACGCCAGCTTGTTCACGAGCACCCGGTCCCCGACCCGCAGCGTCGGTTCCATCGACCGGCTCGGGATCAGGAAGGGCTGTACGACGAAATTGCTGAGCAGCAGCAGGAAGCACGTGCAGAGCACGCCGAGCACGGCGGCTCCCCGCAACGTCAGGAAGACCCGCCACCCCGGCAGCGCACGCCGCCCCCACAACGCAGAACGCGGCCGCCCCTCCCCCGGTTCGGGGGAGGAGTGGCCGCGCTGTGAGAGCTCTGCTTCGGTGTCCATCGAGGGGAGCCTATCCGGCCGCCCCCGGGACCCGGAGAGGAGATCAGCGGTCGCGCTTCTCCTTGATCTTCGCGGCCTTGCCGCGGAGCTCACGGAGGAAGTACAGCTTGGCGCGACGGACGTCACCGCGGGTGACGAGCTCGATCTTCTCGAAGATCGGGGAGTTCACCGGGAAGGTGCGCTCGACGCCGACGCTGAAGGAGACCTTGCGAACGGTGAAGGTCTCGGAGACGCCAGAGCCCTGGCGACGGATGACAACACCCTTGAACTGCTGGATACGGGAGCGGTTGCCCTCGATGACGCGGACGTGCACGTTGATCGTGTCACCCGGGCGGAAGGCCGGGACGTCGGAGCGGATCGAGGCGGCGTTGACGCCATCGAGCAGGTGAGACATGTTCTTCGTCTGCTTTCTTCGCACGACGCCACAGGCCGCCGGTGCGGGTTTCCGGAGAGAATTCGGGAGCCGCGTCACTCGGCGGGCGACTGTCCCCCTGTGGCAGGGGCGCACGCGAGCACACAGCAGCCGCCTATTCTTCCACGGCCTCCGGCCTACGCCAAAATCGGCCGTCGGCGGCGGGCCGCCAGCCCAGGATGCTCAGGATCTCGCGGTCCTTCTTGTCGAAGGCGGAGGCCTCGCAGCGCTCGATCAGATCGGGGCGGTGCCGCGCGGTCCGGCGGAATGCCTCGTCCCGGCGCCAGCGGGCGATCTTCCCGTGGTGGCCGCTGAGCAGCACTTCCGGGATGCCCCGGCCGCGCCACTCCGGGGGCTTCGTGTAGACCGGCCCCTCCAGCAGGTTCGCCATCTCGCCGGGCGCGAAGGAGTCGTCGCGGTGCGATTCGGCGTTGCCGAGGACTCCCGGCAGCAGCCGGGCCACGGCCTCGGTGATTACCAGGACGGCCGCCTCGCCGCCCGCCAGCACGTAGTCGCCGATGGAGACCTCGTAGACCGGCATGCGCGTGGCGTACTCGTCCATGACGCGGCGGTCGATGCCCTCGTAGCGGGCCGGCGTGAAGATCAGCCAGGGCCGCTCGGAGAGCTCGACGGCCAGTTCCTGGGTGAACGGGCGGCCGCTGGGCGTGGGGACGACCATGACCGGCCCGTGCGCACCGGACTCGTATCCGTCGGCCAGGGCCTCGTCGAGGGCCTCGCCCCACGGGTCGGTCTTCATGACCATGCCGGGACCGCCGCCGTACGGGGTGTCGTCGACCGTGTTGTGCCGGTCGTACGTCCAGTCCCGCAGGTCGTGGACGTGTACGTCGAGCTGCCCGCGGGCCCGCGCCTTGCCGACGAGGGAGACGTTCAGCGGCTCCAGGTACTCGGGGAAGATCGTGACGACGTCGAGACGCATCAGGCGTCGCCCTCGGGCTCGGCGTCCCGCGTGGAGACGATCTCGGCGCGGTCGTCGATCAGCCCGGGCGGCGGGGTGATGACGCAGCGCTGCTCCTCCAGGTCGATCTCGGCGACGATCTCCCCGACGAAGGGGATCATCACCTCGGTGCCGTCGGGGCGCTCGACGATGAAGAGGTCCTGCGAGGGCAGGTGGGAGATCTCGGTGATCCGGCCGATCTCGGTCCCGTCCTCGAGTACGACGTCCAGGTCCATCAGCTGGTGGTCGTAGTACTCGTCTTCTTCCTCGGGGAGCTCGGCCGGGTCGACGTCGGCGATGAGCAGGATGTTGCGCAGCGCCTCGGCGCCGGTGCGGTCCTTGACGCCGGCGAAGCGGAGCATCAGCCTCCCGCTGTGCACGCGGCCCGTCTCGATGGTCAGCGGACCCGCCGACGCCGGTTCGGTCCGCAGAACGGCACCGGGCGAGAGCCGCAGCTCCGGCTCGTCGGTCCGCACCTCGACGGTGACCTCACCCTTGATCCCGTGGGCGCGGCCGATCCGCGCGACAACCAGCTCCACTTGTGTCTTCTCCTGTTCAGACGACGACGGGCCGGGGCGGGCACGAATGCCCTCCCCGGCCCGTGCCGGTGATTCACGTTCTCGATGAACCAAGTCTCAGCGGACCTGGTCCACGTCGACGAGGTCGACGCGGATCCCCCGGCCGCCGATGGCGCCCACGACGGTACGCAGTGCACGTGCGGTGCGGCCGTTGCGGCCGATCACCTTCCCGAGGTCGTCCGGGTGAACCCGGACCTCGAGCACCTGTCCGCGACGCAGGTTGCGCGAGGCGACCTGCACTTCGTCGGGGTTGTCCACAATGCCCTTTACGAGGTGCTCAAGAGCCTCCTCGAGCATGCTCAGGCCTCGGTCGACTCGGCGGTGGCCTCAGCCTCGTCCGCCTTCTTGTCGGCCTTCTTCGCCTTCTGCGTGATGGCCTCGCCCTTGGTCTCGCCGATGCCCTCGAGGGCCTTGGCGAACTCGTCGAAGGAGCGACGCTTGCTCTCCTTCGTCTCCGGCTGCAGCAGCGGCGCGGGGGCCGGGAGGCCCTTGTGCGCCTGCCAGTCACCGGTGAGCTTCAGGATGGCGAGCACGGCCTCGGTGGGCTGGGCGCCGACCGACAGCCAGTACTGCGCACGCTCGGCGTTGACCTCGATGCGCGACGGGTTGTACGTCGGGTGGTAGATACCGATCTCTTCGATCGCGCGACCGTCCCGGCGGGTGCGGGCGTCGGCGACGACGATGCGGTAGTGCGGCTGGCGAATCTTGCCGAGGCGCTTGAGCTTGATCTTGACTGCCACTGGAGTGGTGTCTCCTGAACTTGACGTGGTTGGGCACATGAGATGCCACGTGGGGTTGCGGTACTCGGGTGCCCGATGGACGCGTCAGCCGGAGGAGAGAGGGGTCCTATGCGACTGTCGAGTACAGCTAGCCATTGTGCCACATGCCTGCGGCGCTTCTCGCGGGGAGTCCGGCCGGGGTCAGGAGGCTGCGGCCGAGACGGCGACCTCGGGGATGCGGAACGGCTTCATGCAGCCGCCGCACACGATCGGCGCCTGCGCCAGCACGGAGGGGACCACCCGCACGTTGCGCCCGCAGTCGCAGACCGCCTTGACGCGGACACCGCCACCCGAGGAGCCGTGCCGGGCGGCCGGCCCGCGGAAGCTGCGCTTGGTGTCGGCGGCCGTCGCGGCCGTGTGCGCCTTCAGCGCGCGCTGCAGCCGCTCCATGGTGGGGCGGTAGCGCTTCTTCGCCTCGGGATTGAGCGAGACCAGCGAGAAGCCGCTGCTGGCATGCGGCTCGTCGGAGTGGTCCAGCCCCATCTCCTCGGCGATCGCGAGGAATCTGCGGTTGTGGTAGCGGCCTGCTCGCGAGGTGTCGCGCACTCCGCGGGCGGCGGCGATGCCGTGGACTGCCTCGTGCAGCAGTCGCTCGAAGGAGAGTTCGGCGCCGCAGGCGGACGAGGACTCTCCGATCAGGGACTCGGGCGCGGCAAGGTCAGGCAGCTCGGGGTGGTACCGCTGAATGTCGGCCCACGCCTGCGCCAGCTCTGCGGCGAGAACAGGTGGTGTCGTGCTCACGTCGTGACAACGAGCCGGGGTGCCCCGGTGTTCCGATTCCGGGCCATTCCAAATTTTTTGCACGTACCAGTCAGTTCAGTCTCATGCGTCGCGACGAGGACGGGTGCGCCGATCCCAGGAGGAGTCGGTACGTAACGTCGACCAGCAGGGCCGGTCCCGGCGCACGGCTCGTGCCGTGCGCCGGGGCCCGCCCCGCGGGGGGGCGGGCGGGGGGGCGGACCCGCCGCCCCCGGGGGGTGGGGGCCGTACCGGCCCCCCCGCGGGGCGGGTCCCGGCGCACGGCTCGTGCCGTGCGCCGGGACCGGCCCTGCTGGTCGGACGGCGGCGATCAGTACGAGCGCGCGACGATCGCGAGGGTACCCGGGGCGTCGTCCGACTCCGGAACCGACCCGTCCGCGGCGATCAGGCAGCGTACGGAGACGGCCTGCTCGCCCAGCTTGGCCTCGCCCTCGGGGCCGAGGTCGGCCCACGGGATCCGCGCCCAGCCGCCCGCGACGGCGGCCTCGGCGGCCTCCTCGATGGTGGAGACGTCGGAGGTGCGGGCCAGGCGGCGCTCACGGGACTCGCGCAGCAGCTGCGCCTGGTCCTCCTCGAGCACCTTGGGCAGCAGGTCGGCGAGCGCGTCGATCTGCACGGGCTCCTTGCCGCCCGGGATCCGGCGGGCCAGCATCGCGGTGCCGGCCTCCAGGTCGCGGGGGCCGATCTCGACGCGGACCGGTACGCCCTTGAGCTCCCAGTCCACGGCGCGGCGGCCGAAGGGGGTGTCGACGCGGTCGTCGACGTGCACGCGGATGCCGGCGGCCTTCAGCTGCGCGCCGAGCTCACGGACCTTGGTGACGGCCTCGTCGCCCTTGATCGCCATGACGACGACCTGGACGTGCGCGAGGCGCGGCGGGACGCGCAGGCCGTTGTCGTCGCCGTGGGACATGATCAGGCCGCCGACCATGCGGGTCGAGACGCCCCACGAGGTCTGCCAGACGAGCTCCTGCTTGCCTTCCTTCGACAGGTACTGCGTGTTGAAGGCCTTGGCGAAGTTGGTGCCGAGCTCGTGGCTCGTGCCCAGCTGCAGCGCCTTGCCGTCGCCCATCATGCCCTCGAGGGTGAGGGTGTTGATGGCGCCGGCGAAGCGCTCCTTGGCGGTCTTGCGGCCGAGCACGACGTCGATGCCGAGCACGTTCGTCATGAAGTCGCCGTACACGTCCGTGTGGATGCGGGCGGCGTAGTCGCGGGCGTCCTCGTACGTGGCGTGGGCGGTGTGGCCCTCCTGCCAGAGGAACTCACTCGTACGGAGGAAGACGCGCGGACGCATCTCCCAGCGGACCACGTTCGCCCACTGGTTGATCAGCAGGGGCAGGTCGCGGTAGCTCTGGACCCACTTGGAGAAGTAGTCGTTGATGATCGTCTCGGAGGTGGGCCGGACCACGACCGGCTCGTCCAGCTCCTTGCCGCCGCCGTGCGTGACGACCGCGAGCTCGGGGGCGAAGCCCTCGACGTGCTCGGCTTCCTTCGTCAGGTACGACTGGGGGATGAACAGCGGGAAGTAGGCGTTCTGGGCGCCCGCGTCCTTGATGCGCGCGTCCATCTCCTGCTGCATCCGCTCCCACAGCCCGTAGCCGTACGGTCGGATGACCATGGTGCCGCGTACCGGACCGTTGTCGGCCAGTTCGGCCTTGTTGATCAGATCCTGGTACCAGCGGGGGAAATCCTCCGCCTGGGGGGTGAGAACGGGTGCCTTTGCCATGGCGCGAATGGTACGGCGCCGGGCGCACCGAGCGTGAATCGGGTGGCGCACTCCTCTGGACGCGGGGGCGAATGGGGAGTTCTCTGGCAACGGGGGCAAGGGGGCGACAAGGAATCAGGAGCGCTCTTTCGATGACACCGACGCCGACGGCGACGCTCGTCGCCCGTGACTGGGCGGAGATCCAGGAACGGATGCTGGTACCGCTGTACGAAGCGGTCTACGACCGGCTGGAGGTCGGGCCGGGCGACCGGCTGCTCGGCCTGGACTGCGGGTCCGGGCTGGCCCTGCTGCTGGCCGCGGGGCGGGGAGCCGCCGCGACGGGGGTGGAGGCGGATCCTGCGCGGCGGGCGCTGGCGCGCGAGCGGCTGCTGGACGTGGTCCCGGCCCCGCCGGACGGCGCGCGCCCGTACGACGTGCTGCTGGCCTTCTCGCCGTCCGCGGCGGCCCTGGACGCGGCCCTGCCCGCGCTCCGGCGGGGCGGTGCGGTGGTGCTGGCCGACTGGGGCCCGCCGGAGCGGTGCACGGTCCCCGCCGTCCTGGGCGGCGGTCCCGAGCCGCGGGACCTCGACGCGGCCGTGGCGCGGGCCGGGCTCGCGCCCGACGGGTCGGGGCGGGTGTTCTGCCCCTTCGGGTACGCGGACGTGGACAGCGCGGTGCGGGGGCTGCTGTCGACGGGGCTCTACGAGTCCTCGTCCGATCCGGCGCAGGTCGAGAAGGAGCTGACCGAGGCGCTTCACCCGTACGAGCGGCCGGACGGCGCCGTCTGGCTGCCGAACATCTTCCGCTACGTGATCGCCCGCGTGCCGTAGCCGCGACGGGGCCGGGCGGGACCTGCGCGGCCCCGGAACGGGGCGGGCCGGGCGCGGACCGGCCGCGAGGGGCCGCGGTGGCCGCGCGGCTACTTCGGTTCCCTCGGCTCCTTCGGCTCCTTCGACAGCCGGGGGATGCCCGCGGCCTCGTAGGCGGCCGGCTCGTCCAGGGTCTCGTTGGCCAGCAGGGCCTCGGTCAGCGCGTCGAGTTTCGGCCGGTGTTCGCGCAGCAGCCGGCAGGCCTCCTCGTAGCACTCGTCGACGATCCGCCGCATCTCGTGGTCCACGACGTCGAGGGTGGCGGGGGCCGCCAGCAGCCCGTACGGGCTCTGCGCGTCCGCCGGGATCGCGGTGAGGCGGCCGACGCGCTCGCTCATGCCCCAGCGGCCCACCATGCCGCGCGCGAGGTTGGTGACCTGTTCCAGGTCGTTCTCCGCGCCCGTGGTGATGACGTCGAACACGACGTGCTCGGCGGCCATGCCGCCCAGCGCGCCGATGATGCGGCCGCGGAGGTAGTCCTCCGTGTACGAGTAGCGGTCCGCGTCGGGGGTCGAGAGGGTGACGCCGAGCGCCCGGCCGCGCGGCACGATCGTGATCTTGCGGACCGGGTCGGCGCCCGGCTGGAGCATGCCCAGCAGGGCGTGGCCGCTCTCGTGGTAGGCCGTGCGGCGGCGCTCCTCCTCCGGCATGACCAGCGACCGTGCGGCACCCAGCTGGACCTTCTCCAGGGCGTCCATGAAATCGGCCTGGGTGACCTGGGTCTGCTTGCGCTTCACCGCGAGCAGGGCGGCCTCGTTGGCCAGGTTGGCGAGGTCGGCGCCCGTCATGCCGGGGGTGGTGCGGGCCACCTGGTCGAGGTCCGCGTCGGCGGCGAGCGGGATGTCCCGGGTGTGGATCCGCAGGATGGACTCGCGGCCGGCCCGGTCGGGCGGGGAGACCGACACCGTGCGGTCGAAGCGGCCGGGGCGGGTGAGCGCCGGGTCGAGCACGTCGGGCCGGTTGGTGGCGGCGATGACGACGACCCCCTCCGATCCGGAGAAGCCGTCCATCTCGGTGAGGATCTGGTTCAGGGTCTGCTCGCGCTCGTCGTGGCCGCCCATGGCGGCCCCGCCGCCGCGGGCCCGCCCGATGGTGTCGATCTCGTCGATGAAGACGATGGAGGGGGCCACCTTGCGCGCCTCGGAGAAGAGTTCGCGGACCCGGGAGGCGCCCACGCCGACGATCATCTCGATGAACTCGGAGGCGGAGGCGGAGAAGAACGGCACCCCGGCCTCGCCGGCCACAGCACGGGCGAGCAGGGTCTTGCCCGTGCCGGGAGGACCGGCGAGCAGCACCCCGCCGGGCATCCTGGCGCCCAGGGCCCGGTACCGCTGCGGGTTCTTGAGGAAGTCGACGACGTCGTTGAGCTCGCCCTTGACCTCGTCGATGCCGGCCACGTCGGCGAAGGTGGTGCGCTTGCCGCCCTCCAGCTCGACGGGTTTGGGCGGCTGTTTGCGGCCCAGTCCGCCGGCGCCGCCCATGGCCGAGCCCATGCGGCGGGCGATGAACACCCACAGGAGGACCAGCAGGAGCATCGGGGCGAGCGAGATCAGCAGATTGGCCAGGAAGCTGCGCTGCACGACGACCGGGGAGGCGGTGACGACGACGTCGTGCTTGCTGAGGTTCGCCCACAGGTCGTCGTCGGCGAAGGCCGGGCGCTGGGTGACGAACTTCGTGTAGTCGCCCTTGTCGCCGTCGGGCAGCGGCTGCTTGTTCTTCAGCTCGCCCTGGATGGCGTCGCCCTTGGAGTAGATCTTCGAGACGTTGCCGGCGGCGACCTGCTTGCTGAACTCGGTGTACGAGACGGTCGGCTCGTCTCCCTGGTTGAAGTACGACAGGGCCACGTTGGCGAGCAGGAAGACGATCAGTGCGGCGAGGGCCAGCCCGCGCCAGCCCCCGGGCATCTTCCTCTTGGGCGGAGGCGTCGGCGCGCCCTCGGAACGCCAGGGCGTGTCGGCACGGTCGCGAGGCGGTACGGGGGTGGGGCTGGGCACGTGGCCTCCTTACTGCCGTCCTCGTGGCCGACCATAAGGGATATAACGCACCATTGCGCCTGCGGGACGTACGGGAAAGGGCCCCGGCCGGATGATCCGGCCGGGGCCCTCCCCGTACGCCCGCGCTTACTTCATGAACTTCTTGAACTCGTCCGGAAGGTCGAAGTCCTGGCCGGACTGACCGCCGGCGGGAAGGCCGAAGGGGCTGCCGGTCGCGGGCGGGGCGCTCTGCGGGCCCTGCTCGCGGCGGGCGGCTGCCGCCGCCTCCTCTTCCTTGCGCTTCATCGGGTTGCCGCTCTTGCGCTTGCCCTTGGCCTGCTTGATCTGCTTCTTCTGCCGGCCGGGTCCGCCGCCCATCCCGGGGATGCCCGGCATCCCGGGCATGCCGCCGCCCTGGGCCATGCGGGACATCATCTTGCGGGCCTCGAAGAACCGCTCGACGAGGTTCTTGACCGCGCTGACCTCGGCACCGGAGCCCTTGGCGATACGGGCGCGGCGCGAGCCGTTGATGAGGTGCGGGTCCTGGCGCTCGGCCGGGGTCATCGACTTGATGATCGCGGCCATGCGGTCGACGTCGCGCTCGTCGATGTTGTTGATCTGGTCCTTGATCTGGCCCATGCCCGGGAGCATGCCGAGCAGCTTGGAGATGGAGCCCATCTTCCGGACCTGCTCCATCTGGGCCAGGAAGTCGTCGAGCGTGAACTCCTTCGGGCCCTTCGCCAGCTTGGCCGCCATCTTCTCGGCTTCGGCCTGGCTGAAGGTCTTCTCGGCCTGCTCGATGAGGGTGAGCATGTCACCCATGTCGAGGATCCGGCCCGCCATGCGGTCGGGGTGGAAGGCGTCGAACTCGTCGAGCTTCTCGCCGTTCGAGGCGAACATGATCTGCTTGCCGGTGACGTGCGCGATGGAGAGCGCCGCACCACCCCGGGCGTCGCCGTCGAGCTTGGACAGCACGACGCCGTCGAAGCCGACGCCGTCGCGGAAGGCCTCGGCGGTGTTGACCGCGTCCTGGCCGATCATGGCGTCGACGACGAAGAGGATCTCGTCGGGGCTGACGGCGTCGCGGATGTCCGCGGCCTGCTGCATCAGCTCGGAGTCGATGCCGAGGCGGCCGGCGGTGTCGACGATGACGATGTCGTACTGCTTGGTGCGGGCGTACTCGATGGAGTCCTTCGCCACCTGCACCGGGTCGCCTACGCCGTTGCCGGGAGCGGGCGCGTAGACCGCGACGCCGGCGCGCTCGGCGACGACGCTGAGCTGGTTGACGGCGTTGGGACGCTGGAGGTCGCAGGCGACGAGCAGCGGGGAGTGGCCCTGGCCCTTGAGCCAGAGGCCGAGCTTTCCGGCGAGGGTGGTCTTACCGGCACCCTGGAGACCGGCGAGCATGATCACGGTGGGCGCGGTCTTGGCGAAGCGCAGCCGCCGGGTCTCGCCGCCGAGGATCGAGACGAGCTCGTCGTTGACGATCTTGAGGACCTGCTGGCCCGGGTTGAGGGCCTTGGAGACCTCTTCGCCGCGGGCGCGCTCCTTGACGTTCGCGATGAAGGAGCGGACGACGGGGAGGGCGACGTCGGCCTCGAGGAGGGCGATACGGATTTCCCGCGCCGCAGCGTCGATGTCCTGCTCGGAGAGGCGGCCCTTGCCCCGGAGGGACTTGAAGGTCGCGCTGAGGCGGTCGGAAAGCGTATCGAACACGGTGGTCGCGATTCCTCGGGTCGGGGGCGTGTGGTCGCCCCCCAGGGTATCGGGCCCTCCCCCCGTCCGGGGACCCGCCCGTTTCCGGACGGGGGGGCGGGACCCCCGGGGGGTGCCGCGGTCAGTGGAGGGCGGCCTCCAGGGCGGCGGCCAGGGCGGCCGCGGCGGGGAGCGGGAGCGGTTTGCCGTCGGGGTCGACCACGTACAGGGAGTCCACGGCGTTCGCGCCCAGCGTCGACACGTGCGCGCTGCGCACCCGCACCCCGGAGGACTCGAGTGCGCGCCCGATCCGGTGCAGCAGACCCACCGCGTCGGGGGCCCGCACCTCCAGGACCGTGGCCAGCGAGGACACCTCCGGGACCGCCGTGACGCGGGGCGGCGGCGGGACCACGCCGCGCCGGCGCGGGTACGCCGCCTCGCGGTCCGCGAGCTTCGCCGGGACGTCCAGCGAGCCGTCGAGCGCCCGGATCAGGTCCGTCCGCAGCCGCGCCGCCTCGGGCAGCGCCCCGTACTGCGCCGCCACCCGCCAGTGCAGGACGAGCACCTCGCCCGCCAGATCGGACAGTTCCAGGGAGCGCAGGTCCGCGGCCCGGACCGTGAGCCGGTGCAGGGCCAGTACGCCGGCCACCGCCGGCAGGACCCCCGGCTGGTCCGGGACCGCCACCACGAGTTCGACGCCGACCGCGTCGTCCTCCTCCTGGCGCGCGTGCAGCGCCAGGACCGGCTCCCCGGTGCGCAGCGCCTCCACCGCGAGGCGTTCCTGCTCGGTCGTCGCGATGGCCGGTTCCGCCGCCGGCTGCGGCGCCCCCCGCAGCACGGAGGCCACCCGTCCCACCAGGTCCGCCACCAGTGAGCCGCGCCACGTGCTCCAGGCCGCCGGGCCGGTGGCCAGCGCGTCGGCCTCGGTCAGCGCGTGCAGGATCTCCAGCGTGCCGAGCGATCCCACGGCCTGCGCGACCGAGCGGACCGTGGCCGGGTCGTCGAGGTCGCGCCGCGTCGCGGTGTCGATCAGCAGCAGGTGGTGCCGTACGAGGACCCCGAGGACGGCGGCGTCCCGCTCGTCGAAGCCCACGCGTACGGCCACGTCGTGGGCGATCGTCTCGCCCGCCACCGAGTGGTCCCCCGGCCAGCCCTTGCCGATGTCGTGCAGCAGGGCGGCCATCAGCAGCAGGTCGGGCCGGCCGACCCGGCGGGTCAGGGCGGAGGCCCGTACCGCCGTCTCCACGAGGTGGCGGTCGACCGTCCAGGTGTGCACGGGATTGCGCTGCGGCCGGCACCGCACCCGCTCCCAGTCGGGCAGCAGCCGCGTGATCAGGCCTTCGGCCTCCAGCGCCTCCCAGACCGCCACCGTCGGCTCCCCCGCCCCCAGCAGGGTCAGCAGCTCCTCCCGCGCCTCGGCGGGCCACGGCACCGGCAGCGGCTTGGCCTGCGCCGCGAGCCGTCGTACGGCGTGCAGCGACACCGGCAGCCCGGCCTGCGCGGCCGCGGCCCCGAAGCGCAGCGCCAGTACGGGATCGCGGTCGGGCCGGGCGGCCAGGGCCAGGACCGCCTCGCCGTCGGACTCCACGACCCCCTCCGCCAGCGGGGCCCGCTCGGCCGCCGCTGCCCCCCGGGTGCCCAGCAGCCCGCGCAGCCTCGGCCGGGCCGCGCGGGCCCGCAGGACGCGCCCGACCTCCCGCCAGGTCACGTCCCCGGCGTACGCGACGACCCGCGCGGCCTCGTACACCTCGCGCAGCAGCGCGTCCGCGTCGAGCAGCCCCAGCTGGGCGGCCACCTGGTCCTGTTCCTGGAGCGCGAGCCGGTCGGTGGCCCGGCCGGTCACCAGGTGCAGCGCGTCCCGCGCGTCCAGCAGCCGCCGCCGGGCCTCGGCCAGCCCCTCGCGCGGGGCGTCGGCCAGCCAGGACGCGGCGACCGCCCGCAGCGCGGTGGCGTCGCGGAGCCCGCCGCGGGCCTCCTTGAGGTCGGGCTCCAGCAGGAAGCGCAGCTCCCCGGCCTGCTCGGCCCGCTCCCGGCACAGCGCGTGCAGCTGCGGGAGCCTCTTGGCGGCCTGGTTGCGCCAGTCGGCCAGTACCGAGGTGCGCAGGCCCGCGAGCAGCCCCGCGTCGCCCGCGACCGGCCGGGCGTCCAGCAGCCCCAGGTGCACCTTGAGGTCCTCGGCGGCGGTCTTGCGGGCCTCGCCGGGGGTCCGCACCGAGTGGTCGAGGGCGACGCCCAGGTCCCACACGGGGTACCAGATCCGGTCGGCCAGTGCGCTCAGTGCCCGCGGCTCCGCCTTGCCGTCGTGGAGCAGCAGCAGGTCGAGGTCGCTGCGCGGGGAGAGTTCGGCGCGCCCGTAGCCGCCGACGGCCACGAGGGTGGCGCCCCGCACCCCGGTCTCCCGCAGGGCCGTGGTGAACAGGGCGTTCAGCCAGTCGTCGGTCAGCCCGGCCAGCGCGGAACGCCGCGAAGGCCCGGACCGCGACTCCTCCTGGAGGAGTCGCAGCCGGGCCGCGGCGTACCCGCTGGGTCCCGAGCCGGACGGTTCGTCGGAATCGCCCGTCATGGTCTCTTCGACGCTCGTCACCCAGGAGCTCCCGTCGCCTAGAGCGCTTCTGCGCCGCGCTCGCCGGTGCGGACGCGGATGATCGCGTCCACGGGGACGCTCCACACCTTGCCGTCACCGATCTTTCCGGTGCGGGCGCCCTGCACCAGGACGTCCATCACCGATTCGGCGTCGTCGTCCTCGACGACCACCTCGATACGGATCTTCGGTACGAGGTCCACGGTGTACTCGGCGCCGCGGTAGACCTCGGTGTGACCGCGCTGGCGGCCGTACCCGCTGGCCTCGGAGACGGTGAGCCCCTGGACTCCGAACCGCTGGAGGGCGTCCTTGATCTCGTCGAGCCGGTGCGGCTTGACGATCGCGGTGATCAGCTTCATGCGTCAACCTTCTTGCTCGCGGCGGCAGCGGGGGCGTGTGCGGCGGTGCTCCGGGAGGAGGCGCCGCCACCGGCTCCGCTGAAGTCGTAGGCGGTCTCGGCGTGCTCGACCTGGTCGATGCCGGAGACCTCGTCGTCCTCGGTGACCCGCATTCCGATCGTCTTGTCCAGCAGGAAGGCGAGGACCGCGGACACGACGAGAGAGTAGGCGAGGACCGAGAAGACTCCGATGGCCTGCTTGCCCAGCTGTTCCAGGCCGCCGCCGTAGAAGAGGCCGGCCGCGTCCGACTGGACCCCGCCGGTGGCGAAGAAGCCCACGAGGAGCGAGCCGATGACCCCGCCGACGAGGTGGACGCCGACGACGTCGAGGGAGTCGTCGTAGCCGAACTTGTACTTGAGGCCGACCGCCATGGCGCAGACGAGGCCGGCGATGGCGCCGATGGCGATCGCGCCGAGCGGGGAGCAGGAGCCGCCGGAGGGGGTGATGGCGACGAGGCCCGCGACCGCGCCGGAGGCGGCGCCGAGGGTGGTGAAGGAGCCGTGGCGCAGCTTCTCGTAGGCGAGCCAGGCGAGCATGGCGGCGGCGGTGGCGACCTGGGTGTTGACGAACATGACCGCGCCCACGCCGTCGTCGTTGCCGAGCCAGGAGCCGGCGTTGAAGCCGAACCAGCCGAACCAGAGCAGACCGGCGCCGAGCATCACGAGCGGGAGGCTGTGCGGGCGCATCGGGTCGCGCTTGAAGCCGACGCGCTTGCCGATGACCAGGATGACGCCGAGGGCCGCGGCGCCGGCGTTGATGTGGACGGCGGTGCCGCCCGCGAAGTCGATGACGCCGAGCTCGAAGAGCCAGCCGCCGGCGCCCCACACCCAGTGGGCGACGGGGAAGTAGACGACGGTGACCCACAGGGCGCTGAAGAGGGCCCAGGCGCTGAACTTCACGCGGTCGGCCAGGGCGCCGCTGATCAGGGCGGGGGTGATGACGGCGAACATCAGCTGGAAGACGGCGAAGACGTAGACCGGGATGGTGTACCCGTCCCACAGCTCGGTGATGCCGATGCCGCTGAGGCCGACGTAGTCGGAGGACCAGCCGATGAGGCTGCCGGAGTCGGTGCCGAAGGCGAGGCTGAAGCCGTAGAGGACCCAGAGGATCGTGACGATCCCGAGGCTGATGAAGCTCATCATGAGCATGTTGAGGCTGCTCTTGACGCGGACCATGCCTCCGTAGAAGAAGGCGAGCCCGGGGGTCATCAGCATGACCAGGGCGGAGCAGATGAGCATGAACCCGGTGTTCGCGGCAGAGAGCGTCGGGGCGTCTGCCGCGAGGGTCGTGATGGCTGATGCCATCGGCGTCTCCTCGTCGTCGGTACGTTCGCGTGCGGGCGATCGTGAAAACCTGAGCGGCGCAAGGCGTAAGGCCGGGGGGTGGGGGCCTGGGGGCTGGCCGGTTATTGGCCCTGAGATTCGCGCAGGCCGGTTTCCGGCGGCGCCGCTGGGTGTTTCGCAGCCGTGACGAAGAGGTCTGCTGTGTTACGCGTCCATGAACGGGACCGGGACGTCAGCCGGCCGCGGCAGTACCCGGGGGACCTGGCTGGGGGAGCCTGATCGGGCTTCACGGGGTGACTGCCGCGGCCGGGGCCTTCGGGGGCGGCCGCGCGGGGCCGTCAGACGGCCTCGGCGGCCTCGGGGAGCCGGGAGGCGAGCTGGTCGGTCAGCCGGACCACGTCGGCGACGTCGCCGTACTCGCGGGCGGCGCTGTCGACGGTCTTGCGGATCCGTGTGTTGACCCGTTCGGACCGCACCTTTTCCGCCACCTTCAGGGCGTGGTCGACGAGGACGACGGCCTGCTCGGGCTCGCGCCGGAGCAGGTGCACGGTGGCCATGCCGATCAGGTTGAGGCTGTACGAGCGCTGGTGCTCCTCGTCCTTCTCGAAGAGGTCCACGGCCCGCTGCATCACGGGTTCGGCGAGGGAGGCGTACATGGGGCTGCGCCCGGCCACGTAGGCCAGGTCGCGGTACGAGTGGGAGTTCTCGCCGTTGAGCTCGGCCTCGGAGAAGAAGCGGATCCAGTCGGGTTCGGGCTCGCCTCCGAAGTCGACGTCGGAGAAGGTGTCCTCGGCCATCCGGACGGCTCGTTTGCAGCGGCTGGGCTGGCCCATGTTGGCGTAGGCGCGGGCCTCCATCGCATACAGCATGGCCTGGGTGCGCGGGCCGGCGCAGTCGCGGCTGCCGTACTGCGCGAGGTGGATGAGTTCCAGGGCGTCCTCGGGGCGGCCGAGGTGGATCATCTGGCGGCTCATGCTGGAGAGGATGTACGAGCCGAGCGGCTTGTCCCCGCCCTCCTTGGCGGCGTGCAGCGCGAGGACGAAGTACTTCTGCGCGGTCGGGTGCAGGCCGATGTCGTAGCTCATCCAGCCGGCCAGTTCGGCGAGTTCCGCGGCGACCTTGAAGAGCCGGCGCATGACGGGGGCCGGGTGGTTCTCCTGGAGCAGGTCGGTGACCTCGTGCAGCTGGCCCACGACGGCCTTGCGGCGCAGTCCCCCGCCGCACTGGGCGTCCCACTGGCGGAACATGACGGTGGTGGCTTCGAGGAGGCCGAGTTCCGGTTCGGAGAGACGGGGCGGGCGGTGGCCGCTGAGGGCGCCGGGCGCCCCCGCCTCGCGGGGGCCCGGGTCGACGGCGGCGACCGGGACGAGCCAGCGCTGCATGGGCTCGATGAGGGCGGGGCCGGCGGAGAGCGCGAGGGAGGTCCCCAGGAAGCCGCGGCGGGCCAGCATCAGGTCGCTGCGGGAGAACTCCCCCAGCAGCTCGACGGTCTGCGGGCCGGCCCAGGGCAGGTCGACGCCGGAGACGGAGGGCGTCTGGTGGGCGGTGCGCAGGCCGAGCTGCTCGATGGCGACGACGGAGCCGAAGCGCTCGGAGAACAGCTCGGACAGGATCCGCGGGACGGGCTCGCGGGGCTGCTCGCCGTCGAGCCAGCGGCGGACGCGGGAGGTGTCCGTGCTGATGTGGTGGGCGCCCATCTGCCGGGCTCGCCGGTTCACCTGGCGGGCGAGCTCGCCCTTCGACCAGCCGCTGCGGACGAACCAGGAGGTCAGTTGCTCATTGCGGGCCGCGGAGCCCGGGACCTCCGGCTCCACGCTCGTTCCGCTTGCGCCGTTGCCGCTCACTGGAACGCCCCCATCCACTCAGCCTCTTCACACGAAACCCTGGCTGGGGCGGCGAGCGCCGCCACGGACCTTCACAGGTCCTCCACACGTTGCCTCCGGCATAACCACGGACGGCCCGCCTTCGGGGTTTGGTGCACTGAAAGTAATCCTACGATCACCCCCTCCGCGAGGTCGATTCCAGAAACGCCACCATTCGCCACCCCTTTGAATGAACTAGCCACCCGCCAGGCGCGATTCACTTGACACCGAGGCGAAAACGATCGGATGGACGGGAGTGCGGTGGGGGCGCGCGCGGCGAGGAGTGCGCCGGGCAGCCCCTCCGGGCACCGGGCTCGCACCCGGCCCCGCATCCCGTCCCGTCGACGTCGTAACCACCTGCGCGTCCGACCCGTTGGAGGGGGCATGGGCATGGGCTTCACGATCGGCGGCAGCCGCAGCACCAAGGAGTTCCGTTCCGGCTCGCGGCGCCGCGGCCGGACCTCGGAGTGCACGGCGGTCGCGGAGTACACCGGACTGTGGGGCTGGGACGTGGTCCCCGGCGCCCGCGCCGCGGCCCCCGCCCGCGGCTGCTCCTGCGGTCATACGAATTGCAGCGCGCCGGGGGCGCATCCGCTGCCCCTCGCTCCGACCGTCCGGGCCGGCGCCACCCTCGACGAGGTCACCGAGGCCTGGAGCGGATACCCGGGCGCGGCGGTCCTGCTCCCCGTCGGCCGCACCTTCGACGTCATCGAGGTCTCCGAGGAGGCGGGGCGCCGGGCGCTGGTCCGCCTGGAGCGGATGGGCCTGCCGCTCGGGCCGGTCACGGCGACCCCGGACGGCCGGGCCCAGTTCTTCGTGGCCCCGGGCGCGGCCGCCGAGCTGCCGCAGCTGCTGTACCGGATGGGCTGGGACGACGCCGACCTCGATCTGCGGGCGCTGGGGACCGGAGCCTTCCTCACCGCCCCGCCGTCCGACTTCGCGGGCCTGGGCCCGGTCGGCTGGCTGCGCCCGCCCGCGCTGGACTCCGCGGGCGGCCCGCCGCAGGCCCGGCTGCTGCTGGGCACCCTCGCGTACATCTGCCACCGGCTGCGGCGCTAGGGGGCCCCGGAGGGCCTACGGCGGCGCCCCCGGGTTCCGGGCGGAACGCGGGGGCGCCGTCGTGCGTACGGTCTGCGCTCAGTCGCCGATCAGGGCGTCCACGAACGCCTCCGGCTCGAAGGGCGCGAGGTCGTCGGGGCCCTCGCCGAGGCCGACGAGCTTGACCGGGACGCCGAGCTCGCGCTGGACGGCGACGACGATGCCGCCCTTGGCGGTGCCGTCGAGCTTGGTCAGCACGATGCCGGTGATGTCCACGACCTCGGCGAAGACGCGGGCCTGGGTCAGGCCGTTCTGCCCGGTGGTGGCGTCCAGGACCAGCAGGACCTCGTCCAGCGGGCCGTGCTTCTCCACGACGCGCTTGACCTTGCCGAGCTCGTCCATGAGCCCTGTCTTGGTGTGGAGGCGGCCGGCGGTGTCGATGAGCACCACGTCGGCGCCCTCGGCGATGCCCTCCTTGACCGCGTCGTAGGCGATCGAGGCCGGGTCGCCGCCCTCGGGGCCGCGTACCGTACGGGCGCCCACGCGGTCGCCCCAGGTCTGGAGCTGGTCGGCGGCGGCGGCGCGGAAGGTGTCGGCCGCGCCCAGCACCACGGAGCGGCCGTCGGCGACGAGCACGCGGGCCAGCTTGCCCGTGGTGGTGGTCTTGCCGGTGCCGTTGACGCCGACGACCATCACGACACCCGGGGTGTCCATGCCGCTCTCGGTCTTCACGGCGCGGTCGAAGTCGGTGCCGACCAGGGTCAGCAGCTCCTCCTTGAGCAGGGCGCGCAGGTCCGCGGGGGTGCGGGTGCCGAGCACCTTGACCCTCTCGCGGAGCCGGTCCACGAGCTCCTGCGTCGGCACGACACCGACGTCGGCGATCAGGAGGGTCTCCTCGATCTCCTCCCAGGTGTCCTCGTCGAGGTGCTCGCGCGAGAGCAGCGTGAGCAGCCCCTTGCCGAGCGAGTTCTGCGACCGGGCGAGGCGGGCGCGCAGCCGGACCAGGCGGCCGGCGGTGGGCTCGGGCACCTCGATCTCGGGTGCGGCCGGCGCCTCGGGCTCGGCGGCGGTGGCGGGAGCCTCGGGAGCCGCAGCCTCCGCTTCGGGGAGGACGACCTCCTCGATGGTGCGGCGGGGCTCTTCCGCCGTCTCTACGGCGTCCTCCCCCACCTGCGGCTCGGCGGGCGGGGCAGTGATGGTCGGCGTGCTCGGCGGCGGCGAGGGCGGCAGCTGCTTCTTCTTGCGGCTGCTGACCACGAGCCCGCTGATCGCGCCGACCGCGACCAGGGCGATGACTACGGCAAGGATGAGGATGTCCATAACCCGTCCAGTATCGGCCACGGCGGCCCCGGACCCCCGACTCCTGCGGTTCCGGCAGGGCCGTAACCCTCCATTTGTGGACTTCGAGGCACATCTACGATGATGGGCGACTTACCCGTACGCCCTGCCCACCGGAGTACCGCATGCCTGCCGAGCCCGCCGACGGCGCGATAGCGACGCCGACCGAGACGTCCGCCGGGGCGCCCGTCGAGACCTCGGCCGAACGGTCGGTCGAGACCCGGGGCCTGGAGCCCGTCCCGGACGGCGAGCGCGGCGGCCGCGTCCGCGAGCTCGTGCCCACCTGGGTCGCCGCCAACATCAGCGTGCTGCTGCTGACCATGGGCGCCGGCCTGGTGATCTTCAACGAGCTCAACATCTGGCAGGTGCTGGTCGTCGCGATCGCCGCGCCCGTCGTCTCGTACGGGCTCGTCGGGCTGATCTCGATCGCCGGGAAGCGCGGCGGCGCCCCCGGCATGGCGCTCTCGCGGGCCGTGTTCGGCCAGCGCGGCAACCTGTTCCCCGGCGCCCTGATCTGGGTCGCCCGCTGGGGCTGGGAGACCATCAACGCGGTCAGCGGGGCCTTCGCCATGCTCACCGTGCTGGACCTGCTGTTCGGTGTGCGCAAGAACACCACCCTGATCGTGGTCACCCTGGTGCTCTTCGTCGGCTGCACCTTCCTGGTGTCCGGCCTCGGCATCAGCGCGCTGCGCGTGTGCTCGACCTGGTCGACGTACCTCTTCGGCGGCTTCAGCGTGCTCGTGCTCGGCTATCTGGTCGTGGAGAGCGACTGGTCCGCCGTCTTCGACAAGCCGGCCGGCTCGACCGCGATGATGATCGCCGGTATCGGCACCATCGCCGCGGGCGGCATCAGCTGGGTCCCGTCCGGCCCGGACTTCACCCGCTACCTGCCGCGTACGGCCTCGGCCAAGGGCATGGTCGGTGCGACGATCGGCGGCGCGGCCGTCGTCGTGATCCCGATGGTGCTGATGGGCGCGGTCATGGCGGTGGGCACCCCGGACCTGGCCACGGCGCAGGACCCGGTCTCCTTCATCGGCAATCTGCTGCCCGCCTGGATCGCGGTGCCGTACCTGCTGATCGCGCTCGTCGGCATGCTGCTGATCAACTCGATGTCCATGTACTCGGCCGGCTTCACGGCGCAGACCCTCGGCATCAAGGTCCCGCGCGCGGCGGCCGTCAGCGTCAACGCCGTCATCAGCCTGGTCTTCGGCTTCCTGCTGATGGTGGTCGCGACCAGCTTCTTCGGCTCGTTCATCTCCTTCCTGACCCTGCTGGCGGTGGCGTTCTCCGCGTGGATCGGCGTCTTCGGCGTGGACATGCTGCGCCGGACCTCGTACGACGGCGCCGCGCTGCTGGACACCACCCGCACCAGCGCCTACTGGTACCGGGGCGGGTACGCCTGGCAGGCCATGACCGCGTGGGGCGCGGCCCTGGTGGTGGGACTGCTCTTCACCAAGGTCGACTGGTTCGGCGGGCCGCTCGCCGGCACCTGGGTCGGCCGCAACGGCCTGGGCTGGGCGGCCGGCATCGTCACCTCGGGCGTGCTGTACGCCGTGCTGCCGCGCACGGCGGCCGCCGCGGGCTCCGCCGCCGCCGGGGCCGAGGAACCCGAGCCCGCGGCCGCCGGATCCCTGTCCAACTGACGCCACGTCAGCTACCGTCCCCCGGCGGGCCACCCGCAGGCCCGCGCACCCACATCCGGCGAAGGGGGACTTCTCCATGCCCATCACCGTGGCCCGGTTCAATCTCGTCGACCCGAACGGCACCCCCGAGACCCTCTCCGCCCGCTACAAGGCCGCGCTGGAGATGGCGCGGTACGCGGACGACCGCGGCATCGACACCGTCCAGACCGAGGAGCACCACGGCGCCGCCGACAACTGGCTGCCCTCGCCGTTCGCCTTCGCGGGCGCCGTCTTCGGCGCCACCCGCCGGATCGCGGTCACCGTCTCGGCGATCATCGGCCCGCTGTACGACCCGCTGAAGGTGGCGGAGGACATCGCGGTCCTGGACCTGCTGAGCGGCGGCCGCCTGGTCACGGTCGCGGGCATCGGCTACCGGCCCGAGGAGTACGAGCAGCACGGCGTCGAGTGGGGCCGGCGCGGCCGGCTCCAGGACGAGCTGCTGGAGACCCTGCTCCAGGCGTGGACGGGCGAACCGTTCGCGTACCGGGGCCGTACCGTACGGGTCACCCCGCGGCCCTTCACCCAGCCGCATCCGCTGCTCCTGGTCGGCGGCAGCTCCAAGGCGGCGGCCCGGCGCGCGGCCCGGCTCGGGCTGCCGTTCTTCCCCAGCGCGCACCTGCCGGAGCTGGAGGCGTACTACCAGGCCCAGCTCGCGGAGCACGGGACGGAGGGCTTCTGCATGATGCCCGCCGCCGAGACGCCGCTGCTGCACATCGCGGAGGACCCGGACCGGGTCTGGGCCGAGTACGGGGACCGCTTCCTGCACGAGGCGGGCATGTACGCGTCCTGGCAGTCGAAGGACATCCGCAGCGCCGTGCGGTCGTCCGCGCGCTCGGTCGCGGAGCTGCGCGCGGAGGGGGTGTACCGGGTGCTGACCCCGGACCAGGCGGTCGCGTACGCCCGGGGGGCGGGCGAGGCGGGGAACCTGGTGCTGCACCCGCTGTGCGGCGGGATGCCGCTGGACGAGGGCTGGCGCAGCCTGCACCTGCTCTGCGAACAGGTACTGCCCCGGCTCAAGGACTGAGCCGGGGCAGTATCGAGGAGAAGGGGTGTTGGCGGGGGTGGTTACCCCATCTCCTCCAGCGCCCTGCCCTTGGTCTCCGGCACCCATTTGAGGATGAAGGGGATCGAGAGCAGCGCGAAGAACGTGTAGATCATGTAGGCGCCCGAGAGGTTCCAGTCGGACAGCGACGGGAACGTGACGGTGATGACCCAGTTGGCGATCCACTGGGCCGCGGCGGCCACGCCCAGGGCGGCGGCGCGGATGCGGCCGGGGAACATCTCGCCCAGCAGCACCCAGACCACCACGCCCCAGGAGAGGGCGAAGAACAGGACGAAGAGGTTGGCCGCGACCAGGGCGGTGATGCCCTGCGCGTGCGGCAGCGAGATGTCGTCACCGGTTCCGGTCTTGAACGAGAAGGCCCAGGCCGCCGTGCCGAGCGACAGCGCCATGCCGATGGAGCCGATGAGGGCGAGCGGCTTGCGGCCGAGCCGGTCCACGAAGATCATCGCGATCACCGTGCCGATGATGTTCACGACCGAGGTCTCGAAGGAGTACAGGAACGAGGAGCTCGCGTCGATGCCGACCGACTGCCACAGCGAGGAGCTGTAGTAGAAGATCACGTTGATGCCGACCAGCTGCTGGAAGACCGAGAGGCCGATGCCGATCCAGACGATGGGCAGGAAGCCGAAGCGGCCGCCGAGCAGGTCCTTGAAGGTGGACTTCACCTCGGAGCGCATGGAGTGGTCGATCTCGCGGACGCGGGCGTCGGCGTCGATGCCCGAGCCCTCTACCTCGCGCAGCACCTCCTTGGCCTTCTCCGTGCGGCCGACCGAGACGAGGAAGCGCGGGGACTCCGGGATGACGAAGGACAGCAGGCCGTAGAGCACGGACGGGACGACCATCACGCCGAGCATCCACTGCCAGGCTTCCAGACCGCCGATCTCACCGCGCTGCTCACCGTCGGCGAGGTTGAGGATGCCCCAGTTGACCAGCTGCGAGACGGCGATGCCGATGACGATGGCCGCCTGCTGGAAGGAGGCGAGGCGGCCGCGGTAGGCGGGCGGGGAGACCTCGGCGATGTAGGCGGGGCCGATGACCGAGGCCATGCCGATGCCGAAGCCGCCGATGACGCGCCACATGGCGAGGTCCCAGAGGGCGAACGGGAGGGCCGAACCGATGGCGCTCGCCGTGAACAGGACGGAGGCGATCTGCATGCAGCGGATTCGGCCGATCCGGTCGGCGAGGCGGCCCGCGGTGGCGGCGCCGATGGCGCAGCCGATCAGGGCGGCGGCGATCACCTGGGCGAGTGCGGCCGATCCGACGTCGAAGCGTTCGCGGATGGCTTCCACGGCGCCGTTGATGACGGAGCTGTCGTAGCCGAAGAGGAAGCCGCCCATGGCAGCGGCCGCGGTGATGAAGATGACGTGGCCGAGGTGGTCGGGCTGGGACGCGTTTCCACCGCCCGACGCGGGTGCGTTCGCTGTGCTGGTCAAGGTGCGCTCCTGGGCCCGGCGGCGACGGCGGGCTGTGTGGGGGTTCCGTTGTTGCTTGCTCGTGTTCCTCTAGTGGCGCACAGCAAACTGCTTGCCACCACCTGAACGTCAACACGGCACAGCAGAGCCTATGGCTTCACTTTCCGAAGTCAATAGGGGAGATGAACCCGATTCTTCACAGAGCTGACCCCGAGGCGATCCCGGGTTGTGTTCATTAAATGAAGTGAAAGGGTCAACGAAGACGCTGGCTGATCACCTTGGAGACGCCGTCGCCCTGCATGGAGACGCCGTACAGCGCGTCGGCGACCTCCATCGTCCGCTTCTGGTGGGTGATCACGATCAGCTGCGAGCTCTCCTGGAGCTCCTCCATGATCCGGATCAGCCGCTGCAGGTTGGTGTCGTCGAGCGCGGCCTCGACCTCGTCCATCACGTAGAACGGGCTGGGCCGGGCCTTGAAGATGGAAACGAGCAGGGCGACGGCCGTCAGCGAGCGCTCGCCGCCGGAGAGCAGCGAGAGCCGCTTGACCTTCTTGCCGGGCGGGCGGGCCTCCACGTCCACGCCGGTGGTCAGCATGTTGTCGGGGTCGGTGAGGATCAGCCGGCCCTCGCCGCCGGGGAACAGCCGCGAGAACACGCCCTCGAATTGCAGGGCCGTGTCCCGGTAGGCCTCGGTGAACACCTGCTCGACGCGCTCGTCGACCTCCTTCACGACCTGAAGGAGGTCGGCCCGGGTCTTGCGGAGGTCCTCCAACTGCTCGCTGAGGAAGCGGTGGCGCTCCTCCAGCGCCGCGAACTCCTCCAGGGCGAGCGGGTTGACCTTGCCGAGCTGCTGGTACGCGCGCTCGGCCGCCCGCAGCCGCTTCTCCTGCTGGGCGCGTACGAAGGGACCCGGCTCGGCTTCGGCGTCCGGGTCCTCGCCTTCGGCGGGCGGGCTCGGCGGTACGGGCTGGTCCGGCCCGTACTCGGCGACGAGCCCCGCCGCCTCCATCCCGAACTCCTCGAGGGCGCGCGACTCCACCTGCTCGATGCGCAGCCGCTTCTCGGCGCCGAGCACCTCGCCCCGGTGTACGGAGTCGGTGAGCTTGTCGAGCTCGCCCTTGAGGTCGCGGCCCCGGTTCCGGGCCTCGGCGAGTTCCCGTTCGCGCAGGCCCTTGGCGTGCTCGGCGGCGGCGCGCTCCCCTTCGGCGCGGCGGAGCGAGACCTCCAGGTGGGCGAGGAGCTGCCGGGCCCCGTCGGCGACGGCGCGGGCGACCTCGGCCTCGTGCCGCAGCCGGACCCGGCGGCGCTCGGCGCGGGCGCGGGCCTCGCGTTCGGCGCGGGCGCCGCGGTCCAGGGAATCGGCCCGGCCGGCCAGCCCCTTGACCCGCTCCTCGTGCGTCCTGAGCTGCAGCCGGGCTTCCATCTCGGTCTGGCGGGCGTTGGCGCCGTCGGCGGCGAGCCGGTCCCGTACGGCGGTGTCCGGCTCCTCCTCCACCGGCATCTCCTCGGCGACGGCGAGCCGTTCGGCGCACTCCTCGACCTCGGCCAGCGCCTGCTCCAGCGCCTCCTGCGCCTTGGCCGCTGCGGCGGCGCTGCGCTCGGCCTCGCCGGCGGCGCCCTTCGCCTGCCCGGCGAGGCGCCCCAGCTGCTGCGCCACCCCGGCCCGGGCCTGTTCCCCGGCCCGGCGCCGCTCGCCGATCTCGTCGACCCGCGCGACGAGCTCGCGCCGCAGCTCCTGGGCCCGGTCCCGCGCGCAGGCGCCGTCCGCGCACTCGCCGTCCAGCCGCACCAGTTCCGCGTCGGCTTCGTCCACGGCGGCCTGTACCTCGATCAGGCTGGGCGCTCCGGCGGAGCCCCCGTGCGCGAGGTGCGCGCCGAGCACGTCCCCGTCCCGGGTCACGGCAACGAGACCGGGCCGCGCCCCGACGACCCGCTCGGCCTCGTCGAGCCCCTCGACGACGACGTACTCCCGCAGCACCCACCCCACGGCCCGCACGACCCCGGCATCCCCCTGCACGAGTTCCCCGGCGGGCACGGGGCCCGGGGCACAGCCCCGCCACGCGGTGGAGGGGGCGGGGGACGCGCCCCGCGGCCCGGCACCGTCGGCCTCGAACTCCCCCGGGTCCGGGGATTCGGCGGAACGCCCCGCCGGAGTCGGCGATTCGGCCGCACGGCCCCCCGGGGCCGGGGCCTCACGACCCCCCGGAGTCGGGGATTCGACGGAACGGCCCGCCGGGTACGGGGCCGCGGTGGGACGGCCGGCCGGGGACAGGGCGTCCGCGCCGGTGGCGGCCTGCCCCGGGAAGGGCGTCCCGGGCGCCGCACCCGCGCGGGGCCCGGCCTCCGGGGCGCCGCCCGGCGCTGCGGCCCGGCCCGGGAGGGGGTCCGCGGCCGAACGGGACGCCGGATCCGCGTCGTCCGCGCCGCCGCCCGCGGCGACCGCCTGGCCGGGGAAGGCGATCGCGGACGGCGAACCCGCCTGGGGCCGGGCCTCGCCCTGGTCCGGGATCGGGACCCCGGCCGGCGGAGGTGCGATCAGGAGCGTGGCCCGGCCCGCGTCCGTGGCGCGCAGGTGCCGGATGGCGTCGGCCGCCGCCGCCGGCGAGGACACCGCCAGCGCGTCCGCGGCCACGCCGAGCGCCGCCGCCACCGCCACCTCGTACCCGGGAGCCACCGACAGCCGCTGTGCCGCCGGCCCCAGCAGCCCGGCCAGCCGCTCGCGCGCGGCGAGCAGCGCTCCCGTGCCGTCCTTCCTGCGCAGCCCGAGCGCCAGGGCGTCGCGCCGCGCCGACACCGCCGCCCGCGACTTCTCCGCGGCCGCCACCGCGTCCCGCGCCTGCGCCAGCGCGGCCTCCGCCGCGGCCAGCTCCGACCGCGCCGCCGCGTACTCCTCGTCCACCGCCGGGTCTTCGAGTCCGCCGACCTCCTCGGCCAGCGCCTCGTACTCCGCCTGCGCGGCCCCGGCGCGGAGCTCGGCCCCGTCCCGCGCGGCCACCAGCCGGTCGATCTCCGCCTGCGCGGCCCCTGCCCGGGACCGGGCGGCGCCCAGCCGGCCCGTCAGCCGCGCCAGCCCCTCGCGCCGGTCCGCGATGGCCCGCGCCGCGTCCCGCAGCCGCCGCTCCTCCGCGGCCAGCGACCGCTCCAGCTCCGCCCGGTGCTCGACGGTGTCCTCCAGCGCCCGCGACGCCGCCTCCAGAGCGGCCGTCAGCTCCGCCTCCTGCTCGCGGATCCGCGCGGCCTCCCGCTCCATGTCCTGCGGGTCGCGGCCGCGGCGCTCCTCCTCCGGGGCCGCGGCCGAAGCGGACTTGACCCGCGCGTCGGCCAGGGACACGGTCCCCCGTACCCGCTCGGCCAGCTGCGACAGCTCGTACCAGGTCTGCTGAGCCCGCTGGAGCCGCGGCGTCAACTGCCGCACCGTTTCCTCCAGCTCCGCCTCGCGCCGCAGCGCCTGCGCCAGCTGGGCCTCGGCCGCCTCCTTGCGCTCCTTCAGCGCCGCCTCGTCCGCGATCTCCGCGTCGAGCGCGCCCCGCAGCGTCACCAGGTCGTCGGCGAGCAGCCGCAGCCGCGCGTCGCGCAGGTCGGCCTGGATGACGGCCGCCCGCCGGGCCACCGCGGCCTGGCGCCCCAGGGGCTTCAGCTGGCGCCGCAGTTCCTCGTTGAGGTCCTGCACGCGCGCCAGGTTCGCCTGCATCGCGTCGAGCTTCCGCAGCGCCTTCTCTTTGCGCTTGCGGTGCTTGAGAACGCCGGCCGCCTCCTCGATGAAGGCGCGCCGGCCCATCGGATCGGCGTGCAGGACGGAGTCGAGCTGGCCCTGTCCGACGATGACGTGCATCTCACGGCCGATGCCGGAGTCGGAGAGCAGCTCCTGGATGTCGAGCAGCCGGCAGGTGTCACCGTTGATCTGGTACTCGCTGCTGCCGCCGCGGAACATGATGCGCGTGATCGTGACCTCGGCGTACTCGATCGGCAGGGCGCCGTCGGAGTTGTCGATGGTCAGGGACACCTCGGCCCGCCCGAGCGGCGGACGCCCGGTGGTGCCGGCGAAGATGACGTCCTCCATCTTGCCGCCGCGCAGGGACTTGGCCCCCTGCTCCCCCATGACCCAGGACAGCGCGTCCACCACGTTGGACTTGCCCGAGCCGTTGGGGCCCACGACGCACGTGATGCCGGGCTCGAAGCGCAGGGTGGTTGCGGAGGCGAATGACTTGAAGCCACGCAGGGTCAGGGACTTGAGGTGCACGCCGCCGGACTCTACCTTTCGCGTGCGGTTTCACCCATGAAGGTGCAGGGCACAACCGACGTCAAAGGATTCGTCCCCCCACCTGGCCCAAGCAAGAAAGAAGGGACGCCGAAGCGTCCCTTGCAGATCATGCGGGGCTGGATTCGAGCGACGGGTAGAGCGCGGATCAGGTGAGCGCAGGCTCCGCCTGGGGTACGTCGATGTCGATGCGGTCCAGCAGCGAGTCTCCGTGCTGAGCGGCGGCCGCGTTCAGCGCGTCGTTTTCGGACTGAATCCGTGTGAGCTCGGACTCGAGGTCCTGGACGCGCTGCTGAAGCCGTCGCATCTCGGCGAGGAGTCGCGGATCGGAACCGCCGACGTAACCGAGAAGCGCCTTTGCCATGATGGATGGTCCTCCACACTGAGTGACCGACCGAAGCGGTGTGGGTCGTGAGGGAATCGCACCCGCGGATGTCCGACAGCGACTGTCAGTCACTGCGCTTCGTACTGCCAGCACTGCCAAACAGCTCAGGTGCGCGGGGCTTCCAGCGTCTCACCAAAAAGTTTGACGGTCAACACGATCACGCCCCGTATCGGCGGGCAGCCCGGTTCTCCCAAGGGACGTGGAGATCGTCCGCTGCTTCGAGCCTTCCACGGAACACCTCCTCCGGCAACGCCTCGACGGCGGAACGTGCAGATCCGGCCGGGTGCGGGCCGCCTGGAGATGTGATCAGTACATGATCAGCCGATCGGTCAACGGATCGCGAACCCGTCGTAGCCACCACGCGGTGTGCCCCAGATCTCTGTCACTCCGTCCACCCTCCCGGGCGTGTCGGCGGAGCGCAGCCAGTCGAGCAGCCGGTGGCAATTCTCACGTTGACCTTCGGCCACCACCTGCACTCGCCCGTCGTCGAGGTTGAGCGCGAACCCGAGGACTCCGCCGATCTCCAGCGCATTGGCCCTGGTGAACCAGCGGAAGCCCACTCCCTGTACACGGCCGCGCACCCACGCGGTCATGCGGACATCTTCGTTCATGCGTGAACGCTAACGGGGCGGGGAGATTCGCCCCACATCGCCCCGGCTCCCCTTCGCGTACAGTCGCGCAGCAGTGAACTCACCCATTTGGGTGCGTAAGGGATGATCTTGAGCCGCAAGGAAGGCACGTCGCCGATGGGACGCCACCGACTTCACGCCGCGCCGGTCCGCGACGGCAACCGCCGCACCCTCGTGCGCACCGCCCTGCTCGGAGGCGCCGTGGCCGTGGTCCTCGGCACCGCGGCGGTGACCACGGGCATGGTGCCGGTCGGCGGCTCCTTCCCCTATGTCGGCGTCAGCGCCGACGGCTCGACCACGAAGACGCAGGCCGGGGCCGCCACGGAGGCCTCGCCGAGCCCGGCCCCCGTGCCCGAGCGGCAGGGCGGCCTCGCCAACCTCTCCGGCCGCGCTTCCTCCGACCCCGACTCGGACGCCCCGTCGCCCTCGGCCTCCCGCTCGGCGTCCCCCTCGGCCTCCCCCTCGCCCTCGGCCCCGTCCGCCCCGTCGGCAACGCCGAGCCCCTCCGCCTCACCCACCCCGCCGGCCTCCGCATCGGCCCCCGCCAAGGTGCAGGCGAAGCCGCAGCAGAGCCCGCCGCCGGTCCCGGTGCCCGTGCCGCCGAAGAGCGCCGCGCCCAAGCCGCCCGCCCCGCCGGCCGCACCCAAGCCGCCGGCTCCGCCCGCGCCGTCGGCAACACCGACCCCGCACGCCCCGTCGGCAACGCCGGTCCCGACGCCCGACGACGGCCACTCCGCGGAGGAGACCGCCGTGGTCACCCTGGTCAACCAGGAGCGCGCGCAGGCCGGCTGCGGTCCGGTCCGGGCGAATCCGCCGCTCGCGGCGCTGGCCGGCGCCTTCAGCAAGGACATGGCCGCCCGCGGCTTCTTCGACCACACCGACCCCGACGGGAACACCCCGTGGGACCGCGCCACCAAGGCGGGCCTCTCCGGGCTCGGCGGCGAGAACATCGCCCGCGGCCAGGGCGACGCCCAGGCGGTCATGAACGCGTGGATGAACAGCCCCGACCACAAGGCGAACATCCTGAACTGCGAGTTCCGCACCCTCGGCGTCGGCGTGTACGTCGCCGCCGGCGGCCCCTGGTGGACTCAGGACTTCGGCTTCTGACAGGCAGTGCGCTTACCGATCGAAAGCGCACCCTTCTGGACAGCGCTGTCCGGAGTTAAGCTGGTCGGCATGGAGACTGAACCGCCGTTCGACGCCTTCGCGCGCGCGTGCCCCTCCCGGGAGACCCTGGAGCACGTCACGGGCCGCTGGGGCAGCCTCACGGTGGGCGCCCTGCGCGACGGCTCGTGCCGGTTCAACGAGCTGCGCCGCAAGGTCGACGGCGTGAGCGAGAAGATGCTCTCCCAGACCCTGCAGGCGCTGGAGCGCGACGGCATCGTCAACCGCGAGGCGCAGCCGACGAACCCGCCGCGCGTCGACTACGAGCTGACCCCGCTCGGCGTCGAGATCGCCGACCGGCTGCTCGCGCTCATCCACTTCCTCGAAGGCAGCATGCCCCGGGTCATCGACGCGCGGGAGTCCTACGACGCCACGCGCGGCGGCCGCTGACAGCGCGGGCAGAAGTAGCTGGACCGGTTCATCCACGGGCGGCGGCGCATCGGGGTGCCGCAGCGCCGGCAGGGCTCGTCCTCGCGCCCGTAGGCGTCGAGCGACCGGTCGAAGTAACCGGATTCGCCGTTCACATTGACGTACAGGCTGTCGAAGCTGGTGCCGCCGACGTCGAGGGCCGCGGTCATCACGTCCCGCACGTGGCCGAGCAGTTCCGTGCTCCGGGGGCGCGTCAGCGTGGCGGTGGCGCGCTCGTAGTGCAGCCGCGCCCGCCACAGTGCCTCGTCGGCGTAGATGTTGCCGACGCCGCTGATCAGGGACTGGTCCAGCAGGGCCCGCTTGACGGTGGTCCGCTTGGCGCGCAGCGCCGCGTGGTAGGCGGCCTCGTCGAAGAGGGGGTCCAGGGGGTCCCGGGCGATGTGGGCGATGACGTCGGGCAGCCCGTCGGGCGTGTTCTCGTGGAGCGAGAGCCCGCCGAAGGTCCGCTGGTCGACGAAGCGGAGCTCGGTCCCGGCATCGTCCGCGAAGCGCACGCGGATGCGCAGGTGCTTCTCGTCGGCGGCCCCTTCCGGCTGCACCAGGAGCTGTCCGCTCATGCCGAGGTGCCCGAGGACCGAGAGGTCCCGCCCCTCCAGGGGCAGCCACAGGTACTTGCCGCGCCGCTGCGGGACGCCGATCGTCCCGCCCGTGAGCCGGGCGGCGAAATCGGCCCCGCCCGCCGGGTGACGGCGTACCGCGCGCGGGTGGAGCACCTCGACGGCCGCGACCGTCCGGCCTGCCACCCAGCGTTCCAAGCCCCGCCGTACGACTTCGACTTCGGGCAGCTCGGGCACGGCGGTCCTCCGGGGGCGATGCGGTCGTGATGCGTTCTGGCGGCTCCCCGCGAGCGTACCGGCCCCGGGCCGGCCCGCCCCGCCCGGCCCGGAAACGGGGCCGCCCGCCCCTGCGCGGTGGCAGGGGCGGGCGGGATTTCCCGAAGGAAGGGCTCAGCCGTTCGGCGTCGGGTCGGCGGGCGTCGGCGCCCCGCCGTCCTCGGCCGATGCCGAGACCGCGGCATCGGCCTCGGTGCCGGCCGGAGCCGTCACCACGACCTGGGCGGCGGCGGATGCCGCGGCTTCCGCCGCGATCCGCTCGTCCGCCTTGGCCCGGATTCCGCGCCATGCGGACTCCGCGGCCTGCTGTTCCGCTTCCTTCTTGCTGCGGCCGGTGCCGGTGCCGTACGAGACACCACCGACGCGGGCGGCAGCGGTGAAGGTCTTCTCGTGGTCCGGACCGGTCTCGGTCACCAGGTATTCCGGTACGCCGAGGCCTTCGGCCGCCGTGAGCTCCTGGAGACTGGTCTTCCAGTCCAGGCCGGCCCCGAGGTTCGAGGACTTCTCGATGAGCGGGTCGAAGAGCCGGTGAACCAGCTCCGAGGCCGCGTCGAGGCCCTGGTCGAGGTAGACCGCGCCGATCACCGCTTCAAGGGTGTCGGCGAGGATGGAGGCCTTGTCCCGGCCACCCGTGCCCTCTTCACCCCGGCCGAGCCGGATGAAGGAGCCGAGGTCGAGGCCGCGCCCGACCTCCGCCAGTGCGCGCGAGTTGACCACCGCGGCCCGAAGCTTGGCCAGCTGGCCTTCGGGCAGGTCGGGGTGGGTCGTGTACAGCGTGTCCGTGACCACCAGGCCGAGCACGGAGTCCCCGAGGAACTCCAGGCGCTCGTTGGTGGGCAGACCGCCGTTCTCGTACGCGTACGAGCGGTGGGTCAGTGCACGCACCAGAAGGGCGGACTCGAGTCGATACCCGAGCCGCCCTTCCAGAAGCGTGTGGGACGAGGCCGCGTTGTTACTGTCTGCCTGCTTCTCAGCGTTGGACAGCTCAGACATTGCGCCTCTCACCAGCCGCTCAGACCTCGAGGACCTGGCGCTTGTTGTAGGTGCCGCAGCTCGGGCACGCGATGTGCTGGAGCTTCGGCTCCTGGCAACGCTCACACGAAACCAGGGTGGGGACCGCAGCCTTCCACTGCGACCGGCGGTGGCGCGTGTTGCTGCGCGACATCTTCCGCTTCGGAACAGCCACGGCTACTTCTCCTGCTTCTCGGCGGCGCCCTGAACTCCGTCAGAGGCAGTGCCGCTCATGTTGTCCTTCTCGTCGTCCTGATCGGTCACGACGAGTCCCTGCAATGCCGCCCAACGGATGTCGACGGCGTCATGGTGGTGGTCCGGGTCGTCGTTCAGGCTGAGCCCGCAATCGGGGCACAGTCCGAGACAGTCCTCCCGGCACACCGGCTGCATGGGCAGTGCGAGCACCACCACATCGCGCAGCACGGGTTCGAGGTCGAACAAGCCGTCCTCGAGGAAGAGCGTGTCCTCGTCGTCCTCGGCGTCGTCGGCCGGCTCCGCTTTGGTGCGGCTCCGGTCGTCGGCGTCAGGGTACGAGAACATCTCCTGGAAGTCCGCCTTGAGTTCGCGCTCGACGGACTCCAGACACCTTACGCACTCCCCTACGGCCGATGCACGGGCGGTGCCTGTGACAAGCACCCCTTCCATGACCGACTCCAGGCGGAGGCTGAGCTTCATCGGGGCGCCTTCCGGTACCCCGATGACGCCGACGAGACCGAAGTCCGCCGGTGTCGCGATCTCACGGGACAGCCGCTGCATGGCACCAGGACGCCGACCCAGCTCGTGCGTGTCGAACACGAGGGGGTTGCGGTGGTCGAGGCGGGTGTTCAGGGCCGTTCCTGCTTTCACAGATCGCTGAAGATCAAAGATTCCGCCACATAAGGGCAGCATGGATCGCGGTGCATACGCGCGACCGAAGGGCCAGGATACCCGGCGCTTCGCTCTGAGCCCAATCCGGCCTCAGCGCCCCTGCTCGTACTGGCGCAGCTGGTCCAGGTTGATCATGCTCGTGTCGAAGAAGCTGGTCTCGTCGAGCGCGGGCTGCTGGGGGTGCTGCTGGGCCTGCTGCTGGTGCTGCGCGGCCTGCGGCTGCTGCTGTGCCGCCTGCTGCTGGTAGGCCGCGTACGGGTCGGGCTGCTGCTCGTAGCCCATCGCCGCGTACGGGTCCGGCTGCTGGACCTGCTGCTGGTAGCCGTAGGGGTCCTGGTAGGCGTAAGCGTCCTGCGGCTGGGGCTGCTGCTGGTAGCCGTAGGCGTCGTACGCGGGCTCCTGCTGGGTCTGCGCCGGGATCACCGGGGCCGCGGGCTCCGCCAGGCCCGCCAGGAAGTCCGCGTCGCTCGCCGAGCGGGACTGCTGCGCGCCCGCGGCGTCCTGGGCGGCCATGTGCGCGCCGAGGTCGTCGGTGGGGACCCGGCCCAGCAGCTTCTGCCGGCCCCGGCCGACCGCCTCCAGGGTCTTGGAGAGGACCGCCTCGAAGGTCGCCAGCTTCGTGTCCACGTACGCGTCGGCCTGCCGGCGCTGCGTCTGCGGATCGTCGCTGCGCTCGGGCGCCTCGGCGTCCGGGAAGCCGTCCTCGTCGAGCCCGGGCCCGCGGCCCAGGAGCTTCTCGCGGCCGCGGTCGACGGAGCCGATGGTCTTGCTGAGCACGACCTCGAAGTTCGCGAGCTTGCTGTCGACGTAGTCGTCGGCCTCGGCGCGGATCTCCTCGGCCTCCCTGCGGGCGTCCGCCAGGATCCGGTCCGCCTCGGCCTGCGAGCGGCGCGCGACCTCGGTGTCGGAGATCAGCGAACCGCGCTGGGCGTGCGCCGACTCGATGATCCGCTCCGCCTCGCGGCGGGCGTCCTCGACCATCTGCTCCCGGCCCCCGATGAGCTCCTGCGCCTGCGCGAGCGAGCCGGGCAGCGCCTGGCGCACCTCTTCGAGCTGCGCGAGCAGCTCGGCGCGGTTGATCACGCAGGAGGCCGACATGGGCATGGACCGGGCGCCGCCGACGGCCGCGACGATCTCGTCGAGCTTCTTCTGCACGTCCATGGGGGCTCGCACTCTCTCGGCCTCGGGCGGTTCCTGAGACGGACGGGACGACTGTAAGGCCACCGGGTGAACGCCCGGCACCCGACTGACGGCCCGTCAGCGAGTCAGCGGTTCGCGAGCCGCTCCGTCAGCGCCGCGTGCACGTGCGGCGGCAGCAGGTGGGCGACGTCGCCGCCCCAGGTCGCGACCTCCTTGACCAGGGAGGACGACAGGAAGCTGTAGGTGGGGTTGGTCGGCACGAACAGCGTCTCGACGCCCGAGAGGCCCATGTTCATCTGGGCCATCTGAAGCTCGTAGTCGAAGTCGCTGACCGCGCGCAGGCCCTTGACGATGGCCGGGATGTCGCGCTGCTTGCAGAAGTCGACGAGCAGTCCGTGGAAGGACTCCACCTCGACGTTGCCGTAGTCGGCGGTCGCCTCGCGGATCAGCTCGATCCGCTCCTCGACGGTGAACAGCCCCTGCTTGGACTGGTTGATCATCACGGCGACGTGCACGACGTCGTAGAGCCGGGAAGCCCGGCCGATGATGTCGAGGTGTCCGTTGGTGATGGGGTCGAATGACCCGGGACAGACGGCTCGGCGCAACTTGGGTCCCTCGCTCTCCGATGCGGGCATCATGAGTCTTCGCAGGTGTCGGCGGCGCGACCGTACCAAAGGGTGCCTTCGCCGTACTTGCGGGAGCGCAGCGGCTCGAAGCCCGCGGGCCACGGGAAGGCGCCGCTGCGCGTACTGCGCTCCACGGTGACGAGCGCATCGTCCGTGAGCCAGCCATTGGCGCGGAGTGTGAGCAGGATCTCGCCAAGATCGTCATGGCCGACGGCGTACGGCGGGTCCAGGAAGACGACGTCGTACGGGTCCGCACCCGACGGGACCGCCACGATCTGCTCCGCCTTGCCCGCCCGGAACTCGGCGCCGGGCAGGCCCAGCGCCTTGATGTTGTCCCGGATCGCCTTGGCGGCCTTGGCCTCGGGCTCCACCAGCAGCGCGTGGGCCGCGCCGCGGGAGAGGGCCTCCAGGCCGACGGCGCCGGAGCCCGCGTAGAGGTCGAGCACCCGGGCCCCGTCGACGCCGTGCAGCGACTCCCAGGTGGAGAACAGGCCTTCACGCATCCGGTCCGAGGTCGGCCGGGTGCCGGTGCCCGGGGGCACGGTCAGCCGTCGCCCGCCGGCGCTGCCGGCGATCACGCGGGTCATCTGGGGTCCTTCGGTACGACGGTCATGGCTACTGCGGAGTTCCACGATAGGTCGTACCGCCCGGGACGGCCCCGGGCGGTACCGGGCGACCGCGGCTCAGCCCTTCTCCAGGTACTGCTCCCGCTCGGCGTCCAGCAGGGCCTCCAGTGCGCTCCGCAGGCCCGGCAGCCCCCGCAGCTCGGGGTCGTCGGCGACCACGCGGGTGGCCTCCTCCCGGGCCTGGGCGATGACCTCCTCGTCCTCGATGACCGCGAGCATGCGCAGCGAGGAGCGCACGCCCGACTGGGCCTGGCCGAGGACGTCGCCCTCCCGGCGCTGTTCCAGGTCGATGCGGGAGAGCTCGAAGCCGTCGAGGGTGGCGGCGACCGCGGCGAGCCGGGCCCGGGCGGGGCTCGCCTCGTGCATCTCGCTGACCAGCAGGCACAGGCCGGGCGCGGAACCGCGGCCGACGCGGCCGCGCAGCTGGTGGAGCTGGGAGACGCCGAAGCGGTCCGCATCCATGATCACCATGACCGTGGAGTTCGGGACGTTCACCCCGACCTCGATGACGGTGGTGGCGACCAGCACCTTGACCTCGCCGGCCGCGAAGCGGCGCATGACGTCGTCCTTGTCGGCCGGGTCCATCCGCCCGTGCAGCACCTCCACCGACAGCCCGGCGAGCGGCCCGCGCCCGAGCTGCTCGGCGATGTCCAGGACGGCCAGCGGGGGCCGCTTCTCCGCGTCGTCCTCGGCGGAGGCCTTCTTCTTGGGGTCGTCCTCGCCGTCGCCGATGCGCGGGCACACCACGTACGCCTGGTGCCCGTTCTCGACCTCTTCGCGCACCCGCTCCCAGGCCCGGGCCAGGAAGTGCGGCTTGTCCTTGGCCGGTACGACGTGGGTGGCGATCGGGGAGCGGCCGGCGGGCAGCTGGTCGAGGACGGAGGTCTCCAGGTCCCCGAAGACGGTCATCGCGACGGTGCGCGGGATCGGGGTCGCGGTCATGACCAGCAGGTGCGGGGGCTGCTTCCCCTTGGAGCGCAGGGCGTCGCGCTGCTCGACGCCGAAGCGGTGCTGTTCGTCGACGACGACCAGGCCGAGGTCGTGGAACTGCACCTTGTCCTCGATGAGCGCGTGCGTGCCGATGACGATGCCGGCCTCGCCGGTGACCAGGTCGAGCAGGGCCTGACGGCGCGCGGGCATCCCCATGGAACCGGTGAGCAGCACGACCTTGGTCCCCTGGTCGGAGCCGCCGAGCATCCCGCCCTCGGCGAGCTCGCCCATCATCTCGGTGACGGACCGGTGGTGCTGCTGGGCGAGCACCTCGGTGGGCGCGAGCATGGCGGCCTGCCCGCCGCAGTCGACGACGGCGAGCATGGCCCGCAGCGCGACCATCGTCTTGCCCGAGCCGACCTCGCCCTGGAGGAGGCGGTGCATGGGGTGTTCCGTGGCCAGGTCGTCGAAGATCTCGCGGGAGACCGTCTGCTGGCCGTCGGTGAGGGTGAAGGGGAGCTTGGCGTCGAAGGCGTCGAGCAGGCCGCCCGGGGCGGGGCGGCGCGGGACGGCGGGGAGCTGGGAGTCGGCGTGCCTGCGGCGGGCCAGGGCGACTTGGAGGACGAAGGCCTCGTCCCACTTCAGCCGCCGGCGGGCGTCCTCGATGTCGGCCTTGGTGCCCGGCCGGTGGATCTTCAGCAGGGCCTCGGTGAGCGGGACCAGTCCGCGGCCCTCGCGCAGGGCGTCCGGCAGCGGGTCCACGGCCTCCCCGGCGCTGGGCAGTACGGCGTCCACGCACTTGGCGATCTTCCAGGACTCCAGCTTGGCGCAGGCCGGGTAGATCGGGATGAGCTGGTTGGCGAAGGCGGTCGCGGCGTCCCGGTCGGAGGCGTCCGCGCCGAGCGGCTCGTACGCGGGGTGGGAGAGCTGGAGCTTGCGGTTGAACAGGCCGACCTTGCCCGCGAACATGGCGCGGGTGCCCGGCAGCAGGTCCTTGTGCGGCTTGTGGACGCCCGCCCCGAAGAAGACCAGCTGGAGGCGGCCGCTGCCGTCGGTGATGGTCACCTCCAGGCGTTTGCCGCGGCCCCCGTTGAAGGTCAGGATCCGGGCGTCGGCGACCTGGGCGACGACCGTCACGTGCTCGTCGATCTGGTCGGCGAGCTCGGCCAGCGAGGTCAGCTCGCCGCGCTCGGCGTACCGCCGCGGGTAGTGGTGCAGCAGGTCCAGGGCCGTGTGCAGGCCGAGCTGCTCGGCCAGCACCTTGGCGGTGGCGGGGCCGAGCGTCTTCTTGAGGTCTTCGTCGAGCGCGGGCACGCCTTCATTGCACACCATGGCGCTGACAAGTCGGCTATTCGACCCCGATGAGGAGGGGCGCCGAGTACCGCCCGCCGCGGTAGGTGACCGTGTCCACCGCCAGGTGTCCGTGCTGTACGTACGCCTCCAGGCGTTCGGCGAGGGCGTCCGGCACCTCCGGTCCCAGGACCAGGGTGACGAGTTCGCCGCCGGAGCCCAGCATCCGCTCCAGGACGGCCTGGGCGGTCTCGTCGAGGCCGGAGCCGATGACGGCGACGTCGCCGTCGATGAGCCCGAGCACGTCCCCGGCCTGGCAGATGCCGGCGGAGGTGAAGGACTGCCGTTCGGCGACGGCGAGTTCGCCGTAGCGGGTGGCTCCGGCGGCCGCGGTCATGGCGACGACGTCCTCGTCGAAGCTGCCCTGCGGGTCGTGGACGGCGAGGGCGGCCAGGCCCTGGACCGCGGACCGGGTGGGGATCACGGCCACCCGTACGCCGTCGGCGCGGGCCTGTTCGGCCGCCGCGGAGGCGACGGCCCGCTGGTCGGCTCCGCCGGGCAGCAGCACCACCTCGCGGGCGTGCGCGCGCCGGATGGCGTCGACGAGCGCGGCGGCGTCCGGGACCTCTCCGGGGCGGGCGAGCACGGTGGTCGCGCCCGCCTCCCCGCACAGCCCGGCCAGCCCCTCGCCCGGGACCACGGCGACCACGGCCCGCTGGACGCGCTCCCCGCGCGCCCGGCGCCGCTCGTCGCCGAAGTGGGTGATGCGGATCCGGTACGGCCGCCCGGCGACCACGCCGGCCTCCACGGCGGCGCCGGGGTCGTCGACGTGGACGTGCACGTTCCACAGTCCGTCGCCGCCGACCACCACCAGGGAGTCCCCGAGTCCGTCGAGGCGCCCGCGCAGCTCGGCCACGGCCGGCTCGGCGGCCTCCAGCAGGTAGATCACCTCGTACGCGGGCCCGCCCTGCTCGTCGGCGTCGCAGGGCTGCGGCGGCCGCGGCACGGGAACGGCCCGGCCGCGTACGGCCTCGGCGGCGGGCGGGCGGCCCGACAGCGCCTGCGACAGCGCCCCGAGTACGGCGACCAGCCCGCAGCCCCCCGCGTCGACCACTCCGGCCCGGCCCAGCTCGGCCAGCTGTCCCGGGGTGTCGGCGAGGGCGGCGCGGGCCCCGTCGTAGGCGGCCAGGGCCACGTCGGCGGCGGCCGCCCCGGACGCCCCGGCCGCCTCTGCGGCGCGGGCCGCCGCCGCGGCGGCGACGGTGAGCATCGTGCCCTCCACCGGGTGCGCGACGGCCCGGTAGGCCTCCTCGGCGGCCCGGGTCAGCGCCTCGGCCAGCAGCCGGCCGGGCCCGCGGCCCGCGGGCTCGTCGCCGAGCACGTCGGCCACTCCGCGCAGCAGCTGCGCGAGGATCGTCCCGGAGTTTCCGCGGGCGCCTATGAGGGCGCCGTGCGCGTAGGCCCGTACGGCCTCCGACAGGGTGGCGTCCGCTGTGGTCTCGCTCACGCCCGCGGGTGGTGTTTTGAGGGCCTCGGCCAGGGCGCGGTCCGCCGACTCGGCGGTCAGGTAGAGGTTGGTCCCGGTGTCCGCGTCCGCGACGGGGTAGACGTTGATCGCGTCGATGTCCTCGCGGGCCCGGCCCAGCGCGGCCACGGCCAGCGAGCTCCAGGTGCGCACCGCTTCGGCGTCGAGCTCGTCGGCGGGCTGCGGCTGCGGCTCGTGCTGCACCGGGCGTTCCTCCTCGTGCGGGCCAGGGTTCACCGCAGGGTAACCAAGGACTGCGGGGTGTCAGGGGCCACGGGCGGGATCGGCGGCGGCCATGGTAGTTTTCTTGGACGGACGCAGTCGTTGTATGCTGCTCCGGTTGCCCGATGAGAGTCGGGCCAATTTCCCCCGGCAAACCACTCAGACTTCTCAGACTTCTGATCCGGTGCGCCGGATTTCACTGTAAGTGCATCTGAAGTCTTTGGAGTGACCTGTGGCTGCCAACTGCGACGTTTGCGCCAAGGGGCCGAGCTTCGGCAACAACATCTCCCACTCGCACCGCCGCACCTCGCGTCGCTGGAACCCGAACATCCAGCGCGTTCGTGCCATGGTCAGTGGGACGCCGAAGCGCCTCAACGTCTGCACCTCGTGCATCAAGGCCGGCAAGGTCTCGCGCTGACGCCAACCGTCGTAGCGCAGCCCTTTCCGGTTGCCAAGAAGGCCGGTCCACCTCGTGGGCCGGCCTTTTGCCTTGTACTTGCCTGGACCGACCGGGCAGGGGAAGACCACCGCGTCACGTGACGCGGTGGTCTTCTGCCGTTCCGGCACCGTCAGCGGTGCCATTCCCAGGCGTGGTCCACCGGGCCGATGCCGCCGCCGAGCGCGAAGCCGGCCGCGATGGCGCCGCTCACGTACTCCTTGGCCTCCATGGCCGCCTGCGGGACGTCCTGTCCCTTGGCGAGCCCCGCGGCGATCGCGCTGGCGAGGGTGCAGCCGGTGCCGTGGGTGTGCCGGTTGTCGTGGCGCGGCGCGCGCAGCCACAGCTGCGTGTCCCCGTCGGTGAGCAGGTCGGCGGCCTGGCCCCCGTGGGCGGCCAGGTGCCCGCCCTTGACGAGCGCCCACTGGGGCCCGTAGGCGAGCACGGCGTCGGCGGCCCGCCGCATGTCGTCCTCGCTCTCCACGACGACGCCCGTGAGCTGGGCCACCTCGTCCAGGTTCGGGGTGGCCACGGTGGCCCGCGGCAGCAGCTCCTTGCGTACGGCGTCCAGCGCCGAGGCGGCGAGCAGCGGGTCCCCGTGCTTGGAGACCCCGACCGGATCCACGACGGCGGGGGCGGAGGTGGCGGCCAGCAGCTCGGCCACCGTCTCCACCAGCGCGGTGGAGGCCAGCATCCCGGTCTTGACGGCGTGGACGCCCATGTCGTCCACGACGGCCCGGTACTGGGCCTTCACGGCTTCGGCGGGCAGTTCCCAGACTCCCTGCACCCCGAGGGAGTTCTGCGCGGTCACGGCCGTCACCACGCTCATCCCGTGCACGCCGAGTGCCAGCATCGTCTTGAGGTCGGCCTGGATCCCGGCGCCGCCGCCGGAATCGGATCCGGCGACGGTCAGGCACAGCGGTGGCGCGTCGGTCATCTGGAGGTCTCCTCGATGGACGGGTCGGAGCCGAAGTGGTCCCAGCCGCCGGTGCTCGTCCAGGGGGCGCCGTCCACGGTCACCTGGGGCAGCGCGGACCGGTTCAGCACCTCCCCGATGACCTTCCACCGGGCCGGCAGTTTCACGTCGGGCGGGAAGGTCGCCACGATGGCGTGATCTTCCCCTCCGGTGAGCACCCACTGCAAGGGGTCGACCCCGACGGCCTGCCCGATGTCGTGCATCTGCGTCGGGATGTCGACGGCCGCCGAGCGCAGGTCGATCCGTACCTTGCTGGCCTCCGCGATGTGCCCGAGGTCGGCGATCAGGCCGTCGCTGACGTCGGTCATCGCCGTGGCGCCGAGCCCGGCGGCCGCGGGGCCCGCGTGGTACGGGGGCTCGGGGCGCCGGTGCGCCTCGACGAAGGCCCGCGGGGAGCGGAACCCGCGCGAGAGCACGGCGAATCCGGCCGCGGACCAGCCCAGCCAGCCCGTGACGGCCACGACGTCGCCGGGCTGGGCGCCGGAGCGCAGCACGGGCTCGTGGTTGCGCAGGTCGCCGAGGGCGGTGATGGCCACGGTGATGGTGTCGCCGCGGACGACGTCGCCGCCGACCACGGCCGCACCGGCGACCTGGCACTCGTCGCGGATGCCGTCCATCAGCTCGGTGGGCCAGGTGACCGGCAGCTCGGCCGGGACGACGAGGCCGAGCAGCAGCGCCGTCGGCACCGCCCCCATGGCCGCGATGTCGGCGAGGTTCTGCGCGGCGGCCTTGCGGCCGACGTCGTACGCCGTGGACCAGTCGCGCCGGAAGTGCCTGCCCTCGAGCAGGATGTCGGTGCTCGCCACGACCCGCCGGTCGGGGGCCGACACGACCGCGGCGTCGTCGCCCGGTCCGAGCCGGACCGCCGGGGTGGTGGTGAGCCGTGAGGTGAGCTCCCGAATGAGCCCGAACTCCCCCAGCTCGCCCACAGTGCCCTTCATCGCTGTGCCCCTTCTTGCCCAGTCCGCTTGCGGTCGCGAGCCGTCACAGCTCTGGGTACCGTCAACAGATACGTCAACTTCTGCTCTCCGTACGCCCCGCCGTGCGTGGCGCCGGGCCCCCGGGTCTCCCCGTGGTGCTCGGCAACGCGGTACCGTGGCGTCCCTTCTTCCCCGGGCCCACCCGAATCCCTGGGCCCACCCGAAGGTTAGGGGAATCGATCCTCGTGGCCGCCCTGGAGGTTCCGTGGTACAGGCGTACATCCTTATCCAGACCGAGGTGGGCAAGGCGTCGTTCGTCGCCGAGTCCATCAGCCAGATCCCGGGGGTGATCCAGGCCGAGGACGTGACGGGCCCGTACGACGTGATCGTGCGCGCCCAGGCGGACACCGTCGACGAGCTCGGCCGCATGGTCGTCGCCAAGGTGCAGCAGGTGGAGGGCATCACCCGCACCCTGACCTGCCCGGTGGTCCATCTGTAGCCCCCGTCTACTCTTGGCCGGTGATGACCCTCCACCGCCGGCCCCTGCGTCTGCCCGCCCTGCCCGTACTGGCCGCGGTACTGGCCCTCGCGGGCTGTGCCCCGGGTGATTCCGAAGCCCGGGTGGACCCGCCGCCCACGCCGCCCGCCGACGTCGCGGGGTTCTGTGCAGCACTGCACAAGGAACTCCCGGAGACGGTGGCCGGCCTGGCGCGGGCCGAGGCAGCGCCGGAGTCGGATCTGACCGCCGCGTGGGGCGGCTCGGCGATCGTACTGCGGTGCGGTATCCCCAAACCCCCCGAGATGGCGGATGTGAAGCAGGAGGGCGTCGAGGTGAACGGCGTCCGGTGGCTTGCGCTGAAGGTCCCCGACAGCGCCGGCGGGGGCTTCCGGTTCATCACCGGGATGCGGCTCGCGTACACCGAGGTCCGGGTCGACAAGGAGCATGCCACGGATGCGGGGATGCTGGTCGGGCTGTCCACCGTGGTGGCCAGGACCGTCCCCGAGGGCATCTCCTCGTACTGACGGGGCCGGACGCCCCTTCGCACACCGACCGCCCGCCGGGAATCCCGGCGGGCGGTCGGCATGTACGGCGCCTTCGGCTGGTGCTAGCGCAGGCCGGTGGAGCGGCTCAGGGCCGCCTGGATCAGGCGGTCCACCAGCTCCGGGTACTCGATGCCCGACTCCTGCCACATCCGCGGGTACATGGAGATCGGGGTGAAGCCCGGCATCGTGTTGATCTCGTTGATGACGAACGTGCCGTCCTCCGTGAGGAAGAAGTCGGCGCGCACCAGGCCCTCGCAGGACGCGGCGTCGAACGCCTCGATCGCGAGCCGCTGCACCTCGGCGGTCTGCTCCGGGGTGAGCGGAGCGGGCACGAGCCCGGAGGCGGAGTCGATGTACTTCGCCTCGAAGTCGTAGAAGTCGTGGCTGGAGACCGGAGGGATCTCGGCGGGCACGCTCGCGCGCGGCCCGTCCTCGAACTCCAGCACCCCGCACTCGATCTCGCGGCCGCGCAGGAGCGCCTCCACGATGATCTTCGGGTCGTGGCGCTGGGCCTCGCGGACCGCCGCGTCCAGGCCGGACACGTCGTCGACCTTGGTGATGCCGATGGAGGAGCCGGCCCGGGCGGGCTTGATGAAGAGCGGCCAGCCGTGCTCGCCGGCGAAGTCCAGGATCCGCGCCTTCGCGGCGTCCCGGTCGGCGTCCCACTCGCGGGGCCGGATGGTCACGTACGGGCCGACGGGGAGGCCGAAGGAGGTGAAGACGCGCTTCATGTACTCCTTGTCCTGGCCGACGGCCGAGGCGAGGACGCCCGAGCCGACGTACGGGATGCCGGAGAGCTCCAGGAGGCCCTGCAGGGTGCCGTCCTCGCCGTACGGGCCGTGCAGCATCGGGAAGACGACGTCGACCTCGCCCAGCGCCTTGGGGACGGCGCCCGGCTCGGTGTAGACGACCTCGCGGTTGGCCGGGTCGACGGAGAGCACGACGGCGCCGTCCTCGGAGTCCGCGAGCTCCTCGACGCTCGGGAGCTTGCGGTCGGCGATGGCCATCCGCTCGGGCTCGTCGGCGGTCAGCGCCCACCGGCCGTCCGTGGTGATGCCGATGGGCAGCACCTCGTACTTGGACCGGTCGATGGAGCGCAGCACGGCGCCCGCGGTGACGACCGAGATGGCGTGTTCCGAGCTGCGGCCGCCGAACACGACGGCCACGCGGGGCTTGCGGCCCTGCTGCTCAGGGGTCTGGGGGAGGTTCTCGCTGCTCATATCGCCACGACGATACCCGGTCATGCGTCCGGAAAGGAGTCAGCGGCGTTCCGGTTTGGCGCTGCGTCCCATCAGTTCCTTCAGCGCGACCAGCGGCGGCTTGCCGTGGTGGACGATGTCGACGACGGTGTCGGTGATCGGCATGTCCACCCCGTGGCGGCGGGCCAGATCGGCCACCGACTCGCAGGACTTGACGCCCTCGGCGGTCTGCCTGGTGACCGCGATGGTCTCCTCCAGCGTCATTCCGCGGCCGAGGTTGGTGCCGAAGGTGTGGTTGCGGGAGAGCGGCGAGGAGCAGGTGGCCACGAGGTCGCCGAGGCCCGCGAGGCCGGAGAAGGTGAGCGGGTCGGCGCCCATCGCCAGGCCCAGCCGGGTCGCTTCGGCCAGGCCGCGGGTGATGAGGGAGCCCTTGGTGTTGTCGCCCAGGCCCATGCCGTCCGCGATGCCGACGGCGAGGCCGATGACGTTCTTGACGGCGCCGCCCAGCTCGCAGCCGATGACGTCGGTGCTCGTGTACGGGCGGAAGTACGGGGTGTGGCAGGCGGCCTGGAGGCGCCGTGCGACGGCCTCGTCGGAGCAGGCGACGACGGCGGCGGCCGGCTGCCGGGCGGCGATCTCACGGGCCAGGTTGGGGCCGGTGACGACGGCGACGCGCTCGGCGGGGACCTTGGCCACCTCCTCGATGACCTCGCTCATGCGCTTGGCGCTGCCGAGTTCGATGCCCTTCATGAGGGAGACGAGCACGGCGTCGGCGGGCAGGAGCGGGGCCCATTCGGCGAGGTTGCCGCGCAGGGTCTGGGAGGGGATGGCGAGGACCGCGAAGTCGGCGCCGGCCGCGGCCTCGGCCGGGTCGGTGGTGGCGCGCATGTTCGCGGGGAGTTCGACGTCCGGGAAGTAGTCCGGGTTGGTCCGGCCGGTGTTGATGGCGTCGACGACCTCGCTGCGGCGGCCCCACAGGGTCACCTCGCAGCCCGCGTCGGCGAGCACCATGCCGAAGGCCGTGCCCCAGGAGCCGGTTCCGAAGACGGCTGCCTTCACGGGACGTGTCACTTCTGGTCCTCCCCCGCGGCCTTGCGCCGCTGTTCCAGCCTTGCCTTGCGATGGTCGTACGGCTGCTCGGGCGCCTTCTCGCCGCGCAGCTCCTCCAGCAGCTCCGTGATGGCCGCCATGATGGTCTCGGTGACCTCCCTGAGCACCTCCGGGGTGGGCTCCCGGTCGTAGAACCCGGAGAGGTCCACGGGGGGTCCGGCCAGCACCTGGAGGGTCTTGCGCGGGAACAGCCGGACCTTGTCCTCCTTGGCGTACGGCGGCATGGCGAGGTTCGCGCCCCACTGGGCCACCGGGATGACGGGCGCCTTGGTCATCAGCGCCACCCGCGCCGCGCCGGTCTTGCCGGCCATCGGCCACATGTCCGGATCGCGGGTGAGGGTGCCTTCCGGATAAAAGGCCACGCATTCGCCGCGTTCGATCGCGTCCACGGCGGCCCGGAATGCGTCCAGGGCGTCGGTGGTCTCGCGGTAGACGGGGATCTGGCCGGAGCCGCGCAGGATCGCGCCGACAATGGGGACCTTGAAGAGGGCCGCCTTCGCGAGCAATCGGGGCACCCGGCCGGTGTTGTACTGGAAGTGCGCGTAGGAGAGCGGGTCCAGATACGAGTTGTGATTGACGGCCGTGATAAACCCGCCGTCGGCCGGAATGTGATCCATTCCCCGCCAGTCCCGCTTGAAGAGCACGACCAGCGGCGGTTTTGCGATGACCGCCGCCAGGCGGTACCAGAAGCCGATTCTGCGGCGGGACACTCGGACACCTTCCTCTAGGACCGGTGCGCGGCTTGGGCACCCCTGGGCGGACAAGTGTGGCCTCAGGTCCGGTCTCTGTCGAGAACACCGTACGCCCCGCCCGGAGCACCGGACCTCCGGGTCGACCGGGCAGAGGCGACAATGGGCCGACGCATGACCGGGCCATGACCCGGCCGTGGTCCACGCATGGACGGACGCGCACCGGAGGGAAGGAGTGCCGCCACGAACGCGGTCTGGAGTCTGGTGGTCCCGCTGAAGCCCCTGGCGGTGGCCAAGAGCCGTCTGGCCGCGGCCGTGGGTGCCTCCCGCGCCGGGCTCGCGCTGGCGTTCGCGCAGGACACCGTGGCGGGGGCGCTGGCCTGCGCGGCGGTCGCGGATGTGGTGGTCGTCACGGACGACGCCGAGGCCGGAAGGGAACTGGCGCGGCTGGGGGCGCGGATCGTGCCGGACGCCCCGGCCGCCGGGCTCAACGCGGCGCTGGCCCATGGGGCGCGGGAGGTACGCCGGGCCCGGCCCGGGGCGGCGGTGGCGGCGATGAACGCGGACCTGCCCGCGCTGCGGCCGCCGGAATTGCTACGCGTGCTCGAAGCCGCATCGGTATTTCCGCGGGCATTTCTGGCGGATGCCGCAAAAATCGGCACGACCCTGCTTTCCGCTGCGCCGGACGTGGAATTGGCACCCTCGTTCGGGGGCCCGTCACGGGCTCGGCATTCGGCCTCGGGAGCTGCGGAAATATCCCTCGCGGGCGTCGAGAGCGTACGCCGGGACGTGGACACGGGAGCGGATCTGCGGACGGCCCTCGTCCTCGGCGTGGGCCGTCACACGGCCCGATACAGTGCCCGTATGCAGGCGACCGCGTACACGTACGACTCCCAGACCCGCAGCGGCAGTGTGCTGCTGGACGACGGCACCCCGGTGCCCTTCGGGGCCCCGGCCTTCGACGCGGGCGGCCTCAGGCTGCTGCGGCCCGGACAGCGGGTCCGGATCGAGACGGACGGCGAGGGGCCGGCCCTGCGGATCACGCTGGTCACCCTGCAAACCTTCTGACCTGCACGAACAGCACCGCGGGCCGGCTTCCCCAGGAGGGGGAAGCCGGCCCGGCGTGTGTGACTCGTGGCCTTACTTCTTGCGGGCCGTGGTCTTCTTCGCGGTGGTCTTGCGCGCCGTCGTCTTCTTGGCGGGCGCCGTGGTCTTCGCGGTGGCCTTCTTGGCCGCCGGAGCCGTCTTCTTGGCGGTGGCGGTGGTCTTCTTCGCCGTCGTCGCGGCCTTCTTGGCCGTGGCGGTGGCCTTCTTCGCCGTCGCCGTGGTCTTCTTCGCGGCGGTCTTGGCGACCACCTTCTTCGCGACGACCTTCTTCGCGGTGGTCTTCTTGGCGACCGCGGTCTTCGCCGCCGCCTTCTTGGCGGTGGTGGCCTTCTTGGCCGCGGCCTTCTTGACCGTCGCGGAAGCGCCGCCGGAAAGGCTGCCCTTGGGCGCCTTCTTCACCGACACCTCGCCGCCCTTGGGCAGCTTCTTGGTGCCCGCGACCAGGTCCTTGAAGCCCTGGCCCGCGCGGAAGCGGGGAACAGAGGTCTTCTTGACCCGGACGCGCTCACCCGTCTGCGGGTTGCGGGCGTAGCGGGCCGGGCGGTCGACCTTCTCGAACGAGCCGAAGCCCGTGACCGAGACCCGGTCGCCCGCGACCACAGCGCGGACCATCGCGTCCAGTACCGCGTCGACAGCGTCCGCGGCCTGCTGGCGGCCGCCCAGCTTGTCGGCAATCGCTTCTACGAGCTGCGCCTTGTTCACGTCTTCCCCTTCGGAGACTTCGCCAGAACGAATGTGTTCAAGCTTATTTCGCACGTTAGGCGGATATATACCGCAAATCAAACACGAAACGGGCTAATCACCCTAGTGCCGCAACGGTGTAGGTCGTTACGGAGTTCCTTCGCATCAGTCGCCTTCAGGGAATCGACCCTCGTCGAGGTCCTTCATCAACCTGTCCAGGCGCCTTGCCGCATCGGCGAGATCGTGCTTCGCCGCGGCCGTGACGACCAACAGCTTCCGGGACAGCGCCATCCTTACGCCCTCCGGGACTTGCAGTGTGCGCACCCTTGTGTGTGCTTCTTTCAGCCGGTCCGCGACGAGTTCGTAGAGCTCAAGTTGACTGTCGCGTTCCATGCACAGATTGTGCCATCTGGGGCGAGTTGTCGCCTCACGGGGCCTCAACACACGGCTGTGCCCCCCGCCGGAAGGCGGGGGGCACAGTGTTGTCGATGTGATCACCCGTAGGTGAATAAGCGCTGATCAGGCTGGAATCAGACCCTAATCGTGCGCGGCTTGAAGCTGGGTCGGGCGCTTTCGTACGTGTCGATGTCCGCTTCGTTCTGAAGGGTGAGCGAGATGTCGTCCAGACCCTCCAGCAGGCGCCAGCGGGCGTTGTCGTCGAGTTCGAACTCCGCCTCGATTCCCGCCGCGCGGACCTGGCGGGCGACCAGGTCGACCGTCACCTCGGCGGTCGGGTCGGCCTCGGTCAGCGCCCACAGCCGGTCCACGGTCTCCTGCGGCAGGACCACCGTCAGCAGACCGTTCTTCAGCGAGTTGCCGCGGAAGATGTCGGCGAAGCGGGAGGAGATGACCGTCTTGAACCCGAAGTTCTGCAGGGCCCAGACGGCGTGCTCGCGGGAGGAGCCGGTGCCGAAGTCGGGGCCGGCGATCAGCACGGTCGCGCCCTGGCGCTCGGGGCGGTTCGTGACGAACTCGGGGTCCTTGCGCCAGGCCTCGAAGAGCCCGTCCTCGAACCCGTCGCGGGTGATCTTCTTCAGCCAGTGGGCCGGGATGATCTGGTCGGTGTCGACGTTGGAGCGGCGCAGCGGGACGGCCCGGCCAGTGTGGGTGGTGAAGGCTTCCATGGTTCAGACTCCGGCGGTCGCGGTGGCGTCGGACAGGTCGGCGGGCGAGGCCAGATGGCCCAGCACCGCGGTGGCGGCGGCCACCTGCGGGGAGACCAGGTGGGTCCGCCCGCCCTTGCCCTGCCGGCCCTCGAAGTTGCGGTTGGAGGTGGACGCGGAGCGCTCACCGGGAGCCAGTTGGTCGGGGTTCATGCCCAGACACATCGAGCAGCCCGCGTGCCGCCATTCGGCGCCGGCCTCCTTGAAGACCTTGTCCAGGCCCTCCTCCACGGCCTGCAGGGCGACCCGGACGGAGCCCGGGACGACCAGCATCCGTACGCCGTCGGCGACTTTGCGGCCCTCGACGATGGAGGCGACGGCCCGCAGGTCCTCGATGCGTCCGTTGGTGCACGAACCTACGAAGACGGTGTCGACCTTGATCTCGCGCAGCGGCTGCCCGGCCGTCAACCCCATGTACTCCAGGGCCTTTTCGGCGGCGTGGCGCTCCGAAGCGTCCTCGTACGAAGCAGGGTCGGGGACGTTGGCCGACAGGGGCGCGCCCTGGCCCGGATTGGTGCCCCAGGTGACGAACGGCGACAGCGTGGCGCCGTCGATGACGACCTCCGCGTCGAAGACCGCGTCCTCGTCGGTGCGCAGGGTCTGCCAGTAGGCGACCGCCGCGTCCCAGTCCGCACCCTCGGGGGCGTGGTCGCGGCCCTTCAGGTAGTCGAAGGTGATCCGGTCGGGGGCGATCATGCCCGCACGGGCGCCGGCCTCGATCGACATGTTGCAGATGGTCATGCGCGCTTCCATCGAGAGCTTCTCGATGGCCTCGCCGCGGTATTCGAGGATGTAGCCCTGCCCGCCGCCGGTGCCGATCTTCGCGATGATCGCCAGGATCAGGTCCTTGGCGGTGACGCCCTCGGCCAGCTCGCCGGTGACGGTGATCGCCATCGTCTTCGGGCGGGCCAGCGGCAGGGTCTGGGTGGCCAGCACGTGCTCGACCTGGCTGGTGCCGATGCCGAAGGCCAGCGCGCCGAAGGCGCCGTGCGTGGAGGTGTGCGAGTCACCGCAGACCACGGTGGTGCCCGGCTGGGTCAGGCCCAGCTGCGGTCCCACCACGTGGACGACGCCCTGCTCGACATCGCCCAGGGAGTGCAGGCGCACGCCGAACTCGGCGCAGTTCGCCCGCAGCGTCTCCAGCTGGGCCCGGGAGACCGGGTCCGCGATCGGCTTGTCGATGTCCAGGGTCGGGGTGTTGTGGTCCTCGGTGGCGATGGTGAGGTCGAGCCGCCGGACCTTGCGGCCGGCCTGGCGCAGGCCCTCGAAGGCCTGGGGGCTGGTCACCTCGTGCAGCAGGTGCAGATCAATGAAGAGGAGGTCGGGCTCGCCCTCGGCGCGCCGGACGACGTGGTCGTCCCAGACCTTCTCCGCGAGTGTCCTACCCATCGCTTTCCCTCCGGCTCACCGTCCCGGATCCAGTGGTTCGTGGACCCGTACATACAGACTCGCTGGTTCTTGGAAAAATTGAACTTGCGTTTCACAGTGTGAGACGCGAATATCGTTTCATGGACAACTCTAGCGGCGTCGGCGTTCTCGACAAGGCAGCTCTGGTATTGAGCGCACTGGAGTCCGGTCCGGCCACCCTCGCCGGGCTGGTCGCGGCGACAGGGCTCGCACGACCCACGGCACATCGCCTGGCCGTGGCACTGGAACACCACCGGATGGTGGCGAGGGACATGCAGGGCCGGTTCATCCTCGGACCGCGGCTGGCGGAGCTCGCCGCCGCGGCCGGCGAGGACCGCCTGCTGGCCACGGCGGGACCGGTACTCACCCACCTCCGTGACGTGACGGGCGAGAGCGCGCAGCTCTACCGCCGTCAGGGAGACATGCGCATCTGCGTGGCGGCCGCCGAGCGGCTGTCGGGCCTGCGGGACACCGTCCCGGTGGGCTCGACGCTCCCGATGAAGGCGGGCTCGGCCGCGCAGATCCTGATGGCCTGGGAGGAGCCCGAGCGGCTCCACCGCGGGCTGCAGGGCGCGCGCTTCACCGCGACGGCCCTGTCGGGCGTACGGCGCCGCGGCTGGGCGCAGTCGATCGGCGAGCGGGAGCCCGGCGTGGCGTCCGTCTCCGCGCCGGTGCGCGGGCCGTCGAACCGCGTGGTGGCCGCCGTGTCGGTCTCCGGGCCGATCGAGCGCCTGACCCGCCACCCGGGCCGGATGCACGCCCAGGCCGTCATCGACGCGGCCGCCCGCCTGTCGGAGGCCCTGCGCCGCTCCGGCTGACGCCCACCGGGCCGCAGGCCCCTCCCCCATCCCCCGGGCCCGGGGGCGCGTACGACGCCGCACACGTCCGAACACGCGCCTCCGGGCCCGCACTTGTACGGGCCCGGCGTCGACGCCGGAGTACGTACGGGAACAGCGAAGAGGCCCTCCGCGATGAACGCGGAGGGCCTCTTCCGTGCGTACCCCCGACCGGATTCGAACCGGCGCTACCGCCTTGAGAGGGCGGCGTGCTAGGCCGCTACACAACGGGGGCTTGCTCTGTACTGCGCTGGGCTACCAGGACTCGAACCTAGAACAAAGGAACCAGAAACCTTCGTGTTGCCAATTACACCATAGCCCAATGTGGTCTATACCAGACCAGTACCCCCGACCGGATTCGAACCGGCGCTACCGCCTTGAGAGGGCGGCGTGCTAGGCCGCTACACAACGGGGGCCCTAGCGATCCTGCATCAAGACGTCCGGGAGCTACCCAATGGAGATCTTGCGGGAAGGATCTGTACCCCCGACCGGATTCGAACCGGCGCTACCGCCTTGAGAGGGCGGCGTGCTAGGCCGCTACACAACGGGGGCAAAGCACTGCGTTACTGCTGCACTGCGCTGGGGTACCAGGACTCGAACCTAGAATAAGGGAACCAGAAACCCTCGTGTTGCCAATTACACTATACCCCACCGAAAGTCAACCCCTGGGGGGCTTTTCTTTCGAGTGGCGCCTCCGTCCGGCCTTTCGGCCCGCTCCGGCGGCGCAGAAAGAACATTACCGGATGCCTGACCGTGCTCCAAAACGGGTATCCGAGGCCAGCAGCTCCGGGAGCCGGGCGAGACCGTCGATCCGGTGCACGCCGTCGGGGCCCGGCCCGCGCGCGCCGTCCCGGTCGAGCCAGACCGCGGTCAGCCCGGCGTCACGGGCCCCGCGCGCGTCGATCTCCGGCTGGTCCCCCACGTACGCGACCTCGCCCGGCGGCAGTCCGAGCGCCTCGCAGGCGGCGAGGAAGGCCTGCGCCTCGGGCTTGCTGACGCCCAGTTCCGCGGCGCAGAGCAGCACCTCGAAGCGCTCGCGCAGGCCGAGACGGCGCAGCTTCGGGTCCTGGTTGACCGTGGAGGAGTTGGAGAGCACCCCGTGCCGGTATCCGCCCGCGAGGGCGTCCAGGACGGGCACGACGTCGGGGAACAGCGTCCAGGCGGCCTTGTAGTGCTCGACGTACCGGTCGAACCAGCCGTCGGCCTCGGCGGAGCTCATCCCGGGCTCGCCGAGGAAGTCCCGTACCCGGTCCCGGCGCTGCTCCTGGAAGCCCACCTCCCCGGCGGCGAAGCGGTCCCAGTGGCGGGTCGTGATCTCCCGCCACAGGGCGAGCGCCTGCGCGGGGGAACCGTAGCGCTCCGCGATGCCCTCCTCGGCGAGCCGGCGCGCGAGGCCGGCGCTGTCCGCCCCGGTGTAGTCGAACAGGGTGTCGTCGATGTCCCACAGCACGGCGCGGATCGGCATACCCCCGACGCTACGACATCGCCGGGCGACGTCTGAAGGGTTTGCCCAAGTCCGTGGTCCCCCGGCTCCGGGCGCCCGCGGACGTCCGCGGGCGCCCGGACAACGCCTCGGGGGGCGGCCGCCGGATGTCCGGCTGCCGCCCCCCGGGGGACCTGCGTACGGGCGCGCCTACGCGGCGAGCTTCGCCAGGGCCGCGTCGATGCGCGACAGCGAGCGCTCCTTGCCCAGGATCTGGAGGGACTCGAAGAGCGGCAGGCCGACCGTGCGGCCGGTGACCGCCACGCGGACCGGGGCCTGCGCCTTGCCGAGCTTGAGGCCGTGGGCCTCGCCTGCGGTCAGGACGGCCTGCTTGAGGGACTCGGGGTCGCTCCAGTCGGCGGCGTCCAGGTTGGCGCGGGCGGTGGTCAGGAGGGCCGCGGGCTCGCCCTTCATCGCCTTGTCCCACGACGGCTGGTCCTCGACCGGCTCCTTGAGGAACAGGAAGTCGACATTGGCCGTGATGTCGGACAGGACCGTCACGCGGGTCTGGGCGTACGGCGCGATGGCCGCCCAGGCCTCGGCGTCGAAGTCCTCGGGCGCCCAGTTGGCGTGCGGGGCCCGGAGCCACGGGGTGCAGGCGTCCGCGAAGGCCTTCGGGTCGAGGAGGCGGATGTGGTCGCCGTTGATCGACTCGGCCTTCTTGAGGTCGAAGCGCGCCGGGTTGGCGTTCACGCCGTCGATGTCGAACTTCGCCACCATCTCCTCGATCGAGAAGACGTCCTGGTCCTTGGAGAAGGACCAGCCGAGGAGCGAGAGGTAGTTCAGCAGGCCCTCGGGGAGGAAGCCGCGCTCGCGGTACAGGTTGAGCGAGGACTCGGGGTCGCGCTTGGAGAGCTTCTTGTTGCCCTCGCCCATCACGTACGGCAGGTGGCCGAACCGCGGGATGTCCGTCGCGACGCCGATCTCGATCAGCGCCTTGTACAGCGCGATCTGGCGCGGGGTGGAGGACAGCAGGTCCTCGCCGCGGAGCACGTGCGTGATCTGCATCAGCGCGTCGTCGACCGGGTTGACGAGCGTGTAGAGCGGCGCGCCGTTGGCCCGCAGGATGCCGAAGTCCGGCACGTTCTCCGGGGTGAAGGTCAGCTCGCCGCGGACCAGGTCGGTGAAGGTGATCGGCTCGTCGGGCATCCGGAAGCGGACGATCGAGGGGCGGTGCTCGCCCTGGTACGCCTCCAGCTGCACCTGGGTGAGCTCGCGGCAGTGGCCGTCGTAGCCGGAGGGCTTGCCGGCGGCGCGGGCGGCGGCGCGGCGGGCGTCCAGCTCCTCGGTCGTGCAGTAGCAGTCGTACGCGTACCCGCCCTCGCGCAGGCGCTGGGCCACGTCCGCGTAGACGTCCATGCGCTCGGACTGGCGGTACGGGGCGTGCGGGCCGCCGACCTCGGGGCCCTCGTCCCAGGTGAAGCCGAGCCAGCGCAGCGAGTCGAGCAGCTGCTCGTACGACTCCTCGGAGTCGCGGGCCGCGTCGGTGTCCTCGATGCGGAAGACGAACGTACCGCCGTGGTGGCGGGCGAACGCCCAGTTGAAGAGGGCGGTCCGGACCAGGCCCACGTGGGGGTTGCCGGTCGGGGAGGGACAGAAACGTACGCGGACGTTCGCGTTAGCCACGCTTGATCACCTTGTTGGTGAGAGTGCCGATGCCTTCGATGGTGACGGCGACCTCGTCGCCGACGTTGAGGGGGCCGACTCCGGCCGGGGTCCCCGTGAGGATGACGTCGCCGGGGAGGAGCGTCATGGCCTCGGTGATGTGGACGATCAGGTCCTCGATGGACCGGACCATGTCACTGGTGCGGCCGAGCTGGCGCTGTTCGCCGTTGACGGTGCACTGGATGGTCAGGTCGGTCGGGTCGAGGTCGGTCTCGATCCAGGGGCCGAGGGGGCAGGAGCTGTCGAAGCCCTTGGCCCGGGCCCACTGCTTCTCGCGCTGCTGGACGTCGCGCGCGGTGACGTCGTTGGCGCAGGTGTAACCGAGGATCACGTCCTTGACGCGCTCCTTCGGGACCTCGCGGCACATGCGGCCGATGACCACGGCGAGCTCCGCCTCGTGGTGGAGGTCCTGGGAGAAGGAGGGGTACGCGATCGGGTCGCCCGGGCCGACCACCGAGGTGGAGGGCTTGAAGAAGGTGATCGGAGTCTCCGGGACCTCGTTGCCGAGCTCTGCCGCGTGCTCCGCGTAGTTGCGGCCGATGGCCACGACCTTGTTCGGGAGCACGGGCGGCAGCAGCCGGACCTTGTTCAGCGGGACCTTCGTGCCCGAGAGCTCGAAGTCCGCGAACGGAATGCCCTTGATGATGTCGAGGACGAGCTCACCCTCGGCGCCGGGGGCAGTGCTGCCCTCGACCGCGCCGAACGCGACATTGCCGTCGATGGAGAACCTGGCGATGCGCACGTGTTGCGTCTGCCCCTCTGTATTTCCGCTGGCTGGAGTCTGCGTGTCCAGGCTAACGCGGCGGGCAGCGGCGCTTCGCGCTCCTTTTCCCGAGTGGCTTACTGCGCGGCGGCGACCGGCGCGTTCATGAGGGTCGTGCGGCGCGGGTTCGCGGTCTGGGCGGGCAGCTCGACGGCGTGCTCCGGAGCCTCGACCGCCTGCAGCTCTTCGGCGTCCTTGAGGTGCGCGAGGGTGGTGCGGCGGGGGTTGGCTATGTTGCGGAACATCATCGTCGTCTTCACGGTGTTTCGGGCCCTCGGCTCGTGTTGTGGGGTGGGGGTTGTCGGATCCTTCAACCCTGTAAAGGGCAAGGCTAAACATCCGATTCCCCGGCCCAACCGGGAAGTAATGGCCACGGCTGTGTGAGTTTGCTCACCCGTGACCCGACAATACGGGCATAGCAGGCAGTCAATTCCGGGTGGCGAAACGGACATTGCGCCACTGAATCAGCCATTCCGCTCCTGATCATCTCGACTGGGACACCTTGCCAGCCACCGCGTTTGGTCGGCGTAAGTCCGATTCACCCCGAAACGCGGCCCACACGGCGTGACACATTCACTGCGGAACGTCACCGCCGCCCCAGGCCGACACGCGCACCTTGTTGGAGATCCGCCACTGTGCTGGAATTCGCGGGACCGCCGCGGGAACAGCCGGCGCGCAGGTGGCGCGACACAGCGCCGCGCGCGGCGGCAAGGAGAGGGAGACGCGCCGGTCACCGACGACCACCATGGGGCCGAAAGGCCCCACGACTCGACACCGTCCCACCGGTCGCCCGGCGGGACGCCTGGTCCAGAGGTTGCGACGCTAGTGCAGGGACGATTCAAGAGGGATGGCAGCGCTGCGGCGGAGCAGGAGCCGCGCGGCGGGACCGACCGTGGCTCCTCGCCCCAGCACGCCCAGAACCGCGGGCCGGCTGCCGATGGCGCAGGCCCCGACTCCTCCACCACGGTGAACGCGGTGAAGGCGAAGGCGCGCCTCAAGCCCCGGGGCAAGACGAAGAGCGAAGAGCCGGCCGACAAGGACGTGGCGATACCGAAGGCCCCCAGCGGGCCCGGTTCGCGATTCGCCATGCAGAACTGGCGCATCAGCACGCGACTCGTGTCGCTGCTGACCCTGCCGGTCGTCGCCGCCACCACGCTCGGTGGCTTCCGCATCAACGACTCGCTGAACGACATCGACCAGCTGGAGCACATGCAGCTGCTCACGACGATGACCCGGCAGGCCACCAACCTGGCCGCCATGCTCCAGGAGGAGCGGGACAAGTCGGCGGGTCCGCTGTCGGTCGACAGGTCGGGCAAGCCCAACAGCCTCGTCGTGGGCGTACGCGACCAGACCGACGCCGCCGCGAAGGCCTTCCAGGCCGCGACCGACAAGGTCGACAGCGCGGAGGACAAGGACGAGACCCTCAAGTCGATCCGCAACAACATCCTGCAGATCGGCCGCCAGCTCACCGGCATCGAGGAAATCCGCAAGAAGGCGTACCAGAACGGCGCCCAGCAGACCGTCACCGAGTACAACGCGCTGATCGTCTCGCTGCTCTCGCTCTCCCAGGACATGGCGCAGGCCACCTCCAGCCCGGAGATGATCAAGCGTACGCGTGCCCTGGCGGCCTTCTCCTCCGCCAAGGAGTACGCCTCGATCCAGCGCGCCGTCATCGCCGCCTCGCTCCCCGAGAGCAGCGAGAAGCCGGGCACGCTCACCGAGAACGACCGCCTGTACGCCCTCTCCGCGCTCCGCGGCGAGAGCCAGGCGAAGAAGACCTTCGAACTCGTCTACCAGGGCAAGCCCGAGGAACTCCTCGCGGCGCTCGGCGACGGCAACACGGAGATCGGCACCGCCGACCACTACGCGCGCCGCGTCCTGAGCACCCAGGGGCAGTTCGGCAAGGAGAAGAACCGGTCCTGGATGGACTGGTACGACGCGGACGACACCAAGCTCCAGGCCATGAAGGTCATCGAGCTGACCCTGCTCGAGGACATGGAGCAGAAGGCCCGCGAGCTGAAGAACTCCTCGCAGCAGGACGCCATCATCAACGGTGCCCTGATCCTGCTCGTCCTCGGCGTCTCCCTCGTCGGCGCGTTCGTCATGGCGCGGTCCATGATCCGCTCGCTGCGCCGCCTGCAGGACACCGCGACCCGGGTCGCCCAGGACCGACTGCCCGAGCTCGTCAAGCAGCTGTCCGAGTCCGACCCGCAGGACGTGGACACGTCCGTGGAGTCGGTCGGCCTGCACACCCGCGACGAGATCGGCCAGGTGGCCGCGGCCTTCGACGACGTGCACCGCGAGGCCGTCCGCCTCGCCGCCGAGCAGGCCCTCCTCCGGGGCAACGTCAACGCGATGTTCACCAACCTCTCGCGCCGTTCGCAGGGCCTCATCCAGCGCCAGCTCTCGCTCATCTCCGAGCTGGAGTCGCGCGAGGCCGACCCGGACCAGCTGTCCTCGCTCTTCAAGCTCGACCACCTCGCGACCCGTATGCGCCGTAACGGCGAAAACCTCCTCGTCCTCGCGGGCGAGGAGCCGGGCCGCCGGTGGACCCGCCCCGTCCCGCTCGTCGACGTGCTCCGTGCCGCCGCGTCCGAGGTGGAGCAGTACGAGCGCATCGAACTGGCGTCGGTGCCCGGCACCGACGTCGCCGGCCGCGTCGTCAACGACCTCGTGCACCTCCTCGCCGAGCTGCTGGAGAACGCCACCTCGTTCTCCTCCCCGCAGACGAAGGTCAAGGTCACCGGTCACGCGCTGCCCGACGGGCGCGTGCTCGTCGAGATCCACGACACCGGCATCGGCCTCTCCCCCGAGGACCTCGCCGCGATCAACGAGCGGCTCGCGTCGCCGCCGACCGTGGACGTCTCCGTCTCCCGCCGCATGGGCCTGTTCGTGGTCGGCCGCCTGTCCCTGCGACACGGCATCCGCATCCAGCTGCGCCCGTCCGACTCGGGCGGTACGACGGCCCTCGTCATGCTGCCGGTGGACGTCGCCCAGGGCGGCAAGAAGCCGGGTCCGATGCCGGGCCAGGGTGGCCAGGGCGGTCCCGGCGGTGCGGGCTCCGGTGCTCCGCAGGGCATGCCGGGCGCTTCGGCCCAGGGTTCGGTCCCGGGCGGCGGCGCACGCCAGCCCGTCGGCGCCGGCCAGCAGCGCGGCCAGGTCTCCGGCGGCGCCCAGCGTGCCGCGCTGCCGGGCCGCGACGGCGGTCCGGGCCAGCAGGGCCCGCAGGGCGGTCCCGGTACGCGTCCGCAGCAGGGCGGCCCGAACGCCCGTCCGCAGGGCGGTCCGGGCATGACCGGCACGCCGGGTGCCCCGACCTCCCAGGGTCAGGGCGGCTTCCCCGACGGCGCCTTCGGCGGCGGTGCCCCGCTGCCGGGCCGCGGTCCGGCCGGCGGTCCCGGCTCCCGTCCGATGCCCGCGCCCGCGGCTCCCGGCCAGGGCGGGTTCCCGCAGGGCAACGGCTTCGAGCGTCCGCAGCCCCCGCAGCAGCAGCCCGCCCCCACGGGGCCGGTCCCCTCGGCCCCGGCGCCCTCCGCCCCGGCTCAGCGCGGCTCCCGGCCGCAGCTGCCGCCGCGCGGTGGCGCCTCGCGTCCGGAGCTTCCGGGTGCGGGCGGCGGTCCCGCCGGGATCCCGCAGACCACCAGCTGGGGCGCCGACCAGGCGCGTCACGCCGGCCACGAGGTCCCGCGCGGCCACGACGAGCTCTCGGGCCCGGGTTCGACGGCGGAGTTCCCCCGTCCGGACTTCAACGCCCCGCGCCCGCCGGCCGGCAACAGCACCACCGGGCAGTTCGAGCGCCCGGAGCCGCGCGGTGCGGCGGACCCGTCCACCACGGGCCAGTTCGCCCGCCCGGACTTCCAGGCCCCGCGGCCCGGCGGTCCCGGTGTCGGCGGATTCGCCCCCCAGCAGCCGCAGGCTCCGCAGCTGCCGCAGGCCCACCAGCCGGAGGCGCTGCCGCCGGCCGCGAGCACCGGCAACGAGCGCAGCCCGATCTTCGACACGCTGGAGTCGAACTGGTTCCACCAGGAGGGCCCCCAGGCCCCCGGTCAGGCGCCGGTTCCCCAGCAGCCGCAGCAGTCCGCCCCGGCTCCGGCTCCCCAGCAGCGCCTGCAGCAGCCGCTGCCGCAGCGCGGCCAGGAGCCCGCGGCCGAGTCCGCCCCGACGACGACCGGCAGCTCGCCGACCGTCAGCTGGCGGTCCTCGCCCAACGACGAGCTGATGCGGCAGGCCGAGCGCGTGCGCCAGCCCGCCGCCGGCGGCATCACCACCTCGGGGCTGCCCCGCCGAGTACCGCGGGCGAACCTCGTGGCCGGCACCGCGCAGCAGCAGTCCGACGCACAGTCGGGCCCGCAGGTCTCGCGAGCGCCGGACGACGTCCGCGGCCGTCTGACCAACCTCCGACGGGGTATCCAGCAGGGCCGTCAGGCCGGCAACAACGGCCCGGCGACCGGCAGTTACCACATCGACCCCACTTACCAGCAGGAGCGTTAGTTGAGTTCGATGAGCCAGGCGGCACAGAACCTGAACTGGTTGATCACCAACTTCGTGGACAACACCCCCGGGGTGTCCCACACGGTGGTGGTCTCCGCCGACGGCCTCCTTCTGGCGATGTCCGAAGGCTTTCCCCGTGACCGCGCCGATCAGCTGGCGGCCGTGGCCTCCGGTCTGACGTCGCTGACCGCAGGAGCCTCCCGCATCTTCGAGGGCGGCGCCGTCAACCAGACCGTGGTCGAGATGGACCGGGGATTCCTCTTCCTCATGTCCGTCTCGGACGGTTCCTCCCTGGCCGTGCTCGCGCACCCCGAGTGCGACATCGGCCTTGTCGGCTACGAGATGGCCCTCCTCGTGGACCGCGCCGGCAGCGTCCTCACCCCGGACCTGCGCGCGGAGCTGCAGGGAAGCCTGCTCATCTGACGCCACATCTCCCGGCCGGACGGTACTTCCGGCCGGGGGACCGGGGGCCAGCCCCGGAACCCAGTACCACCGTCAGGCCGTCATACCGTCCCCCCACCGGCCGCCCCGTCAGACGGCACGCTGACCACTGCTGTCCAGCCCGGAGGATCAATGACCCCGCCCCCCGCCTACTCCGATTCGTACGGTGATTCGTACTCGGAAGGCGACCAGCCGCTTGTTCGCCCGTACGCGATGACCGGCGGACGGACCCGGCCGCGCTACCAGCTCGCCATAGAGGCGCTGGTCAGCACCACGGCCGATCCGATGCACCTGTCCGGCCTGCTTCCCGAGCACCAGCGCATATGCACGCTGTGCCGTGAGGTCAAGTCGGTCGCGGAGGTCTCCGCACTGCTGTCGATGCCGCTCGGTGTCGCCCGGATCCTCGTCGCCGACCTGGCCGAGGCCGGAATGGTGGCCATCCACCAGCCGGGCAATGGAGAGGCCGGCGGCACGCCGGATGTAACGCTGCTCGAAAGGGTGCTCAGTGGACTTCGCAAGCTCTAATGGCGGAACCGCCCGCTCCACCACCTCCGCGAAGATCGTGGTGGCGGGCGGGTTCGGCGTGGGCAAGACCACGTTCGTCGGGGCCGTCTCGGAGATCAATCCGCTGCGCACCGAAGCCGTGATGACCTCCGCGTCCGCCGGCATCGACGATCTGACCCACACCGGGGACAAGACGACCACCACGGTCGCCATGGACTTCGGCCGCATCACCCTGGACCAGGACCTCATCCTGTACCTGTTCGGCACCCCCGGACAGGACCGCTTCTGGTTCATGTGGGACGACCTCGTACGCGGCGCCATCGGCGCGATCGTGCTGGTCGACACCCGCCGCCTCGCCGACTGCTTCCCCGCGGTCGACTACTTCGAGAACAGCGGGCTGCCGTTCGTCGTGGCCCTCAACGGCTTCGAGGGGCACCAGCCCTACACCCCCGAAGAAGTCCGCGAGGCCCTGCAGATCGGTCCGGACGCCCCGATCATCACCACGGACGCCCGCCACCGGGCGGACGCCAAGAGCGCGCTCATCACACTCGTCGAGCACGCCCTCATGGCCCGACTCAAGTAACACGGTTCGGGGAACGGCGCTCAAGGGGCACCACTCAAGTACCACGGGTTCTTCACAACGTGAGAGGGCGGGCTGTGTCATAGGACACGGCCCGCCTTCTCTGTTCATAACGTTTCGACAGTGAATTGCCGCCACTTGGACACAGGGCGCGTTCGGGCGGTGCCGCTGCGCTCACAACTGGCTCCATTTTTGCCGCAGCTCGCTCTTTATGTCCGTTTTATGCGTGACATAAGGCTCTTGGAATGGCTGATTCCAACTGTTTGGAACACGGCCGTTAACCGTGCTGGAATTCAACTAACTAGCTAGTAGCACCGCCGGAAGGTTGTTGGTCGAGTGAGGCGAAGCAACTCAAGCCCCGCGGATGAACCCGCGCGCGGCAACTTCACCCCGCCGCAGCGTGCGGGCACGTCGCCGGTCGACGTACCCGTCGACCCGCCGGCGAAGAGCGGCAGCACCAGCAGGTTCTCCCCCCGCAACTGGCGCGTGCCGACCAAGCTGAACGCCATCCTGCTCGTCCCCGTCCTCGTCGGACTGGTGATGGGCGGCTTCCAGGTGAAGGGCTCGGTCGACCGCTGGAACGAGGCCAAGGACGCCGAGAAGACGGCCCGCATCGTCCAGGCGGCGGCCGAATACGGCCAGGCCCTCCTCAACGAGCGCGACCTCACGGCCGAGCCCCTCCTCAGGGGCGACCGGAACAACGAGGCCGTCGCGAAGGCGTACGCGGCCACCGACGCGGCCAAGGAGAAGTTCGCCCAGGCCTCGAAGGACCTCCCCTCCAACTCGGACTCCGGACTGGAGCGCCGCCTGGAGCTCTTCCACCAGGAGGAGCCCAAGCTCGCCGCCGTCCGGCAGACGGCGTACTCCTCGCAGGAGACGGCGAAGAAGAACCCGCCCAGCGCGAACGGCCCCATCCCGACCGAAGAGGGGTACGTGCTGGTCCAGCACTACCTCATGACGTTCTCCAACGAGCTCGGCCTGGGCACCGGCAACGTCACCAGCTACGGCCGCATGGTCTACGCGGTCGAGCTGGCCAAGGCCGCCAACTCGCTCCAGCGTTCGGTCGGCACCCACCTGCTGGTGCGCCCGAACGAGAACGAGGACATCCGCAAGGCCCAGCTCGTCGCCTTCTCCTCGTACGCCTATCTCGAGGACATCGCGATCGGCGAGTACGTCGCGGCCGGCACCGAGGAGGACGTGAAGCGCCTCCAGGACGTCATGGGCAAGAAGTCCCAGGAGGGCGCCGAGAAGCTCGCGCTGGCCAAGCGCGCGGCGGAACAGGCCGGCACCCCCTTCAAGGCGCCGCCGATCGTGAACAACTCCGCCCTCACCGGCATGACCGAGGCGATCGCCAGCGGCGAGAGCAAGAGCAAGGTCATCGCGGGCGGCACCACGCCCCAGGCCTGGCAGGCCGGCGCCACGGCGAAGTTCGAGGGCTACGCCGAGATCGAGAAGGAACTCCTCGGCAAGGCCGTGACCGACTCGGTCGCCGTCTCCGACGAGGCCCGCAACGACGCCATCCTGACCGGCGCCATCGTGGTCGTGGCCCTGCTCGCCGCGTTCATCCTGGCCGCGATGATGGCCCGCCAGATGAGCAACTCGATGCGCCGTCTGCGCACCGCCGCCTTCGACGTCGCCGAGCAGCGCCTGCCGATGCTCGTCGACCAGCTCTCGCGCACCGACCCGGGCAAGGTCGACACCCGTGTCGCGCCGATCCCGATCAACTCCCAGGACGAGATCGGCGAGGTCGCCCGCGCCTTCGACCAGGTCCACCGGGAAGCGGTCCGGCTCGCCGCCGAGCAGGCGCTCCTGCGAGGGAACGTCAACGCGATCTTCACCAACCTCTCCATACGCAACCAGTCGCTGATCGAGGGCCAGCTGACCCTCATCACCGACCTGGAGAACAACGAGGCCGACCCGGACCAGCTGGAGAACCTCTTCCGCCTGGACCACCTGGCCACCCGTATGCGTCGCAACGGCGAGAACCTCCTCATCCTCGCGGGTGAGGAACCGGGCCGCCGCTGGGACCAGCCGGTCCCCCTCGTCGACGTGCTGCGCGCCGCCTCCTCCGAGGTGGAGCAGTACGAGCGCATCGAGCTCTCGGGCGTCTCGGAGGCCGAGATCCACGGCCAGGCCGTGACCGACCTCGTGCACCTGCTCGCCGAGCTCCTGGAGAACGCCACGACGTTCTCCTCCCCGCAGACCAAGGTCCGCGTCAACGCCACGCGTCTGCCCGACGGCCGCGTGATGGTCGAGATCCACGACAAGGGCATCGGCCTCACCGCCGAGGACTTCGCGGACATCAACCACAAGCTGGCCAACCCGCCCACCGTGGACGCCGCGATCTCCCAGCGCATGGGTCTGTTCGTGGTCGGCCGGCTGGCGGACCGCCACAGCATCCGCGTCCAGCTGCGCCCCTCGGGCGAGGCCGCCGGCACCACCTCGCTGGTCATGCTCCCGGACGCGATCACCCACGGTGGTGGTGGCGAGGGGATCCCGGACGACGACTTCACGGTGTCGTCGATGATCCCGCAGCAGCAGTCGCAGCAGGCCGTCCCGATGCGTACGGCCGCCGAGCTGGGCTTCGACGACTCCCGCTACGAGGGCAGGGGCACCGAGGACCAGGGCGACGGCACCGGGCTGGACCCGGTCGGCCGCTCCCTGGCCCACCAGGAGCGCCGTGCCGCGCTCGAGGCCCAGGTGGGCTACGGGCAGGAGCAGCAGGGCGAGTTCGCCGAGCAGGAGTATGCGGAACCCCAGCCGGAGCACGGGTACCAGCCGTACCAGGGTTACGAGCAGCAGCCCGAACAGGGGTACGACGCCTCGTACGACTCCCGGCAGGCTCAGGTGGCCCCGCAGGGCTACGAGGCGTACCCGCAGCAGGACTACGGATATCCGGAAGCCGGATACCAGGATCGCCAGCAGGACGCCCCGGCGTACGACGGCGGCTACGCATCCCAGTCCCCGCAGGCGGAGTGGCCCGAGCAGAACACCTATTCGGGCGGCTACCAGCAGGGCTACGGGACCGAATCGGAACCCCCGGCCGCTCCCGAACCCGCCGCGGACCGCGTAGGCTTCGACCGTCCGGGCGCCGCTGCCGACACCGGCCACGAAGTGACCGGAGCGGGCCTGCCGCGCCGCGGCAGCCAGCAGCAGTGGCAGCCGGCACAGAAGGAAACGGAGTCCTCCGGATCCCTCTTCGAGCAGCGGCCGCAGCGACAGCAGCAGCCCGCCGCCCCGGAGCGGGACGAGGATGGCGGCACCGACTGGCGCTCGAACAACGACGAGCGCTGGCAGCAGGCCTCCAAGCTCCGTGAGCCGAAGGCGGGCGGGGTCACCCCGTCCGGTCTCCCTCGGCGCGTGCCCAAGGCCAACCTGGTCGAGGGCGCGGCGGAGACGACCCCGCAGGGCGGCCCCCAGGTCTCCCGCGCACCGGAGGACGTCCGCGGCAGGTTGAGCAACCTGCGGCGCGGTGTCCAGCAGGGACGCAGCGCGGGTTCTGAGCAGTCAAGTAACAGCTATGACCAGGAGCGTTAGTGTGAGCCCGATGAGCCAGGCGGCACAGAACCTGAACTGGTTGATCACCAACTTCGTGGACAACACCCCCGGGGTGTCCCACACGGTGGTGGTCTCCGCCGACGGCCTTCTTCTGGCGATGTCCGACGGATTCCCGCGCGACCGCGCCGATCAGCTGGCGGCCGTGGCCTCCGGTCTGACGTCGCTGACCGCAGGAGCCTCCCGCATCTTCGAGGGTGGCGCCGTCAACCAGACCGTTGTGGAGATGGACCGCGGGTTCCTTTTCCTCATGTCCGTGTCCGATGGATCGTCCCTCGCGGTGCTCGCGCACCCCGAGTGCGACATCGGCCTCGTGGGCTACGAGATGGCCCTCCTCGTGGACCGAGCAGGCAGTGTTCTCACCCCGGAACTGCGTTCGGAGCTGCAGGGAAGTCTTCTCAACTAGCAGACAGGCAGTGCGTTTCGCGTCATCGCACCATAGGGTGCGGTGGCGCGGTTCCACAGGGAGTACTGCGTTCTTGGAGTCGGAGGAGGAAACGTGACAACACCCGGAGGACATCCTTATGGCGGCGCGCAGCAGCCGCAGGGTGGGCAGCACGACCAGAACCGCTTCAACTTCCCCTCCGCTCCCAGCCGGCAGGTTCCGGAGCACAATCCCTACCAGCAGCAGCCGTACGGCCAGCCCCAGCAGGCTCAGCCGCCCCACCGGCCCTCGCAGCAGCCCCTCCGGGGTCAGCAGCCGCAGGCCCCCAAGGCGCACAACCCTCTGGTGCGTCCGTACGCGATGACCGGTGGCCGTACCCGGCCGCGCTACCAGCTCGCCATCGAGGCGCTGGTCAGTACCACGGCGGATCCCGCGCGGTTGCAAGGGCAGTTGCCCGAGCACCAGCGCATCTGCCGCCTGTGCCAGGAGATCAAATCCGTCGCGGAGATCTCGGCACTTCTCTCCATTCCTCTTGGTGTCGCCCGCATCCTCGTCGCCGACCTGGCGGAGGCGGGCCTTGTCGCCATTCACCAGCCCGGCGGCGACGAGTCTGCCGGCGGCCAGCCAGATGTGACACTGCTCGAAAGGGTGCTCAGTGGACTTCGCAAGCTCTAACGGCGGAGCGGCTCGCTCCACCACCTCCGCGAAGATCGTGGTGGCGGGCGGCTTCGGCGTGGGCAAGACCACGTTCGTCGGCGCGGTCTCCGAGATCAACCCGCTGCGCACCGAAGCCGTGATGACGTCCGCGTCCGCCGGCATCGACGATCTGACCCACACCGGGGACAAGACGACCACCACGGTCGCCATGGACTTCGGCCGCATCACCCTGGACCAGGACCTCATCCTGTACCTGTTCGGCACCCCCGGACAGGACCGCTTCTGGTTCATGTGGGACGACCTCGTACGCGGCGCCATCGGCGCCGTCGTCCTCGTCGACACGCGGCGCCTGGCGGACTGCTTCCCGGCCGTGGACTACTTCGAGAACAGCGGCCTGCCGTTCGTCATCGCCCTCAACGGCTTCGACGGCCACCAGCCGTACACGCCGGAGGAGGTCCGCGAGGCCCTGCAGATCGGCCCGGACGCCCCGATCATCACCACCGACGCCCGCCACCGCGCGGACGCCAAGAGCGCGCTCATCACCCTGGTCGAGCACGCCCTCATGGCCCGCCTGCGGTAGGCAGCACGGCAAGCATGCGAAAGGCCCCCGCACTCCGAGGAGTGCGGGGGCCTTTCGGCGTGTTCCGGGAGGAGCCGGTGACTGCTAGCCCTGCCAGCTGTGCGGGGCGCGGAAGCCGGGGGTGCGCTCCAGGCGCCGCCAGCGGGCCTGGGAACCGATGCGGTGCACCGTGGGGCCCTCGGGGGCGGACGCGGCGCGGGCCAGCAGGATCGCGGTGATCGCGGCCAGCTCCTCGGGGGCGGCGTTGCCCTTTTCGACGCGCAGCAGGGTGTCGGCGGTGTTGGTCATGGGTGGCAGGTCTCCTTCGCTCTACTGCGGCGGGTTGCCGTGCTTGCGGGACGGCAGGTCGGCGTGCTTGCTGCGGAGCATCGCCAGCGAGCTGATCAGGGTTTCGCGGGTCTCCGCCGGGTCGATGACGTCGTCCACGAGACCGCGCTCGGCCGCGTAGTACGGGTGCATCAGCTCGGCCTTGTACTCCTTGACCATGCGCGCGCGCATCGCCTCGGGGTCCTCGGCCTCCGCGATCTGCTTGCGGAAGATGACGTTGGCGGCGCCCTCGGCGCCCATGACCGCGATCTCGTTCGTCGGCCAGGCGTAGGTGATGTCCGCGCCGATGGACTGGGAGTCCATGACGATGTACGCGCCGCCGTAGGCCTTGCGCAGGATCAGCGAGATCCGCGGGACGGTGGCGTTGCAGTACGCGTACAGCAGCTTGGCGCCGTGGCGGATGATGCCGCCGTGCTCCTGGTCGACACCCGGCAGGAAGCCGGGGACGTCCAGCAGCGTGATGATCGGGATGTTGAAGGCGTCGCACATCTGGACGAAGCGCGCGGCCTTCTCGGAGGCCTCGATGTCGAGGACGCCGGCGAGGTGGGCGGGCTGGTTGGCGACGATGCCGACGACCTGGCCGTCGAGCCGGGCCAGGGCGCAGATGATGTTGCGGGCCCAGCGCTCGTGGATCTCCAGGAAGTCGCCTTCGTCGACGAGCTCCTCGATCACCTTGTGCATGTCGTACGGGCGGTTGCCGTCCGCGGGGACCAGGTCCAGCAGGACGTCAGAGCGCCGGTCGGCGGGGTCGGACGTCTCGTGGACCGGCGGGTTCTCCCGGTTGTTGGAGGGCAGCATCGAGATGAGGTAGCGCACCTCGGAGATGCAGGTCTCCTCGTCGTCGTACGCGAAGTGCGCGACTCCGGAGGTCTCGGCGTGCACATCGGCGCCGCCGAGGCCGTTCTGGGAGATCTCCTCGCCGGTGACGGCGCGGACGACGTCGGGGCCGGTGATGAACATCTGCGAGGTCTCGCGGACCATGAAGACGAAGTCCGTCAGGGCCGGGGAGTACGCGGCGCCGCCGGCGCACGGGCCCAGCATGACCGAGATCTGGGGGATGACCCCCGAGGCCCTGGTGTTGCGCTGGAAGATGCCGCCGTAGCCGGCGAGGGCGGAGACGCCCTCCTGGATGCGGGCGCCGGCGCCGTCGTTCAGGGAGACCAGGGGGGCACCGGCCGCGATGGCCATGTCCATGATCTTGTGGATCTTCGTGGCGTGGGCTTCGCCCAGGGCGCCGCCGAAGATGCGGAAGTCGTGCGCGTAGACGAAGACCGTGCGGCCCTCGACCGTGCCCCAGCCGGTGATGACACCGTCGGTGTACGGCTTCTTGCCCTCGAGGCCGAAGCCGGTCGCACGGTGGCGGCGCAGCTGCTCGACCTCCTTGAAGGAACCCTCGTCGAGCAGCAGCGCGATGCGCTCGCGCGCGGTCAGCTTGCCCTTGGCGTGCTGCGCCTCGGTCGCCCGGTCACTGGGTCCACGCCGCGCCTGCTCTCGCAGGGAATGCAGCTCGGCCACGCGCCCGCGGGCGTCCGTCGGCTCGCTCGGAGTCTGGTCCACAACGGTCATGTATCGACCTTACGAAGCGGTCGAAGAAAAACCTCCGTTGATTTCACACAGTCTCGGAAGTGTTCCGCTGTCCGGGCCAAACAGAACCGCCACGTGATGCGCGGACACCACCAGGCCGGACCCCCCTCCTTTGTGGGAGTCCGACAAAACGGCGGCGCACCGCCCCTAGATGTTGAAATTTGAACGGAATAGGTCTAGCGTCGTTCTCGTTGAAAGTTCAACCAACACGGGGCGCATCAGCCCCACCAGCACCAGGGAGCACATCATGGGTCTGTTCAACCGCCGCAGCCAGGACACCGCGGCCGCCACCGTCGCCACCCTCGACGTGGACCCGGCCCTCGCCGCCCTCACCGGCGACTACGTCATCGACGCCGCGCACAGCAGCATCGGCTTCACCGTCCGCCACGCGATGGTGACCAACGTCCGCGGCAGCTTCACCGACTACTCCGGCACCCTGGCGCTCGACGGCGCCGACCCGGCCCGCTCCGCCGCCTCCATCGAGGTGAAGATCGCCTCCGTGGACACCGGCATCGCCGACCGCGACGGCCACCTGCGCAGCGGCGACTTCTTCGACGCCGAGGCCTTCCCGCTGATGACCTTCCGCTCCACCGAGGCGGCCCGGCTCGGCGGCGACGGGTACCGCATCACCGGCGAGCTGACGATCAAGGACGTCACCCGCCCGCTCTCCATCGACCTGGAGTTCAACGGCTCGGCCACCGACGTCTACGGCAACGAGCGCGTCGGCTTCGAGGGCTCCGCCGAGATCCTGCGCTCCGACTGGGGCCTGACGTGGAACGCCGCGCTGGAGGCCGGCGGCGTCATGGTCAGCGACAAGGTGAAGCTGACCTTCGACATCTCGGCCATCAAGCAGGCCTGAACCGCCTGACTCCGCCGGGTCCCGGGGGCGGTGCCGGGGGGTGGCACCCCCTAGAAGCCGCCCCCGCCGTCGAACCCGCCGCCACCGTCGAACCCACCGCCGCCGCCGAAGTCCCCTCCCCCGAAGTCGGAGGAGTCGAAGTCGGCGCCGGAGTAGTCCCCGCCGTCGTAGCCGCCCATGTCGGAGGCGTAGGCGGGGCTCGACATCATCGAACCGAGCATCGTGCCCACGAGCAGGCCGGGCAGGATGCCGCCGCCGAAGTATCCGCCCGCCCAGGGGCCGTACGCCGGGCCCGCGTCGTAGTACGGACGCGGCCCGTACTCGGTGTCGACCGTACGGACCATCGGGTCCTTGCCGTCGCGCAGCCGGACGGCGTCCGCCGCGCACACGGGGACGGTACGTGCCGTCCCGCCGGCCGGCGACCACGCGGCGTCCTCCGTGCTCGGACCGTGCCGCGGGTCGAAGAAGCAGGGCGAGCGGCGCTCCGGCAGCGGCCTGCCCTGACGGCGGGCATCGAGGCTGGCCAGCGCGAACCGCCCGTCCTCCAGGGCCTGCGTGACGCCCTTGACCTCTTCGGGGTGCTGGACGGAAGCCATGATGTCCTTGGCCTTCTCGTACGAGTCGAGGCCCTTCTCGTAGTCCCCGCGCATCGCGTCGTCCGCACCGGGCTCACCGGGGTGGAAGTCCAGCCGGTCGAGCTCCTCGCCGAAGGCCGTGATGTCCTCGTCGACGACCACGCGCAGCTTCTCGACGGCCTCGCGCTCCGCCTCTTCCTTCTTCTTCCGGTTCCGGCGCACCAGCGCGTACGCACCGCCGCCGCCGATCACCGCCACCGCGCCGAGCGCGACCAGACCGCCGACCGGGACGCCGGCGTCGGCTCCGGTGTCACCCCAGGAGGCCGGGGCCCTGCCCTTGGCCTGCGTCAGCGCCTGGTCCACGAAGTTGTTCAGCTCCGTGCTCGCGTTCACGGGCCCGCCGGCCTTCACGGCGTCCGTCAGGTTGCGGACGGCGCCCGGGGACATGACCGCCCGGTCCGCGCCGGCGTTGAACCCGTCGCCGAGCCGGATCGCGTAGAGCCCCGTGATGCCGGTCTCGGTCCGGACCGTACGCAGCACGCTGTCGGCGGGGAACTCGGCGCCGGCCGGCAGTACCGCGACGAACACCGGCTTCCCGGCGTCCTTGATCTTCTTCGCGAGCGCGTCCGCCTGCTCCTTCGGCAGCTGCGCCGCCGCCCGGGGGTCCACATAGACCGGGCCCTGCTTGAGGGCCTCCGCCACGGCAGCGGGCCCGGTGGCCGCCGATGCCTGCGGGGCGGCCACGAGCGCGGTCGCGGACAGGGCCAGCAGCAGAGCGGCCAGCAGCCGACCGGGTCGTACGGATATCAGCCTGGTCCTCATACTCCAGACGCTACCGGAACCGGAACTTTCCTGTGTGAGCTGGACATAAACCCCACCACCCCGGCCACGAGGGCGCGGGGCGGCGGGGCCCGCCCGCTATTCGGCGGGCTCGACGCCCACGTGCAGGAGCCCGTACGTGAAGGCGTCCTCCAGGGCCTGCCAGGACGCGGCGATCACGTTCGGGGCGACGCCCACCGTCGACCACTCGCGGGTGCCGTCCGTCGTGGCGATCAGCACGCGCGTCGTGGACTCCGTGCCGTGCTTGCCCTCCAGGATGCGGACCTTGTAGTCCACCAGCTCGAACTTGGCCAGCTGGGGGTAGAAGCGCTCCAGGGCCACCCGCAGCGCCCGGTCCAGGGCGTTGACCGGGCCGTTGCCCTCCGCCGTCGCGACGATCCGCTCGCCCTTGGCCCACAGCTTGACCGTTGCCTCGTTGGCGTGGGTGCCGTCGGGGCGGTCCTCGACGATGGCCCGCCAGGACTCCGTACGGAAGTACTTGCGGGCGCGGCCCTCGACCTCGGCGCGCAGCAGCAGCTCGAAGGAGGCGTCGGCCGCCTCGTACGTGTAGCCCTGGAGCTCCCGCTCCTTGACCCGCTCGACGACCCGCGAGATCAGCGCGCGGTCCCCGCCGAGGTCGACGCCGAGCTCCTTGCCCTTGAGTTCGATCGAGGCACGGCCGGCCATGTCGGAGACCAGCATCCGCATCGTGTTGCCGACCCGCTCGGGGTCGATGTGCTGGTAGAGGTCCGGGTCGACCTTGATGGCCGAGGCGTGCAGGCCCGCCTTGTGCGCGAAGGCGGAGACGCCGACGTAGGGCTGGTGCGTGGACGGCGTCAGGTTGACGACCTCGGCGATGGCGTGCGAGATGCGGGTCATCTCGGCGAGCGCGCCCTCGGGGAGGACCTTGCGCCCGTACTTGATCTCCAGCGCGGCGACGACCGGGAAGAGGTTGGCGTTGCCGACGCGCTCGCCGTAGCCGTTCGCGGTGCACTGGACGTGCGTGGCGCCCGCGTCGACGGCGGCCAGGGTGTTGGCGACGGCGCAGCCGGTGTCGTCCTGCGCGTGGATGCCCAGGCGGGCGCCGGTGTCGGCGAGCACGGTCGCGACGACCGCGGTCACCTGGGCGGGCAGCATGCCGCCGTTGGTGTCGCAGAGGATGACGACGTCGGCGCCGGCCTCGTGGGCGGCGCGCACGACCGACTTCGCGTACTCGGCGTTGGCCCGGTACCCGTCGAAGAAGTGCTCGCAGTCGACGAAGACGCGGCGGCCCTGGGCGACGAGGTGGGAGACGGTGTCGCGGACCATCTCCAGGTTCTCGTCGAGCGTGGTGCGCAGGGCGAGCTCGACGTGCCGGTCGTGGGACTTGGCGACCAGGGTGATCACCGGGGCGCCCGACTCCAGCAGCGCCCGTACCTGCGGGTCCTGGGCGGCCGAGCCGCCCGCCCGCCGGGTGGCGCCGAAGGCGACCAGCTTGGCGTGCTTGAAGTCGATCTCGGCGCGGGCGCGGGCGAAGAACTCGGTGTCGCGGGGGTTGGCGCCCGGCCAGCCGCCCTCGATGAAGCCCACTCCGAAGTCGTCCAGGTGCCGGGCGATCGCCAGCTTGTCGGCGACGGTGAGGTTGATGCCCTCACGCTGGGCGCCGTCGCGCAGGGTGGTGTCGAAGACGTGGAAGCCGTCCGCGTCGGCGGCGGGGTCCTGAGCCGCCGGCCCTGTCGCCTCTGTCGTCGTCATGCTGATCTGACTCCTGTCGGATGAGTGGTTCCGGATACCCGCCCGAGGGCAGGCTGCCGCCACTGCCCCCATCATCGCGCGCGGCCCGCTCCCGGCAGGAATGGAGCCGGGAAACGAAAAGACCTCTCGCGGGTGCGAGAGGTCTGCGCGCGGGTCTGGGGCACTGTGGCCGCTTCCGCGAAGTTCTTCCACGGTTCAGCGGCCACTGCGGACCGGCGCGCTGCTGTCCATAATCATGAGCTGAGCAGGCACGCTCGCAGTGTGCCATACCGTCTCAGCGCAAGAGCAGCGCGTCTCACGATACGAGAGCCTCGTCGAGGAATTCCGAGACGTGGGCCAGGATGTCCGCCCTCCCCATCCCGGGCAGGCCGACGGCGACCTGGATGCTGAACCCGTCGAGCAGGGCCCGCAGCCGGGCGCCGAAGCGGTCGGGGTCCACGGGCCGGAACTCCCCGCGCGAGATGCCCTCGGCGAGCAGGGCCACCAGGTCGCGGTGCCAGGCGCCCTCGATGGCGGCCTGGCGCTCGCGTTCCTGGGGGCCGGCGTTCTGCGAGCGGTTCCAGACCTCCAGCCACAGGGTCCAGTGCGGATCCCGGGCCTCCTCGGGCACGTACAGGTCCACGTACGCCTGGAGCCGCTCGCGCGCCGAGCCGCTGCGGGCCAGCAGGGCCCGGCGCCGGGTGCCCAGGGCCGCCTCGCTCCACTCCAGCGTCTGCAGCAGGAGCTCGTCCTTGCTGCCGAAGTAATAGAGGAGGTGGCCGCTGCTCATGCCGACCTGCCGGCCGAGCCCGGCCATGGTCAGGCCGTCCAGGCCGCGCTCGGCGATCGTGGCCATGGCGGCGACGAGTACGTCCTCGCGCGGCGGCGCGTTCTTCCGCACCGCACGTACTCCACCCGCCGCCATGGGCCACTCCTTCGTCGATCCGCCGCAGGTCAGACCTTCGGCTGCTGCTGGGTGATGCAGTGGATGCCGCCACCCCCGGCGAAAATCGTACGTGCGTCGACCAGTGTCACGGTCCGCTCGGGGAACAGGCCGCGGAAGATCTCGGCGGCCTCCTCGTCGCGCGGGTCGTCGAAGGAGCACAGCACCACGCCGCCGTTGCACAGGTAGTGGTTGATGTAGGAGTAGTCCACCCACTCCCCGTCCTCTTCCAGCACGGTCGGCGCCGGGATCTCCACGACCTCCAGCCGCCGGCCCCGCGCGTCCGTGGAGGAGCGCAGGATGGCGGCGATGGTCTTGCAGCGCTCGTGGTCCGGGTGGGCCGGATCGGGCTGGGTGTGGACCATCACCACGCCGGGGCGGGCGAAGGCGGCCACGATGTCCACGTGGCCCTGGGTGCCGTAGGTGCCGTAGTCGCCGGCCAGGCCGTACGGCAGCCAGATCGCCTTGGTGGTGCCGAGGTGGGCGTGGATCTCCTCCTCGACCTGCTGGCGGGTCCACTCGGGGTTGCGCCCGGCGCCCAGCTGCACGGTGTCGGTGAGGAGCACGGTGCCCTCGCCGTCCACGTGGATCGCACCGCCCTCGTTGACCAGCGGGGTGCTGTACGTACGGGTGCCGGCGAGGTCCGAGACGTGCCGGGCGACCTTGGAGTCGTGCTCCCAGCGGGCCCACTCCTGGGCGCCCCAGCCGTTGAAGGTCCAGTCCACGGCGGCGATCTCGCCCGCCCCGTTCGTCACGAAGGTCGGACCGATGTCGCGCATCCAGGCGTCGTCGAGCTCGCGCTCCACCAGCTGCACGTCCTCGCCGACGACCGCTCGGGCGCTCTCGGCGTCGCCGGGCGAGACGACCAGGGTCACGGGCTCGTACGCGCGCACCGCGCGGGCGACGGCGCCCCAGGCCTCGCGGGCCTCGGCGAGCTCCTGGGCGTTGGTGAAGGTCGGGTTGGGGCTGGGCCAGGCCATCCAGGTGCGCTCGTGGGGCGTCCACTCGGCGGGCATCCTGAAGCCGTGGTCCGTGGGCTTTGCAGTCATGGCAGGGGTCCTTAAGAGCCGTGTGCCGTACGCGGAGTACGGGCGTTACAGGAAGTACAGGCGGTTGAGGGAGACCGAGTCGGCCGCTTCGGAGCGCAGCGGGTCGCCGTCGAGGGTGACGAGACCGCTGCGCGCGTCCACATCGACCGCGCCCACCCGGGAGTTGAGGAGGAGGTTCCCGGGGCCGATGCCGCGGGTGCCGCGGACGGCGACGCGACGGCGGCGGGTCGGCATCTGGTCGCCGCCCAGGGTGGCGGCCGCGGCGGAGACGAAGGCGACGGAGATGTCGGCGGGGGTGGCCCCGTACGCTCCGAACTGCGGGCCGAGCACCAGTGGTTCGCAGGTGTCGGTGGCCGCGTTGGGATCGCCGGTGACCCCGTACGCGGGGAAGCCGGACTTGAGGACCAGCTGCGGCTTGGCGCCGAAGAACTGGGGGCGCCACAGCACGATGTCGGCGAGTTTGCCGACCTCGATGGAGCCGATCTCGTGGGCCAGGCCGTGGGCGATGGCCGGGTTGATGGTCAGCTTGGCCATGTAGCGCAGGACGCGGGCATTGTCGTCGCCCTCGCCGTCGCCTTCCAGCGGGCCGAGCTCGCCCTTCATCTTGGCGGCCATGGCGAACGTGCGGCGGATGGTCTCGCCGGCGCGTCCCATGCCCTGGGCGTCGGAGGAGGTGATGCCGATCGCGCCCAGGTCGTGCAGGACGTCCTCGGCGCCCATGGTGCCCGCCCGGATCCGGTCGCGGGCCATGGCGGCGTCGCCGGGGAGGTCCGGCTTGAGGTCGTGGACGGAGACGATCATGCCGTAGTGCTCGGCGACCGCGTCCCGGCCGAAGGGCAGGGTGGGGTTGGTGGAGGAGCCGATGACGTTCGGCACGCCCGCCATCTTCAGGACGTTGGGGACGTGGCCGCCGCCGCAGCCCTCGATGTGGAAGGCGTGGATCGTACGCCCGTCCAGGACGCGCAGGGTGTCCTCCACGGACAGGCACTCGTTGAGGCCGTCGCTGTGCAGGGCGACCTGGACGTCGTGCTCCTCGGCCACCCGCAGCGCGGTGTCCAGGGCGCGGGTGTGCGCGCCCATGTCCTCGTGCACCTTGAAGCCGCTGGCACCGCCCTCGGCCAGGGCCTCGACCAGGGGCGCGGCGTCCGAGGAGGAGCCGCGGGCAAGGAAGCCGATGTTGACGGGCCAGGCGTCGAAGGCGTTGAAGGCGTGCTTGAGGGCCCACGGGGAGTTGACCCCGACGCCCCAGACCGGACCGAACTCCTGGCCGATGACCGTGGTGACGCCCGCGGCGAGCGAGGCCTCCATGACGCGCGGCGACAGCAGGTGGACGTGGGTGTCGACGGCCCCGGCGGTGGCGATCAGGCCCTCGCCGGAGACGATGCTCGTGCCGGTGCCGACGACGACGTCCACCCCGTCGAGGGTGTCCGGGTTCCCGGCGCGGCCGATCGCGTGGATCCGGCCTTCGCGGATGCCGACGGAGACCTTGCGGATGCCGAGGACGGCGTCGATGACCAGCACGTTGCTGATGACGACGTCGCAGGTCTCGCGGACTGCGGCGGCCTTCAGGTGCAGCCCGTCGCGGGCGGTCTTGCCGAAGCCGGCCAGGAACTCGTCGCCCGGCTTCTGGGAGTCGGACTCGACCCGGACGGTGAGCCCGGAGTCCCCGAGCCGGACCCGGTCGCCGGCGCGGGGGCCGAAGACGGAGGCGTACTCGTGGGGGTCGATGTGCCGGCTGCCCGGCGCGCAGTGGTCGCTGTGCCTGGTCTGCCTGCTCACGCCCGCTCTCCCTCTGCCGTGTCGCCGACGTCGCCGGTTCCGGTCCCCAGGTAGCCGCAGGCGGCGGCGCGGCGCAGGGCCTCGTCCTTGGCCCCGGGGGCGTCCAGGGGGCCGTCGACCAGTCCGGCGAAGCCGATGGCGATGCGGTCGCCGCCGATGGGGACGAGGCCGACCTCGGCCTCGCCGTGCGGGTCGAACCGTACGGAGGAGCCCGCGGGCACGCACAGCCGCATGCCGTAGGCGGCGGCGCGGTCGAAGTCGAGGCGCGGGTTCGCCTCGAAGAAGTGGAAGTGGGAGGTGACGCTCACCGGCACGGAGGCCGTGTTGCGCACGTGCAGGTGCAGCGCCGGCTCCGGCTGGGGGGCGCCGGGGCCCGGCACGACCGCGCCCGGGGCGTTCTCGCCGAGCGGCACCGCGCCCCGGATCGGGGCCGAGACCACCGCGAGGCGGGAGCCGTCGTCGAAGACGGCCTCCACGTGCACCTCGGTGACCACGTCGCAGACGCCGGGCAGGACATCGGCCGGGCCCAGCACGGTGCGGGCCTCCTCGATGGCCTCCGCGAGCCGTTTGCCGTCGCGCGCGGCCTCGCAGACCGTGTCCGCGATGAGCGCCGTGGCCTCCGGGACGTTGAGCCTGAGTCCGCGGGCCCGGCGGGCCCTGGCCAGTTCCGCCGCGCTGCGCAGCAGCAGCCGGTCGCGCTCCGTAGGGGTCAGCCGCACGCCGATCCACCACCTTTTGAGTCGATGGGTTAGAGCATCACTCTAACTCTTCATTTCCACGCAATGAAGGATTGACCTGGGACCAGGGGTTAGGTCACATTGAATGTCGCTCAAACAATTGCGAACCACCCCCCGCCCTGCCAAGGGAGTCCCCCCATGCCCATAGAACAGCGCGGAGTCGACACCATCCCCGAGGAGGAGCGGACGAGCGGTCCCCGTGACCTGATCTCGATCCTGCTCGGCTCCAACCTCTGCCTCGGCGTGATCGTGTTCGGCTGGCTGCCCCCGTCCTTCGGACTGGGTCTGTGGCCGTCGGTCACCGCCATCGTGACCGGCACGCTCGTCGGCATCGCCTTCACCGCGCCGCTGGCACTGGTCTCCCTGCGCACGGCGACCAACCTGTCCACCTCCAGCGGAGCCCAGTTCGGCGTCCGCGGCCGGCTCGTCGGCTCGGTGGTCGGCCTGCTGCTCTCGCTCGGCTACACCGCCCTCACCCTGTGGATCGGCGGCGACGTCATGGTCGGCGTCCTGTCCCGGCTGACCGGGCTGCCGGACACCGGCGTCTCGCGGGCCGTGATGTACGGGGTACTGGCCGCCTGTACCGTCGTCGGGGCCGTCTTCGGCTACCGGCTGCTGCTGCGCATGAGCAAGGTGCTCTCCATCGGCATGGTGATCCTGCTCGCCGTCGGCTTCTTCGCCTACGCCCCCGACTTCACCACCGCCGCCCCGCCGCAGACCTCGTACCTGCTCGGCTCCTTCTGGCCGACCTGGCTGCTGGCCGCCGTCGCCGCCGGGCTCAGCGGGCCCGTCGCCTTCATCACCCTGCTCGGCGACTACACCCGCTACATCTCCCCCCGCGAGCACAGCTCCCGCAAGGTGTTCTGGTCCACGGCACTGGGCCTGCTGATCGGCCTGCTGATCCCGCAGCTGTTCGGTACCTACACCGCCCTCGCCGCCAAGGCCGGCGCCGAGTACGCCGGGCCCCTCGTCGAGGCCGCGCCGTACTGGTACCTGCTCCCGCTGCTCGCCGCCGCCGCGGCCGGCTCGGTGGGCAACGCCGGGCTCATGCTCTACTCCATGGGCCTCGACCTCGACGCCATCGTGCCCAAGGCCACCCGCGCCAAGGCCACGCTCGTCGCGGCCGCCGTGGCCACCGCCTTCGTCTTCATCGGCTCCTTCGAGTGGGACGTGCAGTCCGCGATGACCTCGTTCGTCCTGCTGCTGACCGCGATCGGCACCCCGTGGGCCGTGATCACCCTGATCGGCTACGTCCGCTGCCGCGGGCAGTACGACGCCGACGCCCTCCAGGTGTTCAACCGCCGCTCGGTGGGCGGGATCTACTGGTACCGCGGGGGCTGGAACGCGGCCGCCACCGTCTCCTGGGCCATCGGCGCCGGAGTCGGCCTGCTCGCGGTGACCACCCCCTTCTACGAGGGCCCGCTGCTCGCCCTGACCGGCGGCGTGGACTGTTCCTTCGTCCTCTCCGGCCTGGCCGGCGGCCTGGTCTACACGGCCCTGACCGCACGGCGTTCCTCCGCCGCGGCCGGGTCCGCGGAGCCGGCCGCACCGGCCGACAGGGTCGCGGTCGCCGCCGACTGACGGCGGGCGCCGGGACCGGCATGCGGCGCGGGCCCCGGGAGGACGTCCTCCCGGGGCCCGCGCCGCCGTCGCCGCCGCGCGCTAACGGCAGTTGTTCGCGGTCGTCGCCTGAGTGGCCGCGGTGTCCAGTGCCTGGATCTGCGGCTGGAGCTGGGTGATCGCGTCCTTGCCCGTGGTGTCGCCCGGCAGGTCCTCGTAGGCCTTCTTGAGGTTCTCCGCGGCCGAGGTCACGGCGTCCTTCTCGGCGGACTTCAGGGCCGAGGTGTTCTCCTTGACGTTCTTCCAGTCGTTCTGGACGGCGTCGTACGCCGACTTCAGCTGGTCCTTGGTGGCCGTGGCCGGATTCAGCGCCTTCAGCGCGGCGTTGTCCGACTTCAACTGGACGAGGTTGGTGCACAGCGCGGCACTGGCCGACGAAGCTGCCTCCGCCGGCGTCGTGTCGTCGCTGCTGGAGCATGCCGAGGCGCCGAGTACCGCGGCCGTGCACAGCAGGCCGGAGGCAACGAACCGCTTCATGGGGATCCGCCTTCCCGCCGGCCGCATCGGCCGACGCACGAGAGATTCACGCCACGGGGGCGTGCCGTGCCGCCCGGGACCGGTGTCCGGCACCGCATGGGCAGCCGGGATCAACGTCGCACGCCGGTAGGTCCGCCGCACTTCCGAACGGACCGGACCCGTGCGCCCCCACCCGGCGGAGGGCGGGGCCGCAACACCGGCGGGCCCTGGCGCGGACGGCCCCCGCGCCCCCGGCGGGGCGACGCCGGGCAACCGCGCCGGCGTACCCCCGTACGGGTGGCACGGACCGATCGCACGCGCGGCGCTCCCCCACCGTGCGGCGGGCCGGGTCCCGGACACGCGAAGAGGCCCCGGCCTCCCGGCCGGGACCTCTTCTTCGTGACGGGCGCGCCGCGGTCCTAGCCGAGCGGGTGCATCCAGCCGTGGGTGTCGGCGGTGCGGCCGGTCTGGAGCTCCAGCAGCGCCTTGCGGAGCTTCATCGTGACCTCGCCGGGCTCGCCGGTGCCCTGGGTCCAGTTGGCGCGCTCGGACTTGACCGAGCCGACCGGGGTGATGACGGCGGCGGTGCCGCAGGCGAACACCTCGGTGAGGGTGCCGTTCTCGTTGTCGCGCTTCCAGTCCTCGGTGGAGATACGTCCCTCCTCGGCGGTGTAGCCGAGGTCGCGGGCGATGGTGAGGAGGGAGTCGCGGGTGATGCCCGGCAGGAGGGAGCCGGTGAGTTCCGGGGTGACGATGCGCTGCGTCCCGTCCTCGTCCCCGTACACGAAGTACAGGTTCATGCCGCCCATCTCCTCGATCCAGCGGTGCTCGACGGCGTCGAGCCAGACCACCTGGTCGCAGCCGTGCTCGGCGGCCTGGGCCTGGGCCACGAGGGAGGCCGCGTAGTTGCCGCCGGTCTTGGCCGCGCCCGTACCGCCCTTGACGGCGCGGACGTACTCCTCGGAGAGCCAGACGGAGACCGGCTTGACGCCGCCGGGGAAGTACGCGCCGGCGGGCGAGGCGATGACCATGAAGAGGAACTCGTTGGCCGGGCGGACGCCGAGGCCGACCTCGGACGCGAACATGAACGGCCGCAGGTACAGGGAGGCCTCGCCGGAGTCCGGCACCCAGGCGCGGTCCTGCTTGATCAGCGCGTCGCAGGCCTCGATGAAGAGGTCGGCGGGCAGCTCCGGCATCGCCATGCGGCGGGCGGAGGCCTGGAAGCGCTCGGCGTTGGCCCGCGGCCGGAAGGTGGCGACGGTGCCGTCGGGCTGGCGGTAGGCCTTGAGGCCCTCGAAGATCGTCTGCGCGTAGTGCAGGGTCATGTTCGCCGGGTCCATCGACAGCGGCGCGTAAGGGACCAGCTCGGCGTCGTGCCAGCCGCGACCCTCGGTCCACTTGATCGTCACCATGTGGTCGGTGAAGTGGCGGCCGAAGCCGGGGCTGGCCAGGATCGCCTCGCGCTCCGCATCGGACAGCGGGTTCGAGGAGGGCTTGAGCTCGATCGTGGGCGTCGTCATGAGTGCTTGTCCTTCACCGGTTTCGTAGGGCGGACCGCGCTCACGGCGTACCAGGACGTCCGAGCTTCCCCGCATTCCGCGGTCTCGCGTTCGATTATCGCGCGCGAGGTGCCTTCGGAGAAGCAGGGTGAAGCGGAGTGATTGCGGCCCAGGGGAGATGGTGGCACCCGGGGCCGCACAGGAAAAGCCGCCGGGTGCGTCGTACGCGCGGCCCGGCGGCCTCCTGAGGTGGAGCTGCCGGGTCAGCCGGCTACTCGGGCGGCGAGCGCGTCGCCGATCTGCTCGGTGGAGCGGAAGGTGCCGTCGCGCTCCGCGAGGTCGGCGCTGACCGCGTCCTCGATGCGGGCGGCGCGGTCCTCGTGGCCGAGGTGGCGCAGCAGGAGGGCGACCGAGAGGATCGTCGCGGTCGGGTCCGCCTTGCCGGTGCCGGCGATGTCCGGGGCCGAGCCGTGGACGGGCTCGAACATGGACGGGAAGGCGCCGGTCGGGTTGATGTTCCCGGAGGCGGCGAGGCCGATTCCGCCGGTCACGGCGGCGGCCAGGTCGGTGAGGATGTCACCGAAGAGGTTGTCGGTCACGATGACGTCGAAGCGCTCGGGCTGCGTGACGAAGAAGATCGTCGCGGCATCGACGTGCAGGTAGTCGGTGGTGACCTCGGGGTACTCCTGGCCGACCCTGTCGAAGATGTTCTTCCACATGTGGCCCGCGTACACGAGGACGTTGTTCTTGTGGACCAGCGTCAGCTTCTTGCGGGGGCGGGAGGCGGCCCGCTCGTACGCGTCACGGACGACGCGCTCCACGCCGTACGCGGTGTTGATGCTGACCTCGGTGGCCACCTCGGCGGGCGTACCGGTGCGCAGGCTGCCGCCGTTGCCGGTGTACGGGCCCTCGGTGCCCTCGCGGACCACGACGAAGTCGATCTCCGGACGCCCGGCGAGCGGGGTCGCGGTGTTCGGGAAGAGCTTCGACGGGCGCAGGTTGATGAAGTGGTCGAAGGCGAAGCGGAGCTTCAGCAGCAGTCCACGCTCCAGCACGCCGGACGGGACCGACGGGTCGCCGATGGCGCCCAGCAGGATCGCGTCGTGGTGCCTCAGCGCTTCGAGCTCCCCGTCCGGGAGGGTCTCACCGGTGCGGTGCCAGCGCTGAGCGCCGAGGTCGTACTCCTTGGTCTCCAGCTTCACATCCTGGGGCAGGACCGCGGTAAGGACCTTGAGGCCCTGAGCCACGACTTCCTGGCCGATGCCATCACCGGGGATCACTGCGAGATTGATGCTGGTCGACATGTCGGAACCGTACTCCCTGTCCCAGCCCTCGGGCATATCCCGTCCACCATGTGGACCAATACGCCCGAGGGGCAGGGCTGCTCAGTGGCCGGTCGAGCCGCCGTTGTCCCGGCGGTCGAGGGCGCGCTGGAGGGCGGCCGCGGCGTTCTTGCGGTCGGCGTCGGCCGTGGAGGAGTGGCGGACGCGGCGGGCTGCGGTGGATGCGGTCATGGTGATCGACTCCTTGAGATCACGGCGTGGCGGGGCCACGGATGAGGGGTTCCTTCAAGGCGCCGGAAGAGGCGGGGAGCGGTGCGCGGCAGGGGTTGCCTGCCCAGGGGCGCGCGCTCTCGACCGCCATTCGCCGGATCGGCGAGACGTTCGGCTTCTACAAAGCTAGGGCAGCTCCCGTTGTATGTCTCCGCAATTAGTCGGGCTTCCTACTATCTGAGACGGACGAGCCCTCGGAAGGCCCCTTCACGGACCTCCGATTCAGTCCTTCTCGGAGCGAAGTTCCCTGATCAGAGCGCGTACGACGAGTGTCGAGGCCGATTCCGGCGTGGTGACGTATCCCACGCGTCTCACCGGCCCCGAAGGGCCCAGTCCGGTGATGTCCACGGCGTCCGTGGCCTCGCGGAGCGACAGCTCGGGCAGGATCGCCATGCCGAGCCCGCGCCCGACCATGGTCAGCACCATCGCGTCGTCCTCCGCCTTGACGGTGGCGGGCGGGATCCAGTCCTGGGCCCGCCACCAGTCGCGCGTGTACGAGCCGCAGTTCTCGTCCCAGTCCAGCAGGGGCAGGGCCTTCGGGTCCGGGTGTCCGGCGGGGTGGACCAGGGCGTACACCTCCTCCCGGAGCACCCCCGTCAGCAGGCCGGCCGCGCCGCCGTCCCGCGCCGCGGGGCCGGTCCCGTTCAGCGTGGCGATGCCGAGGTCGGCGCGGCCCGCGGCCACCTCCCCGGCCGTGCCGGCGCCGAGCTCGCGCACCACCCGGACCTCGGGGCGGATGCCGGGGTGGCGGGCCGTGAGCCGCTCCAGGGCCGGGGGCAGCAGGTGCAGGGCCGCGCTGCGGAACGCCGCGATGCGCAGCACGCCCCCGACCTCGTCCCCGGCGTCCCGGCCGGCGCCGCGCACCTCGGCGCCCAGGACCTCGTACAGCCTCAGGATCCGGCGGGCGAGGCCGACGGCCCGCTCCCCCGCCGGGGTGGGCGAGGCCCCGGTGCGCCCGCGCTCGAAGAGGACCGCCCCGACCTTGGCCTCGCTGCCGCGCACCGAGTGCGACACGGCCGACTGGGTGAGGCCGAGCCGGGAGGCCGCGGCGGAGAAGCCGCCGGTCTCGGCCACGGCCACCAGGACGCGGAGTTCGTGCGGAGCGAGCTCGGCCACGGTGGCTCTCACCTCGTTCTATGAGCGGTTTTCATGGATGTGCGGCTTCCATGAGCGCAACCCCCTGCCCGGGCCGGTGATTCCTTCCTAGCGTCCTGTCCATGACCACGAACCACACCGCCCACGCCGTCCACCTGACCGCCCGCCCCGCCGGCTTCCCCGTCGCGAGCGACTTCGCGTACGTCCAGACCCCGCTCCCCTCCCCCGCCCCGGGCACCGCCCTGGTGCGGAACCTGCTGCTCTCGGTGGACCCGTACCACCGCGGGATGATGGACGGCGGCGAGGGCGGCTTCGAGCTGAACACCCCGCTGGAGGGGCGCTCGGTGGGCCGGGTGCTCGCCTCCCGCGACCCGGGGCTGCGCGAGGGCGACCTGGTCTTCCACCGCGAGGGCTGGCGCACGCACGCCCTCGTCACCCTCGGCGTGAACGGCACCCGCACCCTGCGCGGGCATGCGGGCGTCCCGCTGGAGGCGTACCTGGGCATCCTCGGCGGCACCGGTCTGACCGCGTACGCCGCCCTCACCCGGACCGCGGCGCTGCGCGAGGGCGAGGACCTGTTCGTCTCGGCCGCCGCGGGCGGCGTCGGCACCGCCACCGGGCACATCGCCCGGCTGCTGGGCGCCCGCCGGATCATCGGCAGCGCGGGCTCGGCGGCGAAGGTCCGCCACCTGACCGGGGTGCTCGGCTTCGACGCGGCGTTCGACTACCACGACGGGCCGGTCGGCGAGCAGCTCGCGCTGGCCGCGCCGGACGGCATCGACGTGTACGTGGACAACGTGGGCGGGGACCATCTGGCGGGCGCGATCGACGTGCTGCGCGAGTACGGGCGGATCGCCTGGGTCGGCGGGATCTCGATGTACAACGGGGACCGCTCGCCGGCCGCGCCGCGCAACCTCTTCGAGATCGTCCACAAGTCGCTGCGGCTGGAAGGGGTATTGGTTCGCAATCACACCAATTTGCAGGACGAGATGGAGGACTTCCTGGTCCCGCACCTGCAGAGCGGCCGGATCGGCACGGACACCACCGTTGTCCAGGGATTTGATCACACGGTGGATGCCTTCCTGGGCATGCTGCGAGGGGACAATCTGGGCAAGATGCTCGTCGGTCTCGGGGAGTGAATCCAGCCAACCGGATGTTCACCGACTTCTTACCGCACGGATGTAGACCTTTGGCCCGGCGCCCGCCACTCTTTCCGTCAATGTGCCAGCGGGGCACTTGAGTTGGAGGCGAGTAGCCAGTGACACCGATCAGCCGCAGAGGTTTCGTGGGTATCGGCGCCGGGCTGATGGCCGGGGCCGCCCTGCCGGCGATCGCGCCGACGTCGGCGGCCGCCGCCGCCGCGACCGGCACGATCACCGACGTGAAGCACGTGGTGATCCTGATGCAGGAGAACCGCAGCTTCGACCACTACTTCGGCAGGCTGAAGGGTGTCCGCGGCTTCGGCGACCGCGCCGCCGGCAACATCCCGGGCGGCTGGGGCATGTTCAACCAGCCCAACTGGGGCGGCCGCCAGTACCCGTGGAAGCTCAGCTCCACCCCCGCGGCCGGCGGCGTCGACGGCGAGACCCTCGCCCAGTGCAACGGCGACCTCCCGCACAGCTGGACCTCCCAGCACGCCGCCTGGAACAAGGGCCGGATGGACAACTGGGTCCTCGGCGTGGGCAACACCCGCACCCTCGGCCACCTCGACCGCGGGGACATACCCTTCCACTACGGGCTCGCCGACAACTACACCGTCTGCGACGCGTACTTCTGCTCCACCCTGAGCGCGACCGGCCCGAACCGCACCTTCCTGTGGAGCGGCAAGGTCGACGCGGGCAGCAAGGACGGCGGCGACGAGTCCGGGCTGACCTGGGAGACGTACGCCGAGGCCCTCCAGCGCGCCGGCATGAGCTGGAAGGTCTACCAGAACGCCCAGGACAACTACGGCGACAACGGTCTGGCCTACTTCAAGAAGTTCACGGACGCGGCGCCCGGCAACCCGCTGTGGGACCGGGGCATGGCATCCGTCCCCAAGGCCACCGGCTCCACCCCCGACGACATCGCGGCCGCCATCCGCGCGGACGTCGTCGCCGGCACCCTGCCGCAGGTCTCCTGGGTCGTCGCGAACGAGGCCTTCTCGGAGCACCCGTACGCCCCTCCCGGCGACGGCGCGCACTTCGTGGACCTGGTCTACCGGGCGCTCTCCGCGAACCCCGAGGTCTTCGACTCCACCGTCCTCTTCCTCAACTACGACGAGAACGACGGCTTCTTCGACCACGTCCCGCCGCCCGTCGCCCCGCCCGGCACCCCGGACGAGTACATCGACGGCACCCCGATCGGCCTCGGCTTCCGCGTCCCGATGATCGTCATGTCCCCGTGGACGCGGGGCGGCTGGGTGAGCTCGGAGGTCTTCGACCACACCTCGGTGCTCCGCTTCATGGAGAAATGGACGGCGGCCCTCGGCACCCCGGCGAACTGCCCGAACATCAGCGCCTGGCGCCGCAAGGTGACCGGCGACCTGACCGGCGTCTTCGACTTCGCGCGCCCGGTGTACGGGGTGCCGGCCGGCCTGCCCTCGACCGCCAAGGTCATCGGCCAGGCGACCTGCGGTCCGCTCCCCAACCCGGTGCCGCAGGACAACGCGCTCCCGGTCCAGGAGCCCGGAACCCGCCCGGCGCGGGCCCTTCCCTACCAGGTCAACGGCAACCTGGACCGGTTCGAGTTCGGGGCGGCCGGCAAGATCCTGGCCTGGTTCTCGATGACCAACCAGGGCGCGCAGGCGAAGCAGGCGGCGCACTTCTCGATCCACCCGCACCAGTACCGGGACACGGCCGCCTGGCAGTACACGGTGGAACCGGGCGCGACGGGGACGGACTACTTCAACATCGGCCTCGGCAGCGGCTCCGGCAAGTACGACATCTCGATGTACGGACCGAACCGCTTCCTGCGCCGGTTCATCGGCGACGCGTCGAAGGCGGGCAAGGCGGTCGAGGTGGCGGCCCGCTTCGCGGTGGAGCCGGGCACGGGCAAGACCGCGGTCTGGTTCAAGATGACGAACGCGTCGGCCGCGCCCGTCACCTTCACGATCCGCTCGAACGCCTACCGCTCGGACGGCCCGTGGACGTACACCGTCCCGGCGAACTCCTCGCGCGAGGACTACTTCAACGCGGTCGCGTACAACGACGGCTGGTACGACTTCACGATCCTCGCGGACAACGACGGCACCTGGTCGCGCCGCTACACGGGCCACATCGAGACGGGCGCGCCCAGCATCTCGGGCTGACGCGCTACAGCACGTCGCCGTCACGCCAGTCGAAGTCGAGCCGCCCGGCGGGGTCCTCCAGCACCCCGCCGGGCGGCAACCACACGTACGTCGACCCCTCCTCGTCGGGGAGCCGCACCGGCCCGGCGGGTGACAGCGCCCCGATCCGCCCGCCCCACACGGCCCACCCCCGCCCCTCGTACAGCCGGGCCCCGTCGGCGGAGGCCGACAGCGCACCGAGTACGTAGGCCCGCTCGATGACGCCCTCCAGCGCGTCCATGACCCACCCGCCGAGTCCGCGCCGGCGCCGGTCCGCCCGTACGGCGACGGCCTCGACGTACCCGGTCCGCAGGGCCCGGCCCCGGTGGAGGACCCGCCGCTGCACCACGCTCCCGTGTGCGACGAGCTCCCCGCCCTCCCGGACGAGGGCGTGCATGCCGCCGAGGGCGTGCTCGAAGTCCTCGTCGGCGAAGTCCCCGCCGAAGGCCCGGTCGAGCAGTTCCCGCAGCTCGCGGAGCTCGCCGTCCCCGAGTCGGGAGGTGTGCTTCAGCAGGATGTCCATACGGCGAAGTTATCAACGGCCGCGGGAAGGGCCGGAAATCCGCGGGAGCGACCGGAACGGGCCGTGCCCCGCGCGGCCGCACCCGTGAGGATCGGTGCATGCCTCCCGAGACCCGGCAGTGGACCCCCACCCACGGCGCGCCCTACCGGCCCGTCGCCCACCGGCCCGCGCGGCTGCCGAGCGCGGAATCGCTCGCGCGGGCCGCGGAGTTGCGCAGGCGCATGGACGAGCGGCGCACCGTCCGCCACTTCTCCCCCGACCCCGTGCCGGAGCAGGTCGTGCGCGACGCGATCGCCTGCGCGGCGACCGCCCCCTCCGGGGCCCACCAGCAGCCGTGGACCTTCGTCCTGGTCAAGGACGCGCAGGTGCGCCGGCGGATCCGCGACGCCGCCGAGCAGGAGGAGCTGATCTCGTACGACGGCCGCCTCGGCGACGAGTGGCTGGCCGCCCTGCGCCCGCTGGGCACGGACGCGGTCAAGACCCACCTCACCGACGCCCCCGCCCTGCTCGTCGTCTTCCGGCAGCGCTACTGGCTCGGCCCGGACGGCGCCAAGCGCAAGCACTACTACGTCGACGAATCGGTCGGCATCGCGGTCGGCATGCTCCTGACCGCCCTCCACCTCAGCGGCCTCGCGGCCCTGATCCACACCCCGAGCCCGATGCGCTTCCTCTCCCACGTGCTGCACCGCCCGGAGAACGAGAAGGCCTTCGCGGTCATCCCCATCGGCTACCCGGCCGACGACTGCGAGGTCCCGGACCTCACCCGCAAGTCCCTCGGCCAGGTCATGACCGAGGTCTAGCCCTCGGGTCGCGGTTCGCCCGGGGCTTCGTGGACGCGGGTCAGGAGGGCGGTCAGCTGGTCGCGTTCGGCGGGGGTGAGGGGCGACAGGAACGCGGCGTTGGCCTGCTCGGCCAGGGTGGCGCAGCGGGTGAGGGCGGCCGCGCCCGCCGGGGTGAGGGTGACGGCGTTCTTGCGGCGGTCCGCCGGGTCCGGGGCGCGCAGGAGGAGGCCGGCGGCTTCGAGGTGGTTGAGGAGTCCGACCAGGTCCTTGGGGTCGATGCCGAGCCGGCGGCCGAGGTCGGCCTGGGCCACCGGGCCGTACTCGGCGGTCGCCGCCAGCACCGCGTGGTGCGCGAGCTTCAGCCCCTCCGCGGCGAGAGCCTCGGCTACCAGGCCGCGGCCGCGCGCCGCGACCCGCCCCACGAGCCAGCTCGGGAGGGTCTGGATGTGCGCGAGGGCCGAGTTCACGGGCCCAGCCTAGCAATTCGTTGGGATTCCCCACGATCTCCTATATCGTTGGGACTCCCAACGAATTCGACACGGTCCGGGAGGTCCTGTGCTGCGCATCCGCCACGAGGTCAACGGCGGCCCCGAAGTGCTGTTCGCCGAGGAGGTGGCCGCGCCCGTCCCCGGGCCCGGGGAGCTGCTCGTCGCGGTCGAGGCCGTCGGGGTCACGCTGCCCGTCGTGCGCAAGGTGCGGGAGGGCCGCGAGCCGCTGCCGCTCGGCGGGGAGGTCGCGGGGACCGTGGCCGCGCTCGGAGAGGGGGTGCGGGGGTTCTCCGTCGGGGACCGGGTCACCGGGCTGTGCTTCGGCCACGGGTACGCCGAGTACGCGCTCCTCGCGGCCCCCTTCGCCTCCGCCGTCCCCGACGGGGCGAGCTCCGTGGACGCCGTCGCGCTCGTGCGCAGCGGGCTCGTCGCCCGGGGCGCCTGGGAGGCCGGGCGGGTCCGGCCCGGGGAGTCCGTGCTGGTCACGGCGGCCGCGAGCGGGGTCGGCAGCCTCGCTCTGCGACTGGCCCGGGCGGGCGGGGCCGGCCGGCTGGTCGCCGCCGTGTCCCGTCCGGACAAGGCCGGGTTCGTACGCGGCCTCGGCGCCGACGAGGTGGTGCTGTACGACGACCCGGCCGCCTGGGGCGACCCGTACGACGTGGTCCTCGACGGGGTCGGCGGCGACCTGCTCGGCCCCGCCGTGCGGGCCTTGGCCACGGGCGGCCGGCTGGTGGCCTACGGCTCCGGCGGGGGCACGGTGGACGCGTACGAACTGCTGGTGCGCGGCGCCTCGGTGACCGGATTCCAGATCCGGGCCGTCGCACAGGGCCGACCGGAGGTGCTCGAGGGCTGGCGGCGCGAGCTGTGGACGGCGTACGCGGGCGGCTCGCTGCGCCCCGCCGTGCACGGGGAGATCCCGCTGGCCGAGGCGGCCCGGGCGCACGCGCTGATCGAGGAGCGGCGCAACCTCGGCAAGGTCGTCCTGATCCCCTGACGGCCCGGCTCCCCGACCACGAGGGGGCGGAACTGGGACCGCCCCCGATCCGGACTTGGGGGTACCGGAACGGGGGCGGGGTTCAGATGGGGGCCGGATCAGCCCATGTGCGGGTAGCCGTACTCCGTCGGGGCGACCAGGGTCTCCTTGATGGAGCGCGTCGAGACCCAGCGCGTCAGGTTGCTCGCCGCGCCCGCCTTGTCGTTCGTGCCCGAGGCACGGCCGCCGCCGAAGGGCTGCTGGCCGACCACGGCGCCGGTCGACTTGTCGTTGATGTAGAAGTTGCCCGCCGCGAAGCGGAGCTTCTCCATCGCGTCCGCGGCCGCGTAGCGGTCACCGGCGATGATCGAGCCGGTCAGCGCGTACGCCGACACGGACTCCATCTGGGCCAGCATCGCGTCGAACTCGGCGTCCTCGTACACGTGGATCGCCAGGATCGGGCCGAAGTACTCGGTCGTGAAGACCTCGTTCTCCGGGTCGGTGCACGCGATGACGGTCGGGCGGACGAAGTAGCCCTCCGAGTCGTCGTACGTGCCACCGGCGATGATCTCGCAGGTCGGGTCGGCGATCGCACGGTCGATCGCGGCCTTGTTCTTGGCGAACGACCGCTCGTCGATGACGGCGCCGATGAAGTTGGTCAGGTCGCGGACGTCACCCATGGTGATGCCGTCGACCTCGGCCGCGAAGGCCTCCTTGAAGCCGTCGTTCCAGATCGAGGCCGGGACGTAGGCGCGCGAGGACGCCGAGCACTTCTGGCCCTGGAACTCGAAGGAACCGCGGGTCAGGGCGGTCTTCAGGACGGCGCGGTCCGCGGACGGGTGCGCGACGACGAAGTCCTTGCCACCGGTCTCGCCGACCAGGCGCGGGTAGGACTTGTACTTCTCGATGTTGTTGCCGACCGCCTTCCACAGGTACTGGAAGGTCTTGGTCGAGCCGGTGAAGTGGATGCCGGCGAGCTCGGGGTGGTTCAGGGCCACCTCGGACACGGCGATGCCGTCGCCCGTCACCAGGTTGATGACGCCCTTCGGCAGGCCGGCCTCCTCCAGGAGCTCCATCAGGAGGACCGCGGAGTGGGTCTGCGTCGGGGACGGCTTCCACACGACCACGTTGCCCATCAGCGCGGGGGCGGTCGGCAGGTTGCCGGCGATGGCCGTGAAGTTGAACGGCGTGATCGCGTAGACGAAGCCCTCGAGCGGGCGGTGGTCGCTGCGGTTCCACACGCCGGCGGAGTTCGCGACCGGCTGCTCGGCCAGGATCTGGCGGGCGAAGTGGACGTTGAAGCGCCAGAAGTCGACGAGCTCGCACGGGGTGTCGATCTCGGCCTGCTGCGCGGTCTTCGACTGGCCCAGCATCGTCGAGGCGGCCAGCTTCTCGCGCCACGGGCCGGACAGCAGCTCGGCGGCGCGCAGGATGATCGCGGCGCGGTCGTCGAAGGACATCGAGCGCCAGGCCGGGGCGGCGGCCAGGGCGGCGTCGACGGCCTCCTGGGCGTCGGCCTGGGTGGCGTTCGCGTACGTGCCGATGACCGACTTGTGGTCGTGCGGCTGCACGACGTCGAAGCGCTCGCCGCCGCCCATCCGCTTGACGCCGTTGATCGTCATGGGCAGGTCGATCGGGTTCTCGGACAGCTGCTTCAGCTGCGTTTCGAGGCGCGCGCGCTCCGGGGTGCCGGGGGCGTACGAGTGGACCGGCTCGTTGACCGGCACGGGGACCTGGGTCACAGCATCCATGGGGCTGGTAACTCCTTGACCTGGTTCTGGGCTAGTTCTTGGTGATCATCGAGCGGAGGAAGAACAGGAGGTTGGCGGGCTTCTCGGCGAGGCGCCGCATGAAGTAGCCGTACCAGTCCGTCCCGTACGCGGTGTAGACGCGCATGCGGTGGCCCTCGGCGGCGAGCCGCAGGTGCTCCTCGCTGCGGATGCCGTACAGCATCTGGAACTCGTACTCGTCCAGCTTGCGCCCGGCCGTGCGGCCGAGCTCCTGCGCGATGGCGATCAGGCGCGGGTCGTGCGACCCGATCATCGGGTAGCCCTCGCCGTCCATCAGCGTCTTCAGGATGCGGACGTACGCCTTGTCGATCTCGGCCTTGTCCTGGTACGCGACCTCGGCGGGCTCCTTGTAGGCGCCCTTCACGATCCGGACCCGGCTGCCGGCGGCGGCCAGGCGGCGGGCGTCGCCCTCGGTGCGGAAGAGGTACGCCTGGATCACGCAGCCGGTCTGCGGGAAGTCCCGGCGCAGCTCCTCGTGGATGGCGAACATCGAGTCGAGGGTGGTGTGGTCCTCGGCGTCCAGGGTGACGGTGGTGCCGATGGCCGCGGCGGCCTCGACGACCGGGCGGACGTTGGCGAGGGCGAGCTCGTGGCCGCCCTCCAGCGCCTGGCCGAACATCGACAGCTTGACCGACATCTCGGCCTTCTCGCCGAGGCCCAGGCCCGCCAGGTGCTCGATGAGTTCGAGGTAGGCGTCACGCGCGGCGTGGGACTGCTCCACCGTGGTGATGTCCTCGCCCACCACGTCGAGCGTGAGCTCCAGGCCCTTCTCCGCGAGGTCCACGACGATCGGGATGACCTGGTCGACCGTCTCACCGGGGATGAACCGGTTCACCACGGGCTTGGTCACCGGGGCGGCAGAGACGATTCGGCGCATCTTGTCGCTGCGCGAAGCGGCGAGGATCGCGGGACCCAGCACGGGGCACCTCCAACAGGTGGCAGAAGCAGGCATACGGTCCGCGAAGGGGTGGGCGGGGCCGTAAAGAAAACGCAAGTAAAACCACCGTGAAACCTAAGGATCGCTTTGATCCTCTGCCATCGACAGCTGTCACGCATCCGTGTCCCCGATCTCATACATCTGTCTGAAGACCGGCTTTCCGGGTGGGAGAATGTCCGGGTGAAGGGCGATTACCAGGACCTGGTGGATGAGATCTCGGCGCTCCTCGGCGCCCCGGCAACGCTGGAGAACCGGGATTTCCGTCTCATCGCCTTCGGCGCGCACGACAGCGAGGACGACCTCGCGATGGACCCGGTGCGCACCCGCTCGATCCTGACCCGGCAGTCCACGGCGGCCGTGCGGGCCTGGTTCGAGGGGTTCGGGATCGCGCGGGCGACCGGGCCGGTGCGGATCCCGGCGGCCCCGGACGCGGGGGTCTTCCGGGGGCGGATCTGCCTGCCGGTGCGCTACCGCGGGATCGTGCAGGGGTACGTGTGGCTCCTCGACCAGGAGCCCGGCCCCGGGCCGGACGCCTTGGCGGCGGCCATGGAGGTGGCCGAGCGCATCGGGATCCTGCTCGCCGAGGAGGCGAAGGCGGGGGCCGACCTGTCCCGGGAGTTCCGGGAGGTGCTCACGGCCGGACGGGGCTGGCAGCAGGACATGGCGGTGGCCGCGCTGCGGGTGGCGCTGGGCCCGGGGGCGGACGGGCTGCACGCGGTGGTGTGCGTGCGGCCGTGGTCCGGCGAGGCCCCGGCGTCCGTGCCGGGCGCGGCCGCGGTGTGCACCGTCCCCCTGCCGGAGCGCGGGGACGGGAGCGGGCCGGGCGTCGACGCCGGGCCCCGCGACGCGGGCGCCCCGTCCGAGCGGAAGGCCGGCCAGGCGCTCGCCGTGCTGGTCAGGCTCCGCTCGGCGGAGGTGCTCGCACCCGCCGAGGGCGTCGCGACCCGGCTGCTGGCGGGCGGCGCGGCGACCGCCGGGATCGCGGAGCCCCGCCGGGGGCTCGCGGCCCTGGCCGACGCCTGGTCACAGGCCTCGGCGGCGGCGCAGGCGGCCGCGGCGCAGCCCCGGTTCGCCCCGGTGGCCCAGTGGTCGGCGATCGGCCCGTACCGGATGCTGGCGGCCCTGGCGGCGGCCGGCCCGGCGGGCGACCCGGCGACCCGGGTCCTGCTCGGGCCCGCGCACCGTGAACTCGCCCGTACGGCCGAGCTGTTCCTGGACTGCGCGGGCCAGGCGGGCCGCGCGGCGGCGGCGCTGGGCATCCACCGCCAGACCCTGTACTACCGGCTCGCCCGGGTGGAACAGCTGACGGGCCTGGACCTGGACGAGGGCGAGGACCGGCTGTTGCTCCACATGGCCCTCAAGGCGAGCCGTCTGTACGGCTGAACACCCGACCGACCAACCGACCGGCTCAGGCGGGCTCGTCGGCCGTCGCCGCCTCTGGCGCGTTCTATACGCTCGTACTAGACAAGCGTTTATGACACTTGTACATTGCTGCTCATGACGAACTCCGCCGCACGTCCCGCCGGCCGCCGGGAATGGATCGCCTTCACCGTCCTCCTGCTGCCACTGCTCCTGGTCTCGATGGACGTCTCCGTCCTCTACTTCGCCATCCCGGCGATCACCCGCGAGCTCGACCCGAGCGCCACCCAGCAGCTCTGGATCTTCGACAGCTACGCCTTCGCCCTCGCGGGCCTGCTGATCACCATGGGCTCGCTCGGTGACCGGATCGGCCGCCGCAAGCTGCTGATGATGGGCGCGACCGCCTTCGGACTCGCCTCCGTCTGCGCCGCCTACGCCACCAGCGCCGAGATGCTGATCGCGGCCCGCGTGCTGCTCGGGATCGGCGGAGCGACCCTGATGCCTTCCACCCTCGCCCTCGTACGCAACCTCTTCCAGGACGCCGCCCAGCGCGGCCGGGCCATCGCCATCTGGTCCGGGGCCATGACCGGCGGCATCGCCCTCGGCTCGGTGATGAGCGGCGTGATGCTGAACCACTTCTGGTGGGGTTCGGTCTTCCTGGTCAACGTGCCCGCGATGCTGCTCCTGCTGGCCCTCGTCCCCGTGCTGGTACCGGAGTTCAAGGACCCGGCGCCCGGCCGCTTCGACCTGCTGAGCGTGCCGCTGTCGACGGCCGCCGTCCTCCCGCTGGTGTACGGCCTCAAGGAGATCGCCGCCGAGGGCCCGGCCCCGCTCCACCTGGTCTCCGTCGCCGTGGGCCTGGCCTTCGGGTTCCTCTTCGTCCGCCGCCAGCGCACCCGTGACGACGCCATGGTCAACCGGGCCCTGTTCCGGGGCCGCGGATTCGGCGCCGGGATCGCGCTCAACACCCTCGCCGCCTTCGCCATGATGGGCTCGGCCTACTTCACCACCCAGTACCTGCAGTCGGTGCTCGGCATGGGCACGCTGGAGGCCGCCCTGTGGAGCCTCGCGCCCTCGCTCTTCATCGGAGCCGCCGCCCCGGTCAGCGCGGCCCTGGCGCAGAAGACCGACCGGGCGTACGTCATCGCCGGCGGATTCGTCCTCGCCGCGGCCGGGTTCGCCCTGATCGGGCTGGTCGACAGCGACTCGCTGTGGCTGCTGCTGACCGGCGCGGGCGTCCTGGCCAGCGGCATCGTCACCGTGATGTCCCTGGTCGCCGACATGGCGCTCGGCGCGGCCCCCGCGGAGAAGGCCGGCTCGGCCGCCTCCCTGCTGGAGACCGGCCAGGAGTTCGGCGGCGCGCTCGGCATGGCGGTGCTGGGCAGCCTGGGCACCGCCGTCTACCGCTCCGACCTGTCGGGCGCCGAACCCGCCGTCCGGGAGACCCTGGGGGGCGCGGTCGCCAGCGCCCGGCAGCTCGGCGGCCCGGCCGGCGAGCAGGTGCTGGCCCTGGCCCGCGAGGCCTTCGTCCACGGCATGCAGTACGCCGCCTGGGGCGGTACGGCCCTCCTGCTGGCGGCGGCGCTGCTCGCCGCGGCCCTGCTGCGCGGGCTCGGCGCCCCCGCGGCGCAGCCCTCCGGGGAGACGGCCGCGCAGGCCCCGGCCCTGGCGGTCTGATCCCCGTACGGCCGGGGGAACGGCGGCGGAACACGGAGAAGGGCCCGGGGAGTTCCCCGGGCCCTTCTCCGTGTCGTGCGGGTCAGCCGAGGCTGACCGTACGCGCCGAGACCGCGCCGATCTCGGCGGAGATCTCCGCGAGGACGTTCACCGGCACCTCCGCGTCGACCGTGAGGACGCCGAGCGCCTCGCCGCCCTCCTCGGCGCGGGCGACCTGCATGCCCGCGATGTTCAGGCCGGCTTCGCCGAGGATGCGGCCGACGGTGCCGACCACGCCGGGGCGGTCGGTGTAGCGCAGGACGAGCATCTGGTCGGCGAGCGCCAGGTCCACGTCGTACTCGCCGATGCCGACGATCTTCTGCAGGTGCTTCGGGCCGGCGAGGGTGCCGGAGACCGACACCTCCTGACCGTCCGACAGGGTGCCGCGCACGGTCACCACGTTGCGGTGGTCCGGGGACTCCGAGCTGGTGGTCAGGCGTACCTCGACACCGCGCTCCTGCGCGAACAGCGGGGCGTTGACGTAGGAGACGGTCTCGTCGACGACGTCCTCGAAGACACCCTTGAGGGCGGAGAGTTCCAGCACCTTGACGTCGTGCTGGGTGATCTCGCCGCAGACCTCGACGTCGAGGCGGACCGCGACCTCGCCCGCGAGGGCGGTGAAGATGCGGCCGAGCTTCTCGGCGAGCGGCAGGCCCGGACGGACGTCCTCGGCGATGACGCCGCCCTGGACGTTGACCGCGTCCGGTACGAGCTCGCCCGCGAGCGCGAGGCGCACCGACTTGGCGACCGCGATGCCGGCCTTCTCCTGGGCCTCGTCCGTGGACGCGCCGAGGTGCGGGGTGCAGACGACCTGGTCGAGCTCGAAGAGCGGGGAGTCCGTGCAGGGCTCCTTCGCGTACACGTCGAGGCCGGCGCCGGCGACGCGGCCCTCCTTGATGGCCGAGTACAGCGCGGCCTCGTCCACGATCCCGCCGCGCGCGGCGTTGACGATGCGGACGGACGGCTTGACCTTGTGCAGGGCCTCGTCACCGATGAGACCGAGGGTCTCGGGGGTCTTGGGCAGGTGCACGGTGATGAAGTCGGCGACCTCGAGGAGCTCGTCGAGCGTCAGCATCTTGACGCCCATCTGGGCGGCGCGCGCGGGCTGCACGTAGGGGTCGTACGCGACGATCTTCATGCCGAAGGCCGACATGCGCTGGGCGACCAGGACGCCGATGCGGCCGAGGCCGACGACGCCCAGGGTCTTCTCGCTGAGCTCGACGCCCGTGTACTTGTTCCGCTTCCACTCGCCGTTCTTCAGGGCGGTGTTGGCCTGCGGGATGTTGCGGGCCGAGGCGACGAGCAGGCCGCAGGCGAGCTCGGCGGCGGTGACGATGTTGGAGGTCGGTGCGTTCACGACCATCACGCCGGCCTTGGTGGCGGCGGAGACGTCGACGTTGTCGAGACCGACACCGGCGCGCGCGACGACCTTCAGCTTCTTGGCGGCGGCGATGGCCTCCGCGTCGACCTTGGTCGCGGAGCGCACCAGGATGGCGTCGACGTCCACGATCGCGGGGAGCAGCTCCGCGCGGTCGGCTCCGTTGACGTGCCGGATCTCGAAGTCCGGACCGAGCGCGTCGACGGTGGCGGGCGACAGCTCTTCGGCGATGAGTACGACAGGTTTCGAGCTCACGTGGGTCATCCTCACAAGTCCAGTGCGGACGGCCGTCCCGACGGCCGCAGGCGGTGGAGGGGGTAGCCGCGTGGAAGACGCACGACACTGTGGGCCTGACGCGTTGTGTTGAGCAGTGTAGTGGCGGATTCCGCATGGAATTCCGCCTGTCCGGAAGGATCACCCGTCCGGGGTTGGCCGGGGTGGACAAGCACCGTGTGCGCCGCGGTCCGATCCGGCTCGTCCTGCGCGGCGGGGCCGGGACCCGTCGTCCCGGCCCCGCCGCGTACGGATCAGCTCTCGTCGCTGTCGACCCAGCTCATGAGCTTGCGCAGCTTCTTGCCGGTGGTCTCCAGCAGGTGCGCCTCGTCGGCCTTCTTGTACTCGTTGTACTTCGGCAGACCGGCCTTGTACTCGGCCATCCAGGTGTTCGCGAACTCGCCGCTCTGGATCTCCGCGAGGACCTGCTTCATCTCGGCCTTGGTGGCGTCGGTGATGATGCGGGGGCCGGTGATGTAGTCGCCCCACTCGGCGGTCTCGGAGACCGACCAGCGCATCTTCTCCAGGCCGCCCTCGTACATGAGGTCGACGATGAGCTTCAGCTCGTGCAGGCACTCGAAGTACGCGATCTCCGGCTGGTAGCCGGCCTCGGTCAGGGTCTCGAAACCGGCCTTGACCAGGGCGGAGGCGCCACCGCAGAGGACGGCCTGCTCACCGAACAGGTCGGTCTCGGTCTCCTCGGTGAAGGTGGTCTTGATGACGCCGGCGCGGGTGCCGCCGATGCCGGCCGCGTACGAGAGCGCGAGGGCGAAGGCGCTGCCGGAGAAGTCCTGCTCGACGGCGGCGATGCAGGGCACGCCGCGGCCTTCCTCGTACTGGCGGCGCACCAGGTGGCCCGGGCCCTTCGGGGCGACGAGGGCGACGTCCACGTTGGCCGGGGGCTTGATGAAGCCGTAGCGGACGTTGAAGCCGTGGCCGAAGAAGAGCGCGTCGCCCTCTTCCAGGTGCTGCTTGATCGACTCTTCGTAGATCTCGGCCTGCAGCGGGTCCGGCGTCAGGATCATGATGACGTTGGCCCATGCGGCGGCCTCGGCCACGGGGACGACCTTCAGGCCCTGCTCCTCGGCCTTGGCCTTGGACTTCGAGCCCTCCTTCAGGCCGACGACGACGTCGACGCCGGAGTCACGGAGCGACAGCGCGTGGGCGTGGCCCTGGCTGCCGTAACCGATGACCGCGACCTTGCGGCCCTGGATGATGGACAGGTCGGCGTCGTTCTCGTAGAACAGCTCGGCCACTGGGATATCTCCTTGGTGCGCTGGTGTTGCACCCACCGTACGGCGGGGAACGTAGAGGAAGTTTCTTGGTCTCGCCATGCGAGAGGCAACGCGGTGCTGGGGTGTCGCGGCGCTCAGGCGCTGCGGTCGAGCGCGCGCAGGCTGCGGTCCGTGATGGACCGTCCGCCACGCCCTATGGCGATCGTGCCGGACTGCACGAGCTCCTTGATGCCGAAGGGCTCCAGCATTTTGAGCATCGCGCCGAGCTTGTCCGCGCCGCCCGTCGCCTCGATGGTGACGGCCTCCGGGGAGACGTCGACCGTCTTGGCGCGGAACAGCTGGACGATCTCGACGATCTGGGAGCGGGTCTCGTTGTCGGCACGGACCTTCACCAGAACGAGTTCGCGCTCGATGGCGTTGTGCGGCTCCAGCTCGACGATCTTGAGCACGTTGACCAGCTTGTTCAGCTGCTTGGTCACCTGCTCCAGCGGGAGGTCCTCGACGTTCACGACGATCGTGATGCGCGAGATGTCGGGGTGCTCGGTGACGCCGACCGCGAGGGAGTCGATGTTGAACCCGCGGCGGGAGAACAGCGCGGCGATCCGGGCGAGGATGCCGGGCGTGTTCTCGACCAGGACGGAGAGCGTGTGCTTGGACATGTGAGTCGTTCTCTCTCTCAGGCTCTCTCGGCTCAGTCGTCTTCGTTGTCGCCGAAGTCGGGACGGACGCCCCGGGCTGCCATGACCTCGTCGTTGGAGGTGCCGGCGGCGACCATCGGCCACACCATGGCGTCCTCGTGGACGATGAAGTCGATCACGACGGTACGGTCGTTGATCGCGTTGGCCTCGGCGATGACCCTGTCCAGGTCGGCCGGGTCCTCACAGCGCAGCGCCACGCAGCCCATGGCCTCGGACAGCTTGACGAAGTCCGGGACGCGGGTGCCCTTGCGGGGGGCGGTGGACTCGCCGAGCTGGGAGCCGACGGTGTCGTGGCCCGTCTCGTCCGCGTGCAGGACGGTGTTGGAGTACCGCTGGTTGTAGAACAGGGTCTGCCACTGGCGGACCATGCCCAGCGCACCGTTGTTGATGATCGCGACCTTGATCGGGATGTTGTTCAGCGCGCAGGTGACCAGTTCCTGATTGGTCATCTGGAAGCAGCCGTCGCCGTCGATCGCCCAGACCGTGCGGTCCGGCATGCCGACCTTGGCGCCCATGGCGGCCGGGACCGCGTAGCCCATGGTTCCGGCGCCGCCGGAGTTCAGCCAGGTGCGGGGCTCCTCGTAGTTGACGAAGTGCGAGGCCCACATCTGGTGCTGGCCGACGCCGGCCGCGTAGATCGTGTGTTCGGGGGCGAGCTCGCCGATGCGCTGGATGACCTGCTGCGGGGAGAGCATGCCGTCCCCGGGGGTCTCGTAGCCCAGGGGGTACGTCTCGCGCCAGCGGCTGAGGTCCTTCCACCAGGCGGTGTAGTCCCCGGCGTTGCCCTCGGTGTGCTCGGCCTGGACCGCCTGGATCAGGTCGGCGATGACCTCGCGGGCGTCGCCGACGATCGGGACGTCGACCTCGCGGTTCTTGCCGATCTCCGCCGGGTCGATGTCCGCGTGGATGACCTTCGCGAACGGGGCGAAGCTGTCCAGCTTGCCGGTGACGCGGTCGTCGAAGCGGGTGCCGAGCGCGATCAGCAGGTCCGACTTCTGCAGGGCGGTGACGGCGGTGACCGCGCCGTGCATGCCCGGCATGCCCACGTGCAGCGGGTGGCTGTCGGGGAACGAGCCCAGCGCCATCAGCGTGGTGGTGACCGGGACCCCGGTCAGCTCGGCCAGGACCTTCAGCTCTGCGGTCGCGCCGGACTTCATGACGCCGCCGCCGACGTACAGGACCGGGCGCTTGGCCTGGCAGATGAGCTTGGCGGCCTCGCGGATCTGCTTGGCGTGCGGCTTGGTGACCGGCCGGTAGCCCGGGAGGTCCTGCGAGGGCGGCCACGAGAAGGTGGTCTTCGACTGCAGGGCGTCCTTGGCGATGTCGACCAGGACCGGGCCGGGGCGGCCGGTGGAGGCGATGTGGAAGGCCTCCGCGATCGTCTTCGGGATGTCCTCGGCCCTGGTCACCAGGAAGTTGTGCTTGGTGATCGGCATCGTGATGCCGACGATGTCCGCCTCCTGGAAGGCGTCCGTGCCGATCGCCTTGGAGGAGACCTGGCCGGTGATCGCGACGAGCGGCACCGAGTCCATGTGCGCGTCGGCGATGGGGGTGACCAGGTTGGTGGCGCCCGGGCCGGAGGTCGCCATGCAGACGCCCACCTTGCCGGTGGCCTGCGCGTAGCCGGTCGCCGCGTGGCCGGCGCCCTGCTCGTGGCGGACCAGGATGTGGCGGACCTTGGTGCTGTCCATCATCGGGTCGTACGCCGGGAGGATGGCCCCGCCCGGGATACCGAAGACGGTGTCGCACCCCACCTCTTCGAGAGAGCGGATGAGGGACTGCGCACCCGTGACGTGCTCAACTGCGGCGGGCTGGTGTCCGCCGGAACGGGGCCGCGGCTGCGGATGGTGGGCCCCGGTGGCCTGCTCGGTCATCGGCATTCTCTTCTCGAAGCTGAGGGTTTTACGAGGATTCGAAGGTGTGCCAGTGCAACAAAAAACCCCTCGTGCCGGGAGGCAAGCGAGGGGAGCGCGTCGGGTGTGCGGAGCGGGGACATGCTGGTCCCAGCTTCAGCCGACGCGCTTTCCAAGTACGAGAATTCGGGTGCGCATGGCACTGACCCTCCCTCCGGCGGGAGGGGGATGTCAAGCGGGTGGGACGGGCGTCTCATTATGTGAGCCTCTGCGGATGGCCATCGAGCCCCCGGACGAACCACCGGCCAAGGCAGGCTGGACCGCCCCGCCCGGTACTGGGAACGTACCGCGCACGAGCGCGCGGCGCAGCCTGTACTCGTCGAGAGGGCCGGAAAAAGCCACTCCCTGGCCGTGTGTGCACCCCATCGCACGCAGCGCCATGACCTGCTCCGGCAGGTCCACGCCGTCGGCGACCGACTGCATGCCCAAATCATTTGCAATGCGCAACAAACCAGCGGTGATCTTGTGGAGGCGGGCGGACTCGACCACTCCCTCGACCAGGCCGCGGTCCACCTTGAGGACGTCCACGGGGAGTCTGCGCAGGGCGCTGATGGCCGCGTAGCCGCTGCCGAAGCCGTCGAGGGAGATCAGGACCCCGAGGCGGCGCAGGGCCGCCAGACGCCGCTCCAGCTCGTCGAAGGGCACTCTGGGGTCGGACACGGTCAGTTCGATCACCAGCGCCCCGGACGGCAGCCCGTGCCGGGTTAGCAGGGCTTCCACGGAGCCGAGCGGCGCGGCCCGGTCCAGCAGCCGCTGGGCGCTCATCCGTACGGCCACCGGCACGTCGTGCCCGATCCGGTGCCGCTCGGCGGCCTGTGCCACGGCCTCCCCCAGCAGCCAGTGGCCCAGCTCGGCGGCCCGGACGGGCGGGCCCGCGGGGAGGCCGGAGCGGCCGTCGGACCCCGCCGCCGCGCCCTCGCTGTATTCGGCCACCCGGAGGAATTCCGCCGGGGTGAACAGGATCCCCTGTGCGGAGCGCCACCGGGCCTGCGCCGCCACGGCCGTCACCTCGCCGGTCGCCAGCGAGACCACGGGCTGGTGCAGGAGGGCGAACTCCCCGTCGTGGAGCGCCGTGCGCAGCCGCCCCGCGAGCTCCGCCTTCCGTACGACCTCGGCCTGCATCTGGGGCGCGTACAGCTCGACCCGGTTCTTGCCGCCCGCCTTGGCGCGGTACATCGCGAGGTCCGCGTTGCGCATGAGGTCCGAAGGGGTGATCCCGGGGTCGGCGAAGGCCACGCCGATGCTGGCGGCCACCCGGACTTCGCTGCCGGCGATCCGGTACGGCTGGGACAGGGTGGTGCGCAGCCGGTCCGCGATCTCCTGCACCTGGTGTTCGCGGGCGCTGCGCTCGCGGGCGCCGTCGCCCAGGATCAGCGCCGCGAACTCGTCGCCGCCGAGCCGGGCCGCGGTGTCCCCGGCGCGCACCGAGTCCTGGAGCCGGCGCGCGGCCTCGGTCAGCAGCTCGTCGCCGGCCTGGTGGCCGATGGTGTCGTTGACCGCTTTGAACCCGTCGAGGTCGATGAAGAGCACCGCGGTGCTGTGGTCCCCCGCCCGCCGCCCGGTCAGGGCCTGGCGGACCCGGCGGGTGAACAGGGCCCGGTTGGGCAGGTCGGTCAGCGGATCGTGCTCGGCGCTGTGCTGGAGCTGCGCCTGGAGGCGGACCCGCTCGGTCACGTCGCGGCTGTTGAGGATGAGGCCGCCCTGGTGGCGGTTGACCGTGGACTCCACATTGAGCCATTCGCCGCTGCCGGACTTGAAGCGGCATTCGATGCGGGTGGTCGGCTCCTCGGCGGGCGGCGCGGCCAGGAAGCGGCGCACCTCGTGGACCACCCGGCCCAGGTCTTGCGGGTGGATCAGGGTGGCCAGCTCGGAGCCGACGAGCTCTTCGGCCTCGCGCCCGTAGACCCCGGCCGCCGCGGGACTGACGTACCGCAGGGTCCCGGTGGGGGCGGCGATCATGATGACGTCGCTGGAGCCCTGGACCAGGGAGCGGAAGTGGTTCTCCTTCTGGGCGAGTTCCTGCGTCAGCGCGATGTTGTCGATGAGCATGATGCCCTGCCGGATGACGAGGGCGAGGACCACCGTGCAGCCCGTGAAGACGACGACGCGGTCGACCTTCCGGCCATCCACCACGTTGTACAGGATGCCCAGGGTGCAGACGGCGGCCGCGAGGTAGGGGGTGAGGGCGGGCAGCGAGCCGGTGATGGGGCGGCTGACCTGCCGGTCGGGGCGCGGCAGGCCCGGCGTGCCCGGGCCCGGATGGGCGCGCCGGGCCCCCCAGGGCGCGTACGCGAGCAGCAGCGAGCCGGCGAACCAGCCGGCGTCGAGCAGCTGGCCGGACTGGTATTCGGCGCTCAGCAGCGGCGAGGTGAACAGGGCGTCGCTGAGCACGGTCAGGGCCAGGGCCGCGATGGCGGTGTTGACGGCCGAGCGGTTGGCCTCGGAGCGCCGGAAGTGCAGGACCAGCACCATGGAGACGAGCGCGATGTCCAGCAGCGGGTAGGCGAGCGAGAGCGCGGCGCGCGGGACGCTGCCGGGGGCTCCGGACTGGGCGGTCCGCGCCGCGTGCGCGAGGGCCAGGCTCCAGGACAGGGTGAGCAGGGAGCCGCCGATGAGCCAGGAGTCGAGCCCGAGGCAGACCCAGCCGGCGCGGGTGACGGGGCGTTTGGCGAGGACGAGCAGGCCCACGATGGCGGGCGGGGCGAAGCAGAGGAACGCGAAGTCGGCGAGCGAGGGCTTCGGCACGGCCTCGCCGAGGACCACCTCGTACCAGCCCCAGACGCCGTTTCCGCAGGCTCCCATGAGGGAGGAGAACGCGAAGAGCAGCCAGGCCGGACGCTCACGGCTGTCGATCGTCCGCGCGTACGCGTAGCAGGAGACGGCGGCGAGTAACGCGGCGGCGCTGAGTCCGAAGTCGCCCATGATCTCGGCAAGTTCCCCGGAGCCCCAGCCGAGGGCGGCGCCGACGGCGTATCCGCCGCTGACCACGGCGAGGAGCAGCTGCATCGCCAGGCTCCTGCCGCCGCCCGGGGCGGGCGGCCTGGTCAGCAGCGCCGCCCCCGGGGCACTCACCGGTCCCCCTCGCCGGCTGGTTCCGGCGCAGCCCAGTCCTTGCAGCGTCGCCTTCGGCGGCTGTGCCGCATCGGATCCTTCGTCCATTGGCCGTGCATCGCCCGTCGCCCCCCAAAGTGTCCGATCACTCCCCAGCGCCAGACGAAAGCGCTGCAGCCCCTTGTTCCGGACGATACACCACTTTCGTCACTCAGGGACATAGACGGTCTACGCTCCGTTACCACACGGGGAGTTGTTGCCACTGTGCGCGTCCGGACGGATGCGGAGCGTGCGCACTGCGCGTCAGTCGGTGATCAGGACCGTGTTCTCCACGGGCTCCCCGGCGGCGAACCGCCGGAGCTGGCGGGCGACCAGGCGCCTGGCCCGCGGCGCGAACGCCGTGCTGCTGCCGCCCACGTGAGGCGTGATCAGGACATTCGGAGCATGCCAGAGCGGGTGGCCGGCGGGCAGCGGTTCCGGGTCGGTGACGTCGAGCGCCGCGCGCAGCCGGCCCGACTCCAGCTCCGCCAGCAGCGCACCGGTGTCGGCGACGGGGCCGCGCGCCACGTTCACCAGCAGGGCGCCGTCCTTCATCCGGGCGAGGAAAGCGGCGTCGGCCAGGCCCCTCGTCCCGTCGGTCAGCGGGGTGGAGAGGATCACCACGTCGGCCTCGGGGAGCAGCCGGGGCAGTTCGGCGTGCGCGTGCACGGGACCGCGCGTGGTGGTGCGCGCCGAGCGTGCGACCCGCGCGACCCGCGCGCACTCGAAGGGGGCGAGCCGGTCCTCGATGGCCGCGCCGATCGACCCGTACCCCACGATCAGCACGGACTTGTCGGCGAGGGCCTCGTAGAAGCCCGAGCGCCACTCCTCGCGGTCCTGTCCGCGCACCATCCCCGGGATCCCGCGCAGCGAGGCGAGGGTGAGGGTGAGGGCCAGCTCGGCGGTGCTCGCCTCGTGGACGCCCCGCGCGTTGCACAGCCGTACGCCGGGACGCAGGCGGTCGAGGCCGCCCAGGACGTGGTCGATGCCCGCGGTCAGCGTCTGCACGACTTCCAGGTCCGGCATGCCGGCCAGCGGGCGCAGGGTGACCTCGGAGGACTTCATGTAGGGCGTGACGTAGAAGACGCAGGCGGCCGGATCGGCCGGGTAGGTGTCCTCACCGTCCCACCGGCGGTAGGTGAAGGCGTCGGGGAGGCCCTCGATCTCCTCGGCGGGGAACGGCAGCCAGACGTCCGCTGTCTTTGCATCCATGACCAGGAGGCTATGCCAAGGCCAATGGATCCTGATCAAGCCGTTAGTTTGTTTGCCGGACCGGGAGGGGGACCAACGGGTGGAGCGCAGGTCGATCGGGGCGGGGGCGCTGACGGTGGGCGCCATCGGGCTCGGGTGCATGCCGATGAGCTGGGCGTACGCGCCCTCGCGGCGCCGCGGGGCGGAGTCGCTGGCCACGGTGCACGCGGCGCTGGACCTCGGGGTGAACCTGCTGGACACCGCCGACGTCTACGGGCCCTTCACCAACGAGCTGCTGCTCGGGCGGGTGCTGCGGGAGCGGCGGACGGAGGCGTTCGTGTCCGCCAAGGTGGGGCTGCGGGCGGGCGAGCAGCACGTCGTGGCGGACGGGCGGCCCGGGTACATGCGGCGGGCCTGTGACGCCTCGCTGCGGCGGCTGCGGACGGACGTCATCGACCTCTACCAGCTGCACCGGGTAGATCCGGACGTGCCGGTGGAAGAGACCTGGGGGGCGATGGCGGAGCTGGTGGGCGCCGGGAAGGTGCGCTCGCTCGGGTTCTGCGCGCTGGGGGCGGGCGCCGGGCCGGGGGCGGGGCGGCGCGGGGACCGGGCGTACGAGGTGACCTTGGGGCACCTGGAACGGGTCCAGCAGGTGTTCCCGGTGAGCGCGGTCCAGGCGGAGCTGTCGGTGTGGTCCCCGGACGCGGCGCGGCGGCTGCTGCCGTGGTGCGCGGCGCGCGGGGTGGGGTTCCTGGCGGCGATGCCTCTGGGCAGCGGGTTCCTGACCGGGACGCTCCGGCCGGGCGAGGGCTTCGAGTGGGAGGACGTGCGGGCCCGGCATCCGCGCTTCACGGCGGAGTCGATGGCGGCGAACCAGGTGCTGGTGGCGGGGCTTCGGCGGGTCGCGCGGCGGCTCGGGCCGCAGGTGACGGCGGCGCAGGTGGCGCTGGCGTGGGTGCTGGCGCAGGGGCCGCACGTGGTGCCGGTCCCGGGTGCCGACCGGGCGCACTGGGCGGCGGAGAACGCGGGGGCGGCGGAGCTGCGGCTCACGGCCGGGGACCTGGCCGAGATCGCGGCGCTGCCGGCGGCGGTGGGAGCCTGGGACTGAGTCCCGGCGCGAGCGGGACCCGGGTCCGGGGCGGCCTCGGGACCGGGCCGAGGCCGGGCCGGGACCGGGCCGGGACCGGGTCCGGACAACCACTCGATCGGGTGTACGAGGGCCGGAACTTCGGGAAGTGCCGCAGCTGTTGAGACAGGTGAAAGGCGCGATCGCCGACCGGAGGGGAGCAGGACGATGGGATACGGACAGGGGCACCGGAGGTACGAGGGCCCGCGCACCCGGACCCGTGGAGTGCTGGCGGCATTCGCCCTGGCGGGATGCGGGGCGCTGCTCGCGGCGGGCTGCGCGCCGGCGGGCTCCCCCGCCGCCAAGCCGGGCACGTCGCCACCCGGCGCGGCGCCTGCCGCATCGGGATCCGGGCCCGCCGGCTCCCCGTCCGGCTCCTCGGAGGCCGCGCCGCCGGCCAAGGGCTCGGTGACGGTGTCGGGCGAGGTCGCCAAGGGCCTGGAGTCCCCCTGGGGCGTGGCCCCGCTGCCGGGCGGGGACCTGCTGGTCGCCTCGCGGGACAAGGGGACGATCAGCAGGGTCGCGGCGGCCACCGGCACGGTGACGCAGATCGGCAAGGTGCCGGGCGTGGCCCCGGGCGGCGAGGGCGGGCTGCTGGGGCTCGCGCTGTCGCCCTCGTTCGCCTCGGACCGGATGGTGTACGCGTACTTCACGACGGAGTCCGACAACCGCATCGCCCGGATGCGCTACGACGAGCAGCGGGACCCCGGCCAGCAACTGGGCGCTCCGGACACGGTGTTCCGGGGCATCCCCAAGGGCCTGATCCACAACGGGGGCCGGATCGCCTTCGGCCCGGACAAGATGCTCTACGCGGGGACGGGCGAGACCGGAGACACGGGGCTCGCCCAGGACAAGAAGTCGCTGGGCGGCAAGATCCTGCGGATGACACCGGACGGACAGCCGGTGCACGGGAATCCCGAGGCGGACTCGGTCGTCTACTCCTACGGGCACCGCAATGTGCAGGGTCTGGCCTGGGACAAGGACAAGAGGCTGTGGGCGGCCGAGTTCGGCCAGAACACCTGGGACGAGCTGAACCTGATCGAGCCCGGGGCGAACTACGGCTGGCCGGAGGCCGAGGGGAAGGCCGGCAAGCCGGGGCTGCGCGATCCGGTGGCGGTGTGGAAGACGGACGAGGCCTCGCCTAGCGGGATCGCCTGGGCGCAGGGCTCGGTGTGGATGGCGGGGCTGAAGGGCGAGCGGCTGTGGCGGATCCCGCTGGCCGGGGCGAATCCGGTCGCCGAGCCGGAGGCCTTCCTGACGGGGAAGTACGGCCGGCTGCGCACGGTGATCGCCCTCGGCGGGGACAGATTGCTGCTGGTCACGAGCGAGACGGACGGGCGCGGGTCGCCGGAGGCGGGCGACGACAGGATCCTGACACTGACAGTGCGGTGACCGACGGGGCCCCGGTGGGGGGCGAAAGGCGCGGTGGACGCGGTGTTCAACATGATCGAGGAGCTCTTCAACCCGGGACGCAAGCACACGGACGAGGAGAAGAAGCGGCTGGAGCTGTCCCGGACCGACGTGAACGACGGCGATCCGGGACGGGGGCCGATAGACCTGGACTCCGGCACGGTCCTCATACGCCCGGCGGAGAAGTCCCCGCGGCAGTGAGCGGGGCGAACAGCCGCAGGCGGTGGGCCAGGGCGGCCGCCTCGCCGCGGCCTGCGACGCCCAGCTTGGCCAGGATGTTCGAGACGTGCACGCTGGCCGTCTTCGGGGAGATGAACAGCTCCTCGGCGATCTGACGGTTGCTGTTGCCCGCCGCGACCAGGCGCAGGACGTCCCGTTCACGGCTGGTCAGGCCCAGGGCCTCGACGGGGTCGGGGGCCGGTGCGGGCAGGGCCGGGGGCGTGCCGGTCCCGGTGAGCGGGAGCCGGGCGCGCTGGGCGAGCAGGGCCAGGTCCTCGCGGAGCCTGCGGGAGCCGAGCCGTTCCGCGGTGGCGTGGGCCTCGCGGAGCAGGGCCGTGACGGGCTCGCGGTCGGCGCCGGAGGCCAGCAGGGCCTCGGCGAGCCGGTGGCGGGCCCGGGCCAGCAGGTAGGGGCGCTCCAGCGGGCGGATGGCCCGCTCGACGCCGGCCCAGTCGGCGGCGGTGTCCCGGCCCTCGGCCCGCAGCAGCTCCGCCCGGAAGAACTCGGCGTGGGCGGCCCATACGGGCACGGGGGTGGCCAGGGTGCGGGCGGCGGCCCGGAGCACGTCCAGGGCGGCTTCGCGGCCGGCGTCGGCGACCGGGAGTCCCCGGGCGTCCGCCTCGGCGGAGGCGGCGGCGAGCAGCAGCGGCCAGGCGTAGCGGTGGTGGCCCAGCGGGAAGCCGTAGGCGACCGCGTCGGTGATCTCCGCGCGGACGTCGGTGATCCGGCCCTCGCCGGCGGCGATGCCGACGGCGAGGCGGTAGAGCGGTATGCGGTGCTGGGGCTGGCTGTCGTGGGTGCCGAAGTGGGCGTGGGCGGCGGTGAGCCGGCCGGTCGCCTCGGTCAGTTCGCCGCGCGCCAGGGCCAGGTAGGACAGGCGTGCGGAGGCGGAGCCGCGCGGGGCGGCGCTCTGGCCGACGCTCAGACCGCGCTGGGCGGCTTCGGCGGCCTCGTCCCAGCGGCCGAGGCTGTACAGGCTCTCCGCCATGTTCCCGCTGAGCCAGGCCTCGGTGTCCAGCAGCCGTGACTTCTTGACGAGTTCGACCCCTTGTTCGGCCAGTTCCACGGCTTCGCGGGACCGGCCCATGCTTTCCAGCTGAGAGGTGAGGTTGATATGTGCACGTCCCGCCAGCATGACGAGCCCGAGTTCGGCGGCCCGCTCCCGGACCACGAGCATCTCGGCGAGTCCGCGCTCGAGGTCGCCGGAGTCGGTGAGCAGGGAGCCCACCGTGATCCGGGCGTTGAGCTCGATCTCCTCCGCCCCGAGCATGCGGGCGTAGGCCGCGGCGCGTTCCGCGGCTTCGAGGTTGCCGGGGCCGGGGTTGTGGAGCATGCCCCAGCCCGCGGCCCGGACCAGGACCTCGGCGTGCACCTGGGACGGGGGCAGCCCCTTGACGAGCTCCTGGGCCTTGGCGAGTTCCTCCCAGCCGTCGCCGCGGGCCAGGCTGGAGACGAGCCGGGAGCGCTCGGTCCAGAACCAGGCGGCGCGCAGCGGGTCCTGGTCTTCTTCCAGCAGGCGCAGCGCCGTCTTGGTGAGCTTGAGGGCGCGTTCGCGTTCGCCGCCGAATCGGGCGGCGACGGTGGCCTCGGCCAGCAGGTCGAGCCGCTTCAGCGGGGTGGTGGCCGGATCGCAGCCGCACGGAGGGTAGACGTCGGTGTAGTCGACCGGGCGCAGCGCCGCGCGGACCTCCTCCGGCGCGCTCTCCCACAGGTCCAGCGCCCTCTCCAGCAGGTTCAGCTGCTCGGAGTAGGCGTGCCGGCGGCGGGCGGCGACCGAGGCGGCGAGGACGGCGGGCAGTGCCTTGGCCGCGTCGTTGGCGCAGTACCAGTAGCTGGCCAGCCGGATGACCCGCTCCTCGGCCCGGATCAGCCAGTCGTCGGCTTCCATCGCCTCGGCGTAGCGGCGGTTGACGCGGGCGCGCTCGCCGGGCAGCAGGTCGTCGCTGACGGCCTCGCGGACCAGCGAGTGCCGGAAGCGGTAGCCGTCCCCGTCGGGGGTGGCGAGGAGGATGTTGGCGCCGACGGCGGCCCGCAGGGCCTCGATCAGCTCGTCCTCGGTCAGTCCGGCGACGGCGCGCAGGAGCGGGTACTCCACGGTGGAGCCGCCCTCGGCGACGATGCGCACCACCCGCTGGGAGGCCTCGGGCAGCACCTCGACGCGGACGAGCAGGAGGTCGCGCAGGGACTCGGTGAGTCCCGCCCGGCAGCCGCTCCGCTGGCAGGCGGCGAGTTCCTCGACGAAGAACGCGTTGCCGTCGGAGCGGTCGAAGACGGAGTCGACGAAGGCCTCGTCGGGCTGCGAGGCGAGGATGCCGGCGAGCTGGCGGCGCACCTCGGCCCGGTTGAAGCGGGGCAGTTCGATGCGCTGGACGGTGCGGAGCCGGTCGAGTTCGGCGAGCAGCGGGCGCAGCGGGTGGCGGCGGTGGACGTCGTCCGCCCGGTAGGTGGCCACGACGACGAGCCGGCCGCTCGCGAGGGTGCGGAAGAGGTAGGAGAGCAGGTGGCGGGTGGAGGTGTCCGCCCAGTGCAGGTCTTCCAGGACGAGGACGACGGTGCGGTCGGCGGCGAGTCGTTCCAGCATCCGGGCCGTCAGTTCGAAGAGCCGGGCGGTGCTCTCCTCGTCGTGCGGTCCGCGGGGGGTGTCGCCGAGTTCGGGGAGGATGCGGGCGAGTTCGTCCTCCTGGCCCGCGGCCGCGGCGGCCAACTCCCCCGGGAGCTGCCGGTGCAGGGTGCGCAGGGCCGTCGAGAACGGGGCGAAGGGAAGGCCCTCCGCCCCGATCTCCACACAGCCTCCGACGGCCACCACCGCGCCGCGGCGGGCCGACTCGCAGAGGAACTCCTCGGTGAGGCGGGTCTTTCCGACCCCGGCCTCGCCGCCGATGAGCATCGCCTGCGGCTCCCCGCCCGCCGCGCGGGCCAGTGCGTCGGTGAGTACGGCCAGTTCGTCGGCTCGGCCGACGAACACCGGGCTGACAGATCTGGTCTCCACGTCGCCGAGCATCGCACAGGAGTCCTGGCCCGCGGCACTGGTCGGGGGTGCGCTTCTCATCACGTGTCAGTCCACGCGGTTCGCTGCGCGGGTCACGCGGCGCGCGTGAAGCGGCTTCGCTGGCCTGTCACCTGCCGTTCGGGTTCCTGGCTGCGCGAGGAGGCGCGGCGCGCCTTCTTGGCCTCCTGGACCAGGCGGTACCGGTCGGCCTGGCGGATGAGGTCGGCGCGGCGGCTGTTGGCGATCTCGTACTCGAACATCTCGTACTCCTCGGTTCGCGTTTCTCGGCACCTCGTTCGGTGTGATCCAAGATTCGCGTCCCAGGGGGTGCCGGCGCATCGGGCGCATGCCGCATCTGTACGGGACGGGGGTCCTTAGGCCGCGGCCGAAGGACCCCGGGTCGGACCGGGAGTGCCTAGGAGGGGGTCCTAGGCACGTGGGTGGAGGTCCTCAGCACGTGGGTGCGGGGCGGGCGGGACTTTGCGGACGGCCCTAGGCGGCGGCCTTGGGGAGGGGAGCGAGGATGTCGAAGTACATGAGGCCGAAGAGCAGTACGCCCAGGGCGCCGAGGGCGACGGCGGCCCAGGAGACGGCGCGGACCCAGGTGGGGAGGGTGCGGCCGGGGGCGCCGAAGGCGGGGCGGGCCAGTACGAAGACGGCGAGCAGCAGGGCGAGGGTGGACAGGACGCCGTTGACGAGGGCGGTCATGTGCCAGGCGTCGCCGTACAGGGCTTCGATCTTCGCCTCGGTGGTGGCGGCGTTGACCGATTCGATCTGCCCCACGAGGGTCTGGCGCTCGGCTATGACGCGGGAGACCCAGCTTCCGCTGAGGGCGACGAGTCCGAGCCCGGCCGCGACGACGGCGGAGGCCGCGGCGCCGACACCCTCGGACCGCTGCTCCGTCTCCTCGAGCTCGTCGTGGAGCTCGTCCTCGAGGTCCTCGTCGGCGAGGTCGGCCTCGGGGGCGTCGGCGGCCTCGGCGGCCTCCGCGGCGGGGGCGTCCTTGAGGTCGGCCGTGGCCTCGGTGGCCTCGGTGGCCTGGGGCTCGGCGGTGTCCGCCTCGGGAGCGGTCGGGGCGGCGGTCTTCGTGGTGTCCATGCGGGGCACCGTAGGCGGCTTGTCTGAGAGGTTTCTGAGAAGGCCCGGGCGCCACCCGGCCGGGCCGGCCGAGGGCCCGGGACCGGGACCGCGGCAGCCGGTGTCAGGCGGTGGGGGGCCGCCGGACCTCCGGCGGGAACGGCCGGGCGTCGTCGGCGAGGACTGTCGAGGGCATGCGGGTTCTTCCTCGGGTCTCATACGGCGGGTTGCCGGATCACCGGGATGCCGTGGCGGGCTCGGCGCCGTCCTCGCTCGTGGCGGGGGACTCGGCGGGCCGCTGCGCGGGCAGTGTCGCACGCGGGTGGCGTTCGGGGGGCTCGATGCTGATCTTGGGCAGACGGCGGTCCAGCCAGGCGGGGAGCCACCAGTTGGCGCCGCCGAGCATGTGCATCAGCGCCGGGACGAGGAGGGTTCGCAGGACGAAGGCGTCGAGTGCGACGGCCGCGGCGAGCGCGATGCCGAACATCGCAATGATCCGGTCGCCGCTGAGCACGAAGGCCAGGAAGACGGAGATCATGATGACCGCCGCCGAGTTGATCACCCGGCTCGTCTCGGCCAGGCCGACGCGGACGGCCCGCCGGTTGTCGCCGGTCTCCATCCACTCCTCGTACATCCGGCTGACCAGGAACACCTGGTAGTCCATGGAGAGTCCGAAGAGGACGGAGACCATGATCACCGGCAGGAAGGGCTCGATCGGGCCGGCGCTGCCCAGACCCAGCAGCTCACTGCCCCAGCCCCACTGGAAGACCGCGACGACGACGCCGAAGGAGGAGGCGACGGCCGCGACGTTCATGGCGGCCGCCTTGAGCGGGATGCCGAGGGAGCGGAAGGCCAGCAGCAGCAGGACGCAGCCGAGGGTGATCACCACCGCGACGAACAGCGGAAGTTTCCCGACGATGACGTCGGCGAAGTCGTCGTAGCCCGCGGTCACGCCGCCGACGTGGACGGTCATCGAGTTGCCGTGCCCGGCGGCCGGGATGACGTTCTCGCGCAGCGTCGTGACCAGCTCGCTGGTGGCCCGGGACTGCGGGGCGGAGTCCGGGATGACGGTCAGGACCGCGGTGTCCCCGCTGCGGTTGAAGACGGCCGGGCCGGCGGCCGCGACGCCGTCGGTCCTGCGGAGCGCCTCGGCCAGTTGCCCGACGGCGAGCCGGTCCCCGGCGCCGTCGAGTCGGGAGACGACCGTGAGCGGGCCGTTGACTCCGGGCCCGAACCCGTCGGCGAGCAGGTCGTACGCCTGCCGGGTGGTGGAACCGGCCGGGTTGTTGCCCTGGTCGGAGGTGCCCAGGTGGAGCCAGAAGGCGGGCAGCGCCAGAACTGCCATGACCAGTGTGGCGACGGCGCCGAGCAGCTTGGGGCGCCGCTCCACGAAGGCCGACCAGCGGGCGGCGAACCCGGTGGGCGTCTCGGGCCGCGGGCCTTCGGCGGCCAGCCTGCGGCGCTCGCGGCGCGAGAGGGCGCGCATCCCGATGCAGGCAAGGAGGGCGGGGAGCAGGGTGACCGAGGCGGCGACGGTCAGCACCACCGTGAGGGAGGCGGCGATCGCGACGCCGTTGAGGAAGTTCAGCCGCAGCACCAGCATGCCGAGCAGCGCGATGCAGACGGTGGCCCCGGCGAAGACGACGGCCCGGCCGGTGGTGGCGACGGCCCGCTCGGCGGCCTCCTCGACCGGCAGGCCCCTCATGAGGCCCTTGCGGTGCCGGGTCACGATGAACAGCGCGTAGTCGATGCCCACGCCGAGCCCGACGAGGGTGCCGAGCATCGGGGCGAAGTCGGCGACGGGCATGGCGTGGCCGAGCAGGGTGATGCCGAAATAGGCGGTGCCCACGCTGACCAGGGCGGTCGCGATGGGCAGCAGGCTCGCGGCGAGCGAGCCGAAGGCGAGGAAGAGGACGACGGCCGCGACGGCCACTCCGATGACCTCGGCGAGGTGGGCGGTGGGCGCCTCGGTCAGCGCGACGGCCTGGCCGCCGAGCTCGACCTGGAGTCCGTCCGCCTCGGTGGTGGGGTTCTTCGCGGCGGCGACGACGGCCTTGGCCTGCGCCTTGGGTACGGAGTCGGCCGGCCGGTCGAAGGTCACCACGGCGTAGGCGGTCCGCCCGTCCGGGCTGATCTGCGCGGCGCTCTCGGGGCCGGCGCCGTACGGGCCGGCGACCGAACCGACGCCGGGGAGCCCGGCGATGGCGTCGAGGGCCTTGGCCATGCGCTGCTCGACGGCGGGAGTGCGGGCGTTCTGATGCTCCGGGGTCCGCCACACGACGGTGTCGGTGTCGCCGCCCTGGCCGTGGAAGCCCGCGCGCAGGAGGGCGTGGGCGCGGCTGGACTCGGTGCCGGGGACCTCGTAGTCGTTGGAGAACGCCGATCCGGCGGCCGCGGCGGACGCGGCGGTGCCGCCGAGGGCGAGCAGCCAGAGGAGGACGGTCACCAGGCGGTGCCGCAGGCACCAGCGCGCGATCACTGCCAACGGACGTGCTCCCTGGTGGTTCGGATCTTTACCGGGGCTGCCCGACGCAAAGACGCTGGAACTCGTGAAGGCCCGGCGGACGGCCCGGGGATCGCCCGGGGACGGGCCGGATGCCGGCCGGATATCGGCCGAGATGGACTACACCGCCACGATCCCAGCGTTTCGTGATCGTTGGCCGCTTTCGTGTGCATCGTCACAGGGGCACGGGGCGGTCCGGGACCAAGGTCATCCGCCGGACGGGCCGTTCGACGGGCCGTCCGGCCCGTCCGCCCGGTAGCCCGGGACGGAGGGCCACCTGACGGTGAGCACCACCGCGTCCTCCTCGGCGTACCAGGAGTGGTCGACGCCGCGGCCCCAGACCACGTAGTCGCCCTGCTCGGCGAGGACGACGGTCCGGCCGGGGAACTCCAGCCGGAAGCGGCCGCTGATCAGCACCTGGAGCGCGGTGCGCTCCTCGCCCCGCACCCACCGGGCCCGTTCCTCGCCCTTCGGGTGGACCCCCCATTTGATCTCCACGTCCTCGCTGTGGCGCGGATCGGCGGGGTCCTTGAAGTGGCCGAGCAGCCAGCCTCGGTCGGCGGCGGCGTCCGGGGCGGCCTTGCCGGTGTAGATGGAGTCGTCGTTCACGGGGGTGAGGCTAATGCAGTTGTGCGGGCAGGCTGACGGCTGGTGAGCTGGGCCGATGACGATGGATGCTGACGAACTGGCGGACGTACGGGCCGCATACGACCGGGAGATGCGCCGTGACGCGCTGCCCGACACCGCGGACGCCCGGACGGAGCGGGTGGGGGCGGTCGTGCGGCACACCGCGGCGGGCACCGGTGCCGGGTGGAACGGTGTGCTCTGGTCGGACCTCGACGAGCGGACGGCGGACGCGGAGATCGCGGCGCAGGTGGCGTACTTCGCGGGACGCGGGGCCGGCGAGGTCGAGTGGAAGCTGTACGGCCACGACCGCCCGGCCGACCTCGGGGACCGGCTGCACGCGGCGGGCTTCGTGCCGGAACCGGCCGAGACCCTCATGGTGGGACGGGTGGACGCGCTCGCCGCCCTGCCGGTGGAACCGCCCGAGGGGATCACCCTGCGGGTGGTGACGGACGAGGCGGGCGTGGACCTGATGACGGACGTCCACGCGAAGGCCTTCGGCAGGGAGCGCCCCGCGCTCCGGCACCTCCTCCTCACCCTGCTGAGGGAAGAGCCGCAGAACCTCGCGGCGGTGGTGGCGATGGCCGGGGACACCCCGGTGAGCGCGGCCCGCATGGAGATGCGTCCGGGCGCCTCGTTCGCCGGGCTCTGGGGCGGCGGCACCCTGCCGCAGTGGCGGGGCCGGGGCATCTACCGCCTCCTGGTCGCCCACCGGGCCCGCATCGCCGCGGCCCGCGGCATCCGGTACCTCCAGGTCGACGCCTCCCCCGACAGCCGCCCGATCCTCCAGCGCCTGGGCTTCGCGACCCTGGGCACGACCACCCCGTACATCTGGACCCCGAAGCCGTAGCGGAAGGGGAAGGCCCCGGGAGAGGATCGGGGGATGGAACGTATCGGGCCACCCCTGACCGGGGACGAGCGGGAGACGCTGCGCGCGTTCCTCGACTATCACCGGGCCACCCTCGCCTGGAAGTGCGAGGGGCTCACGGACGAGGAGCTGCGGCGGCCCTCGATGCCGCCGTCCACCCTGTCCCTGCTGGGGCTGGTCCGGCACATGGGCGAGGTGGAGCGGCACTGGTTCCGCCGCACCCTGAACGGCGAGGAGCTCCCCCACCTCTGGTCCGACACCCACGACTTCCAGGCCGCCTACGACGCCTCCGGCTCCACCCGCGAGGAGGCGTTCACGGCCTGGGAGGCCGAGGTCGCGCACGCGCGCCGCATCGAGGCGGCCGCCGAGTCCCTCGACGTGACGGCGTACGTGACCAGTTGGAAGGAGGAGGCCTCACTGCGCCTCGTCATGCTCCACCTGATCCACGAGTACGCGCGCCACAACGGCCACGCCGACTTCCTCCGCCAGGCCGTCGACGGCGCCACCGGAGCCTGATGGTCCGCCCCGACGGGACCGCCCTGCCCTCCGGCGGCCCGTCCGGGGATCCGTCAGGCCGCCCGCCAGTAGCCCAGGCCGTTGACCCGCTGCTTCGGGAGGGACAGGTCCTTGCGGAGGTAGGCCGTCAGCGTGCGGGTCGTCGCCGTGTCGCACGCCAGCCAGACGTACGCCGACTCCGGGTCCGCGACGAGCTCCGGGAGCTCCGCCTTGACCTGCTCCACCAGCGCCGAGCCCGCGCGCTCGACCCGCCTGATCTCGTGCCGGGCCGGGTCGAGCCGCACCGGGAGCCCGGCGTCCGAGGCGTGCTGGGTCTCCAGCCAGATCGTGGCCGGGGTCTGCGGGTAGGCGTCCAGCAGGGAGTTGATCGCCGGCACCGAGGCCGGGTCGCCGATCACCAGGAGCCGCTCGGGCGCCGGCGCCGGGGCGGTGAAGCCGGTCCCCTGGACGGTGGCCTCGATGGTGTCGCCCGCCTTCGCGGCCCGCGCCCACGCACTCGCGGGGCCGTCGTGGAGGGCGAACTCCAGGGCGAACGTTCCCGCTTCCGGATCCGGGTCGACGAGCGTGTACGCCCGCGTGTGCGGCTTGCCCGCGTTGTCGAACCACAGCCGCACCCACATCGTCGGGTGGAGCGATTCACCGGCGGCCGCGAGCAGCCCGCCGTCCGTCACGTACACACGGCGGTAGTGCTCCGTGACCTCTTCCGCGCCCGTGACCGTGAACGTGAAGTCCTTGCCGCGCAGAAGCCGCAGGACCACGCCTTCCCATCCCTTGCCGACGCCCGCCATGTGCGACCACCCCTCCCTCTCACTCTATAGTTAGGGCAGCCTAACCTAATGCACTGGGGGAAGAGCATGAGCCTTCTGAACGACGCCGGCACGTTCGACCTCTACCGGGACGACTGGGGCATCCCCCATCTCCGCGCCGCCGACCCCGACCGCCTCGCGTACGCCCAGGGCTACGCCACCGCCCTCGACCGCGCCTGGCAGCTCGAGGTCGAACGCCACCGCGCCCAGGGCTCCAGCGCCGCCTTCCTCGGCCAGGACTCCGTCTCCTGGGACCGGTTCGTCCGCCAGGCCCGGCTCGCCGACACCGCCCGCCGCTGCCACGAGGCCCTCGACCCCGAGACCGCCGCCTGGGTCGGATCCTACGTGGACGGCGTCAACGACGGCCTCGCCCGCGGCGCCGCCCGCGACGAGCGGTTCGCGCGCACCGGCCACGCCCCGACCCCCTGGGAGCCGTGGGTCCCGCTCGGCATCTGGATCGCCACCCACATCCTCTTCGCCGGGTTCGCCACCAAGCTGTGGCGCGAGCGCGTGGGCCGCGCCCTCGGCGACGAGGCCGTCACCCTCTTCGCCACCGACGGCCCCGGCACCGCTGGCAGCAACGGCTGGCTGGTCCCGGGCGAGCGGACCTCCACCGGCTCCGCGCTCATCGCGGGCGACCCGCACCGGTTCATCGAGGACCCGGGCGTGTACCAGCAGATACGGCTCTCCTGCCCCGAGTACGACGTCATCGGTCTGGCCGTCCCCGGCATCCCCGGCCTCGGCCACTTCGGCCACACCGGCAGCGCCGCCTGGGCGATCACCAACGCCATGTCCGACTACCAGGACCTGTACGTCGAGCGGCTGCGCCCCGGCGCCGACGGCGCCGGCATCGAGGCCCTCGGCCCCGGCGGTGTCTGGGAGCCCGTCCACCGGCACACCGAGACGATCGCCGTCGCCGGCGCCGACCCCGTCGAGGTGGAGGTGCTGGAGACCGCCCGCGGCCCCGTGATCACCCGCGGCGCAGCCGCGGACCACGACCAGGACCAGGCGCAGGACCGGGACCCCGACCGCGAGCAGACCCTCTCGCTCCGCTACCCGCCCCGCGTCCGCCGCGACCTCGGCTTCGCCGTCCTGCCCGCCCTGCTGCGCGCCCGTACGGTAGCCGACATCGACCGCGCCCTCGACGGCTGGGCCGAGCCCGTCAACGTCGTCCACGCCGCCGACACCGAGGGCGGCCTGCTGCACCGCGTGGCCGGCGCCGTCCCGCTGCGCGACCCCGCCAACCGGCTGCGCCCGGTGCCCGCCTGGGACCCGCGGTACGCCTGGCAGGGCTGGGCCGAGACCCCCTCCGAGCCCGTGCAGGGCTTCGCCGTCATGGCCAACGCCCGCGGCATCGCCTCGCCGCTCGGCGTGGAGTTCGCACCCCCGCACCGGGCCGACCGCATCCGCGAGCTGCTCTCCGGCTCGGCGGACTGGTCCGCGAAGGCGATGGCCGACGTACACCGGGACACCCATCTGGCCTCGGCCGCACCGCTGCTGGCCCTGCTGCCCGGGCTCGACGGCCTGTCCCCCGCCGCGCAGGCCCTGCGCGCCCGGCTGCTCGCCTGGGACCGGCACATGGCCGCCGAGAGCACCGACGCCACCGCCTTCTCCGCCTTCCGGGCCGCGACCGTACGCCGCTTCGCCGCCGATCCCGCCCTCGCCGGGCTGGCGGGGGCGCCGGCCGGCCCCGACGTGTTCCACCCCTGGCTGTACCTGGTCCCCCGCGTCGGCTACGCCCTCGAGGGGCTGCTGGGCACCGCCCTCCTGCCCGGCCTGGACCGGGCGGCCCACGTACGCGCCGCCCTGGAGGAGACCGCCGCGGCGGACACCCCCGACACCCCGTGGTCGCAGGTGCACCGCCTGACGCCCTGGTCGGCGCTGCCCGACCCGGACGCGCAGTGGCCCGGCCTGGGCGGCGACCACGACTGCGTGAACGCCACCTCCACCGTGCCCGGTTTCACCGACCTCACCGCCCGCGCCTCGGCCGCCCGCTACGTGTGGGACCTGGCCCGCCGCGAGGACAGCCTCTGGGCGGTCCCGCTCGGCGCGGACGGCGTCACCGGGTCGCCCCACCACCGCGACCAGCTCCCGTACTGGGCCGAGTGCGAACTCGTCCCCGTCGTCACCGACTGGACCCGCCTGACCAAGGAATCCGTATGACCAGCAGCAACGCGTCCGCCTCCGGCGCCGGCACCCGGCAGCCCGTGTACTCCCAGCGCGTCGAGGGGCTCGGCACGATCACCCTCACCCCCGTCGACCCGGCCGCCGACGCCACGCTGATCCACTCCTGGGTCACCGAGGAACGGGCCCGGTTCTGGGGCATGCGCGAGGCCGGCCCCGAGCTCGTCCGGGAGATCTACGAGGACGTCGACCGCCGCACGACCCACCACGCCTTCCTCGCGCGGCGCGACGGCGAGCCCGTCGGGCTGTTCCAGACGTACGACTGTGCCGAGGACCGGATCAGCGAGTGCTACGAGGTCCTGCCCGGGGACACGGGCGTGCACCTCATGGTCGGCCCGGCGCGGGGTGCCTCCGAACGCGGTTTCAGCGCGGGCCTGATCGGGGCCTTCCTCTCGTACGTCGTCGCGCAGGACACCACCCGCCGGGTGGTCGCGGAGCCCGACGCCCGCAACGAGAAGGCCATCGCCCGCCTGGTGCGCAGCGGCTTCGAGCTCGGCCCGGAGATCGAGCTCCCGGAGGTCGACCTGCCCGAGGTCTACCTGCCGGCGAAGAAGGCCCGTCTCGCCTTCTTCCACGCCGGGGCAAACTGACCGTTCCGATTGACCGTGTGATTCCGGCCACGCCAGACTGATGCCCACTCAAAGCATCGGAGCTGGGGGGAAATTGACCAGCCAGAATCTGCACATCGGGCCGGACGCGGCAGCCGACCGGTACCGGCTGCTCCGGTCGATCGGGCGCGGCGGGGAGGCCGTTCTCTATCTCGCGGAGATCGAACTCGCGGGTGGCAGCGAACCGGTGGTCGTCAAGGTGCTCGATTCCAAGACGACCATCACACCCGACGAGTTCGACCGGATCAGCCGCAAGTGGAACGAGCAGGCCGAGCTCCTGCGCTTCGTGCACCGTCCGGGCGTCGTCGGTGTCCGGGAGCACTTCGAGGGGCCTCCCATCCACCGGTCGGGAGAGTCCGGGACGCTGACCGGGCGGGCCCTCGTCCTCGTGATGAACCACGTGGACGGGCTCGACCTGCGCGACTGGCGGGCCGAACGGAACCTCGCCACCGCCGCCGAGCGGCGTGAGGTGATGCGGACGCTGGAGCAGCTGGCCGACGTCCTGGACTGGCTGCATTCCGGGAAGGCCACCCCGTCAGGGCGCCAGGTCATCCACGGTGACCTGTCACCGGGCAATGTGATGGTGGACGGCCACGGACAGGCCACCCTGGTGGACTTCGGGCTCAGCAAGCTGACCGCCGACCACCAGACGGCGGAGGTCTGGTTCACCCCGGGGTACGCGGCGCCCGAGGTCTTCGACGGCAAGCGCACCCCGGCGGCGGACCGCTACGCCTTCGGGGCCATCGCGTACTTCCTGCTGAGCGGCGAATCGCCGCCCAACTCCCCGGAGCAGCTGGCCCGGGCGATGGCGGCGCTGCCGCAGATCGCGGTGCTGGACGCCGAGCGGCGCGAGCGGATCACCGCCGTCTACGCGGGTGACCCGACGCAGCGGCCCGTCAGCCTGGCCGGGTGGATGAAGGACGTACGGCACGCGGTCGTGTCCACGACCGCGTCCACCTCGCAGCGGGCCGTGCAGGACGCGGTCCCGGCGCCGGTCCCGGTCAAGCCCGTGCTCCCTCCGCAGCCCGCGAGCCCTCCGGCGGCCGCGGCGCCGGTCCACACGCCGGTCCAGGAGTCCTCCTACTCCCCGCCCCCGCCGGCCCGGGAGACCTGGCCCCAGCCGCAGCCCCAGCCCCAACACCCAGAGCCCCAGCCGCCGACCCAGCCCGAGCACGTGCCGGCCGGCTACGGGCCCACGTACCCGCTGCACGAGTCCCCGCCGCCGGGGGCCGCCGCGCCGAAGAAGCGCCGGGCCGCGATCGTCCTGGGCTCGGTGGCCACCGTCCTGGTCATCGCGGCGCTCGCCGTGCTCGGCGTACGGCTGCTCGACAAGGACAAGGGCGACGGGCAGGCCGCGGGCGGCAAGGGCGCCGGCTCCGCCTCCGAGCCGGCCGTACCGGAAGAGGAGTCCCCGACGCCCACCCCCTCGCCGAGCGCGAGCGAGAGCGGCAGCGACGACTCCGGGGCGACGCCCGATCCCACCGCCAGCGGCACCCAGCCGGGAGGCGTGGCAGCGGACATCAAGGCCGCCGACCTGACCCAGCTGACGCCCATCGACGGTCTGGGCAACTTCACCGTCGGAGCCGCGAAGATCAACACCAAGCAGTACGGGGCGGCGTTCATCGCTCATCCGGACTGCAACGACGAGGCGATCACGGAGTTCGACCTCAACCGCGAGTGGAAGCACCTGGAGTTCACCGCCGGCATCGACGACGGCTCCACGAACGCGAAGGGCCGGGTCAGCATCTCGCTCGACGGGAAGCCCGCGGCCTTCTCCGAACTCGTCGAGCTCGGCAAGCCGGCCACCAAGTCGGTGGACGTGACCGACGCCCTGCGGCTGCGCGTCAAGGTGGACATGGGCTGCGACAACGGCACCGTCGTCATCGCCGCCCCGCAGCTCACCCGCTGAACCGCACCGGGCCGAAACGGCGGGCGCGGCAGGCCCGGGACGCACGGCGGCCCCGCACCGGTGTCCGGTGCGGGGCCGCCGCCGTACGCGGAGTGCCGTTACTCGGAAACGCCCAGGCGCTCCAGGATGAGCTCCTTGACGCGGGCCGCGTCGGCCTGGCCGCGGGTGGTCTTCATGACCGCGCCGACCAGGGCGCCCACGGCCGCGACCTTGCCGCCGCGGATCTTGTCCGCGATGGCCGCGTTGCCCGCGATGGCCTCGTCGACGGCCGCGCCGAGCGCGCCCTCGTCCGAGACGACCTTCAGGCCGCGCTTCTCGACGACCTCGTCCGGGGTGCCCTCGCCGGCGAGGACGCCCTCCAGGACCTGGCGGGCCAGCTTGTCGTTCAGCTCGCCGGCCGCGACCAGGGCCGCGACGCGCGCCACCTGCGCCGGGGTGATCGGCAGCTCGTCGACGACGACGCCCTGCTCGTTGGCGTTGCGGGCCAGCTCGCCCATCCACCACTTGCGGGCGGCCGTCGAGTCGGCGCCGGCCTCGATGGTGGCGACGATGGAGTCCACCGCGCCCGCGTTGAGGATCGACTGCATGTCGTGCTCGTTCACGCCCCACTCCTCGCGGAGGCGGTTGCGGCGCACGCGCGGCATCTCGGGCAGACCGCCGCGCAGCTCCTCGACCCAGTCGCGGGCCGGGGCGACGGGGACCAGGTCGGGCTCCGGGAAGTACCGGTAGTCCTCGGCGTTGTCCTTGATGCGGCCGGCGGTGGTGGAGCCGTCCTCCTCGTGGAAGTGCCGGGTCTCCTGCACGATCGTGCCGCCGGACGAGAGCACGGCCGCGTGGCGCTGGATCTCGAAGCGGGCCGCGCGCTCGACGGAGCGCAGCGAGTTGACGTTCTTCGTCTCGCTGCGGGTGCCGAACTCGGACTCGGGGGTCGGGCGCAGCGACAGGTTCACGTCGCAGCGCATCTGGCCCTTGTCCATGCGGGCCTCGGAGACGCCGAGGGCCTTGATGACCTCGCGCAGCTCGGCGACGTACGCCTTGGCGACCTCGGGGGCCCGCTCGCCCGCGCCCTCGATCGGCTTGGTGACGATCTCGATGAGCGGGATGCCGGCGCGGTTGTAGTCCAGCAGGGAGTGGGACGCGCCGTGGATACGGCCGGTGGCGCCGCCGACGTGCAGCGACTTGCCGGTGTCCTCCTCCATGTGGGCGCGCTCGATCTCCACGCGGAAGATCTCGCCGTCCTCCAGCTGCACGTCGAGGAAGCCGTTGAAGGCGATCGGCTCGTCGTACTGGGAGGTCTGGAAGTTCTTCGGCATGTCCGGATAGAAGTAGTTCTTCCGGGCGAAGCGGCACCACTCGGCGATCTCGCAGTTCAGCGCGAGGCCGATCTTGATGGCCGACTCGACGCCGATCGCGTTGACGACGGGCAGCGAGCCGGGCAGACCGAGGCAGGTGGGGCAGGTCTGCGAGTTGGGCTCGGCGCCCAGCTCGGTCGAGCAGCCGCAGAACATCTTGGTCTTGGTGCCGAGCTCGACATGGACCTCGAGGCCCATGACGGGGTCGAACGAGGCGAGAGCGTCCTCGTACGACAGCAGTTCGGTGAAGGTGGTCACGGTGAAACTTTCCCTCTCAGCCCAGCAGGACGTCGTCGTCGCCCAGGCGCTTCAGCTCGCGGTACAGGATCGCGAGACCGGTGACGATGGCGGCGGCGGACACGACGGCGTCGACGAGCTTCAGCGTGTCGTGCTCGGTGCGGGCCTTCTTGACCTGCTTGATCACGCCGAGGGCGCCGAAGGCGGTGGTGCCCATCGACAGGTACGTGCCGGTCTTGGACTTCTTGAAGCCCTTGGCCTTGGTCAGTGCACTGGTGCTCACAGGGACGGTGCCTCCTCAAGCAGCGGGTGACCCCAGCGTGCGACGAAGGCCGCCTCGACGGCGGCGCCGACCTTGTACAGCCGGTCGTCCTTCATCGCCGGGGCGATGATCTGCAGCCCGACCGGCAGGCCGTCCTCCGGTGCCAGGCCGCAGGGCAGCGACATGGCGGAGTTGCCGGCCAGGTTGGTCGGGATGGTGCACAGGTCCGCGAGGTACATCGCCAGCGGGTCGTCGGTGCGCTCACCGATGGCGAAGGCGGTGGTCGGCGTCGTCGGGGAGACGATCACGTCGACCTGCTCGAAGGACTTCTCGAAGTCCCGCGTGATGAGCGTGCGGACCTTCTGGGCGGAGCCGTAGTACGCGTCGTAGTAGCCGGAGCTCAACGCGTACGTACCCAGGATGACGCGGCGCTTGACCTCGTCGCCGAAGCCGGCTTCGCGGGTGAGCGCGGTGACGTCCTCGGCGGACTTGGTGCCGTCGTCGCCGACGCGCAGGCCGTAGCGCATGGCGTCGAAGCGGGCCAGGTTCGAGGAGCACTCGGACGGCGCGATCAGGTAGTACGCGGCCATCGCGAGGTCGAAGGAGGGGCAGTCCAGCTCGACGATCTCGGCGCCCAGCTCCTTGAGGAGCTCGACGGACTCGTTGAAGCGCTGGACGACGCCCGCCTGGTAGCCCTCGCCGGCGAACTGCTTGACGACGCCGACGCGCATGCCGGCGACGGAGCCGTTGCGGGCCGCCTCGACGACGGGCGGGACCGGGGCGTCGATGGAGGTGGAGTCCATCGGGTCGTGGCCGGCGATGACCTCGTGCAGGAGCGCCGCGTCCAGGACCGTACGGGCACAGGGCCCGCCCTGGTCGAGGGAGGAGGAGAAGGCGACCATGCCGTAGCGGGAGACGCCGCCGTACGTGGGCTTCACGCCGACCGTGCCGGTCACGGAGGCGGGCTGGCGGATGGAGCCGCCGGTGTCCGTGCCGATCGCGAGGGGGGCCTGGAAGGCGGCCAGCGCGGCCGCGGAGCCGCCGCCGGAGCCGCCGGGGATGCGGGTGAGGTCCCACGGGTTGCCGGTGGGCCCGTATGCGCTGTTCTCGGTGGAGGACCCCATGGCGAACTCGTCCATGTTGGTCTTGCCGAGGATGACGACGTCGGCTTCCTTCAGCTTGCGCGTCAGGGTGGCGTCGTACGGCGGGATCCAGCCTTCGAGGATCTTCGAACCGACGGTGGTCGGGACCCCGACGGTCGTGAAGATGTCCTTGAGGGCGAGCGGGACGCCGGCCAGCGGGCCCAGCTTCTCGCCGCGCTCGCGCTTGGCGTCGACGGCGCGCGCCTGGGCGAGGGCGCCCTCGCGGTCGACGTGCAGGAAGGCGTGGACCTTCTCGTCCGTCGCGTCGATGCGGGCCAGGTGGGCCTCGGTGACCTCGACGGCCGTGAGCTCGCCGGAGGCGATCTTCTCGGCGGTCTGCGCGGCCGTGAGCTTGATGATCTGGTCAGTCATGGTTGTTAGTCCTCCCCCAGGATCTGCGGCACCTTGAAACGCTGCTGCTCCTGGGCGGGAGCGCCGGAAAGCGCCTGCTCGGGGGTGAGCGACGGTCGGACCTCGTCCGCGCGCATGACGTTCGTCAGCGGCAGCGGGTGGGAGGTCGGCGGGACGTCTTGGTCGGCGACCTCGGAAACGCGGGCGACCGCGCCGATGATGTCGTCGAGCTGTCCGGCGAAGTGGTCCAGCTCTTCGGCCTTGAGCTCCAGACGTGCCAGCCGAGCGAGGTGGGCAACCTCCTCGCGCGTGATGCCAGGCATGCAGCGATCCTCTGGGGGTGGTGAGTGTGTAGTTTCGTGCCCAATCCTATGGGGCGGGGCCCCGGACCCACGAAACCGTTTCCCTCCAGGGGCGCCCCGGGCCCGGTGGGGGCCGCGGGGCGCACCGCGCGTACCACTGCTCGTACGGCCGCTTCACGGGGGCCGGCCCCCGCTCCCGGCCCGCTACTGGGCCGGGGTTTCCGCCGGGGCCTGGGCTGCGGACAGCTCCGCCGTGATGTCCGCCGGGCGGCGCCAGCCGCGTTCACCACGGGCCAGCAGCCACGCGGTGGCCTCCTGCGGGGGCATGGCGGCCGCGACCAGCCAGCCCTGGACGGCGTCGCAGCCGAGGTCCCGCAGCCGCTCCCAGGTCTCGTCGTCCTCGACGCCCTCGGCGACGACGAGGAGCCCCAGCGAGTGCGCCAGGTCGACGGTGCAGCGGACGATCTCCGCGTCCTGCGCGTCGACCGCGAGCCGCGCCACGAACGAGCGGTCGATCTTCAGCTCGCTGACCGGCAGCCGCCTCAGGTGCACCAGGGAGGAGTAGCCGGTGCCGAAGTCGTCGAGCGACATCTTCACGCCGTGGCCGGTCAGGCCCGCCATGGTGTCGGCGGCCCGCTGCGGGTCTTCGAGCAGGACGTGTTCCGTTATCTCCAGCTGGAGACCGCTGGCCGGGACCCCGTGGCGGGCCAGCCGGGCCGCGACCGCGCCCGCGAAGCCGGGGGTGTGCACGTCGCGCGGCGAGACGTTGACGGCGACCGGGACCTTCAGGCCCTGCGCCCGCCACCGGGCCACCTGGGCGAGGGCGGTCTCCAGCACGTACTCGGTGAGGTGGGGCATCAGCCCCGAGGTCTCGGCGATGGCGATGAACTCGTCGGGCGAGACCCGGCCGCGCTCCGGGTGCACCCAGCGCACCAGGGCTTCGAGCCCTGCCACCTGGCCGTCGAAACGGACCTTGGGCTGGTAGTGGAGTTCCACTTCGCCGGCGTCGAGGGCGCGGCGCAGGTCGCCGAGGAGGCCGAGCCGGTCGGGCGTGTTGCTGTCGCGCTTGGACTCGTACACCTCCACGCCGGTGCGGTCCCGCTTCGCCTGGTACATCGCGACGTCGGCGCGGCGCAGCAGACCCTCCGCGTCGAGGGCGTGGTCGGGGAAGACGGCGAGGCCGGCGCTGGCCTCCAGCACGAGGGTCAGTCCGTCCAGGTCCAGGGGCGAGCTGAGCTCGGCGACGAGGTGGCGGGCGACGCGCTGGGCGCTGGTGGTGGAGTCGGCGACGGGCAGCAGTACGGCGAACTCGTCGCCGCCGAGGCGTGCGGCCTCGGCGTCCTCGGGCAGGGCCTGGCGGAGCCGGTCGGCGATCTGGAGCAGCAGCCGGTCGCCGGCGAGGTGGCCCAGCGTGTCGTTGACCGCGCGGAACCGGTCCAGGTCGATCAGCACGAGAGCCGACCGGGTGCCCAAACGTTCAGCCTCGTCCAGGGCGGACCAGGCCCGCTCCAGCAGCCACTGCCGGTTCGGCAATCCGGTCAGCGGATCGCGCAGCTGTTCCTCGGCGCGCGCCCGGGCGATCCACAGCGTGGAGTCCAGGGCGATCAGGGGTACGGCGAACAGCGGCAGCAGCACGGGCTGCGTCACGGCGACCACGCAGATCAGCGGGGCGATGCCGAGCAGGGCGACCGCGACTAAGGCCTGGCGGAGCAGGGCCGTACGGGCGACGGTGGGCAGGGCGCCGCCGCGCGGGGTCTGCGCGAGCCACAGCAGCGCCTTGGTGACCAGCAGGTAGGCGAGCGCCACCAGGACGATCTCGGGTACCGCCTCCAGACCCCAGGTGGTGGGCCGCCACGGGGTCTCGACGGTCGGCTCGTCGCCGAACGCGGCGAGTACGAGGGCGCCCGCGCCGATGCCGAGGATGTCGGTGGCCCCGTGCAGCAGCCCTTGGCGCCAGCGGTGCCGGCGCGCGGCCCCGACCAGGGAGACCACCGCGAGCGAGACGAGTCCCGCGGGCACCCAGCCGTAGAGGACGAGCACGCCGAGGGTCAGCGCCGCCCCCGAGCCGGTGCCGCCCCACCAGCGGTCGCGGCCCAGCGCGACCAGATGGCCGACGATGATGCCCGTCAGCAGGGCGAGCGCCCAGCCGACCGGGCCGCCGGGGAAGAGGGCGTGACGCTCGCTCAGCGCGGAGACGACGCCGATCGCGAGGACCACGGCGGACAGGCCCACGACGATGAACGGCAGGACGGTGCGCTGCTCCGCTCTGCCCGATCCCGAGCCGCCGTCGAGCGCATGGGTGTCCGGCGTCCTGGCACCCAGGACGTTCAGCCGGCCCGTCCGCATGGACGGGATCTCCCCGCCGACATCAGGTGACGGGTCGGCGCTTTCGGTGGGTTTCATGCCCGTCCCTCTCACAGCCGGCAATGCCGATGCCACGCGATGGCCCCGATGCCATGCCATCACGGCCGGAAGCGCATCACGCAGCCGTGCACGACAGGCGCCCCCCTCAACAGTAGGACGCGAGAGGCCCCCAGGGGCAGCGGTCGGCGGCGGTTGCCCGAATGCGACCCAGCCATCCTCATCAGTACGGTATCCGCCGAACGGGTGAGTTTGGACCAGGAATCCCGGGTCACCCATCCGATGATCCGACAGGTCACCGCCCTGCGAACAGCCCTGTACCGGCCTTTTACCACCGGGAGTTGCGCCTGGCGTGCGCCCGCCCGTACGGCCGCACGCCACGCATCCGTTCGCCTTCGCTACTCCTCTGGTACGAGACCTGCGTGTCGCCCGGGGGGTGTTACTCCGCTTCGGCGCCGCCGTCCACCGGGAGCGCCGCCTCGCGGGCCGCGTCCGGGCCCTGTTCGAGCAGCACCGCGAAGCCCGCGTCGTCGAGGACGGCCAGTTTCAGCTGCATCGCCTTGTCGTACTTGGAGCCCGGGTTCTCTCCGACGACGACGAAGGAGGTCTTCTTCGAGACGGATCCGGTCACCTTGGCGCCGCGGCTCTGCAGGGCCTCCTTCGCACCGTCCCGGGTGTGGCTCTGCAAAGTGCCGGTGACGACGACGGTCAGGCCCTCCAGCGGGCGCGGCCCCTCCTCCTCGCCGGTGCCTTCGTCCTCCATCCGCACCCCGGCCTCCCGCCACTTGCGCAGGATCTCCTGGTGCCAGTCGACGGCGAACCACTCCTTGACCGCCGCCGCGATGATCGGTCCGACGCCCTCGGTCGCCCCGAGCTCCTCCTCGGTGGCCTGCTCGATCCGCTCGACGGAGCGGAACTCGCGGGCCAGGGTCTGCGCGGCGACGGGCCCCACGTGCCGGATGGAGAGGCCGTTGATGAACCGGGCCAGCGGACGGTCCTTGGCGGCCGCGATGTTCTCCAGCATGGACAGGGCGTTCTTCTTCGGCTCGCCCTTCTGGTTGGCGAAGACCGTGACGATCTTCTCCTCGCCGGTCTTCGGATCGCGCTTGGGCAGCCCGCTGTCGGCGTCCAGCACGTACGCCTTGATGGGCAGCAGCTGCTCGATCGTGAGGCCGAACAGGTCGCCCTCGTCGAGCATCGGCGGCTCGGCCGGCTCCAGGGGGTTGGTGAGCGCGGCCGCGGCCACGGAGCCGAAGTTCTCGATGTCCAGGCAGTCGCGGCCGGCCAGGTAGAAGAGCCGCTCGCGCAACTGGGCCGGGCAGGACTGCCCGTTGGGGCAGCGGAGGTCGATGTCCCCCTCCTTCATCGGCCGCAGTGGCGTCCCGCACTCGGGGCACTCGGCCGGCATCACGAACTCCCGCTCGGTGCCGTCGCGCAGGTCCACCACGGGGCCGAGGATCTCGGGGATGACGTCGCCGGCCTTGCGCAGCACCACGGTGTCCCCGATGAGCACGCCCTTGGCCTTGACGACGTCCTGGTTGTGCAGGGTCGCGAACTCGACCTCCGAGCCGGCCACCGTCACCGGCTCCACCTGCGCGTACGGGGTCACCCGACCGGTGCGGCCGACGCCGACCTTGATGTCGATCAGCTTGGTGTTGACCTCTTCGGGGGCGTACTTCCACGCGATCGCCCAGCGCGGGGCGCGGGCCGTGGAGCCCAGCCGTCCCTGGAGCGGGATCTCGTCGAGCTTGACGACGACCCCGTCGATCTCGTGCTCCACGGAGTGCCGGTTCTCGCCGAAGTACGCGATGAACTCGCGGACCTCGGCGAGGGAGGAGACCGCCTTGTTGTGCCGGGCCGTGGGCAGGCCCCACTCGCCGAGCAGCTCGTAGGCGTGCGACAGCTTGTCGATCTCGAAGCCGTCGCGCGCGCCGATGCCGTGCACCACCATGTGCAGCGGGCGGGTGGCGGTGACCTTCGGGTCCTTCTGGCGCAGTGAACCGGCGGCCGCGTTGCGCGGGTTGGCGAAGGGCTTGTCGCCGGCCTCGACGAGCCGGGCGTTGAGCTCCTCGAACTTCTCCATCGGGAAGAAGACCTCGCCGCGGATCTCGACCAGCTCGGGGATCCGGTCGCCCTTGAGGCGGTCCGGGATCTCCGCGATGGTGCGGACGTTGGGCGTGATGTCCTCGCCGGTGCGGCCGTCGCCGCGGGTGGCGGCCCGGGTCAGGCGGCCCTTCTCGTAGGTGAGGTTGACGGCGAGGCCGTCCACCTTGAGCTCGCACAGGTAGTGGAAATCGGGGGTGTTGACGTCCCGGGCCACCCGCTCGGCCCAGGCCGCCAACTCCTCGTCGTCGAAGGCGTTGTCGAGGGAGAGCATGCGCTCCCGGTGCTCGACGGACGTGAAGTCCGTCTGGTACGCCCCGGCCACCTTCTGGGTGGGTGAATCGGGCGTGCGCAGCTGCGGGTACTGCTCCTCCAGCGCCTCCAGCGAGCGCAGCAGCTTGTCGAACTCGGCATCGCTGACGACCGGCTGGTCGTTCACGTAGTACCGGAAGCGGTGCTCCTCGACCTGCTCGGCCAGCAGCGCGTGCTGCTCGCGCACCGCCGCCGGTGCGGCCGCGCCGTCGCCGGCCTGCTTCTGTTCGGCTGCCATGCCGTGTCCTCCCGTGGCCCGTCTTTTTCCGTCACTCAGGGTTGTCGGCGAGCGACCTCGCCGCCCGGACGCAGTGCGCCTGCACGGCGCGGGCGTAGGCGGGCGAAGCGCCCGCCAGACCGCACGCCGGGGTGACCACGACGGACTCCGCCAGAGTCCCCGGGGCCAGTCCCAGCCTGCGCCAGAGCTTCCTGACACCCATGACGCTACCGGCAGGGTCCGACAACGGGGCGTCGGTGCCCGGCACCACTCCGGCGAAGAGTTTCGTGCCGCCTTCGACGGCCTCGCCGATGGCGTCGTCCTCGCGCTCCGTGAGCAAGGAGAAATCGAACGACACCCCCGTGGCGCCGGCCCGCCGCAGCAGCCCGAAGGGCACCTCGGGGGCGCAGGAGTGGACGACGACCTCCCCGTCGTGGACGGCGAACACCTCGCGCAGGGTGCCCTCGACGACCTGCCGGTCGACGGCCCGGTACGTGCGGTACTTGCTCGCGGACCGCACGCGCCCCAGCAGTACCGCGGTCAGCGACGGCTCGTCGAGCTGGAGCACGATCTCGGCGCCGGGGATGCGCTTGCGCACGTCGGCCAGGTGGTCGCGCAGGCCCTCCGCGAGCGATCCGGCCAGGTCGCGGCAGGCGCCGGCGTCCTGGAGGACGGCCTCGCCGCCGTGCAGTTCCAGGGCGGTGGCCAGGGTCCACGGGCCGACGGCCTGCACCTTGAGCCTGCCGGTGTACCCCTGGGTGAACTCCTCCAGGGCGTCGAGGTCCTCGCCGAGCCAGGAGCGGGCCCGCTTCGCATCGCGGCCCGGGCGGTCGCTGATCCGCCAGCCGCTGGGCTCGACGTGGGCGTACATGTCGACGAGCAGTCCGAGGGAGCGGCCGATCATGTCCGCGCCGGGCCCGCGCGCGGGCAGCTCGGGGAGGTACGGGAAGTCCTCGAAGGAGCCGGTGGCGGTCTTGGCGGCCTCGCGGGCGTCTCCGCCGGGGAGGGAGCCGACGCCGGTGGCGCCCGCGGTCATCGGCCGGGCCTGACGCTCAGGTCGCTGACCTCGGCGTCGCGCGGCAGGTCGACGGCCATGACGACCGTGGTGGCCACGGACTCCGGGTCGATCCAGGCGGCGGGGTCGTACTCCTTGCCCTCCTGCGAGTGCACCTTGGCCTGCATCGCGGTCGCGGTCCGCCCGGGGTAGACGGAGGTGACGCGGATGCCGTTCGGCTTCTCCTCGGCGCGCAGCGAGTCGGCCAGGGCCTTGAGCCCGTGCTTGGAGGCGGCGTACGCGCTCCAGTCGGCGTGGGCGTTCAGTCCGGCGCCGGAGTTCACGAAGACCACGGTGGCGCGGGAGGCGCGCAGGGTGGGCAGCAGCAGCCGGGTGACCTCGGCGGGGGCGATCAGGTTCACGTTGAGCTGCTGGTGCCAGGTCTTGGGGCGCAGCTCACCGACGGGTCCGAGGTCGACGATCCCGGCGATGTGCAGGAGCGAGTCGATACGCTCGGGGAGGGGCTGCTTGGAGAACGCCCACGACAGCCGGTCGGGGTCGCAGAGGTCGCCGACGAGCGCGCGGGAGCCGGGGTAGCGTTCGACGAGCTGCTTGCCGCGGGCGGCGTCGCGGGCGAGCAGGACGAGGTCGTCGCCGCGGGCGTGCAGCCGGGCGGCGACGGCGGCGCCGATGCCCGCGCCGGCACCGGTGATCAGGTGAGTAGCCATACGCCCCATGCTCGCACCCCCGGCGGGCTGCCCCGGCCCCGGTCAGCGGCGCCCGGCGGCGGCGACGGCCGCGCGGTGGGCCGCCTCGATCACGGCGCGGGCGGCCGCCGCCCGTTCGGCGGTGACGGGGGGGGGCAGGTACGCGTGCCCGACCAGGGCCCCCGGGGCCGCCGCCACGACCTCCGCCCGCATGTCGCGGGGTCCGGCCCAGAGCTCCAGCGCGTCGTCCCTTACTCCCCCAGCTACCGCTGGGTGGTGCCCCCAGGCCAGCGCGGCGGCGTGGTCCGGCGCGGCCGGGGCGAAGCGGCCGCCCGCGGCCCGGACGTGCTCGCTCCAGCGGTCCTCCCAGAACTCCACGGTCCAGCCGGCCCAGAGGGCTGCCGCCCGCTCCGCCCGGGGCTGGGCGCCGAGCAGCCACCAGCCGACGCTGCGGCGGGCGGGGTCGACGTGCAGTCCCGCCCCGGCATGGGCCGTGTACGCGGTGTGGCGGGGGGCGTCCTCGAGCCGGCGGAGGAGGCCGGGGCCCTCGGCGAGGGGGTGGTCCGTGCCGAGGTCGAGCACGTGGCAGCGGTCGGCGCCGATGGTGACCACGGACGTCATCGGCACGACGTCGGCCAGTTCCTCGCCGTCGGGGCCGAGCGGGAACAGGGGGTACGTGGTTGCGGTGGTGCTGTGGTCGTCGGCCGGGTCCAGGCCGAGCCGGGTCCGCAGGCCGGTCTGGCCCTCGTAGGCCCAGCGCACCTGCCAGTCCGGCCAGGCACGGCGCAGCAGGGCGAAGGCCGCGCTCCGCGTGCGCATCGTGGCCGCGGCCCCCTCCTGGGCGAAGAGGAGCAGCTCCCGGCGGACGGGGTCGACCAGGACTCCGGCCTCGACCGAGTCGTCGGAGCGGCGGAACGCCTCGTCGCGGGCGGTGTGCGTGCGCAGCAGCGGCAGCGGCAGCAGGACGTCCGGGCCGGCCAGGAGGTGCAGGTCCAGAGCGAGGGAGCCCCAGGAGTCGTAGGCGCCCCGGTGGCCGCGGGCGCCCGCGAGGACGTGGACGGCGGGGTGGCTCATCACAGCCCCGCTTCGGCGCGCAGGCGGGCCGCCGTCTTCGTCGCGTCGTAGCCGGGCGGGACGCCGTCCACGAGGATGACCTCGCCCCGGATGTGGCGGGTGCGCAGCGGGATCAGGGCCTGGTAGGCCGGGGAGGCGTACCAGGCGCGGGCGCGCCCGATGTCCGGGAAGCCCAGGACCACCACGGTCCCGGGGAAGGGGCCCTCCACGACCTCGACCTGCGCCCCGTGGACCAGGAAGCGGCCCTCGAAGGGGTCCATCGTCGACTGGATCTCCTCGATGTAGCGGAGGACGTCCTCGTTCATGGTCTCGGGGCGTATGTGGGCGATGGCGTACGCGGTCACGGGGCTGACCTCCGCGGTCTCAAGTGGTGGTCCGGATCGGACTGTTGATCCGATCCTGCCAAGCCGGGGAGCCCGAGGCCATGACCTCCGGGGTCATGCCTCCACGGTCACCGCGCTGCCGGGCCGGAAGGTCCGCCGGTAGGCGATCGGCGAGATGCCGAGGGCGGCCCGCATGTGCTGGCGCAGCGAGTTGGCGGAGCCGAAGCCCGACCGGTGCGCGACCAGGTCGACCGGCAGGTCGCTGGATTCCAGCAGCTGGCGGGCGACTTCGAGGCGCTGGACGGTGAGCCACTGCACCGGGGTCATGCCCACCTCGTCGCGGAACCGCCGGGTGAAGGTGCGCAGGCTCATCCGGGCGTGGGCGGCGAGCTCGGCCAGCGTGACCGGCTCCGCCAGCCGCTCCAGCGCCCAGGCGCGGGTGGCGGTGGTGGTGGCGACGGTGGGTTCGGGAACGGGCCGGTCGATGTACTGGGCCTGCCCGCCGTCGCGCCACGGCGGTACGACGCACAGCCGCGCGGCGCGGTTGGCGGCGGCGGTGCCGTGGTCGGCGCGGATCAGGTAGAGGCACAGGTCGATGCCGGCGGCCACGCCCGCCGAGGTGAGGATGTCGCCGTCGTCGACGAAGAGCACGTCCTCGTCGAGCCTGACGCGCGGGAAGGAGCGCTGGAACTCGGGCGCGTGCTCCCAGTGCGTGGTGGCGGGCCGCCCGTCGAGCAGGCCGGCGGCGGCGAGCACCTCGGAGCCGGTGCAGATGGACACGATCCGGGTGCCGGGGCGGATGGCGGCGAGGGCGTCGGCGAGCTCCGGCGGCAGCGGCTCGCCGCGCAGCAGCCCGGGCATGGCGTGGGTGGGCGGGACGATCACCGTGTCGGCGGCCGCGAGGGCCTCGGGGCCGGCGGTCACGCCGATGGTGAAGCCCGCGTCGCTGGTCACGGGCCGGCCGTCGGCGGTGCAGACGGTGACCTCGTACAGGGCGCCGCCGTCCTCGTCGCGGGCGTTGCCGAACACACGGGACGGCATTCCGAGCTCGAAGGGGGCGACGCCCTCGAGGGCGAGTACGGCGATCCGATGCAAAACGGGCATGGCCAGATCCTGTCACATGGTGGCCGTACGGCCAACACCACGGGGTGCCGGATGCGGCCAAGCTGGAGCCACGGCCGGGAAAACCGGCACGGAGCATCCCAAGCACTACCAAGTGTCACCAAGCACACCTGAGGAGACAGTCATGCGCGCGGTCGTCGTGAGCCAGTGGGGCGGACCCGAGGTACTCACCGAGGTCGAGACGGAGCGGCCGGAGCCGGGCCTGAACGAGATCCTCGTACGGGTCCACGCGGCCGGCGTGAACCCGGTGGACTGGAAGACCCGGGCCAGCGGCGGCCTGATCGGCTGGGGCGAGGTCCCCATGGTCGGCTGGGACGTCTCGGGCACCGTCGAGGCGGTCGGCCCGGGCGTGACCCTGTACCGCGAGGGCGACGAGGTGTACGGCATGCCGAACTTCCCGCGTCAGGCGGGCGGCTACGCCGAGTACGTGGTCGCCCCGGCCCGGCACTTCGCCCGCAAGCCGGCCTCCCTGGACCACGTGCAGGCGGCGGCCCTGCCGCTGGCGGCGCTGACCGCCTGGCAGGCCCTGGTGGACACGGCCGGGGTCACGGCCGGGCAGCGGGTGCTCGTCCACGCGGCGGCGGGCGGGGTGGGCCACCTGGCGGTGCAGATCGCCAAGGCCCGCGGCGCGTACGTGATCGGCACGGCCAGCGCGGCCAAGCACGAGCTGCTGCGCGGGCTGGGCGCCGACGAGGTGCTCGACTACCGCACCACGGACTTCGAGGACGCCGTCTCCGACGTGGACGTCGTGCTCGACGCGGTGGGCGGGGACCACGGGCAGCGTTCGCTGAAGGTGCTGAAGCCCGGCGGGCACCTGGTGACCCTGCCCGGCCCGGACGGGCTCCCGGCGGACCCGCAGGGCGTGCACGCCTCCTGGGTGCTGGTGGAGCCGGACCTCAAGGGGCTGGAAGAGATCGCGGCGCTGGCCGACCGCGGCCTGCTCCGTCCGCTGATCGACACGGTCCTGCCGCTGGAGCAGGCCGCCAAGGCCCACGAGATCGGCGAGCGGGGCCGCACCACCGGCAAGATCGTCCTCACGGTGGCCTGAGGGCCGGACCGGCCGTGCCGGGCGCGTCCCGCGCGCCCGGCGGACCGGACCGGCGCGGTGGCGTCACATGGGCCGGGCGAACATCTGGACGGCGCGGTCACCCGAGACCCCGACTCCGGTCTCGGTGAAGTTGCAGTTCAGCATGGCCCCCTTGTGGGGCGCGCTCTTCAGCCAGCCTTCGACGTGGGCCTTGGAGTCGGGGAAGCCGGAGGAGACGTTCTCGCCCCAGGCGCTCCACTTGTAGTCGACCTTGGCGAGCCGCGCCTCCTCGTTGGAGCCGTCGGACCCGGTGTGTCCGGTGAGGTTGTTCTTGGCCATGTCCTCGGCGTGGGCCTGCGCGGCCTGGGTGAGCTTCGGGTTCACGGTCAGCGGCTCGCAGTTCGCCTTGGCCCGCTCCGCGTTGACCAGCGAAACGATCTCACCGGCGTTCGAGTCCCGCACGGTGTCGGGCGCGGTCGCCGCGCCGGCCACTCCGGCGGCGGCCCCGGTGAACAGCAGCGGGGCCGCGCAGGCGGCCACGGCCAGACGGCGGACGCGATGGGTTCTGGTGCTCATGTGGTGTCCCCTTGGCGGTACGGCCCGGAGGTTCCTGCACCCTCCCGCCCCCGGGATCCCCAGTTCCGAGTCTGGGCGCGCCGCCCCGCTCCCGCACCCGGGGAGGGGCTCACACGGACGCGGACGCGGCCCGGGTCGTCGTCGCGATGGTGGCGGAGCCGACCACGCGCGTGCCGTCGTACAGCACGATCGCCTGGCCCGGGGCCACACCGCGGACCGGCTCCGTGAAGCGGACCCGCAGCTCGCCGTCCACGACCTCGGCGAAGACCTCGCTCTCGCCGCCGTGGGCGCGCAGCTGCGCGGTGTACGTGCCGGGGGCGGCGGCCGTGGAGCCGCACCAGCGGGGGCGGATCGCGGTCAGGGCGCTGACGTCGAGGGCTTCGACGGGGCCGACGGTGACCGTGTTGTTCACCGGGGAGATGTCGAGGACGTAGCGCGGCTTGCCGTCGGGGGCGGGGTGGCCGATCCGCAGGCCCTTGCGCTGGCCGATGGTGAAGCCGAACGCGCCGTCGTGGGTGCCGACCTTCTCGCCGGTGGTCCCGTCGACGATGTCGCCCTCGGCCTTGCCCAGGCGGCTCGCGAGGAAGCCCTGGGTGTCGCCGTCGGCGATGAAGCAGATGTCGTGGCTGTCGGGCTTCTTCGCCACGGCCAGACCGCGCTCCTGCGCCTCGGCCCGGATCTCTTCCTTGGTGGTGAGGGTGTCGCCGAGCGGGAAGAGCGCGTGGGCGAGCTGCTTCTCGTCGAGGACGCCGAGGACGTACGACTGGTCCTTCGCCATGTCGGAGGCGCGGTGCAGCTCGCGCGAGCCGTCCTCGCCCAGGACGACGGTGGCGTAGTGGCCGGTGCAGACGGCGTCGAAGCCGAGGGCCAGGGCCTTGTCGAGCAGGGCCGCGAACTTGATCTTCTCGTTGCAGCGCAGGCAGGGGTTCGGGGTGCGCCCGGCCTCGTACTCGGAGATGAAGTCCTCCACGACGTCCTCGCGGAAGCGCTCGGCGAGGTCCCACACGTAGAACGGGATGCCGATGACGTCGGCGGCGCGGCGGGCGTCGCGGGAGTCCTCGATGGTGCAGCAGCCGCGGGCACCGGTCCGGAAGGACTGCGGGTTCGCGGACAGCGCGAGGTGGACACCGGTCACGTCGTGCCCGGCTTCGACGGCGCGGGCGGCGGCGACGGCGGAGTCCACGCCGCCGGACATGGCGGCCAGGACGCGAAGTGGGGGTCCCCCCGGCGCAGCGAGGGGGAGGCGGGAGGCGCGCGGCAGGTTCTCAGTCATAGCACCGTCCAGAGTACGGGGGAACCGGCCGGGGTCACAGCGCGTTATCACGTGCAGGGGGTGGATCACATGGGGAGCAAGGTGGATGCCGCGCCGAAGGCGGGGCCGCGCAGGACCCGCCGGGCGGTGCTGTTCGGGGGTCTCGGGGTCTTCGCGGTGGCGGCGGTCGCCGGGCAGGACGAGCTGCGGCGCGCCTGGTGGCTGCTGCCGGGCGTGGGCAAGCCGCGCAAGGAGGGCGAGGTGGATTACGCGGGCGCGGGCTGGACTTCGGCCTCGCCGGCGAACTGGCGGATGGCGGACCGGCCCGAGGAGTACCGGGTGGACCGGATTGTCGTGCATGTCACGCAGGGCGGCTTCGCGTCCTCGGTGGACGCCTTCAAGAGCCCGTTCCACCAGGCGTCGGCGCATTACATAGTCGGCCAGGACGGCCGCGTGGAGCAGATGGTGCGCGAGATGGACGTCGCCTTCCACTCGGGCAACCGCACGATGAACGAGCGCAGCGTGGGCATCGAGCACGAGGGCTTCGTGGACCGTCCGCAGGACTTCACCGAGGCGATGTACGCGGCCTCCGCCCGCCTCGCCGCCGACGTCTGCCGCAGGTACGGCATACCCGTGGACCGTTCACACATACTGGCCCACTCCGAGGTCCGGGGCACCGACCACACGGACCCGGGCCCCCACTGGGACTGGGACCGGTACCTGGGCCTGGTCCACTCGGAGCTCGCGGCGGGCGGGGCGGCTCCCGCACCCGCCGCGCCCGCTAGCTGAGGCCCGCCGTACGGGCCCGCTCGACGGCCGGGCCGATGGCTGCGGCCACGGCCGCGACGTCCGCCTCGGTGGAGGTGTGGCCGAGGGAGAAGCGCAGGGTGCCGCGGGCCAGCTGCGGGTCGGTCCCGGTGGCCAGCAGGACGTGACTGGGCTGGGCCACGCCGGCGGTGCAGGCGGAGCCGGTGGAGCACTCGATGCCCTGGGCGTCCAGCAGGAGCAGCAGCGAGTCGCCCTCGCAGCCGGGGAAGCTGAAGTGCGCGTTGGCCGGGAGCCGGTCGCCGGGGTCCCCGCCGAGTACGGCGTCGGGTACCGCGCGGAGCACGGCGGCGACCAGTTCGTCGCGCAGCGCGCCGATCTCGGCGGCGAACCGCTCGCGCCGTTCGGCGGCGATCACGGCGGCCACCGCGAAGGCGGCGATGGCGGGCACGTCCAGGGTCCCGGAGCGCACGTGCCGCTCCTGGCCGCCCCCGTGCAGGACGGGTACGGGGGTCTGGTCGCGGCCGAGCAGCAGCGCGCCGATGCCGTACGGGCCGCCGATCTTGTGGCCGCTGACGGCCATCGAGGCGAGGCCGCTGTCCCCGAAGCGGACGTCGAGCTGACCGACGGCCTGGACGGCGTCGGAGTGCAGGGGGACGCCGAACTCGCGGGCGACCGCGGCCAGTTCGCGGACCGGCATGACGGTGCCGATCTCGTTGTTGGCCCACATGACGGTGGCCAGGGCCACGTCGTCGGGGTTGCGCGCGATGGCCTCGCGCAGGTCCTCGGGGTGCACGCGGCCGTAGCGGTCGACGGGCAGGTACTCGACGCGGGCGCCTTCGTGCTCGCCGAGCCAGTGCACGGCGTCGAGGACGGCGTGGTGCTCGACGGGGCCGGCGAGGACCCGGGTCCGGGCGGGGTCGGCGTCGCGGCGGGCCCAGTAGAGGCCCTTGACGGCGAGGTTGTCGGCCTCCGTGCCGCCCGCGGTGAACACCACCTCGCTCGGGCGGGCGCCGAGTGCCTCGGCGAGGGCCTCACGGGCCTCCTCGACCGTACGGCGGGCACGGCGGCCGGCGGCGTGGAGGGAGGAGGCGTTGCCCGTGGCGGCGAACTGCGCGGTCATCGCCGCAGCGGCCTCCGGGAGCATCGGGGTGGTGGCGGCGTGGTCGAGGTAGGCCATGATCCCCTGATTCTACGAGTCCCCTCACGGAGCCCGGACCCCCCGGTGCGACGGGGGGTCCGGAGCGGCGCGGACCGGGGACTCGCGGCGGCCGGGATCCCGGCTCAGCGCGGGGCGCGGGCCAGTTGGCGGGACTGGGCGACCAGGTGGTCCGCGGAGTCCCAGACCTCGGCGTCCTCCTCCAGGAAACCGCCGGCCAGGTTCCGCGTGGTGATGGAGATCCGCAGCGGGCCCGGCGCCGGGCGGCGGCGGACGTGCGCGGTGAGCTCGATGGTCGGGCTCCAGCCCATCAGACCCAGGTCGAAGCAGGTCGGCGGCAGCGCGTCCACCGCGAGCAGCATCGACAGCGGGTCGGCGTCGCGGCCGTCGGCGAGCTCGAACCAGGCCCGCATCTCGCCCTTCCCGGAGGGCGCGCCGACCGCCCAGCCCGCCGTCTCCGGGTCCAGCCGCAGCCGGAGCCGGTCGACGATCGCGTTGCTCCCGGGGATCGGGGCCGGGCCGGCCTCCGGGCCGAGGCAGTCCTCGTACGCCGGGAACCGCGGCGGGACCGCGGTGGTGCGGACGTCGTCCGGGAGGGAGGCGAGGTCGCCGTACGAGGCGACGACCCGGATCCGCTCGATCTCGGCGCCGCTCTCGTCGAACTGGAAGAGGGAGGCCTGGCCGGTGGAGAGGGTGCGCCCGATCCGGACGACCTCGGTGCGGATCACGGCGGGGCCGGGCACCGACGAGGTCAGGTAGTGGGCGGAGACGGTGAAGGGGTCCGGGTGCGGCAGGGCCGCCGACAGGGCCCGGCCGACCAGGGCCAGCAGGTAGCCGCCGTTCACGGCGGTGATGATCGTCCACCCGGCGGAGAGCTCCGCGTCGTACACGCCGGACTCGTCCGCGCGCGCGGTGACGGTGGTGTCCCGGTCGAATTCGCTGTCGCCGATGGAGGCCTGGGCCGCTGCGTATGCCATGGTTTTGAGCCTACAACGGGAGGCTACTAAGCGGTAGCTTTCCTTTGCTACATGGTGGTTACGGCTCTTCGGCCACCGAGGAGCGGCGGTTCCAGGCCAGCGGGGCGCGCCAGTGGTAGCGCATGGCGAGGAGCCGGAGCACGAAGGTGGTGATGATCGCCGCGCCGGTGGTCACGCCGTTGAGGCCGTCGAAGGCGATCGACAGGGCCACCATCGTGGCGCCGACGAGGGCGGGGACGGCGTACATCTCGCGGTCGCGCAGCAGCGACGGGACCTCGTTGGCCAGGACGTCGCGCAGCACGCCCCCTCCGACGGCCGTGGCCACGCCGAGCGCGGCGGAGGCGGTCAGTCCGAGGCCGTACTCGTAGGCCTTGGTCGTGCCCGTGACGCAGAACAGGCCGAGGCCGGCGGCGTCGAACACGTTGATCGCGCGGTTGATCCGCTGGACCTCGGGGTGGAGGAAGTACACGATGACCGCCGCGACCAGCGGGGTCACGAAGAAGCTGAGCTCGCCGAAGGCGGCGGGCGGGACGGCGCCGATGACGAGGTCGCGGAAGAGGCCGCCGCCGAGGGCGGTGACCAGCGCGAGCACGCAGATGCCGAAGACGTCGAAGTTCTTGCGTACGGCGAGCAGCGCGCCCGCGGTGGCGAAGACGAAGATGCCGGCGAGGTCCAGGGCATGCTGGATCCCGGGCGGGAAGAGATCGTGGAGCACCGCCCCATTGTGCAGCGCGCCCGGCCGGCGGCTCGACGGGCACGGTCCGGGCACCCGTACGCCGCCGCCCCGGGGCTCCTCTCAGTCCCGGGACGGCGGCGTGCGGGAGGGGTTACTCCGAGACCGTGGCCAGGGCTTCCGCCGCGCCCGGCAGGGCCGGGTCGCCCGGTGCCTGGTCGGGGGCGTTCTCCGGGTGGTGGCAGGCCACCTGGTGGCCGGCGGCCGGCGTCAGCATCGGCGGCTCCTGCGTCGTGCAGATCTGCGTGGCCTTCCAGCACCGCGTGTGGAACCGGCAGCCGGAGGGCGGCGAGATCGGCGACGGGACGTCGCCCTTGAGCAGGATGCGCCCGCTCTTGGCACCGCGCCGGCGCGGGTCCGGCACCGGCACGGCCGACAGCAGCGCCTTGGTGTACGGGTGCATCGGGCTCTCGTAGAGCGACTTGCGGTCGGTCAGCTCCACGATCTTGCCGAGGTACATCACCGCGATGCGGTCCGACACGTGCCGGATGACCGACAGGTCGTGCGCGATGATCACGTACGTGAGCCCGAGCTCCTCCTGGAGGTCGTCCAACAGGTTCACCACCTGCGCCTGGATCGACACGTCCAGCGCCGAGACCGGCTCGTCGGCGACGACCAGCTTCGGCTTCAGGGCCAGGGCTCGGGCGATGCCGATGCGCTGGCGCTGGCCGCCCGAGAACTCGTGCGGGTACCGGTTGTAGTGCTCCGGGTTGAGGCCCACCAGGGACAGCAGGCGCTGCACCTCCGCCTTCAGCCCGCCCTCGGGCTCGACGCCCTGGAGCTTGAACGGGGCGCTGACGATCGTGCCGACCGTGTGCCGCGGGTTCAGCGAGCCGTACGGATCCTGGAAGATCATCTGCACGTCGCGGCGCATCGGCCGCATCGCGGAGACCCCGAGGTGCGTGATGTCGCGCCCCTCGAACTCGACCGTGCCGCCGGTGGGCTCCAGCAGGCGCGTGATCAGCCGGCCCATCGTCGACTTGCCGCAGCCGGACTCGCCGACCACGCCCAGCGTCTCACCGCGCCGGACGTCGAAGTCGATGCCGTCGACGGCCTTGACGGCCCCGACCTCCCTGCGCAGCAGCCCCTTGTTGATGGGGAAGTGCTTGACCAGGCCGGTCACCTTCAGCAGCGGCTGCGCCTCGGCGGCCTGCGGCGCGTCCGTCTTCTTCATGTCGGTCACAGCTTCGGCGCAATCTCTTCGGTCCAGATCCGGGTCCGCTCCTCCTGCGACATGTGGCAGGCGGACCAGTGCCGGCCACCGTCCTCGGTGAGCTCGGGCCGCACGGTGCGGGTGATGCCGCCCTTGGGGACGTCGGCGTAGGGGCAGCGCGGGTTGAAGGCGCAGCCGCTCGGGATGTTGATGAGGCTGGGGGGCGAGCCCTTGACCGGGATCAGGCGGTCGGTCTGCTCGCGGTCGATGCGCGGCATGGAGCCGAGCAGGCCCCAGGTGTAGGGGTGGCGGGGTTCGTAGAAGACCTTCTCCGCGGTGCCGCGCTCGATGCACCGGCCGCCGTACATCACGAGGATGTCGTCGGCCATCTCGGCGACCACGCCCAGGTCGTGCGTGATCATGATGACCGCGGAGCCGAACTCCTTCTGGAGGTCACGGATCAGGTCGAGGATCTGCGCCTGGACGGTGACGTCGAGGGCGGTGGTCGGCTCGTCCGCGATGAGCAGTTCGGGGTTGTTGACCAGCGCCATCGCGATCATCGCGCGCTGGCGCATACCGCCGGAGAACTCGTGCGGGTACGCGTCCACGCGCCGATGGGGCTCCGGGATGCCGACCCGGTCGAGCATCTCGACCGCCCGGGTGCGGGCGGTCTTCTTGTCGACGTCGTGGTGGGTCCGGTACGCCTCGACGATCTGCTTGCCGACCGAGTAGTACGGGTGCATCGCGGACAGCGGATCCTGGAAGACCATCGCCATCTTGCGGCCGCGCAGCTTGCGCACGTGGTCGGCGTCGGCCCGTACGAGGTCCTCGCCGTCGAGCATGACCTCGCCGGAGATGTGCGGGCGGCTGCGGGCGTTCCCGGTGCGGTGCAGGCCCATGATGGCCAGCGAGGTCACGGACTTGCCGGAGCCGGACTCGCCGACGATCCCGAGCGTCTTGCCGCGCTCCAGGTCGAAGGAGAGCCCGTCGACGGACTTGACCAGACCGTCGTCGGTCGGGAAGTGCACCTTGAGGTCGCGCACGGAGAGGAAGGCGGCGCCCTCGGACGGCGGCCCGGCCTGCTCGGGCACGAACGCGGGCCCGCTGCCGGTGGTGGGGTTCTCGGTCACGTCAGCCTCACGCGCGGGTCGATGACGGCGTACAGCAGGTCCACGATCAGGTTGGCCATCACCACGAAGAGCGCGGCGAGCAGGGTGACGCCCATGATCACGGGCAGGTCGCCCTGGCCGATGGCGGCCACGGCCGCCGTCCCCAGACCCTGGAAGTTGAAGGTCGTCTCGGTGAGCACCGCGCCGCCGAGGAGTCCGCCGAGGTCCAGGCCGAACATCGTGACGATCGGGGTGAGGGTGGAACGCAGGGCGTGCTTGCGGATGACCACGCCCTCCTTGAGTCCCTTGGCGCGGGCGGTGCGGATGTAGTCCTCGCCGAGCACGTCCAGCATCGTGGCGCGGGTGATGCGGGCGTAGGTGGCGGCGAAGAGGAAGGCCAGGGTCACCCAGGGCAGGATCATGGAGTTGAGCCACGCCACCGGATCCTCGGTGAGTGGTTTGTAGTTGGACACGTCCAGCCAGCCGAGGCTGTAGACGAAGATCGCGGGGGCCACCATGCCGGTGAAGAAGATCGGCAGTGAGACGCCGGCGAGGGCGCCGACCATCACGGTGCGGTCGATGGCGGTCCGGCGCTTGAGCGCCGAGACCACACCGGTGGCCACACCGGCGATCACCCAGATGACCGCCGCGCCGAGGGCGAGCGAGAGGGTGACCGGCATGCGGTCGACCATGGTCTCCCAGACGGGGGCCTCGGTCTTGAAGGAGTAGCCGAAGCAGGGGGCGGCGCAGTGGGTGACATCGGTGCCGCCGTCGTAGTCGCGGCCGGCGAAGATGCCCTTGACGAAGGTCAGGTACTGCTCGGAGATGGGCTTGTCGAAGCCCATCTTCACGCGGATGCCCGCCAGGGCGGTCTCGTTGGTCTCGCGGCCGGCGTACATGAGGGCCGGATCGCTGCCTGTGATCTTGGGGACCGCGAAGAAGATGCCGAAGGTGACCACGGAGACCACCAGCAGCGTGGCGACGACGTTGAAAAGCCGCCGTATGAGGTAGACGAGCACTGCAGTCGGCCGCCCGGGGCGGGCGGCTGCCGTCCCTCGTGGGGACGACAGCCGCCGCCTGCGGCCTTCACCTGCCCTTCGGACTAGCGCATGTGCGGTGAAGGCACTTGCCTGTTGTTACGTGACGACTCGACGACTCGACTACTTGGCGGCGATACCGACGGTGGCCAGGTCGATCTTGCCCATGGAGTCGTTGAAGTAGACGTTCGTCAGACGCGGGTTGTGGTAGACGAAGGCCTTGTCGAAGTTGATGGGAAGGTAGAGGGCCTTCTCCATGACCTTCTTGTTGATGTCCGTGTAGAACGGAGCAGCGGCTTCCGGAGTCGCGGCGGCGGCAGCCGTCTTGAAGAGCTCGTTGATCTCCGGGTCGTTGATCTCGGTGTAGTTGTTGTTGCCGTTCGGCTGGATGAACTTGCCGTCGACGAGCGGCTGGAGGAAGCCCGAACCGGAGTTGTAGTCGGCGCCCCAGCCCATCACGATGATGCCGTAGCCCTTCTTCTTCACGTTCTCGGGCGAACCGATCACGGAGGAGGAGAGCTTGCCGTCGTACTGGTCGATGGTGACCTTGATGCCGACCTTGGCGAGCGACGCCTGGAGGGACTCGGCGGTCTTCACCTCGGGGGCGCGGTTGTTGCGCACCGCGATGGTGGTCTCGAACCCGTCCGGCTTGCCACAGGCCTTGAGGGCCTCCTTGGCCTTGGCCTCCTGCGGCTCGCCCTTGGTCAGGTTCCACGGGTCGAAGCTCTTGTCGGAGCCGGGGATGCCGGGCGGCAGCATGTTCGCGCCGAGGTCACCGCTGGTCGGGCCGCCGCGGGCGGTCTGCAGGGACTTCGGGTCGGCCGCGTAGATGACGGCCTTGCGGCACTCGATGTTGTCGAACGGCGCGACCGTGGTCGGGAAGGCGAAGTAGCGGATGTAGCCCGTGAACGGGTTGTCCGCGTTCTTCTTGAGGTTCTCGTCCTTCAGGACCTTGTTCTTGCCGGCCTGCTGCATGCCCGTGCCGTCGATGGCGAGGTCGATGTCGCCCGACAGCAGACGCGCGTCCATGTCGTCCGGGTTGGTGGTCACCGTGAAGGAGACCTTGTCCGGCAGACCCTTGCGGATCGTGTCGGTCTTCGGGTCCCAGTTCTCGTTGCGGACGAAGGTCGCGCCCTTGCTCGCGGTGAAGCTCTCGACCTTGTACGGGCCGGTGGAGACCGGCTTGTTGGTGTACGTGGCACCCGTGTCCTTGGCCGCCGGGACCGGCGAGGAGGACGGCATGGCCAGCAGGTAGCTGAAGTCGGAGTTGGCGCTCGCGAGGTTGAAGACGATCGTCTTGTCGTCCGGCGTCTCGACGGACTTCAGACCCATCTTGTTGGGGTCGGTGTCCTTGTACGGGCCGGGGTACTTCTGGCCCTGGTCCAGGAGGTCGATCAGGTACGTGGGACCGCCGGACAGCACGTCCTGCGCGAAGACGCGCTCGATGCCGTACTTGAAGTCCTTCGAGGTGATCGGCGTGCCGTCCTCGAACTTGACGCCGTCCTTGATCTTGAGGGTGTACGTCTTGCCCTCGTTGCTCAGGACCGGCAGGGCCTCGGCGAGGTCCGGGACGATCTTGCTGCCGTCCTTGCCCGGCTTGCTGTCGTACGCGAGCAGCTGACGCACGTAGAGGCGCTGGATGTCCCACACGAAGCCGTAGTAGGCACGCGCCGGGTCGAGGTAGTCGACGTCCTGCGGCGACCAGAGCTTGAGCTCACCGCCCTTGGCGTCCGAGGGGTTCACCATGCCGGTGGTGGCGGCGTTGAAGGCGGCACCGCCGCCACCGGCCTTGCCCTCGGTCTTCTTGTCGCCACTGCCACCGCACGCGGCGGTCAGGGACAGGGCAGCGATCACGGCGGTGATCGCGAATGCCTGCTTTCTGCGGATCACGTTGGTCCAACCTCCATTGGTGGGTGAATCGGTGAAGCGGTTCAGCTGCCCTTGGGGTCGAGTGCGTCGCGCAGCCCGTCCCCGAAGAGGTTGAACGCCAGGACGGTGATGAAGATCGTGATACCGGGGACCACCATGTACGCGGGGTCGTCCTGGTAGATGGGGATGGCGTCGGACAGCATCTTTCCCCAGGAGGCGGTGGGCGGTTTGACGCCGGCGCCGAGGAAGCTGAGGGCCGCCTCCGTCAGGATGTTGGTCGGGATGAGCAGCGTCGAGTAGACGAGGATCGGCGCGACCAGGTTGGGCAGCAGCTCCTTGATCAGGATGTAGCCGCGCCCGGCGCCGAGGCTGCGCGCGGCCTCGACGTACTCGCGCTCCCGCAGGGAGATCGTCTGGCCGCGCACGATGCGGCCGATGTAGGGCCAGCCGAAGAAGCCGATCACGACGATCAGTACGCCCATCCGGACGCCCGAACCCGAGAACCCCCACAGGGAGTTGGGGACGACGGAGACCAGGGCGATGGTGAACAGCAGCTGCGGGAAGGCGAGCAGCAGGTCCATGAGGCGGCTGATGACGCCGTCGACCCAGCCGCCGATGAACCCGGCGAGCGCGCCGAGCAGGCTGCCTATCGTGACCGACACGAAGGCCGACAGGAACGCGACGACCAGCGAGATGCGGGCGCCGTAGACGATCCGGCTGAACACGTCGCGACCGTTGGTGGGTTCGACGCCGAGCAGGAAGTCGGAGCTCATGCCGCCGAAGGAGCCGAGCGGCGTACCGAGGTCCGGGTCGATCAGGTCCTCGTGGAACTCGTTGGGCGGGTGGCCCAGCAGGCTCACGATCTGCGGCGCGAAGACCGCCACCAGGATCAGGAAGATCACGACCACGCCGCCGGTCAGCGCGACCTTGTCGCGCTTGAGCCGCATCCAGGCGATGCGGCCGGGCGAGCGGCCTTCGATGGCCTTGGCTGGGACGTCGGCTACGGACACGGGTGCGGGTGATTCCGCGCTCGTGTCATGCAGTGGTGCCGTCATCGTGGTGGGGACCCCTCTCGGCCGACGGGTTGCCGGCCCATGCCCGCCGCTGTGGCGGCGTTGGTGCGGAGTGGCGCTCGGAGTGCGTGGTGACACGCAGGACGCGTGTGAGGTGCAGGAACTGCGGGAAGTGCCGTGCAAAGCGACAAGCGAAAAATCATTTGCCGAACCGGGCCTTGGAGGACTGACCGGCTCTTGGGTGGGGAGTCTTCATCGGCGCTGCGATCAGCCGCCAGACCCGCAGATGAATGGATGCGCAACCGTGATGTGAGGGCCGGGTTCCCGTTATCCGGACTTCGCTCTCGCCTGAGCGGATCAACACCGTCCGTTCGGTACGCAATCGGACATGGCGCCCAACTCGCGGTAGGACCATGCCTTTTGGACCCACAAGGTTGGCGAAATCCGGACAAGCCGAAGGCCGCGGGGAACGGTGTTCCCCGCGGCCTCGGTTGGCTCGATACGGCCGTCCCGGTCCGTGGACCGGCGGCCCGGTCAGTAGCCGGCTGCCTGGCCCTCGCGGTCGTAGAAGGGCCGCGTCTGGGCGCGCAGCCACATCGCGACGGGGTCGTGTTCGTCCGCGAGCGCCACCGTGCACACCGGCACGCCCTCGGGCACCGCGCCGACCGACTGGCGCATCATCTCGCGTACGGATTCCAGCGCGGGCGCGGAGGCGTCGTACAGGTCGAGCCCGACCGCGAGGTACGGCGAGCCCAGCGAGGGCTGCACCCAGGCGCGGCGCAGCGAGCGCACGGCGGGGGTGCGGTGCGCGTGCTGGGTCAGCAGCCCGTAGAACTGCGGGAGCTCCAGGGCGGGCTCGGAGAGCCGCAGCGGGCCGGCCGGCATCCGGTCGAGGCCGGTGGCGATGCGGCGCAGGTCGGCCCAGGGGATGCCGAGGCCGCCGCCCTGGGCGTGCGGGTTGAGCCACAGGCCCCAGCGGTCCGGGTAGAGGGCGCGGGCGACGTCCCGGCCGGTGACCACCTCGTAGCCCCGGTTCCAGCCGCTGGCGGCCAGCTCCTGCGGGGAGGTCACGCAGGGCGCGTACCCGAGGCCCTCGACCTCCATGCCGCCGTACTGGGCGTCCGGGGAGCCCGGCTGCCCCTGCCAGAGCAGCATCCACAGGCGGCCCTCGGCGAGGGCGTGCAGAAGCGACTCGTAGCTCTCGAAGCGCCCGGGCGTCACCTGGCGCATCATGTGCTCGACCTGCCCGGCCGCGGCCGTGCCTGACGCACTCACCCGGTACCCCTCTTCGTCCGCCCGTCCACCCGTATCGGCACCCAGCTTAAGCGGCGCTAAGCCGTGTAGAAGGGGCGTACGCGCTCGGCGATGAAGTCGACCACCGGGTCCTGCGCGGCGTCGAGGAGGATCAACTGCACGGGCCAGGGCGGCGCCACGCGGCCCAGGGCGCGGCCGAGGGCGTCCATCGGGGCGTTGCGCATCCCGGGCTCCCATCCCAGCATCCGGACACCGATGTAGAGCTCCGGCGCCCCTCCCTCGACGCTGGCCAGGCAGCGGTGGGCGGCGGCGACCGCGCCGGTGGCGCGGAACTCCTCGGCGGCGGCGGTCAGGAAGTCCACCGGGTCCTCCTGCCAGTCGGGCTCGTAGAGCCGGACGCGGCCGCCGGTGGCGGGACCGTCGAGGGGGGTGCGGCCGGTGCGGCAGAGCTCGGCGACGGCGGGCGGGGGCAGCGGCACGCCGACGGCGCCCTCGGGGTTCACGGCGATGCCGAGCTGCGGGGGCAGGCCGCGGGCGAACTCGACGGCGGGGGCCACGGCGAAGTCCATGGCCGGGCCGACGCAGGCGCGGAACTGGGCCTCGGAGCTGTACACGGGCACGTACGGCGCCCCGTTGATCTCCATGGTGGGCAGGGTGAGGCCCCCGGCCGCGTCCGGGCCGCCACCGGCGGGCAGCGGCACCCAGAGCCGGCTGCGCCCGAGCACCTCGACGATGCGGGCCCCGGCGTCCGCCTGCCCGAGGGCCGCACCGAGCACCTGCTCCAGCTCGTTGTCCGGCCAGCCGCCGCCCTGCATGTACGCCTCCGCTGTGTTCCGCCCCACGCTGTCGGCCCGAGGTTAACGGCTCGTACGGACACGGCGGCCGGGGGCCCCGGCCGCCGTCGGCGCTCCACGGCCCCTAGGGGGTGTCCGCGAAGTAGAGCCGTCCGCCCGGAGGGCGGTCCCGCGGCGTCCGGTGCGTGCTCTCGGTGTGCCGGGCGGAAGCCCTTGTACTGGACGTACTCGGGAT
>NZ_JBIAXU010000007.1:39381-347420 GCF_042896985.1 Streptomyces sp. NPDC001194 | reverse complement strand
GTGAACGTCTCCACCCACACCGGCTCAGCCCGCAACACCCCACCCATACAGGCAAAATGCCCAAGGCTGAGCCTTCTGCAACACCCTTTAGGGGGTGTCTTGCCATCGGGCCCGGCCCGATCGGCAAGATACGCCCTGGAACTCGACCGGGATCACGGGTGATGATGCGGGCGTCCGCCGCGCCGCACACCCGGAGGCCCCGTGAACCCGTCCACCCCGATAGACCCCGCCGAGTTCCCCGGCGGGCGGGCCCTGTTCCGGCTCGATCCCGCCGTCTCCCACCTGAACCACGGGTCGTTCGGCGCGGTGCCGGTCCCCGTGCAGGAGGCCCAGGCCGCCCTGCGCGAGGAGGCGCACGCCGATCCCGACGCCTTCTTCATCGCCGCCCCCGACCGGATCGCGGCAGCCCGCGTCCGCGTCGCCCGGCACCTGGGCGCCGACCCCGACGGCATCGCCTTCATCGCCAACGCCACCGAGGGCGCCAACCTCGCCCTCGACGCCGTCCCGTTCGCCGACGGGGACGAGGTCCTGGTCACCGACCACGGCTACGGCACCGTCGTCGCGGCCGCCGCCCGCCGCGCCCCGATCACCACCGTCGCGCTCGACCCGTACCTGCCCGACGAGGACGCCGTGCGCGAGACCGTGCTGGCCGCACTGACGCCCCGTACCAAGGCGGTGGTGCTCGACCACGTCAGCTCGCCCACCGCCCGGCTCATCGCCTCGCCCCGGCTGCTCGCCGACCTCGCCGCCCGTGGGATCACCACCCTCGTGGACGGGGCGCACGCCCCCGGCATGATCGCGGACCCGCTCGCCGCGGGCGCCGACTTCTGGTTCGGCAACCTGCACAAATGGGGGTACGCCCCCTCCGGCAGCGCCGTCCTCGCCGTCGCCCCCGCACACCGCGGCCGGGTCCGGGCGCTGGTGCCCTCCTGGGAGGACGCCCACGGGTTCCCGCGCTCCGTCGAGAACCGTGCCACCGCCGACTACACCGGCTGGCTCGCCGCCCCCGAGGGCCTGGACCTCCTCGACCGGCTCGACGCCGCGAAGGTACGGGCCCACAACGCCGCCCTCGCCGCCCACGGCGCCGCCCTGCTCGCCGAGATCCCCGGGCTCACCCCGCTCCCGTACACCGAGGGCCTCGCCATGCGCGCCCTGCGGCTGCCGCCCGGCACCGCCGAGACTCAGCCGGAAGCGAGCGCCCTGCGCGAGCGGATCGCGGCGGAGCTGCGCATCCGGGTACTGGTCTGGGCGTGGCCGGGCGGCGGGGGCATCCGCCTCTGCGGGCAGATCTACAACCGCCCCGAGGAGTACGAACGCCTCGCCGCCGAGCTCCCGGCCCTCCTGTAGCCGGCCTCAGCCGCGCCGGAGCAGGTACGTGTCCATGATCCAGCCCTTGCGGGCGCGGGCCTCGGTGCGCAGCTCCTCGATCCGGCCGGCCACCTCCGCCAGCTTCCCCGAGACCAGGATCTCGTCCGGGGTGCCCACGTAGGCCCCCCAGTAGATGAAGAGGTCCTGGTCGAGGTGGGCCGTGAAGGCGTGCCGCGCGTCCAGCATCACCACCACGTCGTCCACGTCCTGAGGCCAGCCCTCGGCCAGGCGCCGCCCGGTGGTGATCTGGACGGGCCGGCCGACCCGGTTCAGGTTGGTCCGGTGCCGGGCCAGCAGCGCGGAAATGCTGCTGATGCCCGGTACGACCTCGTGCTCGAACACGACCCGGCCCCGCTCCAGCACCTCGTCGAGGATGGCGAGGGTGGAGTCGTAGAGCGAGGGGTCGCCCCAGACGAGGAACGCGCCGGTCTCCCCGTCCGCCAGGTCCTCGGCGACGAACCGCTCGAAGATCTCGGCCCGCGCGCTGCGCCAGCCGTCCACGGTCGGGGCGTACTGGTCCGGGGTCCGGTCGCGGTCCGGGTCGCGGCCCTCCACCAGCCGGTGGCCGGGGCGGGCGTGCGCGTCGAGCATCGCGCGCCGCAGTCCGGTCAGATCCGCCTTCTCCTCGCCCTTCTCCAGGATGAGGAATGCGTCCGCCGCGCCGATCGCCCGGACCGCCTGGAGGGTCAGGTGGTCCGGGTCGCCCGCGCCTATGCCGATCACTGAGAACTTCTTCACGCCGCTATTCTGCCCGTCATGCGTGCCGCCCTGTTCGTCACCTGCGTCAACGACGCGCTGTACCCGCGGACCGGCATCGCCGTCGTCCGCCTCCTGGAGCGGCTCGGCGTCGCCGTGGACTTCCCGGCGGCCCAGAGCTGCTGCGGACAGCCGCAGTACAACACCGGCTACCGGCGCGAGAGCGAACCGCTGCTGCGCCGCACCGCCGAGGCCTTCGCGGGGTACGCGTACGTGGTCACCCCGTCGGGTTCCTGCGCCGCGATGGTCCGCACCCACTACCCGCGCATCGGCCGCCAGGCGGAGCGGGAGGGGCGGGGAAGCGGGCTGGCGGAGCTGGCCGAGGACCTCGCGCCACGGGTGTACGAGCTGACCGAGTTCCTGGTCGACGTCCTCGGGGTGAGCGACGTGGGAGCGTACTTCCCGCACACCGTCACCTACCACCCCTCCTGTCACGGTCTGCGCGGGCTCGGGCTCGGGGACCGCCCGCGGCGGCTGCTCGCCGCCGTCAGGGGACTGGAGCTGGTCGAGCTGCCCGGCGCCGAGGAGTGCTGCGGTTTCGGCGGCACCTTCGCCGTGAAGAACCCGGACGTGTCGGCGGCCATGGGCACCGACAAGATCGGCAACGCGGTGGGGACGGGCGCGGAGGTGCTGTGCGGGGCCGACAACTCCTGCCTCGCCCACCTCGACGGAATCCTGCGCCGCGGCGCAGGGCCCATGCGCGCCCTGCACCTCGCCGAGATCCTGGCCTCGACGGAGGAGGAACCGCTGAAGTGACCGGCACCTTCATGGGAATGCCCGCCTTCCCCGCCTTTCCGGACGCGGCCCGGGAAGCGGTGGGGGACCGGGTGCTGCGCGCCAACCTCCGGCACGCCACCCACACCATCCGCGACAAACGCGCCCGCGCGGTCGCCGAGCTGGCCGACTGGGACCTGCTGCGCGCGGCGGGCAAGGCCGTCAAGGACCACACCCTGCGCCACCTCGACCGCTACCTGATCAGGCTGGAGGAATCGGTGACGGCCGCGGGCGGCACCGTCCACTGGGCGGCCGACGCGGACGAGGCCAACCGGATCGTCACCGGGCTGGTGCTGGCCACGGGCGAGCGGGAAGTGGTCAAGGTCAAGTCCATGGCCACCCAGGAGATCGGCCTCAACGAGGCCCTCGAAGCGGCCGGGATCGCCGCGTACGAGACGGACCTGGCCGAGCTCATCGTCCAGCTCGGCCACGACCGGCCCTCGCACATCCTGGTCCCGGCCATCCACCGCAACCGGGCCGAGATCCGGGACCTCTTCGCGGCGGAGATGGGCCGCTGGGGCCGCCCCGCGCCCGAGGGGCTGGGCGACGACCCGCGCGAGCTCGCCGAGGCCGCCCGCCTCCACCTGCGCGAGAAGTTCCTGCGCGCCAAGGTCGGGATCTCCGGTGCCAACTTCATGGTCGCCGAGACGGGCACCATGGTCGTCTTCGAGTCCGAGGGCAACGGCCGGATGTGCCTGACGCTGCCCGAGACCCTCATCTCGGTGGTCGGCATCGAGAAGGTGGTGCCGACCTTCCGGGACCTGGAGATCTTCCTCCAGACGCTGCCGCGCTCGTCCACGGCCGAGCGGATGAACCCGTACACGACGATGTGGACCGGGCTGGGTCCCTCGGGAGGGGCGGACGGCGACGGACCCTCCGCCTTCCACCTCGTCCTCCTCGACAACGGCCGTACCGACACCCTCGCCGACGAGGTCGGCCGCCAGGCCCTGCGCTGCATCCGCTGCTCCGCCTGTCTCAACGTCTGCCCGGTGTACGAACGCGCCGGCGGCCACGCGTACGGGTCCGTGTACCCCGGACCGATCGGCGCCATCCTGAGCCCCCAACTGCGGGGCACCGGGAGCGAGATCGACGCCTCGCTGCCGTACGCGTCCACCCTGTGCGGCGCCTGCTACGAGGTCTGCCCGGTCGCCATCGACATCCCGGAGGTCCTGGTCCACCTGCGCGAACGGGTGGCCCAGGGCGGCCCGGTGACCCGCGAGGGCGTCCGCGTACGGATCCGCCCGGCACGGGGGCACACCGCGGAGCGGGCCGCGATGCGGGCCGCCCGGCTGCTCCTGGAGCGCCCCGGCGCGCTGCGCGCGGGGGAGCGGCTGCTGGCCCGGGCCCGTCGGCTGCGGCCGCGCCGGCTGCCGGGGCCCGGGCGGGCGTGGACGGACAGCCGCGCGCTGCCACGGCTGCCGGCGGAGCCGTTCCGGGACTGGTGGGCGCGGGAGCGGGGAGGGCGGGCATGAGCAGCAGGGACCGCATCCTGGGCCGGATCCGCCGGGCGGTGGGCGATGGCCGTCCGGACCCGGACGTCCCCCGGGACTACCTCCGGGTCCACGGCGTCCGTACCCCGGCCGAGACGGCGGACCTCCTCGCCGCACACCTCACGGAGTACCGCGCGCAGGTCCACCGCACGGACGCGGCCGGGATCGCGCCGCTCCTCGGGCGGCTGCTGGCCGCGCGCGGGGCCCGTACGGTCCTCGTACCGCCGGGCCTGCCCCCGCACTGGCTCGACCGGGCGGAAGCCGTCACGGTCGCGGACCGCGCCCCGTCCACCCCGTACGAACTGGACGCGGTGGACAGCGTGGTGACCGGCTGCGCCCTGGCGATCGCCGAGACCGGCACGATCGTCCTCGACGGCGGACCCGGACAGGGCAGGCGCCGCATCACACTGGTCCCGGACCACCACGTCTGCGTGGTCCGCGTCCCCGGCCAGGTGGTGGACTCGGTCCCGCAGGCCCTGCCCCTGCTGGACCCGACACGGCCCCTGACCTGGATCTCGGGCCCCTCCGCCACCAGCGACATCGAGCTCGACCGGGTGGAGGGAGTGCACGGCCCGCGCACCCTGGAGGTGATCCTGCTGACCGGACCAGCAGAATGAGTGCCATGTCCGCATACATCGCGCTCACCGCCCTCGTCGTCCGCGACTACGACGAGGCCATCGACTTCTACACGCGTGCCCTCGGCTTCACCCTCGTCGAGGACACCGCGCGCCCCGACGGCTCCCGCTGGGTCGTGGTCCGCCCGGACGGTGCCACCGAGGCGGCGCTGCTGCTGGCCCTCGCCAAGGACGAGGCCCAGAGCGCCCGGGTCGGGGACCAGACGGGCGGCCGGGTCGGCTTCTTCCTGTACACCGACGACTTCGCCCGGGACCACACCCGGATGACGGCCGAGGGCGTCCGGTTCCTGGAGGAGCCGCGCCACGAGGCGTACGGCTCGGTGGCGGTCTTCGAGGACCTCTACGGCAACCGCTGGGACCTCCTCGAGCCGGCGTAGGCCCGGTCCGGGCTCCCCGGCCCCGGGCGGGCCCGCGGCGCCGGTCCGCCCGGGGTCAGAGGGGGACCGGCCGGTCCGGCGGGGAGGACAGCCGCGGCGCCTCGGCCGCGGCGTCGACCACCGCGCCGGCCTCCACCCGCCCGGCCAACTCCCGGGCCCAGCGGACCAGCCCCGGTACGTCGATCCCGTACGGCCCCCCGCCACCGGCGGCTTCCCCCGAGTCGGGCCCGGCCAGGGCCGCGGCCCCGCGGCGCAGCAGGCGGGCACCGCCGACGGCGTTCCCGCGCGCGGCGTGCGTGAGCCCGACCGCCAGCTGCGCGAGGGCCCGCCACAGCGGGGCGTCGGCCCCGGGCCCGGACTTCCAGGCGTCCTCGAAGACCTCGTGCGCGTGGAACGGCATCCCGGCGTCCAGCAGCCGCTGCGCCTGCCCCACCGTCTCGGCAGGCGTCCGTACGACCCCCTCGGGCTGCCGCTCCACGCCCGGCTCCCCGTACGCCAGCGGCCGCCCCAGCCCGTCCCGGGGCCGCGCGCTGCGCGCCCGCCCCTCAGCGTCCCTGTCCCGTGTGTTCACCCCGCCATCCTCCCCGCCCCCGGAAACCCGTGCATGCGCACCCCTCTACGTGGGGTAATGTTCTGCATGTGCCGCCGGGACGGGGGAAACCCCAGCTCAACGACACAACGGGACGTGGCGCAGCTTGGTAGCGCACTTGACTGGGGGTCAAGGGGTCGCAGGTTCAAATCCTGTCGTCCCGACTCGAAAGAGTCGTAGATCAGAGGCCGTATCGGAATCATCCGATACGGCCTTCAGGTCGTTCTGGGGGAGTCGGCGGTGAGGGGTCCCGCCGGCACGGCTCGCGGTGACGCGGAAAGGCGAAGCCGGACGCGGAGGCCCGACGCGGAGACCCGACGCCCGCCAGGCGGCGACCGGCTCTGAGGCAGTGGCGAGATTCGGCCGATCCGCGGGCGGTGGCTCGGGAGCGCCGGGCGGGTGGGGGCGGGGTCCGGCGCATGCGCGGACCGGGATGGCGCGGCCCGCTCGGGGCGTGCGGTCGTGTTGACGGGACTACGTGTTTCGGCCACATCCGAGAGCGTCAACCCGCTTGCTGCGTCCGGATCATGACCTGCTGTCAAGAGCCGTGCATATAGACGCTAAGATTCCGGGCCGTTGTCATATGATCATTCGCTTTCGATCGTTTGAGGGTTCTGATGGTTCGCGTGGGATCGTCGCCCGGAAGTCCAGGGCCCACCTCACCCGTCGTTTGGGCGCTGCCCGCCCTGCTGACCGCCGCTGCCGCGGTGATCGCCGTGGTGCAGGTGTCAGCATCTGCCCGCACCCCCGTCGCCTGGATGGGGGCCGTGGCCTTCGTGGCCGTCGCGCTGTCCTGCGGTGAGGCCGCCCGGCGCGGCAAGGCGGTCGCCGCGCTGCGTGCGACGGTCGCCGTGCAGGAGGCGGCCCTGCTCCGGCAGCAGGCCGAGACCGTACGACTCGCGCAGGAGCTGCTGCCCGACGTCGTGGAACGGCTGCGCAAGGGGGAGTTCCCCGAGGAGGTGCTCGCCTCCCTGGAGGAGCTCGACACCTACGGGCCCGGTCTGACACGGGAGTTCAGGGCGGCCCACCAGGCCGTGCTGCGCTCGGTGCTCGAGGCCGTCGTCGCCGAGGAGGACCTGCGCGACTCCGCGCAGCGCGCCTTCGTCAACATCGCCCGCCGCGTCCAGGCCATCGTGCACCAACAGGCCCAGGAACTGCGGGAGATGGAGGACCGGCACGGCCGCAGCCCCAAGGTCTTCGGCGACCTGCTGCGGCTCGACCACGGCACGGCCCTTATCGGCCGCCTCGCCGACTCCATCGCCGTACTCGGCGGGGCCCGGCCCGGCCGCCAGTGGAGCAAGGCCGTCCCGCTGTACAGCGTGCTGCGCGGCGCCATGTCGCGGATCATCGACTACCAGCGCGTGGAGCTGCACTCCGTCTCCCAGGTCGCCGTCGTCGGACCCGCCGTCGAGCCGCTCATCCACGCGCTCGCCGAGCTGCTGGACAACGCGACCCGTTACTCCCCGCCGCAGACGCGGGTCCACCTGACCGCCGTCGACGTGAACTCGGGCATCGCCGTCGAGATCGAGGACGGCGGCGTGAGCATGAGCGAGGAGGCCCGCAAGCGGGCCGAGCGCATGCTCCGCCAGGCCCAGCAGGGCATCGACCTCACCGACCTCGGGGAGACCCCGCGCCTGGGCCTCGCCGTCGTCGGCCGGCTGGCGCAGGCGTACGACTTCCAGGTCTCGCTGCGCGCTTCGGCGTACGGCGGCGTACGCGCCGTGCTGATCATCCCGCAGTCGCTCATCACCACGGCCGCCGCCGCGACCGGCGTCGCCCACGGCATCGGCACCGCCTCGGGCCCCCGCGCCGCCCTGCCGCCGACCACCGGCCGGGCCACCGCCGCCTCCGGGGCCCCGCAGGAACGGCCCGGGTCCGCGCGCCCGGTCACCGGCCCCCTGCCGGCGGCCGCACCCGACGAGGTACCCGCCGTGACCGAGCGGACCCCGGGCGGCCTGCCGCAACGCCGCCGCAAGACCCGCGCCGTGGCACCCGAAGCGCCCGCGGCCGCGGGCGGCACCGGCGACCGGTTCGTCGCGGCGGCCGAGGCGGCCGCGGACCGCGCCGGACACGAGTACGCCGAGGAGACCGGGTACGCGTACGGATCCGGACGCGCGCCCGACCCCGCGCCGGACCCGGAGCCCGAGGTGCAGCCCGGGATGTGGCTGGCCGCCTTCCAGGGCGGCCTGTCGGGGGACAGCCAGACCGCCGCGACCCGGAGCGGCGCAGCAAGCCAGAACACGGATGCCTCGCCGGCCTCGGCGAGCAAGGGGGAACAGCCATGAGCCAGCAGCAGACCAATATGGACTGGATGCTCAAGGACCTGGCCGAGGGCGTTCCGCAGACCCGCCACGTCATCGTCCTGTCCGCGGACGGCCTGCGCATGGCGCAGTACGGGGCGGAGACCGACACCGCGGACCGGCTCGCCGCCGCCTGCGCCGGACTGCAGAGCCTCGCCGGCGCCGTGGCCACCGAACTCCCGGGCAGCAGCGGGCGGATGCGGCTCGTCGTCATCGAGATGGACGGCGGCTTCTTCTACCTGATGGCGGCCGGAGCCGGCGCCTTCCTCGCCGTACTGGCCGACGAGGGCGTCGACGCCGGACTGATGGGCCAGCGGATGCGCGACCTCGTCGCCCGGATCGGAGAACACCTGAGCAGCCCGCCGCGCCGCGACGGGCAGCCGGCGTGAGCAACCCGGGCGGGGACTGGGAGGACGGCACTCCCGAGCGGCTGTACGTGATCACCGGCGGTCGCAGTGGCGATTTAGAACCCAGCCACCTCGACCTCGTCACGCTGATCATCGCCAAGTCGGGGCCCAGGCCCGGGATGCAGCCCGAGCACGCGGCGATCATGCGGCTGTGCCAGTCGCCGCTCTCGCTGGCCGAGATCTCCGCCTATCTCGGCCTGCCGGTGAGCGTGGTCACCGTACTCCTCGGTGACCTGCTCGCCGCGGGCCACGTGCTCTCCCGCCCACCCGTCGCCCCCGCCAAACTCCCGGACCTGGCACTGATTGAGGCAGTCATCGATGGACTTCGAAAGCTCTGAGCGGGCCACCGTGCCCCGGCGCGAGGACGCGCTGCCGGCCACGGCCGCCGCCGCAGTCAAGGTGGTGATCGTGGGCGGCTTCGGGGTCGGCAAGACGACCCTCGTCGGCTCGGTCAGCGAGATCCGGCCGCTCACCACCGAGGAGACGATGACCCAGGCCGGGGTCGGCGTCGACGACACGGCGGGCGTGGAACGCAAGACCTCCACCACCGTGGCCATGGACTTCGGCCGCATCAGCATCAACCAGGAGCTGGTGCTGTACCTGTTCGGCACCCCCGGCCAGGAGCGCTTCTGGTTCCTGTGGCGCGGCCTGTTCGAGGGCGCGCTCGGTGCGGTCGTCCTGGTCGACACCCGCAGGCTGGAGGTCAGCTTCGACGTGATCGGCCGCCTGGAGGAGCGCGGGGTGCCCTTCGTGGTCGCCGTCAACTCCTTCCCCGACGCGCCCGAGCACCCCATGGAGGAGCTGCGCGCCGCCCTCGACCTGCCCGCGTCCGTACCGCTCGTCTTCTGTGACGCCCGTCGGCGCGACTCCAGCCGCGACGTCCTGATGACGCTGATGCGCTACCTGCACTCCCTCGCCGCGACCACGGAGGCATCGTGAGCACCACCCCCACCGACCAGCCGGGTCCGGCCGCCCCGCCGCCCGGCTGCCCCGCCCACCGGCTCTACGGCGCCGAGGCCGAGGCCGACCCCATGGGCCTGTACGAGAAGCTGCGCGCCGAGTACGGGTCGGTGGCCCCCGTCCTCGTCCAGGGCGACCTCCCGGCCTGGCTGGTGCTGGGCCACCGCGAGAACCTGGACGTGGCGCGCACCCCGTCCCGCTTCTCCCGGGACCCGCGGCGCTGGCGGGACATGCAGGAGGGCAACGTCCCGCCGGAGCACCCGCTGACGCCGGTCGCCGCCTGGCAGCCCGTGTGCAACTTCCAGGACGGTGAGGAGCACGAGCGGCTGCGCGGTGCGGTCACCGAGTCCTTGGAGCGCTTCGACCGGCGTGGCATCCGCCGCTACGTGACGCGCTTCGCCCACCAGCTGATCGACGGGTTCGCGCAGACGGGCCGGGGCGACCTGGTCTGCGACTTCGCGGAGCCGCTGCCGATGCTGGTGATGACCCAGCTCGTCGGGATGCCCGACTCGTACGGCCCCCGGCTGGTGGAAGCCGCCCGCGACATGATCAAGGGCACCGAGACGGCCGTCGCCAGCAACGCGTACGTCACGGAGGCGCTGCAGCTGCTGGTCGACCGCAAGCGGGTCGTTCCGGGCCGGGACTTCACCTCGTGGCTGCTGGAGCACTCGACCGCGCTCACCGAGGCCGAGATCATCGAGCACCTCCGGCTGGTGCTGATCGCCGCGTTCGAGACGACCGCGAACCTGATCGCGAACACCCTGCGGCTGGTACTGACCGACCGCCGCTTCCGCGCCAACCTGTCCGGCGGGCACATGACGCTGCCCGACGCGCTGGAGCAGGTGCTGTGGGACGAGCCGCCGCTCACCACGATCCTGGGGCGCTGGGCCACCGGCGACACCGAACTCGGCGGTCACCGGATCAAGGCCGGCGACATGCTGCTGCTCGGTCTCGCCGCGGGCAACGTGGATCCGGACATCCGGCCCGACCTGTCGGTCCCGGTGCACGGCAACCGCTCGCACCTGGCCTTCAGCGGGGGGCCGCACGAGTGCCCCGGCCAGGACATCGGCCGGGCGATCGCCGACACCGGTATCGATGCCCTGCTGTCGCGCCTGCCCGACCTGGCACTGGCGGTCCCGGAAGCCGAGCTGAGCTGGGACTCCTCGCTGATGTCCCGGCATCTGGTCGCGCTGCCCGTGGTGTTCACCCCGACCGGTCCGGCCGCGACCGCCACCTCGCGGGTTCCCGGGAGGGTCCCGGCGGCTGCCTCGGTGGCCCCGGCCCCGGCCCCGGCCGCGCCGCCCGTTGCCGGACAGGAGTCCGGGGCGCGGCCGTCCCGCTCCTGGTGGGCGCGGCTGCTCGGCGGCTGAGGCCGGGCCCGGGGCTCAGGCGTCGAGCTGCCGCCACCACCAGGCGATCGCCGGGAGGGGCGGTGGCCCGGCGCTCGCGTCGCTGGGCGTGTCCCGCCAGGTGACGTCGTACGAGGCCCCCTCGCCGGGGAGCGCGTTGCGGTTGCGCGGGCTGGCGTAGCGCGGCGCCAGGTTCTGCCACTCGATGCAGCCCGCGACGTAGTGTCCGAGCGAGACGAGGTAGCGCGCCAGGTCGTCGTCGGCGGCGCGCGCCAGCTGCTCGCTCATCCGCAGGAAGAAGGTCATCGCCCGGTCCCGCAGGGCGACGGCCGGGACCATGGCCTCGGCGGGCGTACAGCCGTGGTGCTGTGCGACGACGTTGAGCAGGTTCTGCTCCCAGGGGTCCTGGTGGTCCTCTTTGTTGTACGAGAACAGGTCGTTGTCGCAGCTGACGATGAAACCGGCGGCATCGGTGAGCGCCTGGACCGGAGCCGAGTACAGCACGTCGGCGGGTACCCGGATGCCGTTGGCCGCGTCGCACCACGTGAGCGTGAACCGGGTGCCGTTGACCGACATGCGCATCGCGGCGAACTCGTTGAGGCCGGGCATGACCCGGCGCTCGGCATTGGCAGTCTGCCAGCCGGCGCCGAAGAGCCAGTCGCGCGTGCCCTCGGCGAACCGCCGCAGCTGGAAGGGGGTGAGCACGGCCCGGGTGCGCGTCACCAGGTCGTCGAGCGCCGTGGTGAGCGGGCCCGGGGGCAGCAGGCCCGACCCCGGCGCTTCGATGGCGCGGACCAGCCGGGCGCTGTGGTCGGCGATGTCCGCCGTACGGGTGGCGGTGGAGCCGGAGTCCTGCCAGTCGTCCACCGCGTTGGCCCAGTAGTTCCACTCGACGAACAGGAGCATCGGCTCGACGTCACCGTGGGGGATGATCCGGCTGGTGAACTCGGCGCTGTGGGTGGCCAGCCCCCAGGCGCGTTCGGTGGCGTCGGGGTAGATGCCGAAGGCGTCGATCCACTCCGTGGCCCGCTCCAGCAGTTCCTCGGCCTTCGGGTGGATCAGTTTCTCGTTGAACGGGCAGTAGAACGGCGGCAGTCGCCATCCGATGCGGGAGTCGGGTGCGTCGTCCTCGTAGACGGCGGGCATGGTCAGCGGCCTCCGAGACGGAACAGCAGCAGCCGGGTCTCCAGGGCGTGGTCGCGCCAGATGCGGAACAGCTTGCCGTGCGTGATGGTGGACTCCTGGAGCCGCTCGCGCGACCAGACGGAGGCGGTGCCGGAGCTGTCGACGCGGTCGAGTTCGGCGGTGTTCCAGGCCATGGACTGCACCCAGAACTCGGCCACCCGGTCGGTGACGTCCTCGTCCTGCTCCAGCTCGAAGCCGGCCGCCTCGGCGGCGGTGAGGTACTCGGTGAGGGTGCCCAGGCGCGTCTTGTAGTAGCCGTCGATGAACTCGGTCCACTCGGGACGGCAGATGAAGTGTTCCTGGATGCCGAACCAGCCGCCCGGCTTGAGCGACTGTGCCACGACCTTGAACAGCCGCTCGCGGTCCATGTAGCCGGAGCTCTCGTTGGCGTACGCGGCGTCGTACTTCCGGTCGGCCGTGAAGGCGTGCACGTCGGCCAGGAGGGGGGTGACGCGGTCGCCGACACCGGCCTGGCGCGCGAAGTCCTGGATCACGGGTATGTGGTCGGCCGCGACGGTGAGTCCGGTCACCGTCGCGCCGTGTTCCTGGGCCCAGTAGAGCGAGCCGCCGCCGACACCGCAGCCGATGTCGAGGACGCTGCCCGGCGGGGTGGCGTACGCGCCCCAACTGCGGGCGGCGTGTTCGACGATGGCTTCCTGCGACTCCACGATGCGCCGTTTGAGCACGCGTTGGGAGACGGTGGTGTTCGGGGTCGCTCCCGGGCCGAAGAGGCCCATGTGGAAGTGGACCCGGGGTCCGGGGCCGTACTTGTGGATGATGTCCGCGGTCTTGCGGCTGTAATAGAGCGGCACTTGGCTCTCGTCGAACTCCTGGCCACCAGCGGGGGTCTGGATGACAAGGTTCCTGTCCATCGATTCTCCGGTCCTGCGGTCGCGTGGGGGTGTTTATCGGCCGCCCCACTCTGCCCGTAAGCGATCGATAAAAGTCATGCATCGCTCGGGTGATGAGCATAACCACAGCTGAAACGGCAACAATTCCGGCCATTTGATGTCACGTCAGGTGTGATCCCACGGCGCATGCGGAATACATGGCGCAGCGTCAGGCGGAATACCGGTCCGGGAGTCGGGCGGTCGGGAACGCGGCCCGCCGCGCGGCGCGCCCGGCGTCGGGTGCGGGGCGACCGGAGGGCCGCCATTCACGGAATGGGAACGCGAGTGCGAATATCGGGAAATCCCGGCCCGCGCCGCCCCCCGGAACCCACCGGTGCGCAATTGCGGGGCTGCGGCGCCCCGGCGCACCCCCGGCGGCGCGCGTACCGCCGCCGGTCATACTGGCCGGTGTGAAGAGCGAAGACGGCGCAGACGACACGGCCCTGTTCACCCTGCAGGGCCACACCGGGGTGATCACCCTCAACCGCCCCAGGGCGCTCAACGCCCTCACCCACCCCATGGTGCTGCGGATCACCGAGGCACTGGCGGCCTGGGAGCGGGACCCCGCCGTCGTCCAGGTCCTCATCCGCGGAGCCGGCGAGCGCGGGCTGTGCGCCGGCGGGGACATCCGGGCCATCCACGACGACGCGAAGGCCGGTGGCAACGCCTCCGAGGGCTTCTGGCGCGACGAGTACCGGCTGAACGCGCGGATCGCCCGCTACCCCAAGCCGTACGTGGCCCTCATGGACGGCATCGTGATGGGCGGCGGAGTCGGCCTCTCCGCCCACGGCAGCGTGCGCGTGGTCACCGAACGCTCCCGCGTCGCCATGCCCGAGACCGGGATCGGCTTCGTCCCCGACGTGGGCGGTACGCACCTCCTGGCCCGCGCCCCGGGGGAGCTCGGCACCCACCTGGCCCTGACCGGGGCGGCCGTGGGTGCGGCCGACGCACTGCTGTGCGGGCTCGCCGACCACTTCGTACCGGCCGCCCGGCTGCCGGAGCTGAGCGCCGAGCTCGCCGGCGCCCCGGCGCACGAGGTGCTGCCGCGCTTCGCGCAGGCTCCCGCGCCGGGCGAACTGGCCGCATGGCGCGAGCGGATCGACCGCTGCTACGCCGCGGACACCGTCGAGGAGATCGTCGACCGGCTGCGGGCCGAGGACGACCCGGCCGCCAAGGCGGCCGCCGAGACGATCACGGCCAAGTCCCCGACCTCGCTCAAGGTCACCCTGGCCGCCCTCCGCCGGGCCCGCGCACTCGGCTCCCTGGAGCGGGTGCTGGAGCAGGAGTTCCGCGTGTCCTGCCACGCCCTGCGCACGCCCGACCTGGTGGAGGGCGTACGGGCCCAGGTCATCGACAAGGACCGCGACCCGCGCTGGTCCCCGCCCGCGCCCGCCGACGTCACCGACGCGGACGTGGAGCGGTTCTTCGCCCCGCTCGGAGAGGCCCGCGAACTCCGCCTGCGCTGAGGGACGCCGAAGGCCCGGCCCGGTCGGCGGTGGCCGGTCAGCGGTATCCGGTCAGCGGTATCCGGTCACGTCCGCCGGGAGGCCGGGGTCCTGGACCTCGACCAGGTACCGCCAGGCGTCCGGCCGGCTGCCGTCGAGGTCCGTGAACCCGTACGCGCGGGCCAGCTGCGCGCTGGAGAGCGACTGCCCGTTCCAGCGCGCCACCTCCGGATCCGCGGCGAGCTCGGCGACGGCCCGCCCGACGTACGAAGGCGTCTCGGAGATGGCGAAATGCGGCACCTGCTCCAGCGCGTCCCGCCAGTTCGCCTCGCCCACCCCGAAGTTGTCCAGCATCATCTCCGAGCGCAGCCAGCCCGGAGTCAGCGCCACCGCCGTCGCCCCGCGCGGCCCCAGCTCGTGCCCGAGCGCGAACGCCATGCGCAGCACCGCCGACTTGGCGAGGTCGTAGAAGAACGAGACGCGGTAGTTCGCGGCGTTGTACGCGGCCGTGCCGTCCGTCATCTCCACCACCAGTCCGCCCGGCCGGCGCAGCAGCAGAGGCAGCGCGTAATGGCTGGTGATGGCATGGGTGTCCACCGCGAGCCGCAGGATCCGCAGCCCCTTGTCCAGGTCGTGCTCCCACACCGTGCTGTCCCACTCGAACAGCTTCTCGCCGCCCCAGATGTCGTTCACCAGCACGTCCAGACGCCCCTGCTCGGCGTCGATCCGCCCGACCAGCGCCTCCACCTCGGCCGGCACCAGATGGTCCGCGACCACGGCGATGCCGCGCCCGCCCGCCGCCGTGACCAGCTCCGCCGTCTCCTCGACGGTCTCCGGCCGGTCGTACTCCGAACGGTGCCCCCGGGTGCTGCGCCCCGTCGCGTACACCGTCGCGCCCCGCGCGCCCAGCTGCACCGCGATGCCCCGGCCCGCGCCCCGCGTGGCCCCGGCCACCAGGGCGACCCTGCCTTCGAGGGTCCGCCGCTCTTCCGCCATGCCCCGACCCTACGCCGCCGCCCCCGGCCGGGCACGCCGGCTCGGGCGCGCGCAGACCCGCGCGACGGCTCCCGCCGACGGCCGCCGTCCGAAGGCACCGCCGGAACGGACTTGTCCAACCCGGCCCCCAGGCCGCACTGTTGCCCGAGATCCGCCCACCCGCCCAGACGGTCAGGAGACCCGGCTTGTCACCCGACAGCGCACCCGCACCCGCATCCGCGCCCGCGTACGCCATCGATCCCGCCGGCGGCTGCCCGCACGCCCTCAACGCCCGGCTGCGCGCCCAGGGCCCCGTCGCCGACGTGATCCTGCCCGGCGGGGTGCCCGGGGCGGTCGTCCTCGGACACGAAGCGCTGAAGGAGTTCCTCGCCCACCCCGACGCGGCCAAGGACGCCCGGCACTTCCCCGCCCTGCACGACGGCACCATCGCGCCCGACTGGCCGCTGCGGGTGTTCGCCAACGCCCAGGGCATGCACACCGCCGACGGAGCCGACCACCGCCGGCTGCGCTCCCTCGTCGGCAACGCCTTCACCGCCCGCCAGGTGGAGCGGCTGCGGCCGCGCATCGAGGAGCTCACCGCCACCCTGCTCGACGAGCTCGGCCGGGCGGCCGCGCAGGCCCCCGACGGGGTCGTGGACCTGCGCTCCCGCTTCGCGCTGCCGCTGCCCATGAGCGTCATCTGCGAGCTGCTCGGCGTGGACCCCGAGCACCGGGCCCGGCTGCACCACCTGTCCCACACGGTGATCATCGCCACGGACACCACACCCGCCGAGGTCATGGCCGCCGTACGGGAGCTCGTCGAGCTCATGGGCACGATCGCCGCCGCCCGCCGGGAGGCTCCGGGCGACGACCTGACCAGCGCGCTCATCGCCGCCCGCGAGGAGGACGGCGACCGGCTCAGCGAGGCCGAACTCATCGGCACCATGAGGCTGATGCTCGTCGCCGGCCACGAGACCACCCTCAACCTGATCGGCAACGCCGTCCGCGCCCTGTGCACCCACCGCGACCAGCTCGCCCTGGTCCGGGAGGGCAAGGCCGGCTGGTCCGACGTGGTGGACGAGACGCTGCGCTGGGACGCGCCTGTCAGCTGGTTCCCGTTCCGGTACGCCGCTCGCGACCTCACCGTCGACGGCGCCGTGATCCCGCGGGGCACCCCCGTCCTCGCCGCCTACACCTCGGCCGGACGCGACGAGGCCCACCACGGCCCGGACGCCGACCGCTTCGACGTGACCCGCCCCGCCGCCGGCCGCCACCTCTCCTTCGGGCACGGCGCGCACTACTGCGTGGGCGCCCCGCTCGCCCGCCTGGAGGCCACCATCGCCCTGGAACGGCTCTTCACCCGCTACCCCGACCTCGACCTCGCGGTCCCCGAGCCCGAACTCCCTTACCTGCACAGCTTCATCGGCAACAGCGTCGAATCCATTCCGATCCGGCTGGGATAGCGCCTCAGCCGCGGCCGTCGCCGGGCGGCGAGAGCTCCGTGCTCAGCCAGCCCAACGCGTCCGAATACATCGAGGTCCAGGTCTGGAAGTTGTGGCCGCCGGCCGGGCGCACCAGGGTCTTCACCCGGACCCCGGTGCCCGCCGCGGCCCGGCTGAAGACCTCCAGCTGCGCCGGCGGGCTGTCCTTGTCCTGCGCCGAAGTGGCCAGGAACAGGGCGACATCGGCCTTCTTCGCATGCCGGACCAGCCACAGCGGGCTGTTGCGCTCGCGCAGCACCGGATCGGGCAGCACCTCCGGGTCCCCGCCCAGCGGATCCGGGTCCAGCGCCGCCCCCGCCCGGAACACCTTCGGGTACTGGAGCGGCAGCTTGGCCGCGCAGAACGCCCCCGTCGAGACCCCCATCAGCCCCCAGCCCCGGGGTTCGGGCAGGGTGCGGAAGTTCTTCGCGACCAGGTCGGTCACGTCCTCCGCGAGCCAGCTGGCCACCTTCCGCGCCGGCGTGTTGCTGCAGTCGGTGTTCACCCCGCCCGGGTACACGTCCGGGATCACCACGATGAACGGGTGCGCCGTGCCGAGCCCGGCCAGCTGCTCCAGCGTCCCCGGCATGGCGCCCAGATCGATCCAGGTCCGCGGTGACCCCGGATACCCGTGCAGCAGCATCAGCACCGGGAACCGGGTCTTGTCCGCGCCCGGCGCCCGGTACTCGGGCGGGGTCCACACGATCACCTGCCCGGCGAGTTTCGAATGCGAGCCGCGGAAATAGGTGCTCTGCGTACCGTCCCCGCCCCGGGTGAACTTGGCCCGGCCCAGCGGCGGCCCCGTCATCGCCGACGCGTTCTGCGCGTTCTCCGTACCCAGCAGGTCGTCCCACGAGGAGTAGAGCCCGTAGCTGCCGTTGATCCAGGTCGCGATCACGGCGATGGACGTCAGCTGGCACAGCCCGATCATCAGCACCCGCACCGGCCAGCGCACCCACCCCGGCCCGGGAACCCGGTTCCACAGCAGCAGCGCGGCGAGCATGGCCAGCACGGTGACGGCGATCAGGGTGACGAGGAACGACGTGCTGGTCAGCTCCACGAGGGCCGGCTCCTGACGTGCGGGTCGGATTCCCAGGATGTCCGCATCATGCCTTCCTCCCGGGCCCGGGCCGGACACGCACCGACACCGAGTGCCACCCGGTCGCCCCGTCGGGCACGGTCCCCCTGCGCTCACCCGTCTGCACGGCGCCCGTACCGTCCGTGGCCCGGACCTCCAGCGTGTGCCGCCCCGGGGTCGCCTCCCACACCCACACCCACTCCCGCCAGGTGTCGTTGCCGTCCGCCGTCCCGAGCCGGGCCTCCTGCCACGGGCCCCCGTCCACCCGTACCTCCACCCGGTCGATCCCCCGGTGCTGCGCCCACGCCACCCCGGCCACCGCCACCCGTCCCTCCACCGGTTCGGCGGACGGGCGCGGGGTGTCGATCCGGGACTGCGTCTTGACCGGACCCTGCTGGGCCCAGGACCGGCGCACCCAGTACGCGTCGTACGCGGCGAAGGTCGTCAGCCGCAGCTCGCGCAGCCACTTGCACGCCGAGACGTACCCGTACAGGCCCGGTACGACCATCCGCACGGGGAAGCCGTGCGCGAAGGGCAGCGGCTCGCCGTTCATCCCGACGGCCAGCAGCGCGTCCCGGCCGTCCATCACCGTCTCCACGGGCGTGCCGATCGTCATGCCGTCCACCGAGCTCGCCACCAGCTGGTCCGCCGGACCTCCCCGCGAGGGCGGCCGGACGCCCGCCTCGCGCAGCAGGTCGGCCAGGCGCACGCCGAGCCAGCGGGCGTTGCCCGCGTACGGGCCCCCGACCTCGTTGGACACGCAGCAGAGGGTGATGTCGTGTTCGACGAGCGGGCGGGCCAGCAGCTCGCGCAGCCCGAGTTCGAGCGGGTTCGAGACCCCCTCGCCGTGGATGCGCAGCCGCCAGGTGTCCGCGTCCACCCGGGGGACGACCAGGGCGGTGTCCACGCGGTAGAAATCCCCGTTGGGGGTGATGAAGGGGGAGATCCCGGGGACCGGCAGCTGCGCGCCGGGAGGCACCGGCGGCGCGGGCACGGCCGGCGCCGGCAGGACCAGGTCCGCCCGCGAGGCCGTCGCCCCGGCCGAGCCGTACGCGCCGAGCCGCCGCCCCGCGTACCCGATCCCCGCCGAGGCCACGAGGGCCGCCCCGACCAGCCGCCCGAAGCCGCGCCGGTCCATCGACCAGGCCCCGCCCGGCGGCGCGCCCACCGCGGGGGGCCGGGTCAACGCGCCGACCAGCAGGTACAGCACCCCGGCCGCGACCACGCCGCCGACCAGCGAGGGCAGCGCGTCGTGCCAGGTCGACTGGGGCCGGCTGAGCGCGGCCGCCGCCCCGACCAGCCCGAAACAGCCGGCGAGCGCGATCCCGGCGGGCAGGTGCCGTACGGCGAGCACGCCGGCGGCGACGGCCACGGCGCCCAGGACGAGGACGATCCCGAGCGCGAGCAGCAGCTTGTCGGCGGTGCCGAACTCGCGGATCGCCCATTCCTTGACGCCCACCGGCGTACGGTCGACCACGGCCCCGCCGACCGCGGTGACCGGGGAGGACTCGGGGCGGACGGCCGCCGAGGCCAGCTCGGCCACGGCCAGGCCGGCGCAGGCGGCGACCAGCCCGCAGACGGCGCCGCCCAGGATGCCGCGCCGCCGCCCGGGGGCCGCCTTCACACGGGTCGTCATCAGCAGGTCACCGTCCGCGTCGCCGTCCGCCGGGGAGCCGGGCCTCCAGTGTGACTCCGACCGGTGCGGACCTGCGCCCGGCCGCGCCCGTTCGGGTCAGTGCCCGTCCGGGTCGGTCCCCCCGGGTCAGTGCCCGTCCGGGTCGGTCCCCCCGGGGCGGTGTCCGTGCGGGTCAGCGCACCGGCGCCGCCGGCGGCGGCACCCAGCGCCCGGTGCGCGGCGCCTTCACCCCGTACTCCGCCTTCAGCTCGGCCGGGATGGCGTGGTGCATGACCCGTCCCCGGGTCAGCGAGGACAGCTCGAAGCCCGCGAGCAGCGAGCCGGCCTTGTCCAGCGCCCACTCCGCGAGCGGGCTGCTGTCCTCGAGGCTCTCCAGCAGCCCGAGCACCACGGGGACGGCCCTGGCCGCCGTGTCCCAGGGGCCGCGCGGGACCTGCAGCCAGTCGCCGATGGTGTCGCCGACCAGGTAGCGGACGGTGGCCGGGACCATCGGGTCGAACAGCGTGCCGGGCACCACGTCCTCGTACAGCCGCAGCAGCTGGGAGTTGAGGACCACGCCCTCGGGGGAGGGGCCGAGGTGGCGCTGCAGGTAGAGGTCGCAGTACGCGCGGGCCCCGGCGAGGTCCTCCGGTACGGACGCGGTGTCGCAGCCCAGCAGGGCGGCCACGACCCGCCAGGCGTAGTAGTAGGCCTCCGCGCCCTCCTCGGTCATGTGGATGCCGAGCCGGTGCATGGCGTCGAGCACCAGCAGCGAGAAGAAGGTGTGCCCGGCGATCATGTCCTCCTGGCAGATGGGCATGCCGTCCCGCTCCACGTCCCAGTGGCCGCCGTGGCGCAGGTGGTGGCGGACCGCCGCGTGCAGCAGCCGGACCTTCTGGGCGGCCGGGATGAACTTGCTGCCCTCGGCGAAGGAGTCCGTCCGCATGAGGTACGTGACGAACTGTCCGGTGTTGGCCATCCGGCGGGAGGGGTACGCGAGCGAGTGCGTCGAGGACAGCAGCCGGGCCATCCGGGGGACGGCGTAGCTGACGGGCATCGCCGCGAAGGACAGGCCGGTGTTGATGTGGGCGGCGTTGTCCATGAAGAACAGCCGGGCCTGCTCCATGACGTCCCAGTCGACCCAGGCCGGGGGCAGGGCCGTGGCCTCGAAGTAGCCGCGCGCGGAGGCCGGGAGCCGCTCGGGGAGCGGGTCGCCGGAGGTGGTGAAGAACCGCATGAGCGTGTTGAAGTCGCCCACCTCGTCACGGTGGAACAGGGCGGCGACGGTGTCGTCGGCGAGCGGGTCGCCCTGGGTGGACAGGGCGTCGAGGGCGGCGTCGTCGTACCGGGGGCGCGGCGGGGCGGAGGGGGTCTCGGCGGTGGTCACGTGACTCGTCCTTCTCGTGTGTACGGGGCGGGTGCGGGGCGGCCGGCCCGGGCGGCCCCGTGGGCATCGGGTCCCGGGCGCGGGCCCGCGGCTACAGCGAGCGTTCGGCGGCGGTGCCGGCGAGATCGCGCAGTGCGGACCGCGCCTCCGCGGGCATCGGTACGGTGTCCAGCGCGTCGGCGGCGCGGGCGATGCGCTCCCGGATCATGTCCTCGACCTGCTGCCGCGCCCCGCAGCGCTCCATCAACGCGCGTACGCCGGCGGCCTCTTCGCAGCTCAGGTCGGGCCGGCCGACCAGTTTCGCCAGCAGCCGCCGCTCGTCGGCGTCCGCTGCGGCGACGGTCAGGGCGAGCAGCGCGGTCGGTTTTGCGTCCCGCAGGTCGTCCACGTTCGACTTGCCGGTCCTGGCCGGGTCGCCGAAGGTGCCCAGCAGGTCGTCGCGCAGCTGGAAGGCCTCGCCGAGCGGCAGCCCGTACGCGGAGAAGGCGTCGAGCAGGGCGCGCGGGCCCCCGCCGAGGGTGGCGCCCAGGTGCAGCGGCCGCTCGACGGTGTACTTGGCCGTCTTGAAGCGGGCCACCTCCAGCGACTCCGCGACCCGCGGGAGCGGCTCCGCCCGGGTGCGCAGGACCTCCAGGAACTCGCCCGCCATCGTCTCGCGCAGCACTGTGGCCCACAGGGGGACGGTCCGGGCCAGGTAGGCGCCGGGCAGTCCGCAGGAGCTGAAGACGTGGCCGGCGTAGCCCATCAGCAGATCGCCGAGGATCATCGCGAGGGCGGTGGAGCGCTGCCCGGCGGCCGCGGAAGCGGCGAAGGCGGCGTGTGCGGTGAGCCGGCCGTGCCGCATCCGGCTGTCGTCGATGATGTCGTCGTGCGTACAGGCGGCCGCGTGTACCAGCTCCATCGCGGCCGCGGCCCGGATCACCCCCTCGCAGTCGGGCTGCCCCGCCGCCCGCCAGCCCCAGTACAGGTAGGCGGCCCGGATCCGCTTCCCGTCCGCCAGGGAGCGGCGCAACTGATCGGACAGCGGCGAGAGTTCGGCGTGCAGTCCGAGCAGTGCCCGCTCCTCCTCGTCGGCCAGCCGGACCAGCACCTCGTCGATGCGCTCCTTGAAGCCGGCGTGGTCATGCACGGGGGTGGCCCTCGGAGGCGACCCGCTCGGCGGCCCGCCGGGCCATGGCCTCCAGGTGGTTCTCCGCTCCCGCGCCCGAGCGGCGGGCGGCCAGCTCGCCGCGCTTGCGCAGCTCCACCACCCCGTCGGTGAGCAGTTCGCGCAGGTCGGAGCGGCGCAGTACCTCCTGGGCCCGGTCGGCGGACTGCCGTAACTGGTCGAGGGCCAGATCGGCGACCCCGGCGGCGAGCAGCGCCAGCAGCTCCAGGGTCACCGGCGGGCTGCCGGGCGTGGAGTCCTGCTCCGGCCCGGGCTGCGCGGGCTGTTCCGCCGGCCCGGGCCGCCCCGGCCGTTCGTCCTGCGGGGACTGCCCGGGCTGTCGGGGCCGTTCGTGTCCGGTCTGGGACATGGTCCGTTCACTCCTGTGGGCGTCGGGCCGTGTGACGGCGTCGGAAGGGGCGGCCGCCGGATGTTCCGGCGGCCGCCCCTGAATGGTCCTTCCGTGCCAGTCAACCGAGTGCACGTCCCGTGCGTCGACCCACCTGACGTGTTCTCCCCCGCACGGGTAGCGGGATTCGCACGGCCGGGTGACGATCAGCGCATCATCCGATCGCCCCGCCCCGGGTGGTGTAGGAGGTCAGCGGGCCGCCCCCTCCGAGGACTTCAGGGCCGCCGCGACGGCCGCCGCGAGGGTGTGCGGATCCCCGCTCGGGCCGTCCGCCCCGCTCGGGTGCCGGGTGGTGCGCCGCGCCCACTCCTCCTCGTAGGCGTGCCAGTCGATCTCCCGGGGCGCCGCCCGCCGGACCAGGGACTCCTCCAGCGTCTCGAAGTACGCCGCCCAGCGGGGCGCGTACAACTCCTTGATCAGGCCGCTCCATTCGCGGTTCGCGTAGTCGTGCAGGAAGCCGCCCTCGCTGGTGCTGCGCCGGCCCCACACGCTCAGGATCGAGCGGGCGTCGTACTCGTACCGGTCCTGTTCGGCCTCGTCCGCACCCCAGGATCGGGCCGCCGACAGCCAGTCGCCGAGCAGGAAGTTCGGGTCGGAACCGGTGATGGCGTCCAACTGCCTTTCCCCGTCCGCCCATTCGGAGGTCAGGGCCCGGAACCGGGTCAGGTCCTTGGCCTCGTACGCCGCCTTGATCTTCGGCAGCAGCACCCGCGAGTGGTTGGCCAGCGCCTGCCGCGCGGTGTCGACCAGGTCGAAGCGGTAGGCGCTGGACCCGCGCAGCTTCGGATCCACCTTGAGCAGGTGGTCCAGGGCCCGGCGCACCCCGTCGGCCGGGTACCGCATCGACTTGGGGCTCCAGTAGGCGGCCCCCACCGCGCCCAGGCTCGGCCGGGCGGTGAACAGGCTGTCCTGGGACTCCGACCACAGGCCCGAAGAGGTGCTGTACGGGCCGGTGCGCAACTCCTCCCAGGCGGCCGCCGCCTCCTTGTCGGGCCGCCCGTAGCGGCGGGCCGCGAAATCGGCGAACCACGTGCGCTGGTCGATCGTCCCGGGCTCCCAGGCGAGATCGGTGAACAGGTCGAAGGCGGCCGGGTTGGTGCCGGTGGCCTCCGGAAGGTAGGCGATGCCCTTCAGCGCGCTGTTGGACTTGGCCCGCCAGGGGCCGAACCGCTCGATCCACACGGAGGTGTTCGCGCCGATCGTGGTGTGCCCGCCGAAGTTGTAGATCGTGCCCATCGCATACGGGGCGCCGCCCCAGCGCGCCTCGCGGTCCAGGCGGTTGTACCGGTCGGACAGGCCGTCCAGGATCAGCAGCTTCGAGGTGTCCACCCCGGCGAGCAGCTCCGCCTTCGGACTGTCCTGCCAGCCCAGCACCGCCCACATCGCGCCCGGGTGTGCGGTGTGCAGCGCCGACTGGACCGCCCGGGCGGCCGCCTTCACGTCGACGGTGCCCGCCGTCCCGCCCTCGTGCAGCGGGCTCATCCGGTACATCGAGCTGTCCCCGAACACGGCGCGCTGCTCCGTGTAGTACGCGGCGGCCAGCTTCGCGAACACCGGGGAGGTCGGGTCCAGCCAGTCGGGCCGGTCGAAGCCCGCCCAGTCGCCCTGAGCCACCGTCTCGGCGCCCGCGTTGCGGGTGGCGAACCCGGGCGGCACCGTGCCGAAGAAGCCGGGGAGCACCGGGGTCATGCCGAGCCCGCGCAGCTGCTCGGCGATCCGCCCGCCGAGCTCGGCGCGCTCCCGCATCAGCCGCTCGGAGACCGGGCCGCCGAAGCCGCTCAGGTTCTGCAGCAGCCACCAGCTCTGGTGTCCGGGGCCGGGGATCCACTCGCGCAGTTCGGCGGCGGAGTAGCCGAAGTCCTGGAGCGCCCGGTAGTACGGGTACTCGGCGCCGGCCTGGACGAACACCTCGTTGATGCCGTGCAGGGCGAGCAGGTCGATCTGCCGCTGGTGCTGCTCGAAGGTGCGGTACGCGCCCGAGTAGCCGTCGTCGGTGTCGTTGAGGGCGTACCGGTGCGGGACGAGGGCGCTGCGGGTGACCGGCGCGGGTACGGCGGGCAGCCGCGCGGGCAGCATCCCGATGCTGTCGCCCGGCCAGCCGATGTCGGCGCCGGCGACGTGCTGGAGGTACCAGCCCACGCCGGTGAGCAGGGTGGCCCCCGTGGAGGCGCGCACGGTGATCGCGCCGGCCGGGCCGGACACGGTGAACCGGTCGGCGCCGGCGGCCGGATCGGGCACGAGGGTGAACTGGGCGGCGTGGCGCGGCAGCAGCCGCTCCAGCGCGTCCCGCGCGGGCCCGACGTCGAAGGCGCGCGGCTTGGCCGCGCCGGGAGGTCCCGGCCGCGCCGCGGCCGGCCCGGGCGCGCCGCCGCGTACGGGCGCCGGCGCGGGACCTCGTACGCCGGGCACGTCGGCCGGGCCGGCCAGCGCGGGGGAGCCGGCCAGCGCGGGGGAGCCGGCGCCGAGCAGGGCCGCCAGGGCGGCGAGGGCGACCCGGCGGCGCAGCCGCGCGCGCCGCCGGTGCCGGGGAAGGGAGTTCGTCATCCGAGGAGTCACCGATCCGGGTGTCAGACGGGCAGGGACCAGGCCTGGTCGACGCGGTGGTCCCCGCAGTCGGTCAGGCGCAGCCGCTCGGCCGGGGCGTCGGGGGTGGCGGCCGCGGCGGGTGCCGTGAGGCACAGCCCGCTCACGTCCTCGACCAGCGCCCCGTCCCGGCGGTGCGTCCAGCTCTGGCCCGGCTCACCGGACGCGCAGGCGGCCAGTTCCACCACTCCGCCCTCGCCGGCCGACAGGCACTTGCCGGTCAGGCGCACGCTCGACTCCGGCCCGAGCACCCAGCGCTGGTCGCCGGCCGCGGTGCACGGCGAAAGGACCAGCGCGCCCACCCCGGTGGTGTTGACCCCGTCCACGCACTGCACGCCGTTCCCGGTGATCTGCCCGGTCGGCCGGGCCTCGCCGCACCCCTCGTGCGGGGTGAGCCGGAAGACCGCCGTGTCGTGTGCGGCCACCTTCCCGGTCAGGGAGGTCGAGACCTCGGCGCTCTTGCCGCTCCACAGGTCCTTCGCGTCGACCGTGCAGGAGTACAGCCCGACGTCGGAGAGCGGTACGGAGATGTCCCGCGCGCTGCCGGACCGGTTGAGCACGGCGACGGCGCGGTCGCCGTTCGCCAGCGGCCGGGCCAGCACCTCGAAGGTGGCGTTGGCGGAGAGGACGGCGCCCTGGCGGCCCATCGGGTCCTGGTCCAGCGCGATCAGGTCGCGGTTGCCGAGGGCGGCGAGCCCCGCCGGGGTGAGCTTGGAGACGTCGGAGGACAGGATGAACGGGGCCGCCATCATCGCCCACAGGCCCACCTGGCTGCGGCTCTCGGCCTCGGTGAGCCCGGGGGCGCCCGCGATCAGGAAGTCGGGGTCGTTCCAGTTGCCGGGGCCCGCGTACCGGCCGAGCCAGCGGTTGTAGCCGTAGTTTCCGAGCACCGAGCTCCACCGGGAGGTCGCGGGCGCGGCGGCGTTGTAGACCTTGATGTCCTTGCCCTCGCGCCACAGCTGGCCGGTCTCCCCGACCCAGCCGATGACCTTGTGCCAGTCGGATCCTCCCCACTCGCCCTGCTGGAAGTAGGCGGGGGCGGAGGCGGAGAGCACCATGGCCCGGCCGCTCGTGCGCAGGGCGTCGGCGACCGCGTTGTACGCGTCGCGGTACGCCTGCTCCTTCGTCGTCCCGGGCGGCACCCACAGGTTGCAGCCGTCCATCTTGACGTAGTCGACCTTCCACGACGCGAACTGCCGCGCGTCCTGGGCGTAGTGGCCCGGGCCGCCGCCGTCGGGGGAGCCGCTGCCGGGGTAGCGCTCGCAGGTGAGGGAGCCGGCGTCCTCGTAGATGCCGAACTTCAGGCCCTTGGCGTGCAGGTACTCGCCGAGCCAGGCCATGCCGTGCGGGAACTTCTGCGTGTCGACGACCAGGCTGCCGTCCGCGTCCCGGCTCTTGGTCATCCAGCAGTCGTCGACGGTCACCGTGTCGTACCCCTTGGCGGCGAGGCCGCTGGAGACGAGTGCGTCGGCGTTCGCGACCACCTTGGCCTCGTCGATGTCGCACATGTAGTGCGCCCAGTTGTTCCAGCCCATGGGCGGGGTGAGCGCGAGCGGGGTGTCCGAGGTGGCGTGGGGCTCGGCCGCCGCGGGGGCGGGGGCGAGGCAGAAGGCGAGCAGGGCGGCCGCGGTCAGACAGGGGAGCGACGCACGCAGGCGAGGCGGCACGGAGACTCCTTGAGGTGGGGGGCGTACCCGTGGGGCTGCAGTGGGCTCAGTGCAGCGGTGCGACTACCCTCTGTCAACATAAGTCGATGGATATGGCTCAATGACCAGCAATATGGCCGTAGTCGACGTCACACGATCGGGGAGTCCAGAGGCTGATACGTCGTATGTGTCGTTGGCTGATACGCTGTATCTCATGCCGAGGAGATCAGTGGCCCTGGACCGTGCGACACCCGAGGCGATCGCCGTCGCCGCCCTGCGCCTCCTCGACGAGGAGGGGCCGCACGCGCTGAGCTTCCGCGCCCTCGCGGAACGGCTCGAGGTCTCCCACGCCACCGTCCAGCGCCGCTGCACCGACCTCGCCGGGCTCCTCGACCTCTGCACCGAGCACCTCGCCGGGCAGCTGCCCGAGGTCCCGGCCGCGACCGGCTGGGCCGAGGCCGCCGAACTGCGGTTCACCGCCCTGTACCGGCTGCTCGTCGCGCACCCCGGGCTGCTGGTGCTCCGCGGCGGCCGCCCCTGGCTCGGCCGCCAGCTGCTGGCCCGGCTCGTCGAGCCCGCGCTCGCCGACAGCGTGGCCGCCGGGATGACCGCCGCCGAGGCGATGGAGGCGTACCGCCGCATGTACCTGCTCACCCTCGGCAGCGCCGCCTTCGTGGACCACCGGGATCCGGCCGGCGCCACCGCCGCCTCGCGGGCGGCCCTGGCCGCGCTGGATCCGCAGGAGTTCCCCGTGCTCACGGGCGGGCTGACCGACGTGCTGCCCGCCCTGACCGACCACGAGGTGTACTACGGCGCGCTGCGCCAGCTCATCGAGGCCAACCGGCCCGCCGCCGCCTGAACGGAGCCCCATCGTGGAACAGCAGCTCGACTATGCCGCCGTGCGCGCCGCCGCCGACCGGGTTGCCGGTTCGGTCCGCCCCGTCGCCGTCGTACCCGCCGCCGGAGGACTCTGGTACGCGCTGGAGTACCTCCAGCACACCGGGTCCTTCAAGGCCCGCGGCGCCCGCAACTTCCTGGCCGCCCACCGTGAGGCCGGCACCCTCCCGGACGCGGGCGTCACCATCGCCTCCGGCGGCAACGCGGGCCTCGCCTGCGCCTGGGCGGCCCGCGCGCAGTCCGTGCGCGCCACGGTGTTCCTGCCCGCCAACGCGCCGCGGGTGAAGGTGGAGAGGCTGCGGGGGTACGGGGCCGACGTACGGCTCGTGGGCGACCGGTACGCCGAAGCGCTGGCCGCCTGCGAGGAGTTCGCCGCGCGCAGCGGCGCCCTGAGCAGCCACGCGTACGACCACCCGCTCATCGCGGCGGGCGCCGGTACGCTGCTGGACGAGATCCGGGCCGGGCTGCCGGGGCTGGACACCGTGGTCGTCGCGGTGGGCGGCGGCGGGCTGTTCGCGGGGGTCGCGACCGCGGCGCGCGAGCACGGCGTACGGGTGATCGCGGCGGAGCCGGAGAACTGCCGGGCCCTGAACGCGGCCCTGGAGGCGGGCCGGGTCGTCGACGTGGCCGTGGACTCGGTCGCCGCCGACTCGCTGGGCGCCACCCGGGTCTCGGCGGCCGCGCTGGCCGCCGCGCGGGAGCGGAACGTACGGTCCGTCCTGGTCCCGGACCCGGCGATCACGGCGGCCCGGCGCGCACTGTGGGAAGAGCACCGGATCGTGGTGGAGGCGGGCGCGGCCACGGCCCTGGCGGCCGTCCGGACCGCCCGGGAGCCGCTGGGCGAGCGCGTGGCCGTCGTCCTGTGCGGTGCGAACACCGATCCCGGGGACCTGACGGCTCCCGAGAGGATCCAGTCCCAGTCCCAGCTCTAGTCCTGGTCCTCGTCCTGGTCGCCCTCGCGGACCACCACCACCGTGCTCGTCGCGTACTGCACCACCTGCTGGCTCACCGAGCCGAGCAGGGCGCCCTTGAAGCCGCCGTAGCCCCGGGTGCCGACGACCGTCAGGTCCGCCTCCTTGGAGGCGTCCACGAGCACCTGGGCCGGCGAGCCCTGTTCGACCCGGCGGAAGACGGGCACGCCCGGTGAGGTGCCGACGGCCGAGGCCACGGTGTCCGCGAGGCGACGCCGGGCCGTCTCCTCGGCGTCCACCAGCTCGTCGGGCGTTCCGGTGCCCATGGCGAAGGGGTTGGTGTTCCACTGCCAGCTCATGACGGCGTGCACCCGGCCGCCGATGGCCTTGGCCTGGGCGACGGCCCAGCGCAGGGCTTCCTTCGAGTGGTTCGAACCGTCGACGCCGACGACGATCAGAGGCTCGATGGTCTCGCTCACGGTGGGTTCCTCTCGTTTCGTCCGGATCGTCCTTGCTTCGTCTCTTGTATACACGGATGAGGGGGGCCGACCACGAACGGCGACGATCGTTGCGGGGGCCGAAGACTTTGGAGGACAGCGCGCGGTGCCGCCGGCTTGCGAAGGTCTGGGTGTCAGCGAGATCGGCAGGGTTCGGCAAGGTACGGAGGAACGGACGTGGCACAGCGCAAGGGCTGTCTCATCGGCTGCGGGGTGGCGTTGGTGCTCGGCATCGCGGCTGTCGGGGCGCTCGTCTTCGGGGTCGGGAAGGTCGTGGACGCCGCGGGGAAGACGATGCTCGAACCCGGTGTCTACCGGTCCGTGAACGTCGGCGACCCGGAGGACGCGGTCCGCGCCAAGATGCCGTCCGGGGAGAGCTTCATCAAGGCGGCCCTGAAGGAGGGCGGCCCGGCCGAACCCGAGGGAAGCACCTGCTCCTGGTACGTGTCCGCCGAGGACGGCGAGGGGGAGACGGTCTACCGCTTCTGCTTCAAGGACGGAAAGCTCGCCGAAAAGGTCGACTACCGGATGAAGTAGGGAGACCGGCGCCCGGCCGGAGCCGCGCGAGGGCGGGGGAGAGCCGGGGCGCGCCCCGCGAGGGCCTGCTCGGCCGCCGGACGGCGAGCGCTCGGGGGTGCGCCTCGACCGCGGGCTTCGGCTTCGGCGGCTGCCGGTCCGGTGCCAGGTAAAGCGCATTAGTGCGGGGGCTGTTGCAGCGCCGGTAAACAGTCAACATCCGGCGCCGTACGGGCGTTGTTATGCAATCGATATCGCGTTGTGGCGGGTTGGAACTAAAGCGCATTAGTGCAGGCCGTCGCGGTGTTGACTCGGGCGGTTTCCTCTGCCTGTACGGCCGCCGTCACCATTCGGGACCCACCGGTACCCGCCCATCCGGACTTCGGCCGCATTGACGCGATCTGGATTTGGGGTCAGCGTGGGCTGCGCGCTCCGACAGTGAGGCCGGAACTCCCCCCGAAGGTGGCGACGATGACCCGTTCGAACGCGACCCGTACAGCCGTCGCCACGCTCGTGGCCGGCACGTTCCTCTCGGTCTCCGCCTGTGGGGTGAGCGGGGGCGCCGCGGAGGTGCGGCAGGGCGCGAAGACCGGCGAAGTCGCCGGCGAGATCACCTTCCGCACCCTCCAGCTCAAGCCCAAGTTCACGGCGTACGTACAGGGCGTCATCGACGCCTTCGAGAAGAAGTACCCCGCGGCGAAGGTCAGATGGGAGGACGTCCCGGGCGACGGCTACAACGAGAAGCTCGTCGCCGACGCCCAGGCCGGCGCCCTCCCCGACGTGGTCAACCTCTCCACCGACTCCTTCCAGCTCCTCGGCGACCGTGGTCTGCTCGCCGACGTCGCGGGGCTCGACCCCGAGGTCGCCGAGGAGTACGTCCCCGGGGCCTGGGAGCAGTTCAAGCTCCCGGGGAAGGGCGACGGCGTGTACGCGTATCCCTGGTACGTGACCCCGGAGATCCTCACGTACAACAAGGAGCTCTTCGAGAAGTCCGGCCTCGACCCGGCGCAGCCGCCGACCAGCGTCGAGCAGTTCTTCGACTACGCCGACAAGATCGCCGCCGCGTCCGGCGGCCGGTACTCCGCCTTCATGGCCGACCCCAAGGGCCGCTTGCCCGGGGACTGGCAGAAGATGGGCGTACCGATCCTGAATGACGCGCAGGATCGTTTCGTCTTCGACACTCCCAAGGCCGTCGAGTGGGTCGGGCGGATGAAGGACCTGTACGCCAAGGGCGCCATGCCCAAGGAATCCCTCCTCAAGTCCGACGACATCAACCAGCTGTACGGCGGAGGCAAGCTCGTCTTCGGTCCCGGCTCCCCGGGCTTCGTCAAGGACATCAAGCAGAACGCCCCGCAGGTCTACGCCGGCACCCAGGTCGCCGGCGCCGTCACCGGCACCCTCGGCCACATCGGGATCTACGCCCAGTCGCTCGGCATCAAGAAGGACACCAAGCACCTCGACGCGGCCACCGAGTTCGCCAAGTGGGTCACCAACGGCCCCAACCAAGTGGAGTTCTCGAAGAACGCGACCATCTACCCGTCCAACGCCCAGGGCCTGGCCGATCCGCGCTTCGCGGACCGGGGCGACGGCAAGGACGCCGAGACCGTCGCCCGGGCGGTCGGCGCCGAGCAGCTGCGGAGCGCCGCGCTCGACGCCAACACCCCGGTCCAGTGGACCAACCAGGTCGGCGACGCGGTCGTGCGCGAGATGCAGAAGGCGATCCAGGGCGAGCAGGACCCGCAGACGGCCGTACGCAGGGCCCAGGAGGAGGCGAACCAGCTGCTCGCCAAGTCGGCGCGGAAATGACCGCCGACGCCAGACGCCGCCGCAAGGCCCTCGCGGCCATGGAGGCGGAGACCGGTCTGGTCCACCGCCGGTGGTGGACCCCCTACCTCTTCCTCGCGCCCGGCCTGGTCATGGTGGCCCTGTTCAGCCTCTGGCCGTTCGTCAACACCGTCATCCTGTCCCTCACCGACGCCCAGATCCTGCGCGGCGGCACCTTCGTCGGCTTCGACAACTACACCCGCGCCTTCGCCGACCCCGACTTCTGGACCGCCACCGGCAACAGCGTGCTGTACCTCGTGGTCGTCGTGCCCTGCCTGGTCCTGCTGCCGCTCGCGCTCGCCGTGCTCGTCCAGGCCAAGGTCCCCGGCATCGGATTCTTCCGCTCCGCCTTCTACACCCCGGTGATCGCCTCCGCCGTGGTCGTCGGCCTGATCTGGCAGTGGGTGCTGCGCAGCGACGGGCTCGTCAACACCGTGTTCCGGAAGCTGAGCATCGTCTCGGAGCCGGTCCCGTTCCTGACCGACAGCACCATGCTGCTGGTCTCCGCCATGATCGTGACCGTGTGGAAGGGGCTCGGCTACTACATGGTCTTCTACCTCGCCGCGCTCGGGAACGTGTCCCCGTCGCTCCACGAGGCCGCCGCGCTCGACGGCGCCGGCCCCGTACGCCGCTTCTTCAGCATCACCGTCCCCCAGGTGAAGCCGATGATGCTGCTGGTGGGCACCCTGTCGGCCATCTCCGCGCTGCGCGTCTTCACCGAGATCTACATCCTGGGCGGCGAGAGCGGCGGCCCCGGCGGCGGCGCCCGCACGCTGCCCTTCCTGATCCGGCAGGTCGGCCTCGGCTTCTCCGGCGAGACCGGCTACGCCTCGGCCATCTCGATCCTGCTGTTCCTGCTGACCCTGGTCTTCAGCCTGCTGGGCCGCCGACTGTCGAAGGGGGACGACGGGTGAGCGCCACGCCCCGGGGGCGGCTCGGACTCGCCGTCCGGTACGCCACGCTGGTCCTGATGCTCGTCGTGATGCTCGGGCCGATCGTCTGGCAGTTCCTGACCTCGATCCGCGGCCGCACCGAGAACGTGTACGACGGGGTGCTGCCCGCCCGGCCCACCCTCGACAACTACGCGCTCGTCGCCGACTCGTTCCCGCTGCTCCAGTACGTCGGCAACACGCTGATCGTGGCCGCCCTCGCTATCACCTCGAACATGCTGTTCGCGGCGATGGGCGGCTACGCCCTCTCCCGGGCCGGGTGGAAGGGCCGCAGGTCCGTCTTCACGGTGCTGGTGGCCACCCTCATGTTCCCCTTCGAGTCCGTGATGATCTCGATGTTCCTGACCGTCCGCGAGATGGGCCTGGTCGACACCCTCATCGGGGTCTGGCTGCCCGGCGCGGTCTCCGTCCTCAACATCATGATCATGCGCTCGGCCTTCCTCGCCGTGCCCAAGGAGGTGGAGGAATCGGCGGTCCTGGACGGTGCCGGCGAATGGACCCGGTTCACCCGGCTCTTCCTCCCCGCCGCCAAGGGGGCCCTGGCCGTCGTCTGCATCACCAGCTTCATCGGCGCCTGGGACGATTTCCTCTGGCCGCTCCTGATCCTCACCGACAGCGACCACTACACCCTCCAGCTCGGCCTGAAGTCCCTGGCCGGCGCCACCACCACCAACGACCAGCGGATCATCGCCGCCGGCGCGATGGCGGCACTCCTGCCGATCATGCTGCTCTTCTTCGCCCTCCAGCGTTTCTTCTTCAAGGGAGTGGGCGAGGGAGCCGTCAAGATCTGAGCCTCGCCCGCCCCCTCCTGCCGTCATACGAACCCTCCCTCCCTTGGAGCAGCCGTCATGCACGACGACCGCAGCATCACCGAGCACCGCCTGCGCAGGGTCCTCAAGGAGCGCATCAAGCCCGCCGTCCACTCCCGTGCGGTCCCGCTGGAGATCGGGCGCTGGGAGGCGCCGGGCGAGCCCGTGCCGGTCGCCGACGGGCTGGCGGCCCCGTACGAGCCCTGCGCGGTCGGCGAGACGTGGGGCCCGGCCTGGGGCACCACCTGGTTCAAGGTCACGGGCACCGTCCCGGCCGACTGGGCGGGCCGTACGGTCGAAGCCGTCCTCGACCTCGGCTTCGACCGCATGATGCCCGGCTTCCAGTGCGAGGGACTCGTCCACCGGGCCGACGGCGGCGAGGTCAAGGCGCTGAACCCGTACAACGACTGGGTGCGGGTGGCCGACGCGGCGGCCGGCGGCGAACGGGTCGAGTGGTACGTGGAGGCCGCCTCGAACCCGGTCCTGGTCGACCACGCGGCGACGTACGAGGGGGACCGGCAGACCAGCGGCGAGCAGCCGCTCTACCGGCTCGCCCGGATGGACCTCGCCGTCTTCGAGACCGAGGTCTGGGAACTCGTACAGGACCTCGAGGTCCTCCACGACCTGATGACGCAGCTCGGCGAGGCCGACGCGCGGCGGTACGAGATCCTGCGCGCGGTCGACGCGGCCCTCGACGCGGTGGACCTCGGCGACGTCCCCGGGACGGCCGCCGCCGCCCGCGCGCGCCTGACCGGCGTGCTCGCCGCGCCCGCCCGCGCCTCCGCCCACCGGATCAGCGCGGTCGGCCACGCCCACATCGACTCCGCCTGGCTGTGGCCGCTGCGCGAGACGGTCCGCAAGGTCTCCCGGACCGCGTCCAACATGGTCAACCTGATGGACGCGCACCCCGAGTTCGTCTTCGCCATGTCGCAGGCACAGCAGCTGGAATGGATCAAGACCCACCGGCCCGAGCTCTTCGAGCGGATCAAGAAGAAGATCGCGGACGGGCAGTTCGTGCCGGTCGGCGGCATGTGGGTGGAGTCCGACACCAACATGGTGGGCGGCGAGGCCATGGCCCGTCAGTTCCTGTACGGGAAGAAGTTCTTCCTGGACGAGTTCGGCATCGAGACCCACAACGTCTGGCTCCCCGACTCCTTCGGCTACACCGCCGCGATGCCGCAGATCGTGAAGCTGTCCGGCTCGAAGTGGTTCCTGACGCAGAAGATCTGCTGGTCGCAGGTGAACGCGTTCCCGCACCACACCTTCTGGTGGGAGGGCATCGACGGCACCCGTGTCTTCACCCACTTCCCGCCCGTCGACACCTACAACAGCGACCTCGGCGGCGCGCAGTTGGCGCACGCGGCATCCAACTACCGCGAGAAGGGCCGGGGTTCACGTTCCCTCGTACCCTTCGGCTGGGGCGACGGCGGCGGCGGCCCCACCCGCGAGCACCTGGCCCGGGCCCGGCGCCAGCGGGACCTCGAAGGCTCCCCGCGCGTGGAGATCGAGCGGCCCGACGCGTTCTTCGAGAAGGCGCACGCCGAGTACGCGGACGCGCCCGTCTGGGCCGGCGAGCTGTACCTGGAGCTGCACCGCGGCACGTACACCTCGCAGGCCAAGACCAAACAGGGCAACCGGCACAGCGAATCTCTGCTGCGCGAGGCCGAGTTGTGGGCGGCGAGCGCCGCGGTCCGGGTGCCGGGGTACGGGTATCCGTACGAGGACCTGGAGCGGATCTGGAAGACCGTGCTGCTCCACCAGTTCCACGACATCCTCCCCGGATCGTCCATCGCCTGGGTGCACCGCGAGGCGCGCGCGACCTACGCGCGGGTGCGGGAGGAGCTGCGCGGCATCACGTCGGCCGCGCAGTCGGCCCTGGCGGGGGAGGGCGCCGAGGAGCTGGTCTTCAACTGCGCCCCGCACGCCCGGCGAGGCATCCCCGCGGGCGGCGCGGGAGTGCCGCGGGCGGCCGCCGGGCAGCAGCCGGTCACGGTGGAGGAGCGGCACGGCGGCGGGCACGTCCTCGCCAACGGGCGGCTGCTGGTGGAGATCGACGGCCGGGGGCTGCTCGTGTCGGCGTACGACCTGGAGGCGCGCCGGGAGGCGCTGGCCCCGGGGCGGGCCGCCAACCTGCTCCAGATCCACCCCGACTTCCCCAACATGTGGGACGCGTGGGACATCGACGCGTTCTACCGCAACAGCGTGACCGACCTGGTCGGGCTGGACGCGCTGGAGGTGGCGCAGGCCGGCCCGGACGCGGTGACGGTCCGGGTCTCCCGCTCCTTCGGCCGCTCGAAGGCGGTCCAGTCGATCACGCTGCGGGCGGGGGCCAAGACGGTGGACATGGTCACGGAGGTGGACTGGCACGAGACGGAGAAGTTCCTGAAGGCCGCCTTCCCCCTGGACGTGAAGGCCGAACGGTCCGCCTCGGAGACCCAGTTCGGGCACGTGTACCGGGCGACCCACACCAACACCTCGTGGGAGGCGGCCAAGTTCGAGATCTGCGCGCACCGCTGGATCCACGTGGAGGAGCCGGGGTGGGGGACGGCGATCCTCAACGACTCCACGTACGGCCACGACGTGACCCGCGACGTGCGGCCGGACGGGGGCCAGACCACCACGGTCCGCCTCTCCCTCCTGCGGGCTCCGCGCTATCCGGACCCGGAGACCGACCAGGGCGGCCACACCCTGCGGTTCTCCCTCGCGCCGGGGGCGCAGATCGCGGACGCGGTGCGCGAGGGCCACGCGCTGAACCTCCCGGAGCGGGTGGTCCGGGGAGCGGCCCCGGTGGCCCCGCTGCTGGCCGTGGACAACGAAGCGGTCGTGGTCGAGGCGGTCAAACTGGCCGAGGACCGGGGCGGCGACGTGATCGTCCGCCTCTACGAATCCCGCGGCGGCCGCGCGACGGCCTCCCTGACCGCGGATTTCCGCATCGCGCAGGCATGCGAAACCGACCTCCTGGAACGACCCCTGCCGGGTCCCGCGGTCGCCGCTCCCGCGGCGGACGGCGCGGTCGCCCTCACCCTGCGCCCCTTCCAGATCGTCACGGTCCGGCTGCGCCGGGCCTGACGGATCGCGGCGGAACCCTGCCTGCGCGGGCCCGGGTTCCGCCGCCCGGTCCTCCGCGAGGTGTCTCGCGGGGCCGCCGTGGACGGGGCCGTGCCGGTGGCGTAAGTTCCTGGCTGCCCGCCCGCGTCGGCGGGCCTTTTCATGCCACCGTGCACCCATGGGGGGTTCCTCGTCATGTCCTTCGGCACCAGATCACTGCCTCCGCTCGGCCCGCCCCCGGTGCGCTCGCTGCTCCGCTCGCCCCGGGGGCTGGCCACCGCGCTGACGGTGCTGCTGGGGGTGTGCGCGGTGACCCGGCTGCTCCTGTTCGCCGCCGACGCCGGCTGGTACCTGGCCCTCGACGGCGCCCGGGACACGGATCCGTGGGGGCGGCTGCTCGCCATGGCCACCAGCCTGACCCTGCTGGCGATGCTCCCCACGGCCGTCGTGTTCGTCGTCTGGTTCCACCGGGTCCGGGTGAACGCGGGGGTCTTCGCCCCCGAGCTGTTCCGCCGGGGCCCGGGCTGGGCGATCGGGATCTGGTTCATCCCCGTCGTGGGCTGGACCTTCCTCGCGTACGGGATCGCCACCGGCGTGTGGGCGGCCGGTGCGCCGAAGTCCTCCCGGGCCGCCGCGCCCCTTTCCGCGGCCCCCGTCACCGCCTGGTCCGTCTCCTTCGGTGCGGCGATGCTCACCTCGCTGGTCTCCGGCCGGATGGGCGCCGCCGCCGAGGACGAGGCCGGGCTGCGCGCCGCCGAGCTGGTCGCCATGGCCTCCGACCTGCTCTTCGTCGCGGCGGCCGGCTTCGCCGTCGTCTTCGTGCGGAAGGTCTCTGCCATGCAGGCGCGGGCGTGAACTCCGCCACTTGGTTATGCACCTAGTTGCACAATCGGGCCCTCCTCGCCTAGAACAGGTTCATCACCCCCGTGCGAGGAGGCACACCCCAATGAGCACGCAGAGTCCCCAGAGCCGGTACCCGCACCTGCTGAGCCCCTTGGACCTCGGCTTCACCACGCTGCCGAACCGCGTGATCATGGGGTCGATGCACACCGGCCTCGAAGAGCACCAGGGCGGCTTCGAGCGGCTCGCCGCCTTCTACGCCGAGCGCGCCCGCGGCGGCGCCGGCCTGATCGTCACCGGCGGCATCGCCCCGAACGACGCCGGCCGCCCCTTCGAGGGGGGATCGCGCCTGACCACCGAGGACGAGGCCGCCGAGCACCGGGTGATCACCGAGGCGGTGCACGCCGAGGGCGGGAAGATCGCGATGCAGATCCTCCACTTCGGCCGCTACGCCTACCACAAGGACCTGGTCGCCCCCTCCGCCCTCCAGGCCCCCATCAGCCCCTTCGTCCCCAACGAGCTCAGCGACATCGAGGTCGAGCGCACCGTCGAGGACTTCGTCCGCGCCGCCCGCCTCGCCAAGCTCGCCGGCTACGACGGCGTCGAGATCATGGGCTCCGAGGGCTACCTGATCAACGAGTTCATCGCCGCCGCGACGAACAAGCGCACCGACCGCTGGGGCGGCGCGTACGAGAACCGCATGCGCTTCCCGCTGGAGATCGTCCGGCGCACCCGCGCGGCCGTGGGCGAGGACTTCATCCTCATCTACCGCCTCTCCATGCTCGACCTGATCCCCGGCGGCTCCACCCTCGACGAGGTCGTCCGCCTCGCCAAGGAGATCGAGGCGGCCGGCGCCACCATCATCAACACCGGCATCGGCTGGCACGAGGCCCGCATCCCCACCATCGCCACCTCCGTCCCGCGCGGTGCCTACACCTGGGTCACCAAGCGGCTGATGGGCGCGGTCTCCGTCCCCCTCGTCACCAGCAACCGCATCAACACCCCCGAGATCGCCGAGGAACTGCTCGCCGACGGCCGCGCCGACCTGGTCTCGCTGGCCCGCCCCTTCCTCGCCGACGCCGACTTCGTGGCCAAGGCCGCGGCCGGCCGCTCCGAGACCATCAACACCTGCATCGGCTGCAACCAGGCCTGCCTCGACCACACCTTCAGCGGCAAGATCACCAGCTGTCTGGTCAACCCGCGCGCCTGCCACGAGACCGAACTCGTCCTCTCGCCCACGCGGTCGAAGAAGCGCGTCGCCGTCGTCGGCGCCGGTCCGGCCGGCCTCGCCTGCGCCGTCTCCGCCGCCGAACGCGGCCACAGCGTCACCCTCTTCGAGGCCTCCGGCCACATCGGCGGACAGCTCGACATCGCCCGCCGCATCCCCGGCAAGGAGGAGTTCGAGGAGACCATCCGCTACTTCGGCACCCAGCTCGCCGCCCGCGCCGTCGACGTCCGGCTGAACACCCGCGCCGACGTCGAGACCCTCCAGGGCTACGACGAGGTCGTCGTCGCCACCGGCGTCACCCCCCGCACCCCCGACATCGAGGGCGTGGAGCGCGCCAACGTCGTCAGCTACCTCGACGTGCTGCGCGACGGCGCCCCCGTCGGCGAGCGCGTGGCCGTCGTCGGCGCCGGCGGCATCGGCTTCGACGTCGCCGAGTTCCTCACCGACAGCGGCGAGGGCGCCTCCCAGGACCCCGAGACGTACTTCCGCCACTGGGGCGTCGACACCGCGTACGCCGGACCCGGCGGGCTCACCGCCCCCGAGCGGCCCGCGCCCCCGCGCCAGGTCCACCTCCTCCAGCGCAAGGCCACCAAGGTCGGCGCGGGGCTCGGCACCACCACCGGCTGGATCCACCGCGCGGAGCTCAAGCACCGCGGTGTCGTCTCGGTCGCGGGCGCCACGTACGACCGCATCGACGAAGAGGGCCTGCACATCACCGTCGGCGGCGAGCAGCGGCTCGTCCCCGCCGACACGGTGGTGCTCTGCACCGGCCAGGAGCCGCGCCGCGACCTGTACGAGGCCCTCCTCGCGGCCGGCGTCCGGCCGCACCTGATCGGCGGCGCGGACGTGGCCGCCGAACTGGACGCCAAGCGGGCGATCCGCCAGGGCACGGAACTGGCAGCCACCCTCTGACCGGTCCCGGAGCCACGGCCCCGCCGCGGTCTGCGAGACGGTCCGCGCACCGCACCCCGGCCTACCGCGCGGCCGGCCACCCGGACGTCGAGTACCGCACCTACGAGGACGCCCGCCAGGAGCCGTTCAACGAGACGGACCGGGACGGGGTCGTCGCCGACGTGCTCGACCGGCCGGAACGGGTGGTGAGCCGAAAGGTGTTGTGGCGGCCGGGGCCCGGCCGCCACAATCTGCGGGTGACCTTGACACCCGCTGACGCAGACAAGATCCTCGCCGACAACTTCGCCCCCTGGGTGCTCGCCCTCGGGCTGACCGTCCAGGAGACGGGCGAGCGGCACGCCGTGCTGCGGCTGCCCTGGTCCGAGGAGCTGGCCCGGGACGGCGGCGGCATGTCCGGCCAGGCCCTGATGGCGGCGGCCGACACCGCCACCGTCATCGCGATCTCCGCGGCGCGCGGGGCCTACGGGCCGATGACCACGGTCCAGCAGTCGACCAGCTTCCAGCGGCCGGTGGTCGCCGCGGACGTGCTGATCGGGGTCCGGGTGACCAAGCTCGGCAAGCGCATGGCCTTCGCCGACATCACGATGACCCCCGAGGGAGCGCAGGAGCCGTCCGCGACGGCGTCGACGGTCTACGCCCTGCTGGGCTGAGCCGGGGTGCCGGCCCCGGTCCGCCATCCCCCGCTCTGGCAGAACCGCGACTTCACCGTCTTCTGGCTCGGCCAGGCACTGTCCGTGCTCGGCGGGTCGATCTCGCTGCTCGCGCTGCCCCTGCTGGTCTTCGAGGCCACGGGGTCCGTGGTCCAGATGGGCCTGATCACGGTCATCTCGGGGGTCGGGACCATCGCGACCGGGCTGTTCGCCGGGTACGTGGTGGACCGGACGGACCGGCGCCGCCTGATGATCGCCTGCGATCTCGTACGGGCGCTGCTGCTGGGCGCGGTGCCGTTCGTCTGGCTGGCCGGGCCTCGGATCTGGGTGCTGTACGTGCTGACGGCGCTGGCCACCGTCTTGAAGACGCTGTTCGACGTGGCGTACGTGACGGCGGTGCCGAACCTGGTCCGCGAGGAGCACCTGATCACCGCCAACGGGCGGCTGACGGCGACCTTCGCCTTCGGGACCCTGGTCGGGCCGGCCGCGGCCGGGTTCATCGCGGCCGGGGTCGGAGCGGACTGGGCCCTGGGGGTGGACGGGGCGACCTTCCTGGTCTCGGCCCTGAGCCTGCGGTGGGTGGCCTTCGGGCGGGAGGGCACCGCCGCCGCGCCGGCGGCCGGGGAGCCGGGAGCCTCCCGGGCCGGGAAGCTGCGCGAGATGTTCCTCGAAGGGTTCCGCTTCCTGTGGGCCCATCCCGTGCTGCGGGCGCTGACCGTTCTGCTCACGCTGCTGACCTTCGTCACCATGGGCGCCACCGACCTGCTGGTCTTCCGGATCCGGCACGACCTCGGGCTGGGGGCGGCCACCGTCGGCTCCGTCATCGCCGTCAGCGGGCTCGGCGTGGTCGGCGCGGCCTTCGCCGCCGCGCCGCTGCGCCGGACCTTCGGGTTCGGCGCCTGCTGGCTGGGGTCGGTGGCCCTGATCGGCGTGGCGATGGCGGTGACGGGCGTCAGCGGCAGCCCGCCGGTGATCGCCGTGGCGGCCGCCGTGTTCATGTTCGGGCTCACCCTCGGCGCGGTCTGCTCCCTGACCCTGCGCCAGGAGGTGACCCCGGATGCGCTGCTCGGGCGGGTCACCTCCGCCTTCTGGACCGTGCACGGTGCCTCCGGCCCGGTGGGCGCGGCCGCCCTCACCCTGCTGGCCGGCCGGCACGGGGTGCCGGCGGTCAGCGTGGGCGCCGGGGCGTTCTGCCTGGCCATCGTCGGGGCGGGGCTGCTGACGCCGCTGCGGGGGAGCCGGGCCGGGCGCGCCCGGGTGGCGGACGCCGCGCGCACGGGCTGAGGGTCTGCGATCGTGGATCGTGGGGAGCGTACGGAGGAGCAGTCATGTCCGGACAGTTCGAGTCGACCGTCGAGATCGACCGGCCCGTCGGGGAGGTCTTCGCCTATCTGGCCGACGGCCGCAACGACCCGCAGTTCAGTCCGCGGGTCCAGGAGATCACCAAGACGCCCGACGGCCCGACCGGTGTGGGCACCGTCTTCCGCAGCACGGTGAAGGACGCGGGGATGAAGACGGGCCGTGAGTTCCGCATCACCGGATTCGAACCGCAGAAGCTGATCCGCTGGACGGAGCAGAGCAAGAACCTGGTCACCGCCGAGGGCGGGTACGACTTCGAAGCCCTCTCCGGCGACCGCACCCGGGTCCGCATCTTCAACACCCTCGAAGGGCACGGACTGGGGAAGCTGCTGGTGGGCCTCGCGCTGAGCGCGGCCCGCAAGGACGCGCCCGACTTCGGCCGCCGGATCAAGGCCGCCGCGGAGGCGGCCTGACCGGCGGCCGAAGCCCGCGGGATCAGAACCTCCCGTCGCCGAGGACCGGGAAGCGCTGCGGGGACTGCGGGGCGATGTCGGAGCGGCGCTCCTGAGCGCCCGGCGCCGTCCGGCAGGTCACGTCCTGGGCGGGCAGCTTGCCCGTCGCCAGGTAGGAGTTGACCGTGGCGTTGGCGCAGGAGTTCGGGTCGGCGAGGTACACGCCGTGGCCCTCACCGCCCATCGCGAGCACCATCCGCGAGCCCTTGAGCGCCTTGTGCAGGCCCTGGCCGCTGACCAGCGGGGTCTGGGAGTCCCACTCGTTCTGCACGGTCAGCACGTTGGTCTTCGTCTTCATGGCCGTCGGCGGCTCGATGGGCCGCTGCCAGTAGGCGCACGGCTTGATGTTGGACGCGAAGTCCCCGTACAGCGGGTACTCGGCCTTGTCCTTCGCGGCCTCCCGCTGGTACTGCTCCGGGTAGCGGGGCCATTCCGTGTCCCCGCACACCACGGACCAGAACACGGCCGTGCCGTTGTCCGATGCCGGTTCGGCGGCCGGCTTCAGCAGCTTGCGCTGGGGCTCGGTCAGGTGGACGGGCTTGCCGTCGGCCGCGTCCTTCAGCGCCTTGACCAGGGGGGCCGCCTGCGAGGGGTAGAAGAACAGGGCGCGCGCGGTGCGGATGTCATCGCCCGTGAGCTTCGTGCCCTCGAACTCGATCGGCTCCTTGTCCGCCCGGGCCACGAGGTCCCAGAAGGTCTTGGAGACCGCGTCCGGGGTGTCGCCCAGCCCGTAGTCGGCCGAGCGCTCGGCCGTCCACTGCGTCCACCGCTTGAACGCGGGCTCCGCCTCGGTCGCCCACACCTGGATCATGCCCCGCCAGATGCGCTGCGGGTCCACGCCGCTGTCCAGCACGAAGCGGTCGCTGCGGTCGGGGAACATCTGCGTGTACACCGCGCCCAGGTACGTGCCGTACGAGTAGCCGACGTACGAGATCTTCTTCTCGCCCAGCGCGGCGCGGATCGCGTCCATGTCGCGCGCGGTGTTCCGCGTGGTGACGAAGGGCAGGAGGGAGCCGGACTTCTCGCGGCACTTGTCCGCGACCGTGCTCGCCCAGGCCACGTCCGCCGGGAACGTCTCCTCCTTGTACGGCCGGTCGATGTTCTGCTCGGCGTCGGTCAGCCCGCAGGTGATGGGCGTGGACGCGCCGACCCCGCGCGGGTCGAAGCCGATCAGGTCGTACTGGTCGCGCACGTCCTTCGGCATCAGCTCGTTCATCATCAGCGGCAGATCGAGCCCTCCGCCGCCCGGCCCGCCCGGGTTGAGCAGCATGGCGCCGTGCCGCTTGGCCGGGTTCTCGCTCTTGATCCGCGATATCGCGAGGTCGATCGTGCGGCCCTGCGGGCGCCGGTAGTCGAGCGGGACCTTGATCGTCGCGCACTCGTACGAGGCGGGCTGGTCGGCGTTGCAGCGCTGCCAGGCCGGCTTCTGCGGGGTGTACTCCGCAGCCGGGGCGGCCGAGGCCTGCGTCGCGGAGAGCAGCGGGACACCGGTCGCGACGAGACCGGCGGCGGCGAGCATGGGTGCGAGGCGTTTCATGTTCACGAAGAGCCGTTTCCTTCCGTGAATGCGATGGCCTCACCACCTTGTTGTACGAAGACCCCCGGGCGAATCATCCCGAAGGGCCGGTGTGCATGCGTCTCACGAACGAGCTCAAATCCGGACAACTGGCCGACACGCCACAGGAACTGACGTCACGGCGGATTCCGGATCCGCCGGTTCAGGCACCGCCGCCGATGCGCTCGATGGCCACCATCGCCGCGTCGTCGCCCAGACGTCCTCCGGGGGAGTGTGCCAGCAGGTCCGCGCACAGGTGGCGCAGCAGCGCGTCCGGACCGTCCCCCGGCCAGTCGGCGGCGCGCTCCGGCAGCGGATAGAAGGCGCCTTCGGCGTCCCGGGCCTCGATGACGCCGTCCGTGTAGAGCAGGACCACGTCGCCCGGCTCGAAGGAGAAGGACTGCGGGGCGAAGCCGGTGTCCACGTACTGCGTCAGGCCCAGCGGCGGCGCCGGGTGGTCCACCTCGAGGGGGATGGCCCGCCCCCCTCGCAGCAGCAGGGGCGGCGGGTGCCCGCAGCTGATGAGCCGCAGGGTCATGTCCTGATCGGGGACGTCCAGTACCGCCGCCGTGGTGAACGCCTCGCCGGGTTCGCCGGCCGGCTCGCCCGTGCCGTCGGGGTCGGCGGCCACGGCGGCCTCCAGGTGGGCGATCAGGGTCGGCAGGTCCGCCTCCTGGTGGGCGGCGGCCCGGAAGGCGCCGAGCACCAGGGCGGCGTCCCCGACCGCCTCCAGGCCCTTGCCGCGGACGTCGCCGATGATCAGCCGGGTGCCGTGCGGGGTGCGGCTGGCGGCGTACAGGTCCCCGCCGATCTGGGCCTCGGCCTCCGCGGCCAGGTAGACGGAGGCCAGGCGCAGCGGACCCATCCGGTCGCGCAGCGGCCGCAGGACCACCTCCTGGGCGGCCTCGGCGACCGAGCGCAGCTGCGTCAGCTGCTTCTCGTGGACCTCGCGCAGGTGTGCGAAGAGGGTGACGGAGATCGAGATCAGGACCAGCGCGATGATCTGGAAGGTGTGGTTCAGGTCGGTGGCGGTGGTCCGCACCACGGCGACCGCCGCCTGGGCCGTGACCGCCACCGCGCCGACGAACCCCGTCATCCAGGGCCCGGCGAAGGAGGCGGTGAGGGCCGGGGCCGCGACCAGGAACGGACCCAGGTGGACATCGGGCGGAGCCAGGACGTCCACCACCGTGACGACCGCGATGAGCGCGAAGGGAACCGCCAGCAGGGGCAGGCGCGGTTCGCCGACGTGGCGATGGCTCGGATGCGGCGGCCGGTGGTCCATGACTCCTGAATACACCGCGCCTATTGTTCCCGCGCACCGGCCGCCCTCCGTCGTACGGCCGTATCGGGGGGCGGCTGCGCTGCCGGTCCGGGGGAGTGGGGGGAGGATGGGAGCACCCCGGGCGCGGACCCGGGGCGAGGAGACCGAGCGGGCCGGTGCACCGCCCCTGCGGCAGCGGACGGGAAGGAGCGGCCGGCATGAGTACGGCGGACCCCTCCCCGGCCGAACCGGACCCGGAGCACGCGGACCTCGCGGCCCCGGACCACGGGGACCCGGAGCACCCTGCGCCGGACCCCGCGGGCGCGGAACCCTCGGGCGGCCTCTCCGTCGACCCCGCCACCGGGCCCGGCCTCCTCGACGTGCTCGGCGTCGCGGGGGTGGTCCTCGACGCGGAGGGGCGGATCGCACTGTGGAGCCCGCAGGCCGAGGAGCTGTTCGGCTACACCCCGAGCGACGCCCTCGGCCACTTCGCGGCGAAGCTGCTGGTAGACGAGGAGAACCTGGCCACGGTCCTCGCCCTCTTCGAGGAGGTGATGGCCGGCACGGGCTCCTGGGCCGGGGCCTTCCCCGTACGGAACAAGGACGGCACCACCCGCCTGGCGGAATTCCGCAACATGCGGCTGGAGGACGCCGAAGGGCGGCGCTACGCCCTCGGCATCATCTCCGACCAGGCCACCCTGCGGCGCATCGAACGCGACCTGGCCCTGTCGATGCGGCTGGTCGCGCAGTCCCCGATCGGTCTGGCCGTCCTGGACACCGAGCTGCGCTACGTCCTGGTCAACCCGGCCCTGGAACGGATCAACGGGCTGCCCGCCGCCGCACACATGGGCCGCCGCGTCCACGAGGCCCTGCCGCACGTGGACGCCGCGTCCATCGAGTCGGCCATGCGCGACGTCCTGTCCACCGGCCGGCCGCAGTTGAACCGCTTCACCACCGGCCGTACGCCCGCCGACCCCGAGCAGGACCACGCCTGGTCACTCTCCCTCTACCGGCTGGAGGACCCGGCCGGCCGGCCGCTCGGAGTCGCCGCCTCCATCGTCGACGTCACCGAACAGCACAAGACCTCGATGGCCGTCGCCCTGGCCCGCCAGCGGCTCTCCCTGATCGCCGACGCCTCCGTACGCATCGGCACCACCCTCGACCTGTGGGTCACCGCGCGCGAGCTCGGCGACATCGCCGTGCCGCAGCTCGCCGACCTCGCCACGGTCGACATCCTCGACGCCGTCCTGACGGGCGAGCACCCTCCCGGGGCCCCGACGGACGAGACCGTGCGCTTCCGCGCCCTCGCCGTCAAGGCCGCCCGCCCGACCCCCGCCACCCTCGCGGCCGACCCGGTCGGCACGATCGCCCGCTACGACACCACCCGCGTGGTCACCCAGTGCGTACGGGCCGCCCGCCCCGTGCTCGTGGCGCGGGTCACGGAGGCCGAGCTGCCCAGCGTCGCCCGGGACGCCGAGGCCGCCACCCTCCTCGCCGCGGCCGGGCTCCACTCGTACCTGGCGGTTCCGCTGATCGCCCGCGGTGAGGTCATCGGCGCACTCGGTCTCCAACGCACCGACAACCCGCTGCCGTTCGACCAGGACGACGTCCTGCTCGCCAGCGAGCTCGCGGCCCGCGCCGCCGTCTGCATCGACAATGCCCGCTGGTACCAGAAACAGCGGCACGCGGCCCTCGCCCTCCAGCGCCACCTGCTGCCCCACAGCCCGACGCCCACCCCGGGCCTGGAGATCGCCTACCGCTACCAGCCCGCCGAGGCGGCCGGTGAGGTCGGAGGGGACTGGTTCGACGTCATCCCGCTGCCGGACGACAAGACGGCCCTGGTCGTCGGGGACGTCATGGGCAGCGGCATCAACGCCGCCGCCACCATGGGCCAACTGCGCACCGCGGCCCGTACCCTGGCGGAGCTCGACCTGGACCCGGCCACCGTCCTGACCCGGCTCGACCACACGGCCACCGGGCTGGGGCACACCATGGCCACCTGCGTGATCGCCGTCTACGACCCGCACCGCAACCGGTGCCGCATCGCGACCGCCGGACACCTGCCGCCCGTACGGACGAGCCCCGGGCGCCCGCCCGAGCTGCTCGACCTGCCGACCGGCGCGCCCCTGGGGGTCGGCGGTGTGCCCTTCGAGGCCACCGCCCTGGACCTGGGCGTCGGCGACCAGCTCGTCCTCTACACCGACGGACTCGTCGAAACCCGGGACGAGGACATCGACATCCGCCTGCAGGCGCTCACGGCCCTGCTCCAGGACCCCGCCCGTCCCCTCGAGGAGACCTGCGACCTGTTGCTGGCCGAACTGCGCCAGCCGGACGGCCGCGACGACGTGGCCCTGCTCGTGGCCCGCACCCGCCCGATGCCCACGGCATCCGACAGCTAGCGCCCGCGAACGGTACCAGCCTTTCGGGGCGTTGACCGGATGTTTGTCCATTCGTGATGGTCCTTCCAAACAGGCACCACAACTGGCACTAGCGTCCCGTGGCACCCGGGGAGCGCGGGTGAATTGGACACGGGCAACTGCCGGAGCCCGAGCCGGCGCACCCCCTCCCGGTCCACGCAGCAAGGAGGCGCAGTGCTGTCTTTCCGTCGGTCGGCCGTCGGTGGCATGTCGGTGGCATCGAGACACGTGATGGCAACCGGCGTCGTCATCGGCGCCCTCGCCTTCACCCTGATCGCGTTGCTCATCCCCGTGCAGAAGTTCGGCGGGAGAAACGCCGCGGCCGCCACCGCTCCGGCGGCCGAGGACGACGGCGCCGGAATCCAGAGCACGGCCTTCGGGCCGCTGACCCCCCAGGACCGGGACTTCGTCCGCAAGGTACGGCTCGCCGGCCTGTGGGAGCTGCCCGCGGGGCGGCAGGCCATGCAGCGCAGCACACGGCCCGCGATCCGCACCGCGGGGGAGCACCTCGTCGAAGGCCACACCGAACTGGACCGCAGGGTCATGGAGGTGAGTCAGGCCCTCGGCATGGAGATCCCCAACCAGCCCAGCGTGCAGCAACAGGGCTGGCTCGACCAGATGGACAGGGCCCAAGGACCCCAGTACGAGCAGCTGTTCATCCAGCTGCTGCGCAGGGCCCACGGCAAGGTGTTCGCCCTCGTGGCCCAGATCCGGGCGCAGACCCGCAATTCGATGGTCCGGGCCCTCGCCACGGACGCCAACAGCACGGTCCTGGACCACATCACGGTCCTCGAGGCCAGTGGGCTCGTCGACTTCGACGGTCTCGCGGACGCCCCGTCGGGCACCCCCTCCGCACCCGCCCCCGCCTCCTCCCCCAATTCCCGACCGACGAAGTGAAGTGATCGCATGAGCCAAAAGGGCCACAAACGCCGTCTGCGGCCGAAGCACAAGATCCTCGCCGCGATGTCCGCCCTGGTCCTGGGCGGCGGCGGGGTCGTGCTCGTCTCGCAGGGCGCCTTCGCGGGACAGAACTCCCGCAGCGCGCCCGTGACCGCCACCATCGACTGCCCGGACGTGGGCGACAAGCTCGACAACGTCCCCGACCAGGCCCGCAAGGAGGTGGACGCGAACCTCGCGCAGCTCGACACCCAGGTCGCCGACGCCTACAAGCAGCTCTCCTCCGGCCAGGCCAAGAGCAAGACGCTGCTCGGCGGACTGAAGCAGCAGCGCGACAAGACCATCACCAACCTCTCCGACACGCTCGGGAAGGCGGGCCAGAAGCCCGCCGGACTGCAAGGGCTCAGCGGGTGCGTGATGAAGGAGGCGGCGGCCGCCGACCCGGCGGACGAGGCGGCCGCCGACAACGGAGCCCAGGGCGCCGCGAAGCAGAGCGCACCGCAGCAGCAGCAACAGCAGCAGCAGGCCAAGGGCGGCCCGGCCCGCAGCGACTTCGTCAACATCGGCACCGTCAAGCCCAACGTGCGCAAGCCCGCGGCCCGCGGCGGCGCCTCCACCGGATCGTTCGCCGTGCAGTGCGGGCGCAACGAGAACGGTCACTTCAACCCCGACAACGTCATCGTCGCGCCCGGTGTGAGCAACGGCGCCCACCACATGCACGACTACGTCGGCAACAAGACCACCGACGCCTTCTCCACCAACAACAGCCTCGCCCAATCCGGGACCACCTGCACCAACGGCGACCAGTCGACGTACTACTGGCCCGTGCTGCGCCTGCGCGACGGCAAGGCGGAGAAGGACGCGAAGGCGCCCGGCGGCGGCCAGGACGCCAACATCGGCACGATCCTGAAGCCGAAGCAGGTGACCATCGAGTTCAAGGGCAGCCCCGTCAGCAAGGTCGCGGCCATGCCCCGCTTCATGCGGATCATCACCGGTGACGCCAAGGCCCTCACCAACGGCAATGCCAACGCCAACGCGTCGTGGAGCTGCACCGGCTTCGAGAACCGCCAGCTGAAGGACAAGTACCCGGTGTGCCCCAAGGGCAGTGACGTCGTGCGGACGTTCAACTTCCAGAGCTGCTGGGACGGCAAGAACATCGACAGCGCCAACCACCGCACCCACGTGGCCTTCGCCGACAACAACGGCAACTGCAAGCAGGGGTTCAAGGCCATCCCGCAGCTGGTCCAGCGGATCGTCTACAGCGTGCCGCCCGGTTCCCGGTTCGCGGTGGACAGCTTCCCCGAGCAGCTCCACAAGCCGGTGACCGACCACGGGGACTTCATCAACGTCATGTCGAACGGCCTGATGGCCGGCGCGGTGCGCTGCATCAACGACGGGCGCGCCTGCCGCTGAGAACCCTCGGGACGGCGCCCCCCTCCCACCTCCCCCGCGTCGCCCCGAGAGCGGTGCCGGTCCGAAGCCGACTTCGGACCGGCACCGCACAGGCGTTTGTGCCACCGCCCGACGGGGTCCGTGACCGGGCCCTGAGACCCATACGAGGAGTGCCATGTCCGGCTCTCGTCACACCTCCCCTTCCGAGCCCTCGGACGGGGACCTCATACGGCGGCTGAGGGCGGCCTACGCCGCCGGCGAGGCCGATCCGGCCGCCTGCGAGCACCTGTACCGGCGGCACCGTGCCGCCGCTTTCGCATGTGCGCGCCGTTGTTCCAGGGCCCCGCAGGACGCCGAGGACCTCGTCTCGGAGGCGTTCATCCGCACCCTCCAGGCCGTCCGCTCCGGGGCCGGGCCGCGGGAGGTCTGGCGTCCGTACCTCCTGTCGGTGGTCCGCCGCACGGCGGTCGAGTGGCGGGACTGCGCCGGCCGGACCGTCCTGACGCCCGACATCGAGGCCTGGTGCCGGCCCGGTCCCGAAGGGGACGACCCGCAGCGCCGGCTGCTGGACAGCGAGGACCGCCGGCTCGTCGCCCGCTCCTTCCAGGCCCTGCCCGAACGCTGGAAGGCCGTGCTGTGGCACACCCTCGTCGAGGACGACTGCCCGCACGCCGTTCCCCAACTGCTCGGCATCACCCCGAGCGCGGTGACCTCGCTGGCCTTCCGCGCCCGTGAGGGCCTGCGCGAGGCGTACCTGCGGGCCCACCTGGACACGGCCGCCGACGCCCGGTGCCGCCATTACGGCAGCCTGCTCGGGGCGGTGATCCGGCGCCGCGGCTCCACGCCGCGCGGCCGCGGTCTCACCCGGCACCTGGCGGCCTGCCGGTCCTGTTCCCGCGCGTACGCCGAACTGCTGGACCTCAATGCCGCGCTGCGTGCCGGGGCGGCGTCCGCGGTCCTCGTCGGCCTGTAGGCGTGCCGGCCGGTGGACCCGTGGCACACGGCGGCCCCGGTCCCTCTGCTCCGCGGGGGCGGGGAGGGGGCCGGGGCCGAATCCGTGGGTACGGGGGAGGGTCGGGGGTGAGGGGTTCGAGGGTTCGGGGCCGGGGGCCCGGGGATCTACAGGCCGTTGACGCGGGCCATGCGCCCGACGCCGCCCAGCGGCCGGAAGTCGGTGGTGGCGACGCGCACCTTGCGGCCGATTCGCGAGTTCTGGCGGCGCACCTGGGCCATCAGGCGGCGGCTGCGCAGGGCCATTTCGAGCTCGAACCGGGTCCGCGGATCGCGCAGGCCGGGTCCGAAGAGCTTTTCCAGCTGCCGCATGCGGTAGCGCACGGTCTGGGGGTGCACGCTCAGTGCCTTCGCGGCCTCCGGGGCGCCGCCGCCCTCCAGCCAGGCCAGCAGGGTCACTTCGAGCCGCTCGCTCTGGCGCGGGGTCAGGCTGGCCAGCGGCCGCAACCAGCGTGCGGCCAGCGCGTGTGCCAAGGGCTCGTCCTGGAGCAGCAGGAGGGTGGAGAGGTGGTCGTCGACGAAGAGGGCCCGCGCCTCCAGACCGGGGCGGTTGGGGGTGAGGGACAGCAGTCGAAGGGCCCACCGCAGGGAGGAAGCGGTGTCGCGGGGGGCGACGGGGTGGCCGACGGCGGCGAACCGGCCGCGCAGCAGGGCCTCCAGCGAGGCCCGGGTCTCCGGGTCCGGGCTCGGCACCAGCAGACAGGGCTGGCCGCCGACCATGCCGGCCAGTCCGTCGTCCAGGACGGCCGCCAGCTGCTGTGTCTCGCCGGGGGTGGCGAGGGCGATGGCGCGTATCTCCGCCGGGAGCGGCCAGTTGGCCGCGGCGGCCAGCTCGGAGAGGGCAATTTCAGCCATGGGCATGTCACTAGTGAGTGCGGAGAACAGCTCACGCCTGGCCCGTTCGGTGCGGGTGCCGAGCCCCTCGCGGGGAACGACCGTCAGGGGGGACAACTGCCCTCGCTGGCGGGGGACCCGGATGCCGACCGGCGGGCCGCGGTGTTCCTCATCCTCTTCCTCCTCCTCTTCCCCCCGGTGCGGGTGGTCGTGTTCGGCCGCATAGTCCTCCTCTTCCTCATCCTCGTCGGGGTGGGCGTGTTCCGCGGCCTTGTTCTTTTGCTGCGGCGCGGGTTCGCGGTACCCGAGGGCGGTGAGCAGGGCCACTTCGAGCCGCTGTCTGACCACCTCCTCGTCGAGCTCGTCGACGAGGGCGGAGAATCCGGGGAGCTCCTCCCTCAGCTCCTCCATCATCCCCGCGGTGAGCGCGGGGAGTTCCCTTCGCACGACCCGGGTCCATTCGCCTCGGGGACGGGCCCAGATGCGGTTCAGAAGTTCGCACATTGTTACCTCGTTCATGCCGGGGTACGGCCTGCCCCGTGGGAGGGTGACAAGCCTGTCGAGGCCGCCTTCCTCCCCCCTCTGCGCCAGTGCGGACGGGGGAGTCGAGCGCCTCGTACACCCTCCAGGAGAGTGCCATCCACTTGCAGTCCCGCGACTTTGCCTGAGCTTTGCCGACGGGGAGGTGTGATGGCGGACAAGGCGTAACTCTTGTTGCCACCGCACCGTTGGAAGGGAATCTTCCGGGGCTGTCCGGTGTGACGATGCCACGCGCGCCAGAACTTGTCACGATTAGATAAATACTGTGGAGGCGTTGCGAAGGTCCACGATGCTTCTGCACTCCGGCCCCCGCTCCCGGCCGGTGGGACCTCATCTCCCGCCCGCCGCGGAGCAGTTCCGTCGACTACCCCGGGCGCCGAGTGCGCGGTCGAGTGCCTCGGGCCTGGGCGTATGGGAGAACTACATGCCCCTGTCCCCAGCCCGTACGCCCCGCTCACACCGGGCCCGCAGCACCAGACGCCATGCCGGCGTGGCCGCTGCGGCAGCCGCAGGCCGGCGGGCCGTCCGGAGGCCGCCCCTGCTGTCCCCCGCCGGAGGCGTGCGTCCCGCCACACTCGTCGTCGCCGCCCTCACGGGCCTGCTCGCCCTGTCCGTGGCGGCCCGCGCGGGCGCCCTGAGCCATCTCTGGGACTTCCTCGACTTCGGGGCGGGCGTCCTCGCGCTCGTCTCGCTCACCTCCGCCGTCCTGTGGGGCCTCGCGGCCACCGACCGTACGGTGCTCACCTCCGGGCACCGGCTCGTCGCCCAGGCGGCGCACCGCGGCCTCGCCGTCGCGGGGCTGGGCTTCCTGCTCCTGCACATCTGGGTCAAGGTCGCCGAGGCGCAGACGGGGGTGGCCTCCGCCTTCCTGCCGTTCACGGACCAGGACCAGCCGATCCTCATCGGCCTCGGCACCCTGGCCGGATACATATTCGTCTCCACGGCGGTCTCCGGAGCGGTCCGCAGTGCCTTCGCCACCAAGGGCCGCTCCCTGTGGTGGCGGGCCCTGCACTTCGGCGCGTACCCGGCGTGGGGCGCGGCCCTGGTGCACGGGCTCAAGGCCGGCCGCCCCGCCAGCGGCTGGGTGACCGTGTCCTACGCACTCTGCCTCGCCGGGGTCGCCGGCGTGCTCGCCATACGGCTCCGGGCCCGGCTGCGCGCCGCTCCCGTGCGCCCGGTGGCCGCATCGGCGGCAACCCCCCAAGGCGCGCCGCCCCGGCCCAGGAAGCCTCCGCAGCGCTTCGTCCGGCAGCCCGCGGAATGGGCGGCCGAGCGGCTGACGGCGCGGCTGGCCCGGCAGTCGGACCGGCGTGCCGTCCCGCAGCAGCCGGATCCGGCCACGGCCCCGGTCGGGGGCGCCTTCGTGCCCTCGCCCCGGCAGGCCCTGGAGCCCACGACCGAGATCCTCCCGCCGTACGGGACGGCGCCGTACGCGCAGTCGTACGGCGCCGACGCGTACGAGACGGTGGTCATCCCGAGCGGCATCGGGGCCGGGCCGGGAACGGACCGGTCCGGCGGGTCGTACGGCGGGATGCGGGGCCGTCAGTGACCTCGATCGTCGATCCCGCCCTCGGGTGCGTCGGCCAGCCCAGGCTGCTGGCCGGACTCGACGTGCTGCCGCGACTCGACCGTGCCAACCACCTGGTGGTGCACGGTCCGCTGCCGCAGTACACCTCGGGCGATCTCGTGGAGCTCGCCGAGGGCATCGACCTGCGGGGCCGCGGGGGAGCGGGTTTCCCGTTCGCCCGCAAGCTCAAAGCGGTCATCCGGTCCGCCCGGACCAAGGAGGGGCGGACCGCCGTCGTGGTGAACGGCACCGAGGGGGAGCCGAGCTGCCTCAAGGACGCCGCGATGCTGCTGCACTCCCCGCACCTGGTGCTCGACGGAGCCCTGCTGGCAGCCGACGCGATCGGCGCCGAGGAGATCGCCATCGGGGTGACCAGGGACGACGTGGAGCAGTCCCTGCGGGCCGCCGTTGCGGAGCGCGGCGTGCCCGGCAACCGCCTGCGCGTCGGCAGGCTTCCCGAGCGCTTCGTCTCGGGAGAGGGAACCTCCCTCGTGAACGGCCTCAACGGGGGGGACGCCGTCCCCAACGGGCAGAAGGTACGGACCAGCGAGCGGGGTCTGAGCGGACTGCCGACCCTGCTGTCCAACACCGAGACGTACGCCCAGCTCGCCGTCGCGGCCAGGATCGGCGTGCCGGGATTCCGCTCGGTCGGCCTGGAGTCCGAGCCGGGCACCGTCATGTTGACGATCAGCGGTTCGACGGTCGTCGAGGCGCCGCTCGGGACCTCCCTGGCGTACGTCCTGGAGCTGTGCGGCTCGTCCCCGGGCCAGGGCGTCCTGGTCGGCGGGTACCACGGCAAATGGCTGACGCCGGCGGCGGCGCGGACCGCCCTGCTCTCCCGGGAGTCGCTGTCCTCCCTCAAGGCCACGCTGGGGGCGGGTGCGGTCCTGCCGCTGCCCGAGGACACCTGCCCGGCCGGCGAAGTGGCCCGCGTGATGCGCTGGATGGCGGACGAGACCGCCGGACAGTGCGGCCCGTGCGTCAGGGGCCTGCCCTCGCTCGCCGATGCCGTGGACGCCCTCGTGGCCGGCGGCGGCAGGCCCGCCCTGGAGGCGGTCGAGGCGCGGATGCGGGGAGTGCTGCGGCGCGGCGCCTGCAGCCATCCCGACGGCACCTCGGCCTTCATGGCCTCCGCGCTCGCCGTCTTCCCCGACGAGATGCGCGACCACGCCCTGGGCAGCGGCTGCGGACGCCGTGTGCTCGGGGCGCTGCCCCTGCCCGAGGACGAGAACCCCGAACGGCTCGTCGTGGATTGGACGCTGTGCAAGGGGCACGGGCTCTGCGTGGACGTGCTGCCCGACGTGGTGCGGCTGGACCGCGACGGCTACCCGGCCGAGGCCGTCATGTCGGTCCCCGGAAGGCTGCGGCCGATGGCGCTCCGCGCGGTGCGGCGCTGCCCCGCGCTCGCCCTGCGCATTCAGGAATGAGCCGGCGGTAAACGGCTGCCGACGAGGGCAGTTCAAGGGTTAGCGCGATCTGATAAATTCCCGCTCATTCGAATTCGGTGAACCCGCCAGGCCTTATGAATAAGGCAGTAGACGAACCCCCCGGGTTCAACCCGAAGGAGAGATCGTGAACAAGATGCGTCGTATCTCAACGGTCGGATCGGTGGCCGCGGTTCTGCTGCTGGCGGCAGGTTGCGGAAGCAGCGACAACGGCGCCGCACGCAACGCGAATTCCGTACAGCCGGCGGGTGCCGGCAAGGCCCTCGGAGGCGCATACGACACGGGCTACGGAGCGGGCGGCTACGGGGCGGGCGCCGCCGGCTCCGGATCGGGCTCGGACGTCGGATCGGGCTCCGGCAAGGCCGGTTCGGCCGGGCAGCTGGCCGTACGCGACATCGCGAGCGTGGGCAGCGTGGTCACCGACAGCGCCGGCATGGCCCTCTACCGCTTCGACAAGGACACTCCCAAGCCCCCGAAGTCCAACTGCGAAGCGGACTGCGCCGCGGTCTGGCCCGCGGTCCCGGCGGACGACGCCTCGGCCGCCGCGGGCATAGACGCCGCCCTCCTCGGCTCGGTGGACCGGGCCGACGGCAGCAAGCAGCTGACCCTCGGCGGCTGGCCGGTGTACCGCTACGCGAAGGACACGAAGGCGGGCGAGGCGAAGGGCGAGGGAGTCGGCGGCACCTGGCACGCACTGGCACCGGACGGCAAGAAGGCGGTCGACAAGAAACAGAAGGCCGGCGGCGACAGCGGCGCTGGAATGGAAATGGGGGCAGGGTCGGGAGGAATGGAGATGAAGACGGGCGCGGAGCTTTCCGTGGCCGACAACGAGAAACTCGGCAAGATTCTGGTGGACGGCCAGTGGCGCACGCTCTACCGATTCGACAAGGACAGTGCGTGGCCGATGAAGTTCGGCTGCCTCGGGGCCTGCCTGGACACGTGGAAGCCCGCCGCGGCGATCGACAAGTCGAAGGCCGAGGGAATCGCCGGCAAGCTGGTCGGATCGGTGAAGCGGCCCGACGGCAGCGAGCAGCTGACGATCGACTGCTGGCCGGTCTACACCTTCACCGGGGACACCGAGCCGGGCCAGGCGAACGGGCACAACAAGCAGGGTCTCTGGTTCGCGGTCACGGCCGAGGGCAAGAAGGTTCCGCCGTCGGCGTAGTGCGCCTGCCACCCCCTCCGATCCAGCCCGGTCCCGACCCCCTGTGAGGCAGTCAGCCATGCCCCGTTCACCCCGTACCGCCGCTTCCGCCGCCGCTGCCGCCGCGCTGCTCGCGACGCTGCTGTGCGGCGGCTGCGCCGCCCGGGTGGCGGCCGGCCCGCAGGCTCCGCCCGACCCGAGCTCGTCCGCCGCCCAGGACCCGGCCGCCCGCCCCGCCCCGCTCCAGACGATCGCCGACGCCCTCGGCTGCACGCCCGAGACGACGGTCGACGCGGAGGAGCTCCGGGAAGGGGCGTGCGGATCGGGCCAGGAGGGCTTCCGGATGGCCACCTTCACCAGCGAGCAGGGCCGCCAGACCTGGCTGACCGAGGCCCAGATGTACGGCGGCACGTACCTCGTCGGCCCCACCTGGGTCATCACGGCGGCCTCCGCCGAGGCACTGGCCGGCGCCCACACCCGCCTCGGCGGAACGATCCAGACCGTCTCCGGGCACGGCTCCTCCGCCCACGACATGCCCCACGACCCCTCGTCCGACCCCTCGCACGACGCCTCTCCCGGCACCTCCCACGCCGGCGGGCACGACTCCCCGAGCCCCGCCGCGTCCTGAGGGGGCGTCCGGCCCGGCCCGCGAGAAATTGCGGTGCCGGGCCGCTGCCGTGTCCCTACACTCGCTCCCATGCCGCCACGCGACGTGGTGCGCACTTCGTCGACGAGAGGGGAGCCGGGCCATGTGTCACCGCATCGCCGTCTTCGTTCCCCGGTCCCGGTACGACGTGATCCTGGTGTCTCCGTCTTCCCGATGACGGCTGCGCGGCCGCCATCGGATGTCCGCGACGACTGACACGACCCCCTCCCCGGTGCGTCCCCGCACGCCCGGGCATGCGCGGGTACGCCCTCGGGCCCCATCGTGTTCCTCCGTGCCCCCGGCACGTCCTTCGTCCGCCGGAAATCGCGCCGCCCCTTTCACGAACTTCCGGAAAGACCTCGGGCCATGCGCACCCACCTCAACACCTCGACCACCATCCGCAATCTCGGCATCCTCGCGCACGTCGACGCCGGCAAGACCACCGTCACCGAGCGCATCCTCTACGCCACCGGGACCACCCACAAACGCGGCGAGGTCCACGACGGCACGACCGTCACCGACTACGACCCCCAGGAGCGCGACCGTGGCATCACCATCTTCGCCGCCGCCGTCAGCTGTACGTGGGACGGCCACCACGTCAACCTGATCGACACACCGGGACACGTCGACTTCTCCGACGAAGTGGAGCGCTCCCTGCGCGTACTCGACGGGGCGGTCGCGGTGTTCGACGCCGTCGCGGGCGTCGAACCGCAGAGCGAGTCGGTATGGCGGCAGGCGGACCGCCACGGCGTGCCGCGCCTGGTGTTCGTCAACAAGATGGACCGCGTCGGCGCCGACCTCGACCGGGCGGTGGCGTCCGTACAGGAGCGGCTCCACGTCGCGGCGCTGGTCGTCCAGCTGCCCATCGGCCAGGAGGACGGATTCCGCGGCGCCGTGGACCTCGTGCGCATGCGCGCGCTGGTCTGGGGCGACGAGCCGGACTCGTTCGCGGAGGTTCCCGTACCCGATGCCCTCCAGGAGGAGGCGCGCGCCCGCCGGCGGCTGCTGGAGGAACGGGTGGCGGAACTCCACCCGGCCGCCCTGGAGGAGTACTGCGCCACCTCGGCGCTCTCCGCCGCCACGCTGACCGCCGCGCTGCGCGACCTGACGCGCAGCGGCGAAGGCGTCGTCGTGCTCTGCGGCTCGGCCTACCGCAACCGCGGGGTCGAGCCGCTGCTGGACGCCGTCGTGTCGTACCTCCCCTCGCCGGTGGACATGCCGCCGGTACGGGGAACCCGCGGCGCGGCGGTGGAGGAACGGGCCGCCGACCCGGCGGCGCCCTTCGCCGCGCTCGCCTTCAAGGTGAACGCGACGGCCACCGGACGGATGACCTGCCTGCGGGTCTATTCGGGAACGATGAGGAAGGGGGACACCGTGCTGGACGCGGGCACCGGCCGGACCGAGCGGATCGGACGGATCCTGCGCGTACAGGCCGACCGCCACGCCGAGGTGGACCAGGCCGTGGCCGGGGACATCGTCGCCGTGGTCGGGCTCAAGGGCACCCGCGCCGGCTCCACGCTGTGCGCCCCGCAGGCGCCGCTCGTCCTGGAGCCGCCGAAGTCCGCCGCACCCGTGGTGTCCGTGGCCGTCGAGGCGGTCGGCAGCGCCGACACGGGCCGGCTGTCCGCGGCACTGGCCCGACTGGTCGAGGAGGACCCGTCGCTGGTGGTGCGGACGGATCCCGAGACGGGCCAGACGGTCCTGTCGGGGATGGGCGAGCTGCACCTGGAGGTCGCGGTGGAGAAGGTCCGCCGCAGCCACGGGCTGCGGATCGCCGTGGGCCGTCCGCGGGTGGCGTACCGGGAGACCGTCGTGCGCGGGGTGTCGGGGCTGGTGTACCGGCACGTCAAGCAGGAGGGCGGCGCGGGCCAGTTCGCCCACGTGGTCCTCGACGTCGAGCCCCTGGAGGACCCGGCCGACGGCGCCGGCGGCGCGGGCGGCCACGCCGGCGACGGCACGTTCGCGTTCCGGTCGACCGTCGTCGGCGGGCGGGTGCCGCAGGAGTACGCCCGCGCCGTGGAGGCGGGCTGCCGGGACGCCCTCGCCGAGGGCCCCCTCGGCGGTCATCCGGTGACCGGCCTCCGCGTCACCCTGACCGACGGGGCCACGCACTCCAAGGACTCCTCGGAGATGGCGTTCCGGGCGGCGGGCAGGTTCGCGCTGCGCGAGGCCCTGCGCGCCGCCGGGATGGAGCTGCTGGAGCCGGTGGCCGAGGTCGTGGTGACCGTGCCCGACGACGCCGTCGGCGGGGTGCTGGGCGATCTGGCGGCCCGCCGCGGACGGGTCTCGGGCTCGGCCGCGCGGGCCGGGACCACGGCGGTCACCGCCACCGTGCCGCTGGCCGAGCTGTTCGGTTACGCGTCCCGGCTGCGCAGCCGCACCCAGGGCCGGGGGACGTTCACCACCCGGCCCGCGGGCCTCGCCCCCGTCCCGGAGGCGGCGTACCGGCAGGCGTCGGCCGGCTGAGGGCCGCCTTCCGGGCTGGGCCGCCGCCCCCGCCACACGGCGGGGCGCGGCGCTCAACCCTTCCCGGGGGAGGCTTCGGCCTCCTCCAGGAACCCCTCGGGGAAGGGCTGTTCGGCCCAGATGGTCTTGCCGCGGGCGTGGTAGCGGGTGCCCCACAGCTGGGCCAGCTGCGCCACCATGAACAGCCCGCGCCCTCCCTCGTCGGTCTCCTCCGCGCGCCGTACGTGCGGGGAGGTGCTGCTGCCGTCCGACACCTCGCAGATCAGCTCGCGGTCGCGGATCATCCGCAGCTGGATCGGCTCGGTGCCGTAGCGGATGGCGTTGGTGACCAGTTCGCTGACCACCAGCTCCGTGGTGAACTCCAGCTCCTGCAGGCCCCACAGGGCCAGCTGCCGCGTCGCGAGCGTCCGGGCGCGCGCCACGATCTCCGGTTCGGCCGGAAGGTCCCACGTGACGTGGTGCTCGGACGGCAGCTCGTGCAGGCGCACCATCAGCACCGCCACGTCGTTCTGCGGCAGCACCGGGAGCAGCCGGCCGATCACCGCGTCGCAGGCCTGGTCGAGCCCGTTCGGCGGGGTGAGCGCGACGCCCGACAGCGCCTCCGGCAGGCGCTCGAGGCCGAGGTCCACCTCCCGGTCCGGCGCCGCGACCAGGCCGTGGCTGTACAGCACCAGTACGTCCCCGTCGGTCAGCCTCATCTCGGCGCTCTCGAACGGCGAACCGCCGTGGCCGAGGGGCGGCCCGCCGGGCAGGGCCACGATGGCGGGCTCCCCGCCCACCGGGGCGAGGACGGGCGGCGGATGGCCCGCGCACGCCACCGCCAGCTGCCGCGTGATCGGGTCGAAGACGGCGTACGCGCAGGTCGTCCCGGCCGCGCCGCCGCGCCGCGACCCGCTCGCCCCGTCGTCGCCGTGCTCGTCCACGAACCGGTGGATCTGGTCGTCCATGTAGGAGAGCAGCTCGTCGGGGGAGAGGTCGAGGTCCGCGAGGGTCCGCACGGCGGTCCGCAGCCGGCCCATGGTCACCGCGGCGTTCAGGCCGTGCCCCTGCGCGTCGCCCACCACCAGCGCCACCCGCGCGCCCGACAGCGGGATCACGTCGTACCAGGCACCGCCCAGCTCCGCCTGGCCGTGCGCCGGCAGGTAGCGGGTCACCGCCTCCAAGGCGCCGAGCACGGGCAGCCGTTGGGGCAGCAGGCTGCGCCGCAGGGCCAGGGCCGCCGTGCGCTCGCGCGTGTAGCGGCTCGCGTTGTCGATGCAGACGGCCGCGCGCGCCGAGATCTCCTCGGCCAGCAGGACGTCGTCCGGCTCGAAGCCGTGGGCGCGGGCGTGCCGTACGAAGACGGCGGCGCCGAGGACCGCCCCGCGGGCCGACATCGGTACGAGCAGCCAGGAGTGGACCCCGTACGCGCGGACCCGCGCGGCCTGCCCGGGGTCGACCGGGGCGAGCTCCGCGATCAGCTCCTCGCCCGTCAGCAGCAGCGGTTCGCCGCCGGCCATGGCCCGGGTGAACAGGGAGCCGGGCCCGGTGGTGAAGGGGTCGGGATCGCCCGTCGCGACCGTCGCCTTCACCGGTATCCCGGGTGCGGAGGACGTCGCCGCGCGCAGCAGGGTCACGGTCTCGCCCACCGTGCCGACGAGCGGCTCCTCGCCGCCGAAGACCAGGGCGGGCAGGTCGACGTAGGCGTGGTCGGCGAACTCCGGTACCGCCACGTCGACGAGCTCCTGCGCGGTGCGCAGCACGTCCAGCGTGGTGCCGATGCGCGTGCTCGCGTCGTTGACCAGCGCCAACCGCTCGCGCGCCCGGGCCCGTTCGGTCACGTCGGCCACGGTGTGCGCGAGCGCGATCAGCTCGCCGGAGCTGCTGCGCAGCGGGAGGATGGTCTCGGACCAGACGTGCTGCCGGTCGGGATCGCCGCGCAGCAGGCCCCGTACCTCGGTCTGGACCAGCGCCTCACCGGTCTCCAGGACATGGCGCTGCCGTGCTTCGAGGGCCGCCATGTCCAGCAGGTCGGGCGGCGCCACCTCGGACATCGTGCGCCCGACGAACTCCTCGTTCGCGAAGCCGGCACCGCGCCGCAGGGCGTCGTTCTGGGCGATGAAGCGCAGCTGGGTGTCGAAGACGTCGATGAGGAAAGGGGACTCGGTGAACAACCCCCTGATCAGGGCCTCGCTGAGCTCGCGCCGCCGGGTGGCGTCGGTGTCCGTCGCCTGGATCAGCCACTGCCGCTCCCCGGTCGTGGACGACATGGGCCGCGCGTGGAGCGCCACCTCGACCGCACGCCCGCTCCGGTGCCGCAGCACCGCGTGCCCGAGCTCGGAGCGCGCGAGCAGCAGATCGGCCCCGCGCAGTCCGTGGACCTCCCGGGCGGTGTACCCGAGCAGCCGCTCGGCCCCCTGCCCCCACCCGATGACCACCCCGCGCGCATCCAGCAGGGCGTAGGTCTCGTCGCCCGGTTCCGCAACCACGCCGGAGGCATCGTGGAACACCGGGTCGTGCATCACTGCGCCCCACTTCCCGATCCGCGGAACGACTCTCTGCGTACTGCTTCCGATTATCGCTCTGCGTCACCGCTTGTGCAGCCTGGGTCGAGCCCCGCCGGAGGCCCCCTCCGCCCTGCCCGCCGAGCCCGGCCCGGTCTGGTCGGGGAGCCCGCGGCTGCGTAGGCTGGCCCCGCCCTTGCGAGGCGGCCCTCGACCTGCACACCGCAGGCGGGGAGCAGACACACCGGGAGTCGTTCCATGCTGCGCACCATGTTCAAGTCCAAGATCCACCGGGCCACGGTCACCCAGGCCGATCTGCACTACGTCGGCTCCGTGACCGTCGACGCCGATCTGCTCGACGCGGCGGACCTGCTGCCCGGGGAGCTCGTCCACATCGTGGACATCACCAACGGGGCGCGGCTGGAGACCTACGTCATCGAGGGCGAGCGCGGTTCCGGGGTCATCGGGATCAACGGCGCCGCCGCACACCTCGTGCACCCCGGGGACCTCGTCATCCTCATCAGCTACGCACAGGTCGAGGACGCCGAGGCAAGGGTGTTGAAGCCGCGCGTCGTGCACGTCGACGCGGACAACCGCATCATCGAGCTGGGTGCGGATCCGTCCGCCCCGGTGCCGGGAACGGACCAGGAGCGCAGCCCCCACGCGGTGGCTGTCTGAGGGGAGTCGGGGACCATGTCGCAGACCGGGGCCGGGGCCGTCGAGTTCAAGGACGACCGGAAGGCGGGACGGCTGCTCGCCCTCGAGGGCGGGGAGGTGGTCGGCGTCATCGCGTACTTCGTGCTCGACGCGGCGCCCCACGCCCTCGTGGCGGTGCACACCGTGGTCGAGCCGGGGCACGAGGGGCGGGGCATCGCCGGGGACCTGGTGAAGACCTTCTACGGGATCGCCGCGGCCGAGGCGGTGCCGGTCGTCGCGCTGTGCCCGTACGCGGCCGGCTGGGCGGCCAGGCACCCCGACCAGGCGCCCGGGGCGCCGGCCGGGGTCGTCGCCGCGGCGAAGGCGCAGCTCGACAGGGACCCCGATCTGTGGTGACCCCCCTGACCCTGCTGCACACCTCGCCGGTCCACGTGCCGGTCTTCGACGCCCTGCGGGACCGCGACCACCCCGGCGCCGTACTGCGCCACCTCGTGGTGCCGGAACTGCTGGAGCGGGCCCGGGCGCAGGGCCCGGACGCGGTGGTCCCGGCCCTGCGCGACCTGCTGGCCGGCTCCGCGGGCCCCGTGCTCGTGACCTGCTCGACCATCGGAGCCGCCGCGGAGTCCCTGGCGCCGGAGCTCGGCGTCCGGGTGCTCCGGGTCGACCGCCCGATGGCCGCGCGGGCCGTGCGCGGGGGCCCGCGCGTCGCGGTGCTGGCCACCGTGGAGTCGACGCTCGCCCCGACGGTCGCCCTGCTGGAGGAGGAGGCCGAACGGGCCGGCCTCCCGGTGTCGGTCACCACGCACGTGGTCGCGGACGCCTGGCCCCGCTTCGAGGCCGGCGACACCGCCGGCTACCTGGCCCTGGTGGCCCGGGCGGCCGACGCGGTCACGGAGGCGGACGTCGTGGTCCTGGCCCAGGCCTCGATGGCGGAAGCCGCGGCGCGGGCGAAGAGCGCCCTCCCGATCCTCTCCAGCCCCGCACCCGGCCTCACGGCGGCCCTCCACGCGGCCCGTTGATCCTTCGGAGTAGTACCGGGCTTCGACGGGCGTAGGGGAGTGGATCCGGGGAAGGTGGGGCTTATGGTGCGAAACGTAGAGATGACTGAGCCGCCCGTTCCGGGACCCGACCCGGTGCCGCCCGTACCCGTGCCCGACCCGTTCCCGGATCCCGGACCGATTCCGCAGCCCGTGCCGCCGGTGCCCGCGCCGGTGCCCGAGCCCGACCCGATCCCGCCGCCGCCCGGGCCCGCGCCGATCCCGCAGCCCGGGCCCCTGAGCGGCACGCGGAGCGGGCCCGTACGGACTCAGGCCGTACGGACCTCGGAGCGGTCGCCGCTCCAGAGGGTGTGGAACGAGCCCTCGCGGTCGGTGCGCCGGTAGGTGTGCGCGCCGAAGAAGTCACGCTGGCCCTGGGTCAGGGCCGCCGGGAGCCGCTCCGCGCGCAGCGCGTCGTAGTACGCCAGGGAGGCGGCGAAGGCCGGCACCGGGATGCCGTGTGACACGGCAGCCACGAGGACGGCACGCCAGTCCTCCTGGGCCTCGCCGATCTCCTGCGCGAAGCCCGGGTCCGCCAGCAGGCTCGGCAGGTCCGGCTGGGCGTCGTACGCCGTGCGGATCCGGTCCAGGAACGCCGCCCGGATGATGCAGCCGCCCCGCCACAGCGAGGACACGGCGCCCAGGTCCACGCCCCAGCCGTACTCCTCGCTGCCCGCCTGGATCTGGTGGAAGCCCTGCGTGTACGAGACGATCTTCGAGGCGTACAGGGCCTGCTCCACCTGGGCGGCGAAGGCGTCCGCCGCCTCCGCCGACAGCGGCGCGGCCGTCGGGCCCGCGAGCCCGCGGGAGGCCGCACGCAGATCGGCGTGGCCCGAAACCGCACGGGCGAAGACCGCCTCCGCGATGCCCGACACCGGCACGCCCAGGTCCAGCGCGATCTGCACGGTCCAGCGGCCGGTGCCCTTCTGCTCGGCCGCGTCGGCCACGACGTCGACGAACGCCTGCCCGGTCTCGGCGTCCGTGTGGGCGAGCACCTCCGCCGTGATCTCGATCAGGTACGAGTCCAGCCGGCCCCGGTTCCAGCCGCGGAAGGTCTCCGCGATCCGCGCGGGGGAGTAGCCGGCGACCTCGCGCAGCAGGTGGTAGGCCTCGGCGATGAGCTGCATGTCGGCGTACTCGATGCCGTTGTGCACCATCTTGACGAAGTGTCCGGCGCCGTCGGGGCCGACGTGCGAGACGCACGGCGTGCCGTCCTTCGCCTTCGCCGAGATCTTCTCCAGCATCGGACCGAGCGAGGCGTACGACTCGGCGGAGCCGCCCGGCATGATGCTCGGGCCGAGCAGCGCACCCTCCTCGCCGCCCGAGATGCCCGCGCCCACGAAGTGGATGCCCTGCTCGCGCAGCTCCTTCTCGCGCCGCCGGGTGTCCTCGAAGTGGGCGTTGCCGCCGTCGATGATGACGTCCCCCGGCTCCATCAGCGGGGCGAACTCGCGGATCACGGCATCGGTCGGCTCACCGGCCTTCACCATGATGATCAGACGGCGCGGCCGCTCCAGCGCGTCCACGAACTCCTTGGCGGACTCGGCGGCGACGAAGGAACCTTCGTGCCCGAACTCCTCCACCAGGGCGGTGGTCTTCGCGGCCGTGCGGTTGTGGACCGCGACCGTGTAGCCGTTGCGGGCGAAGTTCCGGGCGAGGTTGCTCCCCATCACCGCGAGCCCGGTGACGCCGATCTGGGCGGTGCTGCTCATGCATGCGCTCCTGAGTGCTTCGATGTGCGGGTGGGAGCGACGCTACATGGGCGAAGATGCCGCGAGCCGTCCCGCCATGCGAATCAATGTCAACTTCCCCGGGTGTGCGCCCTGTTGCGCCCCTTGTCATGCCCTGATCGCGCCGTTAAGTTGTGCGGTTCCTGATGTCTTCAATGGGGGCTCCCATGGGTGTACGGGGTCGGCACCGCCGGTACCAGCCGAGCAGCATCAACCGCGCCTCGCTCGCCGTCACCGCCGGTGGCGCGGGACTCGCACTCCCTCTGATCGGCGCCGGAACCGCCCACGCCGCCTCGGTGGACACCTGGAACAAGGTCGCGGACTGCGAGTCCACCAACAACTGGCACATCAACACCGGCAACGGCTACTACGGCGGGCTCCAGTTCAGCCAGAGCACGTGGCGCGCCTTCGGCGGCACCGCGTACGCCGCCCGCGCCGACCTGGCCACGAAGGACCAGCAGATCGCCGTCGCCGAGAAGGTCCTGGGCGGACAGGGCCCGCAGGCCTGGCCGGTGTGCGGGAAGCAGGCCGGCCTCTCGCGCAGCGGCCCCGCGCCCGCCGTCTCCCCGCAGGGCCAGGGCCAGGGCGTGAAGGTCCAGGTCCAGGTCAAGGAGGCGAAGCCCGCCGCCCCGCCGGCCACCACGCCGCGCCCGACCGGCACCTCGGTCCTGCCCAACCCGTACGTGGTCGCGCCCGGCGACTCCCTCTCGGCGATCGCCACCCGCCAGCACGTCGAAGGCGGCTGGCAGGCGCTGTACGAGACCAACCGGGCCACCGTGGGCAGCGATCCGAACCTGATCCTCCCCGGCCAGCGGCTCACCCTGCGCGTCACCGCCGCGCCCGCCCCGCCGGCGGCGCCGCCCGCCCAGAACCCCGAGAAGCCGCCGCGGACCGCCGAGCCGGTCAAGCCGGTGGAGCCGAACGCGCAGAAGCCGGCTCCCGAACCCGCGGAGAAGCCGGCCGAGAAGCCCGCCCCCGCTCCCGCCTCAGCCCAGCAGCAGCCGGCCCCGGCCGGCTTCGTCGCCCCCGTGGACGCCGCCATCGGCACCGCGTACCACGTGGCCGGATCGTCCTGGTCCAGCGGCTACCACACGGGCATCGACTTCCCCGTCTCCACCGGAACCTCCGTGAAGGCCGTCGGCCCCGGGTCCGTCGTCTCCGCGGGCTGGGCCGGTGCGTACGGCTACCAGGTCGTCATCCGGCACGCCGACGGCCGGTACTCCCAGTACGCCCACCTCTCGGCCCTCGGGGTCAAGGCCGGGCAGCAGGTCTCCGGCGGGCAGCGGATCGGCCGCTCCGGCTCCACCGGCAACACCAGCGGACCCCACCTGCACTTCGAGATGCGCACGGGCCCCGGCTACGGCTCCGACATCGACCCCCTGAAGTACCTCCGGGGCCGCGGCGTCAGCATCTGACCCCCGTACGTGCGGCGGCACGACCGCGAGCAGGATCAGGCCGGCCGCCGCCAGTACGCCGCTGGCCAGGGCGGCCGCCGTGCCCGCCGCCCCGAACCGGAAGCCCTCGTCGAACAGCGAGATGCCGACCGCCGCCGCGAGCACCGGATTGACCACGGTCAGCGTGGCCAGCGGCGCGGCCAGCCCCGCGCCCCGGTAGGCGGCCTGGGAGAGCACCAGCCCGCCCGAGGCCAGGACGGCTATCGCCGCCAGATCGGGCCACGTGGCGCCGAGCGCGCCGAGCGTGTCCGGGGCGAAGGAGGGCTGCTCGGCGTTCTCGGCCACCGACTTCGTGAACACGGAGGCCATGCCGAAGGCCGAGCCGGCCGCGACCGCCAGCAGCACGCTGCGCGGCACCGGCCGGTGGGTCCGGTGCGCGGCCAGGACCAGCGCGGCCATCCCGGCTGCGGTGAGGATCAGCAGCAGGCTCCGCTCCCCGCCCGCCAGCGGCCGGTCCGCATTCGCGTCCCCGCCCGTCAGCGCCAGCAGCCCGGCCAGCCCCACCGTGGCCATCACCGCCCCGCGCCAGGCCGCCGCACCCGCCCGGCGGTGCACGAAGAGGGCCGCCATCGGCAGCGCGAAGACGATGGTCAGCGCGCCGAGCGGCTGGACCAGGCTCAGCGGGCCGTACGCGAGGGCCACCACGTGCAGCAGGGCGCCCAGGCCGTTCAGCCCGACCGCACACCACCAGCCGGCCCGGCGCAGCGGCGCGTACGGGCGGTCGGGGGTGCTCGCCGCGACCTGCTCCTGGACGATCGCGCCGCCCGCGTACGCGAGGGCGGAGACCAGGCAGAGCAGGACCGACAGCGCAAGGACACTCATGAATTCCACAATGCCCGACCTCAGCGGCCTATTCCTCCGCCTACAGGTGGTCACCAGTCATACCCCAGGCATACTCCAGAAGGAGTACAGCGGCCCCCGCCGTCCACCGACCGGGCGCTGCCCGAGGTGACCGCCCCGTCGCGGTGCGTGAGACGTGGTGCGACGGGTTTGGTTCCGGGCGCGTCGGATCCGTACAGTGGCGGTTTTGGGACTTCCGCAGCAGGCGGATGCGGACGAGTGAGCAAGGAACGGCAGCGGCCATGACGGTGACCGAAGACAACCACGTGAGCGCGGACGACCACGCCTACGGGCCGGGCATCGACCCCGAGCGGCTGGCGCTCTGCCTCAGCGTCCTCGAGGAGCTCGACAAGATCGACGTCGACCACCCCGACGCCATCACCGTACGCCGCGCCACCGCCGGCCTCTACCGCACGGTCAAGCAGCGCCGCCGCCAGGAGCGCCGCGCCGCCAAGACCGCCAACGACAAGGCCGTCACCGAGGCGACCGCGACCGGCTCCGCCGAGCGCATCGACGACGAGACCGAGGGCATCCTGCCCTCCTCGGTCACGGAGGCCGGCCGGATCGCCGGGATACTCCAGCGCCCGCGCTCCTGCTACATCTGCAAGACGCGGTACGTCGAGGTCGACTACTTCTACCACCAGCTCTGCCAGGACTGCGCCGGCCACAACCGTGCCAAGCGCGAGGCCCGCGCCGACCTCGCCGGCAAGCGCGCGCTGCTCACCGGCGGCCGGGCCAAGATCGGCATGTACATCGCGCTGCGGCTGCTGCGCGACGGCGCCCACACGACGATCACCACCCGCTTCCCCAAGGACGCGATCCGCCGCTTCAAGGCGATGGAGGACTCGGCGGACTGGATGCACCGCCTGGAGGTCGTCGGACTCGACCTGCGCGACCCGGCCCAGGCCGTGGCCCTCGCCGACCAGGTGGCCGAGGCCGGCCCGCTCGACATCCTGATCAACAACGCGACGCAGACGGTGCGCCGCCTGCCCAGCGCGTACGCCGCGCTGGTCGAGGGGGAGGGCGCCCCGCTGCCGGCCGGCGAGCTCCCCGCCCACCACGTCATCGGTGCGTTCAACTCCGGCGCGGTCGACGGCCTGGCGGCGCTGCCGGTCGGCGTCAGCGGGCTCGACGCGCAGAAGGTCGCCGACCTCGCCCTGGTCGCGGGCAACGCCAGCATCGAACGGCACCTCGACGGCACCGCCATCGACGCGGGCGGCCTGCTGCCCGACGTCGTCGAGACCAACACCTGGGTGCAGACCATCGACCAGATCTCCCCGGTGGAGCTGCTGGAAACCCAGCTGTGCAACTACACGTCGCCGTTCATCCTGATCAGCGCGCTGCGCCCGGCGATGGCCGAGGCCGCCCGCCGTGCGGCCAGCGGGCGTGCGTACGTGGTCAACGTCTCCGCGATGGAGGGCGTCTTCAGCCGCGGCTACAAGGGCGCCGGGCACCCGAACACCAATGCCGCCAAGGCCGCGATGAACATGGTGACGCGCACCAGCGGCCAGGAGATGTTCCAGACCGACCGGATCCTCATGACCTCGGTCGACACCGGCTGGATCACCGACGAGCGCCCGCACTTCGACAAGCTCCGCCTCGCCGAGGAGGGCTTCCACGCCCCGCTCGACCTGGTCGACGGCGCCGCCCGTGTCTACGACCCCGTCGTCCGCGGCGAGGCCGGCGAGGACCTGTACGGCGTCTTCCTCAAGGACTACGCGCCCGCCAACTGGTAGGCCCCGCGCCCGGCGGCCCCGCGCCGGTCGCCCCGCGTCCCGGTCCCGTGCCCCGGTCCCTCTCGAAGGGGCCGGGGCACGGCCGTCTCAGGGCGTGTGCTCGTACGCCCGCGCCGCCACCAGCTCCAGGACCGGACGCCAGTCCTCCATCACGCCCGCGTCGAGCCCGACGACCTTGCCCGCGTCATCCGCTTGGCGCAATGTCACCGCCGATTCCGCGTCCGGATCGGCCTCGAAGGCCCGGACCTCCGCCGCGTCCATGAGCCCGCCCTGTGCGCGCAGCGTCAGCGCGCTCTGCGGGGACAGCGCCCGGTCGGGCTCCACGGCCGCCAGGTACCGCTTGGCCGGCACGTGCAGCCGGACCAGCCGGGCCACCCGGTCGCCGAGCAGCGGACGGATCGCTTCCGCCGCGTGGTCGGCGTGGCCGGCGTCGTCCCCGGGGAAGAGCAGATGGCCCAGGTCGTGCACCAGGCCGGCGACTTGGAGCTCCTTGTCGAACGGATGCGAACGGCGCAGCAGTGCCGCAGTCTGTAGCCCATGATCGTGCAGATCGACCGGGTCTCCGCTGCGGTCGGGCGTGTCCCACGCCCCGCGGCACGCGAGCAGCAGTTCCATCAGCTCCTCGATGCTGTCGACCCCCGGCACTCCCGGCACTCCGGACCTCGCCGTCACCGTCGCTCCCTCCGCCGCCCGCACTCCGGTCGTGTCACCGGCGTCGAGCAGACCACCCGAGTCGGTCACATCGGCGGACGACTTCCTGAATTCCGGGCGAAATCAAGCCGTCGAGGGGATTTTGCCAATCCATCGAGCGGAGGCGCGCTCATATGTGTACTCTGAGTCGCACAGACCGGCCGTATCCAGGCCACGCTCCACCAAGGCGCCACCGCGTCCGGAAACCCTTTATCCCTTGTGCCCGGCGCGCGGCTCGCCCACCGGGTTGCGCGACACAAAGGAGTGCGCGGTGACAGACACGACGACGAAGTCCGAGGAGAAGCCGAGGACGTACCAGGGGGCGCGGTTCCGCCCTCACGTCGACGAACTCGGAAGCCTCGAAGTCTGGGCCCGGTCCGCCCCGATCCGACTGGCCGGCTACGAGGACGACCTGGCGGAGCCCCACATCCTGCCCGGCATCGACTAGCACGACCGTCACGCAGCGCCCCCGTGCCACCCGGCGACGGGGGCGCGGTGCTGTGCGGGCGTGCGCGCCCGCCGACCGCCCGGGACCCGCGGGAGGTTCCCGCCGGCCCTACGCCGTGAGCGTCATCGCTGTGGGCGATCAAGGCTTCCGGCCGGGCCCCCGGCCCCGCACGCTGGACCGCATGAAGCTACTCATGCTGGGCGGTACCGAATTCGTCGGACGAGCGATCACCGAAGACGCCCTGGCCCGGGGGTGGGAGGTCACCGTCTTCCACCGCGGGCACCACGCGCCGCCGCCGGGCACCTCCGCCCTGCACGGCGACCGCACCGCGCCCGGGGGCCTGGACGCCCTCGCCGCGGGGGAGTGGGACCTCGTCGTGGACACCTGGAGCGGCGCCCCGACCGCCGTGCGCGACAGCGCCCGGCTGCTGGCCCCCCGCGCCGGGCGGTACGTGTACATCTCCAGCCGCTCGGTGTACGCGTACCCCGCCCCCGCCGGCCTGACCGAGGACGGGCCGGTGGTCGACGGCTCGGCCGACGCCGGATCCACGGCCTACGCCGAGGACAAGCGGGGCGGTGAGCTCGCCGCCGTCGAGGCCTTCGGGGACCGGGCCCTGCTGGTACGCGCCGGTCTGATCCTCGGGCCGTACGAGAACGTGGGCCGGCTGCCCTGGTGGCTGGACCGGACCGCCCGCGGCGGCCCCACACCGGCCCCCGGCCGCCCCGGACTCCCGATCCAGTACATCGACGTACGCGACCTCGCGCACTGGACCCTCGACGCGGCCGAGGCCGGGCACGGCGGCCCGTACGACGTGGTCTCCCCGTCCGGGCACGCCACGATGGGTGCGCTCCTCGAGGCCTGCGCGGCCGTGACCGGCGGCGGCGCCGAGCTCCGCTGGATCGACCAGGACAGGATCGCGGAGGCCGGAGTGGAACCCTGGACCGAACTGCCGATCTGGCTCCCCGAGGGCGAACTGCACGACTACATGTTCGGCGGGGACGTCTCCAAGGCGCTGGCGGCGGGCCTGAAGTGCCGCCCGGTCGAGGAGACCGTGGCCGACACCTGGGCCTGGCTCCGTTCCCTCGACGGCCCCCTCCCCCTGCGCCACGACCGCTCGGCCAAGGGCATTTCGGCGGAGCGGGAGGCGGTGCTACTCGGGCTCTGACCAGGAGGACCCGGCGAGGCGGGTCGGGGGGAGGTACTCGCGCAGCAGCGTGCGGTGCCACCACGCGCCCGTCTCGCGCAGCTCCCGCCAGGTGGTGAACCGGTAGCGGTACAGCCTGGCCCGTACGTAGAGCGGCGGGGCGTCCGGGAAGGGGTTGTGGCGGAGCAGCCGCAGCGTGTCCCGGTCGCCCGCCAGCAACCGCTCCACGAAGGGCCCGAACCAGTCCCGCGCGTAGTCGGGGGAGAGCGCGGCGAACCATATCAGCCAGTCCAGCCGCAGGTGGTACGGGGCGAACTGGCGCGGAATCCGGCGCAGATCACCCGGTTTCCCCTTGAACCCGTACTCCCGCCACACCCCGTCCTCCCGCGGCACGCGGTCGGCGGTCCCCTCGACCACCACCTCGTCCCGGATCCGGCCCACCGTGCCGAAGGCCCCGTACGTGTTGACCAGGTGCAGGGAGTCGAAGGAGCGGTTCATCACCTGGCGCCGCGAGATCATGTTCAGCACCGGATGCCGGCTCAGCACCAGCACCAGCACGGTCACCGCGCACACCAGGACCGCGAACCAGACGGGCGCGCCGTTCGCGGCCGCGGCCGGCGGCGGCCCCGCGAGCCCCGTGAAATCGACCGCCGACAGGGCCGCCGTGATGGTGATCCAGTTCAGCCAGGCGAAATTGCCCGACAGCACCAGCCACAGCTGCGTCGCCACGATGATCCCGGCGGCGTAGGAGGCCACCGGCTGCGGAGTGAACAGCAGCACCGGGACCACCAGTTGGGTCACGTGGTTGGCCGCGCACTCCACCCGGTGCAACGGCTTCGGCAGATGGTGGAAGAACCAGCTCAGCGGCCCCGGCATCGGCTGGGTCTCGTGGTGGTGGTAGAGGCAGGTCAGCTTGCGCCAGCAGGGGTCCCCGCGCATCTTGATCAGCCCGGCGCCGAACTCCACCCGGAAGACCACCCAGCGCAGCAGCCACAGCACCAGCACCGGTGGTCCCACCCGGGCGTTGCCCAGGAAGACGGCGAGGAAGCCCACCTCCAGCAGCAGCGACTCCCAGCCGAAGGAGTACCAGGTCTGCCCCACGTTCACGATCGACAGGTACAGCAGCCACAGCAGCGCCCACATCCCCATGGCCGCCCCCAGCGGGACGAGGTCCCCCGCTCCGGCGGCGAGGGCCGCGGCCACCGCCGCCCCCGCCCAGGCGCAGCAGGCGAAGAGCCTGTCCGAGTAGCGCAGTTGGAACAGGCTCGGGGCGCGCCGGAAGGGCACGTACCGCACGAGGCGCGGCACGGGCAGCATGCCGTGCGCGCCGATCAGGGCCCGGAACTGAAGGGCGGCCGCGACGAAGGCGAAGAGGTAGACGCCGGCGAGGGCCCGCTGGAAGATCAGCCGGCCGAGCCAGTAGCCGGGCGCCGTGAACCAGTCCATCCCCTCCAGTATCGGGCGGATCAGGCCGCGGCGGCCAGCTTGCGCAGAGTGCGGCCCAGCCATCGGGCGTAGCGCAGCTGGAGGAAGGGGACCACCGGGCCCGCGAGCCGGGTGTACCAGGCGTCCGGGCGGCTGAAGGCGGTCACCTCGAACCACACCGCGCCGTCCGGGTCCAGGGACACCATGAAGGACTCCTCCCCGCACTCCGGGTGACCGGCCAGCGTCCCGTAGGCGAAACCGATGCGCGCGGGCTCGTACGCCGTCCAGATCACCTCGCACGGAGCGCTGATCCGCAGCGGCCCCCAGCCGATCCCGACCACCACCCGGCTCCCGGGGCGGACCGCGCCGTGGCCGGCCCGGACCAGCATGCCCGAGGCCCGGTGGGCACCGAAGGTGGTGACGGCGGTGCCGGCGGCCTCGAAGGCGGCCCGTCCCCGACCGATCCGGGTGCGGTGGTGCAGGTGGTGGTAGCCCGCGGGCAGCGGCCGCCGCCGCGTCGCGCCCCGGTCGGGGTAGTTGACGGTGTCACGGCCGGCGCTGATGAGGCGGGTCATGGCGTGATCTCCATTCGGTCGACGGTCAGCCGGCGCCAGGCCAGCAGCGAGCACAGGGCGAAGCCGAGGGCGTTGCCGAGACCGTGGGTCGCGGCCATCCAGGTCAGCGTGGGGTGTACGAGGCCGGTGGCTTCGCCGAGCGCCCACCACAGGGCGAGCAGCATGGTGGCCACCAGCACCGCGGCCGAGGTGGCCAGCAGCGCCCCGGTGGCGCGGTCGCGGGCGCCGGGGCGGATCTCCCGCCAGGTCGGCAGCGCCACCGCCCACATCCCGCCGGTCAGCACCACCGCGCCGGCGAGCTCCGCCCAGTCGTCCACGAAGTAGCCGAGGAGGACGAGCAGGGTCCCGCCGGGGACGCTGTAGGCGGCCCAGCGCGCCAGGGCCGTACTGCCGGGCGCGGTCGCGGTGGCCCGGCAGACCAGGCCGGCGACCAGGGCGGCGGTGAACCCGGCGAAGTGGAAGTGCGGCACGGTCAGCGCCAGGATGTCCAGGTCGAAGCCGAACAGCCGGTATCCGGCGCGCTCGGCGACGAGGGCGGTCCCCGCGACCGACGGCGCGACCAGCGCGGTGAGCACGGCGATCTCGGCCGGTGCCGGGGGGCCGCTCCGGGCGTCCGGCGTGCGGAGGGTCCGCAGCAGCCGGGCCGGGGCCCGGGCCGCGAGCGCCAGGGTGGCGGCGGCGTACAGCGCGGCCGGCACGGCGGCGGTCGCCCCGCGCGGCAGCCAGAGGCAGACGGCCCCGGGGACGGCGAGCAGCGGCCAGACGCGTGCCGTCGTGCGCAGCCCGGCCGGGTCGATCAGGCGGAGGCCGGCGGGGATCACGTAGAGCATGCCCAGGGTGACGATCAGATGCACCAGTACCGTCACCGTGGGCTCCCCTCCGCGCGCGGCCGAACGCTTTGAACGCGTTCAACTCACGGTCGTGACCTTACGAGGTTCCTTGAACATGTTCAAGACGCGATCCGGGTTCTGCCTCCGGTCCGCCCTCGCGCCGACCCCGCTCCCCCGCGCCGCTCCGGTTGCGACCCTCCTGCGGATGCGGCAGACAGGAGGGAGCAACCGGGGCGAAAGGGAGATTCACGTGCACGTACCGACACCTCGTCAGGCTCCACGCCGTCACACTCCGGTCCGCGCCGCCCTCTTCACGCTCCTCGGTCTGCTCGCCGCGGCCTGCGGCGCCCCCGAGGAGCCGAAGAGCGCGGCCGGTCCGGAGAGCCAGGAGGTCCTGCTCCAGCCCGTGGGCTCGGCCGGACCCGACCCCTTCACCACCACCTCGGCCACCGGCGAGTCCGCACCGGCGCAGCCTCCGCTGCCCAACGCGACCGGTCAGGGCATCCGGACCGTCAACGCGGCCACGCCCGGCCTCTACGCCGGCACCAAGCGGCTCGGCAGCTGCGACGTGGAACAGCAGCTGCGCGCGCTCACCGAGGACGAGGCCAAGGCCAAGGCCTTCGCCCAGGCCGTCTCCGTCGACCGGGCGAAGCTCCCCGAGTTCCTGCGCGGCCTGACGCCGGTCGTGCTCCGCGCCGACACCCGCGTCACCAACCACGCCTTCCGCGGCGGACGCGGGGACGCCTTCCAGTCCGTCCTGCAGGCCGGCACCGCCGTCCTCGTCGACGACCACGGCATGCCCCGGGTCCGCTGCGCCTGCGGAAACCCGCTCCAGGCGCCGCGCGCGCCGAAGGGCTCCCCGGCGCTCAAGGGCGACCAGTGGAGCGGCTACCAGCCCCACCAGGTCATCGTCATCGAACCGACCCCGCACCCGATCAAGAGCCTGGTCCTCGTCAACATCGCCGACAACACCTGGCTGGAGCGCAAGACCGGCGACGACGGCGCCCAGGACGCCACCCCTCAGCCCCTCCCCGCCTTCGACCCGGCGGACGGCATCCCGACCGGCCCCGTGACCCCGCCCGCCGCCGCCCCGGCCGAGCCGTGCGCCCCGCCCGAGACCGGCAACGACGCCGGCGCCGGGACGAACGGCCTGGCCAGGACCGCTCCGCCGGCCCCGCCGAAGCCGCCGGCCGGTCCCGGTGGGGTCCCGGCCCCCGAGGCCACGGACTGCGTACCGGCCCAGGGCGAGCAGACCGGTCCGGACCAGCAGGCGCGCCCCGACCAGCAGGTCCGGCCGGACCGCCCCGGCCAGGCTCCGCCGCAGACCCCGCAGACCCCGCAGAAGCCGCAGCGGCCCGGGCAGCCCCCGGCCGCGCCGCGGTCCGACGCGCCCCGGAACCAGCCGGGCGACGCACCCGCGGACGGCTTCGCCGAGCCGGGGCTCCCGCAGGAGGCCGACGGCTCGATGCCGCGGCGTCCCGACTCCGGTGACCCGTTCGCCCAGGGAGACCCGTTCGGCCAGGGTGACCGGTTCGGCCAGGGTGACCCGTTCGGCCGGGGCGACGACCCCTTCGCCCCGTCCGGCCAGGACGGCGGGGACGCCCCGTACGACCCCTTCGGCGGCCCGGACCGGCAGCGACCGCTCGCGGACCCGGCGGGCTCCTTGGAGCGCGCCTGACCGGCCCGTGTGTCATGGTGGATCGGTGCCGACCACCGTATCGCTGCCGGACGACTGGCCCGCACACCCGGACCGGTCGCTCTCGCTGAACCGCATGGGCAGTTTCGACTGGGACCTGGAGACCGGTCTCCTGCACATGGACGCAGCGGCCCTCGAGGTGTACGACATGACGCCCGGGGAATACGACGGCCGGCCCGAATCCCTCGGGCCGCGCGTCCCGGCCGACGAGGCGACGCGGCTCGACGCGCTCGTCTCCAGCGTCCTCAAGAGCGGCGACGACAGCTACGGCGCGTACTTCCGGATCCGCACCCAGGACGGGCAGCTGCGCTGGACGCACACCCAGGGCCGCGTCGTGCGCGCCCGCGACGGCCGCCCGTTCCGGATCATCGGCATCGTCCGCGACGCCACCGAGGAGCTCAGCCACTCGGCCGAGCGCCTCGGCCTGGACGAGGAGCGGCGCCGCCAGACCTCGGTGGTCGAGAGCACCACCGCCGCCCTCGCGCACGCCCGGACCGTACGGGACGTCATCGACGTCATCGGCGACGCCCACGGCCTGGAGCGGCTCGGCTCGATGGGCATGGTGATGGGGCTGGTCGAGGCCGGGCGGATCCACCTCGTGGCCGAGGGGCCCGCCGACAGTTTCGTACCCGGCACCCGGTACACCCGGATCGACGAGCAGTACCCGATGAGCGAGGTCGTCCGCTCCCTGCAACCGCGCTTCCTCGACTCGGCGAAGGAGTTCGCCGAGGGCTATCCCGATCTCTGGTCGAAGATCTCGTCCATGGACATCTCGGCGGCCGCGTACCTGCCGCTGATCGCCCAGGCCCGTCCGATCGGCGCCATCGGACTGCTCTACCAGGACAAGGACGGCTTCACCCAGGACGAGCGGAACCTGCTGATCGCACTGGGCAGCAGCATCGCGCAGAGCCTCCAGCGCGCGATGCTGCTGGAGCAGGAGCACGATCTGGCGGAGGGGCTGCAGCAGGCGATGCTCCCGCGCCGGATCCCCTCGGTACCGGGCGCGGAGATCGCCGTACGGTACCGCTCCGCCCGGATGGGCCAGGACATCGGCGGCGACTGGTACGACGTCATCCCGCTGCCCGGCGGCCGGGTCGGGGCCGTCATCGGCGACGTCCAGGGCCACGACACGCACGCCGCGGCGGTCATGGGCCAGCTGCGGATCGTGCTGCGCGCGTACGCCGCCGAAGGGCACGCGCCGGGCACGGTCATGGCACGGGCCTCCGTCTTCCTGCACGAGCTCGACACCGACCGCTTCGCGACCTGCACGTACGTCGAGGCCGACCTCGCCACGGGCGTCCTGCAGGTGGTCCGCGCCGGGCACATCGACCCGCTCCTGCGCACCCGGGACGGGGACTGCCGGCGCCTGCCGGTGGAGGGCGGGATGCCGCTGAGCCTGTCGGCGGAGTTCGGCCGCCTGGAGTACCCGGTGACCACCGTGGAACTGGACCCGGGGGAAACGCTCGTCCTGTGCACGGACGGCCTCGTGGAGCACCCGGGCGCGGACCTGGACGACGGGATCCAGCTGCTCACGGCGCTCGTCCGGAGCGGGCCCTCGGACCTCGCGCGCCTGGCGGACCGGCTGTGCGGGGTGATCGACGAGCGCGGCGGCGACGACGACATGGCGCTGCTCCTGCTGCGCCGCCAGGCGGAGGACGTCCCGCAGGGCGGCGGCCGCCTCCAGCAGCACGTGGCCCCGGGAGACCCGGAAGCCCTGGTCGCGGCCCGCCACATGATCGGCGCGGCGGTACGGGCGTGGGGCGCGCGGGAACGGTCCGACGAGATCGAACTGGTCGCGGACGAGCTCATCGTGAACGCCCTGATGCACACGGACGGCCCGGCCATCGTGACCCTGCGGGTCCTGACGGGCCCGCAGCGGCGCCTGCGCGTCGAGGTGGCGGACCGTTCCAGCGCCCTCCCGCGCCGCCGCGAAGCGGGTGAGTCCGGCGTCTCGGGCCGCGGCCTGATGCTGGTGGACCGCCTGGCGGACGTCTGGGGAGTGGAACCCCGGGGCAGCGGCAAATGCGTCTGGTGCGAGTTCGTGATGTCCTGAGCCCGCGCCCGGGTCGCCGGGGCGGGGGCCCAGGGGGAGGGTGGGGGTATGCCCGAGCTGCCCGAGGTCGAGGCCCTGAGGGAGTTCCTCGACGAGCACCTCGCCGGGCGGGTGGTGGAGCGAGTCCTCCCGCTCGCCGTCAGCGTGCTCAAGACGTACGACCCGCCGCTCGGCGCCCTCGAAGGGCAGCGGGCGGGGGCCACCGCCCGCCACGGGAAGTTCCTGGCGGTCCGGATCGGCGAGCTCCACCTCGTCACCCACCTGGCCCGGGCCGGCTGGCTCCGCTGGCAGGACGCCCTGCCCGACAAGCTGCCGCGTCCCGGCAAGGGGCCGCTCGCGCTCCGCGTCGCCCTGGAAGGGGGCGGAGGCTTCGACCTCACCGAGGCCGGGACGCAGAAGCGCCTGGCCGTCTACGTCGTGCGCGACCCGCAGGAGGTTCCCGGCATCGCCCGCCTCGGACCGGACCCGCTCGCCGACGGGTTCGACCGGGACGCGTTCGCCGCGCTCCTCGCGGGGGAGCGGCGGCAGATCAAGGGGGTGCTGCGCGACCAGGGCGTCATCGCGGGCATCGGGAACGCGTACAGCGACGAGATCCTGCACGCCGCGAAGGTCTCGCCCTTCAAACTGGCGGCCTCCTTCGACGAGGACCAGGTCACCCACCTGTACGAGGCCGTCCGGCGGACCCTGCGCGAGGCCGTCGAGCGGGCGCACGGCGTGGCCGCCGGGAACCTGAAGGCCGAGAAGAAGAGCGGGCTGCGGGTGCACGGCCGGGACGGGGAGCCCTGCCCGGTGTGCGGGGACACCGTGCGCTCGGTGTCGTTCGCCGACTCCTCGCTCCAGTACTGCCCGACCTGCCAGACGGGCGGCAAGCCGCTCGCCGACCGCAGGCTCTCCCGTCTCCTCAAATGACCTCCGCCTGCGTAGACTGCCGCCCCATGGCCGAGCAGCAGCAGCCGCGCCCGCAGCAGCCCCGCGCGCGCCCGCAGCAGGCGCCGCCGCCCCGGCGCGAGGTCGTCACGGGCGTGCCGCGGGGCACCCGGCGCCGCCCGCCCGCGCACACCCCGGCCCGCTCGGAGATCTCCGAGCAGACCACCCTGGGCGCCACGTACGTCCGGGCCCTGATGCGCAGTCAGCTGCGGGCCGGACTCGGTGCGCTGGGCGCCCTCGCCCTGCTCGTCGGGACGCTGCCGGTGCTGTTCACCCTGTCGCGCGCGGAGTCGGGGCCGCTGGTCTGGGTGGCGCTCGGCCTGGCGGCCTATCCGGTGATGTGGCTGATCGCCCGGTGGTACGTCACCCGGGCCGAGCGCAACGAGGCCGATTTCACCGGGCTGGTGATGGATCCGGCCGAGGCGCCGAGCATCCACCGACGGCCCGGCTGACCCCCGACCCGGCTGACCCCCGGCCCGCTGTCCGCCGTCCGCTGTGCGCAGCCTCCGGTCGGCGGGTCCGGTGTCCGCCTCAGAACAGGTGCATCGCCAAGTGCCCCAGCGGCAGGCCGAGCTGCCACGCGGGGGTCCACACCCGCGCGTTCTCGTCCAGCCCGGCCGGGGTGTCGGCGTGGCCGGTCCGGCCCGGGTCGAGGTTGGTGGCGAACAGTTCGGTGCGGTCCAGCCAGTGCCAGGCCGCCCGGGCCAGCTCCAGGTCCGGGTCCTCGCCGCCGCCGCGCTCCCGGGCCTCCTCGCCCAGCGCGAGGAACCGGGTGTCCACCCAGTCGCGCCAGGGGTGCCCGTACGCCGTGAGCGACATCCACTCGTCGAGCTGCGAGACCACCCGGATCCCGGAGAGCTGGCCGGCCGCGTCGGAGAGGTAGATCGTCAGCGCGAGCGTGTCCCGCCCGGCACGGAACTCCAGGGTACTGACCGGGATCAGCCGGCCCGTGCGCAGCAGTTCGTCGGCGATGTACTCGGCGTAGAGCCATGCCATGGGCACCGCGAGCCCGCCGTCACTGGTGCCGTTCGTACCCTCGGGCTGCACCGTTCCACCTTCTCCCGCGCGTCGAGCTTCCCGTCGTCAGCCATGAGCCTTCACCGAGCGACTCGCGGAACGTGGCATGTTTACCCAACTTGAACGCTCTGAGGCCGATTTCGATGCGTTTTGTGTCCGATCCGCATGCATTCGGTTCGTTCAGGCGCCGAGGCCGTACCCGTATCCCTGGAGGCCCTTCCTGAGGGCACGCAGGGCGTAGTACGTACGGGACTTGACCGTTCCGGCCGGAATCCCGAGCTCCGCCGCCGCCTCGGCCACCGAGCGGTCCTGGAAGTAGACCTGCATCAACACCGCGCGGTGCTCCGGCCCGAGGGAGCCCACGGCCCGGCGGACGTCGATCGCCGTGACCGAGCCGGCCACCGCGTCCTCGGGCGCGGGCGCCTGCTCAAGCCCTTCCGGGTCCACCTCCTGCGGGCGGGACAGCCGTGCCCGCCGGGCGTCGATCGCGAGCCGCCGCGCCACCGTGAACAGCCAGGGCCGCATGGAGTCGTGAGCGCTCTCCAGCACCTCGGGGTGCTGCCACACCCGCACCAGCGTCTCCTGCACGAGGTCCTCGGCGCGTTGCGAGTCCCCGGCCGTGAGTCCGAGCAGGAAGCCGAACAGGGCTCGCCCGTGGTCGCGTTGGAGCTCGGCCAGCGCCTCGGGATCCGTGCGCAGGAGGGTGGGGGAGAGGGGCACGAGTGGCTCCTTCCTGGGTCCGTTCGGCTCCGACGCACCCACCCTCACCTGCGCGGAGCGTCCCGGGAACCGTCCGGTGGCGCCGTTGCGCCCAAGCGTCCGGGTCGTCCGGTGGGCGGCCGTGCCCGGCGGTGAACGGTCGAACGGCGCGGCGAACGGCCGCCCGGGGCGCGGGGGGCGTCCCGGAGATCCCCCGGAGATCCATCGGAGCCGCCGGCCGACTGGTGACCTCTCTCCCCATGGATTACAGATAGTCAGATAGTCCTACTAATGAGAGCTGGCTCAGATGACCAAGCGCACCCGGCGGGCCCTCGCGCTCCTGTCGGCCGTCCTGCTGGCCGCGGCCGCCGCCGGCTGTTCCTCCGGCAGGGAGCCCGCGCCGGCCCGCCTCGGCGAGCCGCGCGCCCCGTCGCCCTCCACAGGCTCCGGGGCGAACTCGGCGCCGGCCGAAGGCTCCGCGAAGGGCTTCACCCTGGTCGCGTCCGGCGACGTACTGCCGCACGACTCGGTCATCAAGCGGGCGGCGGCGGACGCGGACGGCGACGGCCACGACTTCAGGCCGATGTTCTCCCTGGTCAAGCCGGTGGTCTCGGCGGCCGACCTGGCCCTGTGCCACATGGAGACCGTGTACGGGGAGGACGGCGGTCCGTTCACCGGCTACCCGGCCTTCCAGTCCCCGCCGGAAGTCGCCGACGGTCTCAAGGACGCCGGGTACGACGGCTGCTCCACGGCCTCGAACCACACCCTCGACGCCGGAGCCGAAGGACTGAAGCGCACCCTCGACAGGTTCGACCGGACCGGGCTGAAACACGCCGGTTCGGCCCGTACGGCGGCCGAGGCGGCCACGCCCACCCTCTACACGGCGGGGTCGGCGAAGGTCGCGCACCTCGCGTACACCTACGACACGAACGGCTACCCGATGCCGGAGGGGCAGCCCTGGGCGGTCAACCTGATGGAGAAGGACAAGATCATCGCGGACGCGCGGGCCGCCCGGAAGGCCGGCGCGGACGTGGTCCTGGTCAGCGTCCACTGGGGCACCGAATGGCAGACCGAGCCGGACGAGAAGCAGCTGTCGCTCGGCAAGGAGCTGACGGCCTCGCAGAGCGGCGGGCGCCCCGACATCGACATGATCCTGGGCACGCACGCGCACATCCCGCAGGCCTACGAGAAGGTCAACGGGACGTGGATCGTCTACGGCATGGGCGACCAGGTCGCGGGCGAGATGTTCAACTACTCCGGCGCGCGGGACATGCGCGGAAACTACGGCTCGATCGGCCGCTTCACCTTCGCCCCGCCGGCCGCCGCGGGGCAGCGCTGGCAGGTCACCAAGGCCGAGTTCATCCCGCAGATGATGGACCTGTCCGCCGGGAAGGTTGTCAACCTGCCCGCCGCCCTCGCCCAAGACCCCGGCGACGACGAGTACGAGAGCGCGCGGGACGCCGTCGCCGAGGCCGTCCTCGGCCGCGGCGCGGCCAAGGACGGACTGACGATGGCCAAGTAGCCGCCCCCTGTCAGGGCGCGCCGGTCACGGAACCACCGTGACCGGCCAGCGGCCCGCCTTCACCAGGCGGACCGCCACCGAGCCGACGATCCTGTGCCCGGCCTGCTCCGAGGCGCCGACCACCACCGCGTCCGCCTTCAGCTCGTCCGCCGCGCCCACCAGTCCCGCGTACGGGTCGCCGCGGAAGGTGTGGAACTGCCAGCGCACGTCGTAGACGCCCTTGACCCGCTCCGCCGCCTCCCGGATCTCGGCGACCAGACCCTCCGCGATCTCCCCGGTGGTGTCCGCCACCGGCGCGCCCAGCGAGGCCCCGGCCGGCATCACCGGCTGGACGTACACCAGCGCCAGCAGCGCGTGCTGCCGCCGGGCCAGACCCGCCGCGTACGCCGCCGCCCGCAGCGAGGACTCCGAGCCGTCCACCCCGGCGAGGATCACCTTGGGGCCGTCGGTACCGCGTTCGAATCCCGTGTTCACGTGCTCAGTCACCTCCCCACGGTATGTCCTTCGCCGCGCGCGGCGGCGCGGGCCTCCCTACAGTGCGAACCATGAGTGCCACCGTGGAGGAGACACGGGGCACCCGGAACCGCTTCCTGAACCGGGTGCCCGACGCGTTCGCCGCGTTCTTCGGAACGCTCGGACTCCTGTGCGCCGTACTGGCGCTCTCCCCGACGCTGCGGCACCTGCTCCGGCACATCGTGCGCTTCCTCGACGAGATCGTGGTGCCGGTCAGCGCCAACCTGGCCTACGCGGTCTTCCTCTTCCTGCTCGCCGCCGCGCTCGGCACCCGCAAGAAGGTCGCCTGGTGGATCGTCGTCACCTATCTGGCCCTGCTGGTCCTGGTCGACGTCCTGATCATCGCCGACGAGTACTACTGGATCGGCGGGCCCTCCATGGTCCTCGCCGTGGCCGCCCTCGGGATCCTGATCGCCGCCCGCAAGGAGTTCTACGCCGCGTCCCGGCCCGGCGCTTTCTGGCGCGCGATGCTCGTCCTGGGCCTCGGGCTGCTCGTGGCGGTGCTCGTCGGCTGGGGGCTGGTCGCCCTGTTCCCCGGCACCCTGCCCAAGGGGCAGTGGCTGGACTGGGCCGCCCGGCAGGTCTTCGGCGGGCTCGTCTCACCCCGCCAGTTCGACGGCCACCCGCCCCGCCCGCTGTACTTCTTCCTCGGCCTGTTCGGCGCCCTCGCCCTGCTGAACGCCGCCTCGACCCTGTTCCGCTCGCAGCGGCTGACCGCCGCCCTGCACGGGGACGAGGAGCCCCGCATCCGGGCCCTGCTCGGCGCCTACGGCCGGGGCGACTCCCTCGGCTACTTCGCGACCCGCCGCGACAAGGCCGTCGTGTTCGCCCCCAACGGCAGGGCCGGCGTCACCTACCGCGTCGAGGCCGGGGTCTGCCTCGCCAGCGGCGACCCGGTCGGCGACCCCGCCGCCTGGTCCGCCGCGGTCGACGCCTGGCTCACCGTCGCCCGCCGCCACGGCTGGCAGCCGGCCGTCATGGGCGCCTCCGAGGAAGGGGCCACCGCGTACGCCCGCTCCGGGCTGGGCGCCCTCCAGCTCGGCGACGAGGCCATCCTGCAGGTCGCCCACTTCGACCTCGACGGCCGCGACATGCGGGTCACGCGCCAGGCCGTCAACCGCGTCAAGCGCACCGGGGCCACCACCCTCATCCGCCGCCACTCCGTCCTCAGCGAGGAGGAGATGCAGCGGATCATCGAGCGTGCCGACACCTGGCGCGACACCGAGACCGAGCGCGGGTTCTCCATGGCGCTGGACCGGCTCGGCGACCCCGCCGACGGGGACTGCCTGCTCGTCGAGGCCTTCGACGCACAGGGCGAGCTGATCGCCCTGCTGTCCTTCGTCCCGTGGGGCAAGGACGGCATCTCCCTGGACCTGATGCGCCGCGACCGCACCGCCCCCAACGGGGTCATGGAGTTCATGGTCGCCGAGCTGTGCGCCGCCGCACCGGGCCTGGGCGTCCGGCGGATCTCCCTGAACTTCGCCGTCTTCCGCTCCGCCTTCGAGGAGGGCGGCCGGATCGGCGCCGGGCCGGTGCTCAAGCTGTGGCGCAAACTGCTGCTGTTCTTCTCCCGCTGGTGGCAGCTGGAGGCCCTGTACCGCTCGAACGTCAAGTACGGGCCCGAGTGGTACCCGCGGTTCCTCTGCTACCAGGACGCCGGCTCGCTCGCCCGGGTCAGCCTCGCCTCCGGCATCGCGGAGGGCTTCGTCTCCGTACCGAGCCTGCGCAAACTGTGGGGCAACGGGCACGCCAAGGGGCTCATCGCCCCCACCAGCACCGAGGGTCTGCCCTCCATCGAATCCCTGGCCCTCGACCTCGTCGGGATGGCGGACGGCACGGCAGCGCGGGGCGAGCGCCTGCCCGACCAGGTGCGCGTCCGCCACGACAAGATGGAGCGGATCCGGGCGGCCGGCACCGACCCGTACCCCGTGGGCATCCGGCAGCGCACCCACACCGTGGCCGAGCTGAAGGCAGCCCTCCCCGGGCTCGCGCCCGGCGCCCGCTCCGGGGAACAGGCCACGCTCGCCGGACGGGTGATGCTCGTGCGCGACCTCGGCGGCGTGGTCTTCGCCGTCCTGCGGGACTGGTCGGGGGACGTGCAGCTGATGCTCACCCGCGACGAGAGCGGCGCCGGGGCACTGGACTCCTTCACCTCCCAGGTCGACTTCGGCGACCACGTGGTCGCGAGCGGCGAGATCGGTGCCAGCCGCAGCGGCGAGCCCTCCCTCGTGGTCTCCTCCTGGCAGCTCACCGGCAAGTGCCTGCGCCCGCTGCCGGACAAGCGCAAGGGTCTCGCCGACCCCGAGGCGCGCGTCCGGCGCCGCTACCTCGACCTGGTCGCGAGCCCCGAGGCGCGGGACGTCGTACGGGCCCGCTCCGCGGCCGTGCAGGCACTGCGCCAGGGGCTGCTGGACCGCGGCTACCTGGAGGTCGAGACCCCGATGCTCCAGCAGATCCACGGAGGGGCCAACGCCCGGCCCTTCCGGACCCACATCAACGCCTACGACCTCGACCTGTACCTGCGCATCGCGCCCGAGCTGTACCTGAAGCGGCTGTGCGTCGGCGGCCTGGAGAAGGTCTTCGAGATGGGCCGCACCTTCCGCAACGAGGGCGTCTCCTACAAGCACAACCCCGAGTTCACGATGCTGGAGGCCTACCAGGCCTTCGCCGACTACGACGTGATGCTCGACCTGACGCGCGAGCTCATCCAGGGCGCGGCGACCGCCGCCTTCGGCTCTCCGATCGCCCACAAGGCGGGCCCGGACGGGAAGCTCGTCGTCCACGACATCTCCGGGATCTGGCCGGTCAAGACGATGTACGGGGCGATCGGCGAGGCGCTCGGCGAGGAGGTCGACGCCGACACCGAGGAGCACGTGCTCAGGCGGCTGTGCGACCGGGCGTCCGTCCCGCACACACCCGAGAACACCCGCGGCGACGTGGTGCTGGAGATGTACGAGCGGCTGGTGGAGGAGAAGACCAAGCTGCCCACCTTCTACAAGGACTTCCCCACCGACGTCTCCCCGCTGACCCGGCAGCACCGCAAGGACCCGCGCCTCGCGGAGCGCTGGGACCTGGTCGCCTTCGGGACCGAACTGGGCACCGCCTACTCGGAGCTGACCGACCCGGTGGAGCAGCGGCGCCGGCTCACCGTCCAGTCGCTGCTCGCGGCGGGCGGCGACCCGGAGGCGATGGAGCTGGACAACGACTTCCTGGACGCGCTGGAGTACGCGATGCCGCCGACCGGCGGCCTGGGCATCGGCGTGGACCGGCTGGTCATGTTCCTCACGGGCCTCACGATCCGCGAGACGCTGCCCTTCCCGCTGGTGCGGCGCGGCTGATCGGGTGAGGAGGAGCGCGCGCTTTCGCGCCTCTCGACATCCGCGTGGATGTCGTTGATACGTAGTAATAATGAAAAATGACGAGCCGACAGTAGGGCGACGCGTGCTCCTGCGTACCGCCGTCTTCCTCGGAGTCGCCGCGGCCTCCGGACTGCTCAGCGGCGGCGAGACCGGAGCCCCCGGCCAGAACGCGGCCGGCGGTGCACCCGGCGCAGGCCTCGGCGCCGCCCCCGGCAGCGGCCCGGCGGCCGGGCAGCCCGGACCCGGCGGAGCCGCCGGACCGGGCGGCGTCCGCGCCCTGCGACCACAGGCGCCCGGGCAGGCGGCGTACCGGCTGAGCCCCATGACCGGAGAGGCCCCGCTGCGGCCGCCCGCCGCGCGGCCCGCCGTACGGACCCGGCCCATCCTCGAACTGCCGGCCGACGCGAGCACGGCGAGCGCCATGGTGCTCACCTTCGACGACGGGCCCGACCCGCGCTACACGCCCGCCATCCTCGACACCCTCGCCCGGTACGGGGTGCGCGCCATGTTCTTCGTGTGCGGGGAGATGGCCACCGACAACCGGGACCTGCTGCGCCGGATGGCCGCCGAGGGCCACCTCATCGGCAACCACACCTGGACCCATCCGCTCATCCCCACGCTGAGCCGGCCCGCCCTCGCCTCCGAGATCGCCCGGACGAGCGAGGTCGTACAGCAGGCGGTGGGGGAGGCGCCGCAGTGGTTCCGGGCGCCCTACGGGGCGTGGAACCGGGCGGCGTTCGAGATCGGGGCCGAGCTGGGCATGGAGCCGCTCGCCTGGACGGTGGACACCCTGGACTGGAAGGAGCCGGGCACCACCACGATCGTCTCGAACGTCCTCAAGGGCGCGGCGCCCGGTGTCATCGTGCTCAACCACGACGCGGGCGGCGACCGCTCGCAGAGCGTGCAGGCGGTGAGCACCTACCTGCCCCAACTGCTGGCCCGGGGCTACCGGATGACGCTGCCCGCCCTGCCGCCCCGCTGAGGATCCTCCTCCTCGGCGGGGCGGGGCGGTGTCCGGGCGGGGCCGCGCGGCCGGGCGGCCCCGCCCTTCAGCGGGCCTCCACCAGCCGGGCGAAGACGACGACGTTGCCGTCGTAGCCACGGGCCTTGGAGTAGCCGCCGCCGCAGGTGATCACCCGCAGCTCCGCGTGCCCGTTGTCCCCGTACACCCGGGCTCCGGGGAAGGTCTCCTTGGAGAAGACCTCCACCCCGTACACCTCGAACACCGCCGTGCGCCCGTCGTACCGCTCCACCTCGATGTGGTTGCCCTTGCGCAGCGAACCCAGGCCGTAGAAGACCGCCGGGCCGCTCGCGTTGTCCACGTGGCCCACGATCACCGCCGAGCCGCGCTGGCCCGGCGAGATGCCGTTGAGGTACCAGCCGGCCAGATTCGGGTCCTGCGGCGGCGGGGCCTCGATCCAGCCCTGCGCGTCCAGCCCGACCGTCATCACCGGCGCGTCCACCTTGATGTTGGGGATGCGGATGCGCTGCACCGACGAGTGCTCCAGCGGTGCCACCTCCGCACGCGGCTGAGTCTGCTGCATCGGCTGCTCACCCTGCGCCGGCGGATTCGCCGGCAGCTGCTCGGCCGGCACCCCGACCGCCGCCGCGGCGGTCGGCTGCGGCGGCCCGTCGCCGATGTCCGCTCCGTTGCGCATCATGGCGAGGCCGCTGAGCATGACCAGTGCCAGCACGCCCCAGGGGGATCGTCTTCTCGGTGGCTGCTCGCTCTCGTCCTCGGTCATGGCTCTCCCTTCCCGACGCGGGGGTCCCGACCCGCGTTCTTGTCCCACCCCTGTACGCCCTTCCTCACGCACGCTAAGGCTGCGTGCGCAAGACGGCGATCGCTGAAGGGCGAACGGGTGGCGGGACGGCCGGAAGGGGTGCGCCCATCCAGGTATTCGTCACATAAATGCCTGACGGGTCGTGACCTGCGGATCCGTCAGCAGAGCCGCGCGCGCCTCGGCGTGTCGCTCAACCTTGCGGCCCAAAGCCGGAAATGCGCTGGTTGCGAGCCGCCCTGAGGGTTCGTCGTGGGAGGCGTTCTCGTCGATCTTCCCGGGCGACCGCTCCGGGGCGCTTCCCGCTGGAGGTTCCACCATGCGTGTTCTCCGCGCCCTCACCGTGGCCGCGGCGGCTGTCGTCGCCGTCGGGCTCAGTACCCCGTTCGCCGCCGCGAACCCGTCGGACCCACTGGGCGGAGCCCCGTTCGGCGGATCCCCGTCGGGCCAGGGCGGCAACGGCGGCAACAACGGCAACGGCGGCAACAACGGCAACGGGCCCAGCAATGTCACCGTCAACCCGTACTCCGTGCACCAGGGCTCGACGATGCAGGTCAGTGCGGCCGGCTGCCGCCACGGCGGCACGGTCTGGTCGGCCGGCAACTTTCCCCAGACGAACCTGTCGGCCGGCTCCATCGGGTTCGCCACCGTCCGGATCTTCAACCACGCCTCGCCCGGCAACCACACGCTGTCGGTCAAGTGCCACGACAACAGCCTGGTCGCCACGCACCGGTTCACCATCCTCCGGGGCAACGGCGCACAGGGCGGTATCGGCGGCTCGTTCGGCCCGTCCACCGCCGAGACCGCCATCGGGTCGAGCCTGGTCGGCGCCGCTGCCCTGGGCGCGGGCGTGCACGTGATGCGCCGGCGCCGTCCGCTGCGCGGGCGGGCCTGACGGCCGGGCCTGCCCGGTCGAGCCCTTCGCAGTCCGCAGTGGCCCGGGAACCGCCGGTCGCCCCCCCACCACCAACGGGTGGGGGGGGCCCCCCGGGGGGGGGTGCCGGCCGCCGGCCCCCGGCGGGGGGGGGGGCGGGGGGGGGGGGGGGGCCGGGGGCGCCCCGGGCGCCCCCGGGGGGGCCGCCCCCCCGCGGGCCCCCCCCCCCCCGGGGGGGGGGGGGGGGGCCCCCGGCGGTCGGTGCTCCGGGCCTCGGGCCTCGGGCGTGGTCGTGGCTGTGCAGGGCGTGCTGCCGTACGGGGCCGGCGGGCCGGGTCAGTGGCCGCGGGTGGAGGCGCGGCGGCGCAGTGCGTACGCCGTACCGCCGGCGGCCGCGAGGAAGAGGGCGGCGCCCGCGCCGAGCTCACGGGGATCCATCCCGGCCACGCTGCCGCCCAGACCGCCGCGGACTCCGAGGGAAGCGCCCCGGGTGGCCGCGGAGGCGGCCGTCGCCGTGGAGGTGGAGCTGGTGGTGGGTTTGGTGGTGCCGCCGGTGATGGTGAGGTCCGTCGAACCGGTCTCCCCGTTGCAGGTGAAGGAGACGGAGTACACGGCTCCGCGCCGGGCGTCGCGGTCCACGGTCACCCGGGCGGTCTGGCCGCGCGCGACGCTCACGGTGTCGAAGACTCCGGAGGAGACGGTGGCGTAGGCGGCGTTGCAGCCGGTGACGGAGAGCACCGTCTGGCCGCCCGGGGCGACCGTGGACGGGGTCAGGGCGAAGCCGAACGAGGTGACGGGCTGAGCCTCGGCCGCGGTCGCGGAGGGCGCGCCGAGGGCGCCGAGCGCGAGTACGGCGCTCATGGCGCCGGCGCTCAGCAGGGCGGTGGCGTTGCTGCGTATCGCACCCATGGTTGGTCTCCGGATCTCCGAGGAGCAGCCGCGGAACGGTTTCCGCACGTGGGGGGTCGTGCGCCTCGATGTCCGACACGCTAGGTCCGGGCGCGGTGAGCCGCGATCAGGAACGGGCGAATGGGGCACGGGGGTAGGCCGAACCGGGGACGGGGGGCCCGTCCCCGGTTTGCCGGACGCTCAGCCGCCGAGCGGCAGATGCGGGAACTGGGCGAGGAACGGCTCGGCGGTCGCCGCGACACCGCGGCCGAACGGTGCGTCGAAGTCCCAGATCAGGAACAGCAGGAACGCGATCAGCGCGCTGAACAGGCCCGCCAGCAGCAGCTCCCGGAACGAGCGGCGGATCTGCAGGGTGAAGATCAGGCCCACCGTCACGAGCGCCCCGGCGATCAGCCCGAACCACACCACCCCCGGCATCGTCGCCCCGGCGCTCTGGCCGCGGGCGCTGCGCGCGTCGTCCACCAGCGCGACCTGGTCCACGAGCGGCTGGTACGCCTGCCCCTCGTGGTCGGTCTGCGGGTCGTAGTCCGTGACGTCGCGCCGGATGCGCTCCAGCAGTTCCCCGCTGTGGTCGGTGAGATCGCCGTGGTCGGCCATCTCCTTCCATTCGGTGTCCACCACGTACGTCACGTACGCGTCGACGTCGGAGCGGATCCTCTTGCGCACCTCCGCCGGGTAGACCTCCGAGCGGACGCTGATCTCGTGCAGGGCCTGAGCCTCCTGGCGCACGTACTCCTGGGCGGCCCCGCGGCCCTCCCAGACACCGGCGATCGCCAGGCCCAGCACGATCGCGTAGATCACACCGATCATCATCGTCATGTACTCGATGACGTCCGGGGTCTCGTTGGGATCGTCGTCGTCGCCGATCCGCCGGTGGTTGAAGAAGGTGATGGACAGCACCACGGCGCAGGCCGCGGCCATCGCGAGGGTCAGGACGAGCCATTCCGACAAGATGACTCCCAATCGGGTCACGAGGGTGGTGTGCGGGGCAGCGGGTCAAGCCCCGTCTAGCGCGGGCGCAGCGCGACGATCGCGAGCACCGCGGGAGCCGCGGTCATCAGGGTGAAGGTCACCGGTGAGATGTGGTGCTCGGGCCGCTTCGCGGCAGCCGTGCGGTAGGCCGGCCTCGCCACCGGCTTCTTCGACGGCGGGGGCGGGGGCGGCGGTGTCACCACGGGGGCGGGCAACTTCACCTGGAGCGGGGGCGGTGGCACCGGCTTCGGCGGGGCCGGCACCGGCGGCCTCGGCTGCGGCTTCGCCTGCGGAGGGGGCGGGGGCGGTGGCGTGGGCTTCGGCGCGGGCGGAGGCGGCGGGGTCGGCTTCGGCGGGGGCGGCTTCGGTGTCGGGGTCGGCGTGGGAGTCGGGGTGGGGGTCGGGGTCGGCTTCGGCGGGCACGGCGGGGGAGGCGGGGGCGGGCAGTGGTGTCCGCCGTGCCCGTGGTGTCCGTGGTGGCCGCCGTGGCCGTTCCCGTGCCCCGGGCCGTTCCCGTGTCCCGGAAGGTGACCGTTTCCCGGGCCGTTTCCCGGGCCGTTTCCGTGGCCGTCGCCGTGATGTCCGCCACCCCGGCCGCTCGCTGCGGCGCCGCTCGCGGCGGTCGCGACCAGCTCGACGGCGTTCGCGCCGTCCCCGGCGTCGATCGTCGCGTAGGCGCTGCTATCAGCCACGGCCGGTGTGGCGGACAGCGCCGCCCACAGCAGGACCGGGACCACCAGCAGGCGTCTGGTACAGGCTCTGTTCACCCGGGGAGCATGGGCTCACGTGCGCCCGCGCACGCGGAGCTCGGCTGTGGTTCGCCTGAATGGGTGGCGTGAAGACCGTAGAGGTTTGAGCCACGGAATGAAGAATTCCGATCATCTACCTGCGCATTCCCAAAAGCGACTTGTCGGTTTCGGTCATTCGCTGCGGGAGGGGCCTTGGAGGCCTTTGGTGTGTGATGAAGAACGGATCACCAATTTCCGCTTTTGCTCGCTCCGTTGGGCAATGATCAGTACATTCGGCTCGGACAGGCGTCCGATCCCGGACGACCGCGCAGGACTACGGCTTGGAGACCCCGATGGAGCGCCCCGCCTGGGCCCCGCCAGGTATCGACATATCGGTGCCGAGCGTGTCCCGCATCTACGACTACTACCTGGGCGGCTCCCACAACTTCGAGGTCGACCGCCAGGCCGCCCGCCGAGCCATGGAGTTCCTGCCGGGCCTGCCCAAGATCATGCAGGCCAACCGGGCCTTCATGCGCCGTGCCGTCCGCTACGCGGTGGCCCAGGGCGTCACCCAGTTCCTCGACATCGGCTCCGGGATCCCGACCTTCGGCAACGTCCACGAGATCGCCCAGGCCGCCAGCCCCGAGGCCCGCGTGGTCTACGTGGACCACGACCCGGTCGCCGTCGCGCACAGCCGGGCCGTCCTCGGCGGCGACGAGCGCAGCGGCATCGTCGCCGCCGACCTGCGCAAGCCGCAGGACATCCTCGCCGCCCCCGAGGTCGCGCAGCTGCTCGACCTCGAACGCCCCGTCGCCCTGCTGCTCGTCGCCGTCCTGCACTTCCTGGAGGACTCGGACGACCCGTACGCCGCCGTCGCCGAGCTGCGCGACGCGCTGGCCCCCGGCAGCCTCCTGGTGGTCACGCACGCCTCCTACGAGGGGATCCCGCTCTCCCAGGAGGTCGCGAGCGGCACCGTCGGCGTCTACCGGGACATCCGCAACCCGCTCGTCATGCGCAGCGGCGAGCAGATCGGCCGCTTCTTCGACGGCTTCGAGCTCGTCGAGCCCGGCGTCGTGTTCATGCCGCTGTGGCACCCCGAGGGCACCGAGGACCCGGAGGACGGCGAGGCGCCCGAGGACCCGTACTCCTTCTCGGGCTTCGGCGGAGTGGGACGCAAGGCGTGAGATCCACGGCCGCGGTGCCCTCCGGCACACCGACCCCGAAGAACGAGGGGCCCGCGCAGACGGCGGAGCCCACCGCCCCTCCCACAGGCCCGCCGACTCCGGCGGGCCTGTCGGCGAGCGCGGGCCCGGCCGCGCTGCGGAGCGGGCTGGAGGACAGGATCGGGCGCTTCGCGACCATCTGGGGACGGGCGATCTTCCCCGTCACCGCGACCTCGCTGACCCGCGTCGAATTCGAACAGCACCTCATCCCGCTCGCCCGGACCCTCGCCGAGGCCCTGCACGCCCGGCCCTTCGACGCGGGCGTCGCCCAGCGGGTGGGCGCCGAACTCGTCGCCGTGCACTGCACCGACCCGGAGGCCCTGGCCGGCACCCTCGGCGTGGTCGAGTCCTACCTCGTGCTCTACTGCGGTCCCGACGGCGTCGGCGTGGAGGGCACCGAGGAGTACCGATCCCGCTGCGCCCGGCTCCAGCACGGGATCGCGGCGGGATTCGCCCGCGCCCTGCGCGAGCGCACCCTCAAGGAGCAGGAGGCCATCGCCCGCTCCGCGCTGACCGCCCGCATCGACGCCCAGCAGGCCCTGCACGCCAGCGAGGAGCGCTTCAAGGCGGTCTTCGAGGGCGCGGCCGTCGGCATCGGCATCGCCGACCTCGAAGGCAACATCCTCGAGGTCAACGACGCGCTGCTGCAGATGTTCGGCGGGATGCACGGGCACATGCGGGGCCGCAACGTCAGCGAGTGGGGCCACCCCGACGACGCCCCGCACGTCTGGCGGATGTACGGCGAACTCGTCCGCGGGGAGCGCGAGAGCTACCGCGTGGAGAAGCCGTACTACCGCCACGACGGAACGGTGCTGTGGACCAACCTGACGGTGTCGCTGCTGCGCGACGCAGAGGGAGTGCCCCAGTACCAGCTGGCGCTGATGGAGGACACCACCGAACGCCGCCTGCTGAACCTGCGGCTGCGCTACGAGGCCACCCACGACGCCCTGACCGGGCTGCCGAACCGGACGCTCTTCTTCGAACGCCTGGAGAAGGCCCTGAGCGGGGCCGGCGGCAGCCGCTTCGGCCTCTGCTACCTGGACCTCGACGGGTTCAAGGCCGTCAACGACAGCCTCGGCCACTCGGCGGGGGACCGGCTCCTGGTGGAGGTCGCCGACCGGCTGCAGAGCTGCGCGACGGGCCCCGGCGAGGTCGTCGCACGCCTGGGCGGAGACGAGTTCGTGGCGCTGACCACCGGCTCGGACACCGAGGAGAAGGTGACCGAACTGGCCGTCCGGATCCTGTCCGCCCTGTCGGTGCCCATCCGGATCGAGGGCCGCGAGCTGTCGGTCCGCGGCAGCATCGGCATCGTGGAGGGTCCGGCCCGCGAGCGCACCGCCGCGGAGGTGCTGCGCAGCGCCGACATCACGATGTACCGGGCCAAGGCGGCGGGCGGCAACCGCTTCGAGTTCGCCGACGCCGAGGCCGACGCCCGCGCCATCACCCGGCACGGCCTGACCAATGCGCTCCCGGCCGCCCTGGAGCGCGGCGAGTTCTTCATCGAGTACCAGCCGCTGGTCCACCTGCACGACGGCAGCGTCCACGGAGCCGAAGCCCTCGTCCGCTGGTCGCACCCGCAGTACGGGGTGCTGGGGCCGGACCGCTTCATCCCGCTCGCCGAACGGACCGGGCTGATCGTGCCGCTCGGCCGCTGGGTCCTGGAGGAGGCCGTCCGCCAGGCCCGCAACTGGCAGCGCCAGCACGGCGGCTCCGCCCTGCGGATCAACGTCAACCTCTCGCCGACCCAGCTGCACCACCCCGGCCTGGTCGCCGACACCGTCGCGGTGCTGGAGAACTCGGGCCTCGCCCCGGGCGCCCTGTGCCTGGAGGTCACCGAATCGGCGCTGATCGGGGCCGACGACGAACTCCTGGAACCGCTGCGCCGGCTCGCGGCCCTCGGCGTGGACATCGCGCTCGACGACTTCGGCACGGGCTACTCGAACCTGGCGAACCTGCGCCGCCTCCCGGTCAGCGTCCTGAAGCTGGACCGCTCCTTCACCAAGGGGATGCAGCAGCAGCCCGCCAACCCGGTCGACGTCAAGATCGTGGAGGGCATCGTGGCCCTGGCCCACAGCCTCGAGCTGGCGGTCACGGTCGAGGGGGTGGAGACCGGCGCCCAGGCCGCCCAGCTCCGCGACCTCGGCTGCGACACCGCCCAGGGCTGGTACTACGCCCGCCCCGGCGCACCCGACCGCATCCACACCCTCTCGCTCTCGGACGCCGTGCCCACGCCTTCCTGACGCCCGTCCGGCACCGGCCTGTCCGGCACGGACCCGTCCGGCACCGGCCCGGCCGTCCGGTCAGTCCAGTCCGGCCTCCGTCCCCACGCCGGGGGTGCGGACGGCCGACACGACCCGGTCGTACCGCCGCGCCGTGTCGGCCACGACCTCGACGGCCACCGGCAGGCGCTCCGCCTCGTACACGTCGAGCACCTCCTCCGCGCCCGGCCCGGTGAGGGCGGCGGCCAGGGTCCGGCCCAGGGCGGCCGCGTCGCCGATCCCCGTGTTCATGCCCAGCCCGCCGGCGATGGGGTGGACGTGCGCGGCGTCCCCGGCGAGGAAGACCCGGCCCTCGCGCATCCGGGTGACCACGCGGACGCTGACCCGCCAGGCGGAGAGCCAGGTGGCATCCGCGAGCCGGATCCCCGGTATCCGGGCGTGCCGGTCGAACAGCCGCTGGAAGGTCTCCAGCGAGGGCGGCACCGGTTCGCCGTGCTCGGCCTGCTCGGGTGAGGCCTGCAGCTGGAAGGTGTCCGTCCCCGGCATCGGGCAGAGCATGATCCCGCTGCCGTCGGAGCTGAACCACTGGTGCCAGAAGTCCCGGCTGAGCCCGGGGGCGCGGACGTCCCCGATGACCATGGCGGGCTCCTGCTCCGAGTTCCCCTCGAAGGGGATGCCGAGCAGCTTGCGGGTGGCGCTGTGCCCTCCGTCGCACCCGGCGAGATAGCGGGCCCCGATCACGGTGCCGTCCGCCAGCTCCGCGCGGACCCCGGCCGGGTCCTGGGTGATTCCGGTGAGCCGGGTCCCGTACTCGACCGTCACGCCCAGGCCGCCGAGCCGCTCGCGCAGCGCCTCCTCGATCTGCCACTGGCCCAGCAGCAGCCCGTTGCCGCCGACGGGGGTGTCGTTGACGTGCGCTCCGTCGAAGTACTTGCGCAGGACCACCTCGTCCTGGCCGACGGCGGCCAGGGACTCGGCCACCCCGAGCTTCTCGAAGATCTCCACGCTGCTCGGCCGGAGCCCCTTGCCGCGGGACTCGCGGTGCGGCCCGGTGCGCTGGTCGATGACGCGGACGGCGGCTCCGCGCAGGGCGAGGTCGCAGGCCAGGGTGAGTCCGGTGGGGCCGGAGCCCACGATCAGTACGTCAGTCATCGGATGTCCTCTCGGGTCGATCTCCGGTCTCGTCGATGTCTCAAGGAAAGCGGCTCCCGCCCCAAAAAGCAACCCGGTCAAGAAATTAACCGAGTCATGCTCTCGTGCTATCCTCGGGGCATGGAGAAGACGACGGGTCTGCGCGAGAACAAGAAGCTTCATACGCGCCGCCGGCTGGCGGCCACGGCGCTCGAGCTCTTCCTGGAACGGGGCTTCGATGCGGTGTCGGTGGCCGATGTCGCCGCCGCGGCCGAGGTCTCCAAGCCCACCCTCTTCCGGTACTTCCCGAGCAAGGAGGACCTGGTCCTCGACCGGTTCGCCGACCACCAGGACGAGGCGGCGCGCATCGTGCGCGACCGGCCCGCCGGGGGGACGCCGGTGGGTGCGCTGCACGCGCACTTCCTCGCGGCCCTCGCGGACCGGGACCCGATCACCGGGCTCTGCGACCATCCCGGGGTGGTCGCGTTCCAGCGCCTCCTCTACTCCACCGCCAGCCTGGAGAGCCGCATGTCCCACTACACCGACCGCGAGGTGGAGCTGCTGGCCGCCGTGCTCGAGGCGGAGTCGGTCCGGCCGCTCGCCGCGCGGCTGGCCGCGGTGCACATGGTGGCGGTCCGCCACGAGCTGGGCCGGGAGAACTATCTCCGCATGGCCGCCGGCCAGAGTGCCGACGAGGCACATCCGGCCGCCGTCGCCGATGCCGACCAGGCCTTCGCGATGCTGGCCGACGGGCTCGACAAGGCCCTTCCCGCAGCCGGAGGCTGAGGGGCGGGCCGCCCCCGGCGCCCCCGCCGGTGCCGCTCCCGCCCGCTCCATGCCGCGCGGAGTGCCCCGCCGCCCCCGCTCCACCCCGCACGGAGCGCCCCCTCGGCACGGCCCCCGCCCGCGGCCCCGCGCAGCGCGCACCCGGGTCAGCCCAGCAGGACGCGCTTCAGCTCGCGGGCCGCGCGCGGGGGAGCGACGTCCGTGCGGTGCGCCAGGGCGATGGTGCGGCGCAGCGGAGAGCCCGCCAGCGGGGTGGCGTGCAGCCCCGGACCGCCGTGGTCGACGACCATCGCGGGGACCACCGCCACGCCGAGCCCCGCGCGCACGAAGCCCAGCACCGCGTCCATCTCCCCGCCCTCCACGGTGAACGCCGGCTCGAAGCCCTCCGCCCGGCAGGCGGCCACCGTCAGGTCCCGCAGGTCGTAGCCGTGGCGGAACATCACCATCGGCTCGTCCCGGAGCGCGGACACCGTGAGCGGCCCTCCGCCCGCCGGTGGCGGCAGCTCCGCCGACGAGACCACCACCAGGTCCTCCGTCAGCAGCTCCACCGTGGTCAGCGCCGGGGCCGAGGGCGGCAGCGGAAGCGCGATGAGCGCCAGGTCCAGGGCCCCGCGCGCCAGTTCCCGTACGAGGTCCAGCGAGCCGCTCTCCTCGATCAGCAGCTCGATGCCCGGATGTGCGGCGTGGAAGGTGCGCAGAACGCCGGGCAGCAGCCCCGTGCACACGCTCGGCGTCGCCCCCAGCCGCACCCGCCCCCGCCGCAGCTGCGCCAGCTCCTGCACCTCCAGCCGCGCCGTGTCCGCGTCCGCGAGGATCCGCCGGGCCAGCGGCAGCAGCGTCTCGCCCGCGTCGGTCAGCGTGATGTTCCCGCGCGCCCGGCTGAACAGCTCTGCCCCCAGCTCCCGTTCCAGTGACTTGATCTGTTGCGAGAGCGACGGCTGGGCGACGTGCACCCGCTCCGCGGCCCGGCTGAAGTGACGGGTTTCGGCAACGGCCACGAAGTACAGGAGCTGCTGGAACTGCATCGCCCCAGGATACGCCGCCCATAGGAAGCCCCTATTGACATAAGCGCCATCATGTCTTGGACCTCTGGGGACTTTGGTCCTTACCGTCGGTGGCATGGCTCTGGCAACGCGGACGGGCCGACGGCCGTCCACCACGCGCACGCTCTGGGACTCCACCGTCGGCAAGAAGTCCGTGATGGCGGTGTCCGGGCTGATCATGCTCGGATACCTGGTGGTCCACATGCTCGGCAACCTCAAGATCTTCTTCGGGTCGGACGAGTTCAACGGCTACGCCCACTGGCTGCGCACCCTCGGCTCGCCCTTCCTCCACCACGAGTGGGCCCTGTGGATCGTGCGCGTGGTGCTCCTCGCCGCGGTCGTCGGCCATGCCGTGTCCGCGTACCAGCTCAGCCGCAGGGACATCAAGGCCCGCCCGGTCAAGTACGCCCACAAGCGCCGCCGGGCGAGCTACGCCACCCGCACCATGCGCTGGGGCGGCATCATCCTCGCCCTGTTCATCGTCTGGCACCTGCTCGACCTCACCACGCTCACCGTGAACGAGCGCGCGTGGGCCGGCCACCCCTACCAGAACGTCCTCGCCACCTTCTCCACCTGGTACGGGAACACGATCTACATCGTGGCGATGGCCGCCGTGGGCCTGCACGTCCGGCACGGCTTCTGGAGCGCCGCCCAGACCCTCGGCGCGGGCAACGCCCGCCGCGACCGGGCCCTGAAGTTCCTCGCCAACGCCCTCGCCCTCGTCCTCTTCACGGGCTTCGTCTCCGTGCCCGTCGCCGTCATGACCGGAGTGGTGAGCTGACATGAGCAACTACGCCCACGCAGACCACGCAGACCACGCCCACACCGACTACACCCACACTGACTACACCCACTACGGCACCGGCGAGCCCATCGCCGACACCAAGGCCCCCGAAGGCCCCATCGCCGAACGCTGGGACCGCCGCCGCTTCGAGGCCAAGCTCGTCAACCCGGCCAACCGCCGCAAGCACACCGTCATCGTCGTGGGCACCGGCCTGGCCGGCGGGGCGGCCGGCGCCACCCTCGCCGAACAGGGTTACCACGTCGTCCAGTTCTGCTTCTCCGACTCCCCGCGCCGGGCCCACTCCATCGCCGCGCAGGGCGGCATCAACGCCGCCAAGAACTACCGCAACGACGGCGACTCGGTGCACCGCCTCTTCTACGACACCGTCAAGGGCGGCGACTTCCGCGCCCGCGAGTCCAACGTCCACCGACTCGCGCAGATATCCGTCGAGATCATCGACCAGTGCGTGGCCCAGGGCGTCCCCTTCGCCCGCGAGTACGGCGGCCTCCTCGATACCCGCTCCTTCGGCGGCGTCCAGGTCTCCCGCACCTTCTACGCCCGCGGCCAGACGGGTCAGCAGCTCCTCCTCGGCGCCTACCAGGCGCTGTCCCGGCAGATCGCCGCCGGCAACGTCGAGATGCACGCCCGCACCGAGATGCTCGACCTGATCACCGTCGACGGCGTGGCCCGCGGCATCGTCGCCCGCGATCTGATCACCGGCAAGGTCTCCACGTACTACGCCGACGCCGTCGTCCTCGCCTCCGGCGGCTACGGCAACGTCTTCTACCTCTCCACCAACGCCATGAACTCCAACGCGACCGCCGTCTGGCGGGCGCACCGGCGCGGCGCCTACTTCGCCAACCCCTGCTTCACCCAGATCCACCCCACCTGCATCCCGCGCACCGGCGACCACCAGTCCAAGCTCACGCTGATGAGCGAGTCCCTGCGCAACGACGGCCGCATCTGGGTCCCCAAGGCCCAGGGCGACACCCGCCCCGCCGCCCGGATCCCCGAGGCCGAGCGCGACTACTACCTGGAGCGGATCTACCCCTCCTTCGGCAACCTGGTGCCCCGCGACATCGCCTCCCGGGCAGCCAAGAACGTGTGCGACGAGGGCCGCGGCGTCGGCCCCGGCGGCCAGGGCGTCTACCTCGACTTCGCCGACGCCATCCGCCGCATGGGCCGGGACAAGGTCGCCGAGAAGTACGGGAACCTCTTCGACATGTACGAGCGGATCACCGCGGAGAACCCGTACGAGGTCCCCATGCGGATCTACCCCGCCGTGCACTACACGATGGGCGGCCTGTGGGTCGACTACGACCTCCAGACCACCGTCCCCGGCCTCTTCGCCATCGGCGAGGCGAACTTCTCCGACCACGGGGCCAACCGCCTCGGCGCCTCCGCCCTGATGCAGGGGCTCGGCGACGGGTACTTCGTGCTCCCGTCCACCATCAACGACTACCTGGCCCGCCACCCGCACCAGGAGGCCGTCGACGACACCCACCCCGAGGCCGCCGCCGCGGTCCGGGAGGTCCGCGACTGCCTCGCCAAGCTGCTCGCCGTCGACGGGGACCGCACCCCGGACTCCTTCCACCGCGAGATCGGCGAGCTCATGTGGGAGTACTGCGGCATGTCCCGCACCGAGGAAGGCCTGCGCAAGGCCCTCGCCCGGATCCCGGAGATCCGCGAGGAGTTCTGGCGGCGGATCAAGGTCCCCGGCAGCGGAGAGGAGTTCAACCAGTCGCTGGAGAAGGCCAACCGCATCGTCGACTACCTGGAGCTCGCCGAGCTGATGTGCCTCGACGCCCTCCACCGCGCCGAGTCCTGCGGCGGCCACTTCCGCGAGGAGTCCCAGACCCCGGACGGCGAGGCCGCCCGCCGCGACGAGGAGTTCGGCTACGCCGCCGCCTGGGAGTACCGGGGCACCGGCGCGGCCCCCGTCCTGCACAAGGAAGACCTCGTCTTCGAGTACGTCCACCCCACCCAGCGGAGCTACGCATGAGGCTCAACCTGCGCGTCTGGCGCCAGCAGAACCCCGACGCCCCCGGCGCCATGGTCACGTACGAGGTCGACGGCATCTCCCGCGACATGTCGTTCCTGGAGATGCTCGACACCCTCAACGAGGACCTCATCCTGCGCGGCGAGGACCCGGTCGCCTTCGACCACGACTGCCGCGAGGGGATATGCGGGGCGTGCAGCCTCGTCATCAACGGCGACGCCCACGGCCCCGAGCGCACCACCACCTGCCAGCTGCACATGCGCTCCTTCGCCGACGGCGACACCATCGACGTCGAGCCCTGGCGGGCCGCCGCCTTCCCGGTCGTCAAGGACCTCGTCGTGGACCGCGGCGCCTTCGACCGGATCATCCAGGCCGGCGGCTACATCACCGCCCCGACCGGCTCCGCCCCCGAGGCGCACGCCACCGCCGTGCCCAAGGCCGACGCCGACTCCGCCTTCGAGCACGCCGAGTGCATCGGCTGCGGGGCCTGCGTGGCGGCCTGCCCCAACGGCTCGGCGATGCTCTTCACCTCCGCCAAGGTCAACCACCTGAACGTGCTGCCGCAGGGCTCGCCGGAGCGCGAGACCCGCGTCCTCGACATGGTGGCCCGCATGGACGACGAGGGGTTCGGCGGCTGCACCCTCACCGGCGAATGCGCCACGGCCTGCCCCAAGGGCATTCCGCTGCCGTCCATCGCCGCCATGAACCGCGAGTGGCTGCGGGCGGTCCGCAGGCACGGAGGAAACTGAGAAGTGCCTGTGAGACGGGGATAACGGACTCCCGGCCCTTGCGTGAAAAATGAACCAAGGGAAAGGTGGAGGTGAACGAGGCATCCGCCCCTGCCTGCCGGACGGCACCGCACCCCCGCACGCCGGGTGCCGCCCGCATCCTCGGGTGCCGCACACCGGCGCCGTCTCGCGAGGTCGTATATGCAGGGCCTGTCCCGTCTTCCCCTTCCCGTCGGCCTGCGCCGGATCGTACGGACACTGCGCAGGCCGGGCGGCGTGCCGCGGCAGCCGGACGCCGCGCAGCGGGAGCGGACGGGGAGCGGGAGCCGGGTGCCGCCCCCGCCCGGCCGGGCCCGTGAGGACGAGCTGCTGGCGGCTGCGGCGGACCTGGTCCGCCACCGGGGCCGGCTCTCGCGGGTCCGCGACGACCTGCTGCCCGCCGGAGCCCGGGACGCCAACCTGAGCGCGGTCGCCGCGGCACTCGAGACGGCCGCCGTCCCGTACGGGCTGGTCCCCGACGGAGAGCTGCGGCACCGGGTCGCCATCGCCCCCGGCGACCGCGAGGCCGCCCTGAAGGCGTGCGCCGCGGCCTTCGCCGGGCTCCCGGTGTACGCCCGGCTCCTCGGCGACGGCGACGGCGACGGCGACGGCGACCGCTCCGGCGACGGCGACCGCTCCGGCGCAGCCGGGGAACCCGCCGAGGTCCTCGCCGAATCCCTCCCCGAAGCCGTCGCGGCCCGGGAGGACGCGCCCGCCGGCGCCCCCCACCCGAAGATCAAGGGCATCCTGCTCTTCCAGCCGGTCGTCACCTCCGGCCGGACCGTGGTCTACGGCCCCGAAACCGGCTGCGACCTGGAGTTCTGGGAGGCCGCGGAATCGGGCATCGGCGCGATCGCCGGACTGCGCGAGACCCCGTACGGCTGGTGGGTGCCCACCCTCGAAGCCACGTCCACCACCCGCGTCGGCGACCGCGAACACCCCGTCGTCGACGCCTTCGCGGGCCGCTTCCCCGACGACATCGACTTCCCGGTCGACGCCGTGATCACCTGGGTCGACGCCGCGGATCCCGCCTGGCGCCGCCGCCGGGACCGCGCCGCGGAAGCCGTGGCGGGGGCCCGAACAGGAGCCGGCGGGCGCGCCCCCGTCGACCACGCGGAGAACCGTTACCGCGACCGCGGGGAGCTCCGCTACTGCCTGCGCTCCATCGCCGCCCACGCGCCCTGGATCCGCCACGTCTTCCTCGTCACCGACGACCAGACCCCGGCCTGGCTGGCCGCCGACCACCCCCAGGTCACCGTCGTCGACCACCGGGAGCTGTTCGCCGACCCCGCCGGCCTCCCCGTCTTCAACTCCCACGCCATCGAGAGCCGGCTCCACCACATCCCCGGCCTCGCCGAGCACTTCCTCTACTTCAACGACGACATCTTCCTCGGCCGCCCGCAGCGCCCCCAGAACTACTTCCTCTCCTCGGGACTGCCCAAGGTCTTCCACGACCGGCGGGCCGTGGCCCCCAGCGCCCCCGGCATCGACGACGACGACGTGTTCACCGCCTCCCAGAAGGCCACCCGCCACGCGATCGAACAGGCCGTCGGCCGCACCTACCCGCACATCCTGGCCCACACCCCGTACCCGCTCAGCCGCTCCCTCTTCGCCCACGTCGAGGAGCGGCTGCCCGGTCGGCTGACCACCATCAGCCGCTCGGTCTTCCGCAGCGCCGACGACCTCGCCCCCGTCACCCTCGCCTCCCACCTGGCCCTCGCCGACGGCCGCGCCGTGGAGGGCGAGCTGCACCACGCGTACGTCAGCACCGGCCGGGCCGAGGAGATCGCCCGGCTGCCCGACCTCGCGGCCGACCGCCGGTCCGACGCGATCTGCCTCGCCGACGACGACACCGCACCCGGGCTCTCCCCCGAGGAGCAGCAGCGCGCGGTCACCGCCTTCCTGGAGGCGTACTTCCCGGTGCCCTCGCCCTACGAGAGGTGAGGGCCCCGCGGGCCCCTCGGCCGATCGGCTGACCCGATCGGCCGACCGGGCGCTCGTGGCGGCCCTACGACGCGCCGCGCCGTGGCGGCGTCGGGCCCGTGGGGGACAGTGGGGCCCATGCCAGAAGCCCCCGCCGGGTCCGGACCGCGCCGCCGCACCCTCCTGGCGGCCGCCGCGCTCGCCCCGCTCGCGCTGACCGGCTGCTCGGCGCAGGACCCGTCCGGGGGCGCCGCGCGCGGCCCGGAAGCCGCACCGAAGGACGCCCTGGTCATGGTGATCCGGCACGCGGAGAAGCCGTACGCCGGGGACCTGGGCGAGGACGAGGACGGCAACGAGGACCCCGGATCCCTCGCCGGGCGCGGCCGCCGCCGGGCCGAGGAGCTGCACCGTCTCTTCCCGCCCGCCGGTGGATCGTCGCTGCCGCGCCCCGCCGTCGTCTTCGCGGCCGGCGGCCCGGCCGGTGCCGGCGGCCGGCCTCCCGCCCGCTGCCGTCAGACGGTCGAGCCGCTGATCGCAGCCCTCCGCACGCCCCTGCGCTCCGAGTTCGGAGTCGGCGCCGAAGAGGCCCTGGCACGGGCCGCACTGGCGGGGCCCATGCCCGTACTCGTCTGCTGGGAGCACACCGGCATCCCCCGCCTGATCCACGCCCTGGGCGCCCACCAGGTCCTCGGCGTCCCCGCCGTCTGGCCCGACCGCCACGACCTGGTGTGGATGTTCACCCGGCGGCAGGGGAAGTGGAGCTTCCGCGAACTCGCGCAGCACCTGCTCCAGGGCGACGCGTAGGCCGGCTGCCGCCGGGCCGCCCTCACCTCCGCCAGGACTGGCCGGTCTGCTGTGAGCAGGGGTTGAGCACCAGGTACAGGTTGAGTGCCGGGGGGCCGTTCGTGTCCAGGCACAGGCCGCTCGCCGGGTTGACGAACCGGCCGGCTCCGGTGTCGTAGCGCCATTGCTGGCCGCTGTAGTAGCCGCACGGATTGAGCACGGCCATGACGCCGGTGGCCGGGGGACCGTTCGTGTCCAGGCACAGGCCGCTGGGCGGGTTCGTGAGGTGCAGGCTCGTCTCGTCGTGGCCCCAGATCTGGCCGCTGTAGTTCCCGCACGCGCGGAGCACGACTTCGAGTCCGGGCCGCTGCGGTCCGTTGGTGTCGATGCACAGCCCGCTGTGGGTGTTGGCGATCGGGCCCGTGGACGCGGGGGGCGGGGACGGGGACGGGGGCAGGGGCGAGGGGATCGAGGCCGGGGTGGCCGGCGCCGTCGTCCGGGGAGCGGTCTGCCGGGGAGCCGATCCGCTCGGATCGGGGGCCGTGCGCGTCGCCGGGGCCGGCGCGGACGAGGAGGGCGCCGTGTTCGCCGGCCGGCCCGAAGGCGCGGTCGTGCCGGAGGCGGTCGGATCCGCGCCGCCGGGAAGCACCCCCCAGACGATCCCTGCGGTCGAGAGCAGCAGCGCCGCCGCCGCGGCGGCGACCAGCGCGGTGCGCCGCCCCGCCGCCGAGGCCGGCGGAGCCCCGGTCGCCGGCATCCGCCACGCGGTGGCGAGCAGCGTGCTGACGGCCTCGGCGTCGGCGACCGTCCCGGGATCCGTGGCACCGGTCAGCGCGGCGAGCAGGTGCCGGGGGGCGGGCCGCCGCTCGGGCGCCCTGTCCAGGGCCTGCGCCAGCAGTGTCCTGAGACGTGCCGGAACACCGTCGAGGTCGGGTTCTTCGTGCAGGACCCGGTACAGCAGGGCCTCGGACGGTCCGGTGCCGAACGGGTGGCGTCCGGTGGCGGCGTAGGCGACGGTCAGCGCCCACGCGAACACGTCGGCCGCAGGTCCCGCCTGCCCGCGCGCCTGTTCCGGCGCCATGTAGCCCATGGTCCCGACCACCACGCCGGGGCGGGTCAGCGCCGTGGCGTCGGCGGCCTGCGCGATGCCGAAGTCGATGACCTTCGGGCCCTGGTTCGACAGCAGCACGTTGCCGGGCTTGAGATCGCGATGGACGAGGCCGGCCCCGTGGATCGCCACGAGGGCCTCGGCGAGCCCGACGGCGAAGCCGTGCGCCATGTCACCGCGCAGCGGCCCGTGTTCGCCTACGTGCTCCGCGAGCGTCGGGCCCTGTACGTACTCCATGACGACGAACGGGCTGCCCGCCCCGGTCTCGACCGCCAGCACCCGGGCCGTGCAGGCGCCCTGGACGCGGAGCAGCGCCGCCGCCTCACGCCGGAACCGTGCCCGGAACTCGAGGTCCGAAGCGAACTCCTCGCGCAGCCGCTTGACGGCGACGAGCCGGCCGTCGGGCCCCTGTGCCAGGTAGACGACACCCATGCCGCCCGCGCCCAGCCGGCCGACGAGCGTGAAGCCGCCGATCCGCTCCGGATCCCCCGCCCGCAGCCCACCCAAACCCACTGGCTCCTCCTGAGACGCAGGGTCTTCGCGGACCGCGGGGGGCACGAGGACCTGCTGGTCCCGGCAGGACCGCCCCCTCGATCCGGCTCAGGATCAGCATGCCAGTACGTCAACTCGCTTGGCGGCGAACTTCGTTGAAACCTAAGGCCGGTCGAGCGCCCGCGCGAGGTGGCCCGCCGTGCGGCCCCCGCCCGCGGCGGCGACCTCCGCCGGTGTGCCGGCCGCGACGATCCGGCCGCCGTCCGCCCCGCCGCCCGGGCCCAGGTCGATCACCCAGTCCGCTCCCGCCACCACGTCCATGTCGTGTTCCACGACCACCACCGAGTGCCCGGCCTCCACCAGTCCGTGCAGCTGCCGCAGCAGCACCCGCACATCCGCCGGGTGCAGCCCGGTCGTCGGCTCGTCCAGCACGTACAGGGTGTGGTCGCGGCGCTGCCGCTGGAGCTCCGTCGCCAGCTTGATCCGCTGTGCCTCGCCGCCCGACAGCTCGGTCGCGGGCTGGCCCAGCCGCAGGTAGCCCAGCCCGATGTCCTCCAGCGCCCGCAGGCTGCGCGCCGCCGCCGGGACCCCGGCGAAGAAGGCCGCCGCGGACTCCACCGTCAGGCCGAGCACCTCCGCGATGTTCAGCCCCTCGTACCGCACGTCCAGGGTCTCGGTGTTGTACCGGGCTCCGGCGCACTCCGGGCAGGGGGCGTACGTACTGGGCAGGAACAGCAGCTCCACCGAGACGAACCCCTCGCCCTGGCAGGTCTCGCACCGGCCGCCCGGGACGTTGAAGGAGAACCGGCCCGCCTTCCAGCCGCGCTCCCGAGCCTGCGGAGCCGCCGTGAAGAGCTTGCGCACGACGTCGAACAGCCCCGTGTACGTGGCCAGGTTGGACCGCGGGGTCCGGCCGATCGGCTTCTGGTCCACCTCCACCAGCCGCCGCACCGGGAACCCCGGATCGGCGATCCGCTCCCCGACCTCGCGGGCGAGCACCTGGCCCACCAGTGTGGACTTCCCCGACCCCGACACGCCGGTGACCGCCGTGAACACCCCGAGCGGGAACTCCGCGTCCACACCCCGCAGGTTGTGCCGCTCCACTGCGGTGAGCCGCACCGATCCGTTCGCCGTCCGCACCGGCCGCCGCCCCCGCTCCTCCCCGCCCTGCGCGAACAGGTGGCGCGCCGTCGCGGACCCGGCCACCCCGGCCAGTCCCGCGGGCGGCCCGCTGTACAGCACGCGGCCGCCGTGCTCCCCGGCCAGCGGACCCACCTCCACCAGCCAGTCCGCGTGCCGCACCACGTCCAGGTGGTGCTCGACCACGAACACCGTGTTCCCCGCAGCCTTGAGCCGGTCCAGTACGCCGAGCAGCGCCTCGGTGTCGGCCGGGTGCAGCCCCGCCGACGGCTCGTCCAGTACGTACACCACCCCGAACAGCCCGGACCGCAGCTGCGTCGCCAGCCTGAGCCGCTGCAGCTCGCCCGCCGACAGGGTCGGTGCGGTGCGGTCCAGGCTCAGATAGCCGAGCCCCAGCTCCACGACCGGCCCGATCCGGCCCCGCAGGTCCTCGGCGAGCACCCGCGCCGCCTCCCCGTCCAGGGGCGCGCGGGCCAGTACGGCGTCCAGGGCGGTCAGCGGCAGCGCCGCCAGCTCCGCGATCGTACGGCCCGCGAACGTCACGGCGAGAGCCTCCGGCCGCAGCCGCCGCCCCTCGCACACCGGGCACGGGGAATCGGTCAGGAACCGCTCCGCGCGGGCCCGCAGCGTGGCGCTCTTGCTGTCGGAGAAGGTCCGCATCACATGGCGGTGGGCGCTCATGTACGTGCCCTGGTACGGCCGTTGGATGCGGTCCGCGTCGCGCACCGGGTGCACCGTGACCACCGGCTGCTCCTCGGTGAACAGGATCCACTCGCGGTCCTTCGCGGCCAACTCCCGCCAGGGCGCGTCCACGTCGTACCCGAGCACCTCCAGGATGTCGCGCAGGTTCTTGCCCTGCCAGGCCCCGGGCCAGGCGGCGATGGCTCCCTGGCGGATCGACAGCCCCGCATCCGGCACCAGGAGTGCCTCGCTGGTGCGGTGGATGCTGCCGAGCCCGTGGCAGGAAGGGCAGGCGCCGGCAGCGGTGTTGGGGGAGAAGGCGTCGGAGTCGAGCCGCTCGGCGCCGGGCGGGTAGGTGCCGGCGCGCGAGTACAGCATCCGCAGGGAGTTGGACAGCAGGGTCACCGTCCCGACCGAGGAGCGCGAGCCGGGGGAGGAGCGCCGCTGTTCCAGGGAGACGGCGGGCGGCAGCCCGGTGACGGAGTCCACCTTCGGGGCGCCGATCTGGTGGATGAGGCGGCGCGCGTACGGGGCCACCGACTCGAAGTACCGGCGCTGTGCCTCGGCGTAGAGCGTGCCGAAGGCCAGGGAGCTCTTCCCGGAGCCGGAGACCCCGGTGAACACGGTCAGGGCGTCGCGCGGGATGTCCGCGTCGACGCCGCGCAGGTTGTGCTCCCGGGCTCCCCTCACCCGTACGAAGGGGTCGCGGTGGGCCTCGGGCGCGGTGGAGTGGTGCATTCGCCCCAGTTTACGGGCCGCCCGCGGTCAGGGCCCGGCCGGCCCCGCCGCTCCCGTCAGCCCCGCCACCCGGGCCAGCCGCTCGAAGGAGTCCAGCAGCGCCGTGCGGTCGTACGTGGAGGTGGTGACCAGCAGCTCGTCCGCGCCCGTCCGCCCGGCCACCTCGGCCAGCTCCTGCGCGACCTGCGCCTGCGTACCGTGGATGTGCCCGGCGAGCCCGCCCTCGTACAGCTCCCGCTCCTTCGGGGTCATGGTCATCGCCTCGACCTCCTCCGCCGGGAGCAGGGGCGGGAAGCTGCCCCGGGTGCGGGAGTACGCGAGGGACCAGGCCTCCGGGACGAGGATGCGCCGGGCGGCGCCGGGGGTGTCCGCCACGGCCACCGTCCCGGAGACCATCACGTACGGCCGCGAGCCCGCGGCCGAGGGGCGGAACTCCGCGCGGTAGCGCTCGATGGCCTCCGTGACCCGGTCCCGGGCCCGCAGGTCGCCCACCACCAGCGGCAGCCCGGCCCGGGCGGCGATCCCGGCGCCCTCGCCGGTGGCCAGCACGTACGCGGGGATCCGCAGCCCCTCCGCCGGGTGGGCGTGCACCTCGGGATGCGCCCGCTGGGTGCCGTCCAGCCAGCCCAGCAGTTCCGCCAGCTGCTCCTCGAAGAGGTCGGCGTCCCCGGTGCCGCGGCCAAGAGCCCGCCGGATCCCGCCGGTGAAGCCGACCGAGCGGCCGAGCCCCATGTCGATCCGGCCGGGGAAGAGCGACTCCAGTACCCCGAACTGCTCCGCGACCACCAGTGGTTGGTGGTTGGGCAGCATCACCCCGCCGGTGCCGACCCGGATCCGCCGGGTGGCCGCGGCGACCGCCGCGGCGAGTACGGCGGGTGCCGAGCCCGCGACTCCGGGGACGCTGTGGTGCTCGGACACCCAGAAGCGGTGGTAGCCGAGCCGCTCCGCCGCGCGGGCGAGCTCCACGGTGTCGCGCAGGGCCTGCGGGGCGGTGTGCCCCGCGCGGGTGCGGGACCGGTCGAGGATGGAGATTCTGCGGATCACACCAGGCTGTAACGCACGGGCGCCGAAAGGATTCCCTGCCTACTCTGACCCGCATGAGTGACAGCAACGACAGCCGGCCGCTGGCCGTCTTCGACATCGACAACACCCTGGCCGACACCGATCACCGCCAGCACTTCCTGGAGGGCCGGCCCCGGGACTGGGACGGCTTCTTCGGCGCGGCCCCGGCCGATCCGCCGCTGGCGCGCGGGGTGGCACTGGCGGTGGAGCGGGCGGCCGACTGCGAGGTCGTGTACCTGACCGGGCGCCCGGAGCGGTGCCGCGCGGACACGCAGGAGTGGCTGACCCGCCACGGGCTGCCCGAGGGCCGGCTGTGGATGCGCGGGAACCAGGACCGCCGGCCGGCCCGGGTGACCAAGCTGGAGGTGCTGCGGCGGATCGCCCGGGGCCGTGAGGTGCGGATGCTCGTGGACGACGACGAGCTCGTCTGCCAGGCGGCGCGGGCCGCGGGCTTCAAGACGGTCCTGGCGGACTGGGCGGCGGACGCGCCGGAGCTCAAGTCCGCCCAGGAGGGTGAGGGGCGCACCTGAGACGGTGATCAGTCCTCGCCGTCGAGGCGGAACCCGACCTTGAGTCCCACCTGGTAGTGCGCGACCGCGCCGTTCTCGATGTGTCCGCGCACTTGGGTGACCTCGAACCAGTCCAGGTTGCGCAGCGTCTCGCCGGCCCGGGTGATGCCGTTGCGGATGGCCTGATCGATGCCCTCGGGGGAGGTGCCGACGATCTCGGTCACCCGGTAGGTGTGGTTCGACATGGGTTCTCCCGACGGTGGGGGGGCTTTTGCCTCGTTCCACGGTGCCCCAGTAAGTCCGACTCCGCGAACTTTGTGTGAACAGTCCCGAGTGAAAGGGCCTTGACCCACCCATTGGTCTATGCCAATTTCAAGCCATCTCCGAGACCGGACTCCAGAAGGTGACCTTCGTGAAGATGCGCTTCCTCGTCATGTGCACGGCTCTCGCGGCCGCGACGGCCCTCACCGGCTGCAGCCGGCTGGCGGGATCGGCCGGAGGAACGCAGAAGGTGACGCTCTGGCTCATGAAGGGCAGCGCCTCGGAGGACTTCATCGCGAAGTTCACCTCATCCTTCGAGAAGGAGCACCCGGGCGTCGACCTGGACGTCAGGATCCAGGAGTGGACGGGCATCGGCGACAAGGTCAACGCCGTGCTCGCGGGCAAGGGCGCGGAGAGCGCCGACGTCATTGAGGTCGGCAACACCCAGGTCGCGCAGTACATCGAGACCGGCGGCCTGTCCGAACTCACCCTCGAAGGTCTTCGCGAGTGGGGCAGCAAGGACTGGCTCAAGGGCCTCTCGGACCCGGCGAGCATCGACGGGGCCCAGTACGGCGTCCCCTGGTACGCCGCCAACCGCGTGGTGATCTACAACAAGGACCTCTTCGCGAACGCCGGCATCAAGACCCTGCCCAAGAACCGCCAGGAGTGGATCCAGGCCACCCAGAAGCTCGACAAGGGAGGCCGGCAGGGCATCTACCTGCCCGGCCAGAACTGGTACGTCCTCTCCGGGTTCATCTGGGACGAGGGAGGCGACCTCGCCGTCGAGACCGGCGGGGAATGGGTGGGCACCCTCGACGACGACAGGGCCCTGGCCGGCATGGACTTCTACAAGCAGCTCCAGGCCCTCGGCGACGGCCCCAAGAACGCCGACGAGGAGACGCCACCGCAGTCCGAGGTGTTCGCCGGGGGCGACGTCGCCCAGATCATCGCCCCGCCCGGCCAGGCCGCCGCCATCGAGGCCGCGAACCCGGCCCTCAAGGGAAAGCTGGGTTTCTTCCCGGTCCCCGGCAAGACCTCCGACAAGCCCGGCGCCGTCTTCACCGGCGGCTCCGACCTGATCATCCCGGAGCGGACGAAGCACCGGCGCCAGGCCGTCGACGTGATCAGTGCGCTGGTCAGCGAGACCTGGCAGACCGAACTGGCCCGCACGATGAGCTACGTACCCAACAAGGCCACCCTCGCGCACGTGGTCGACGGCAACGAGGGCGCCGCGAGCATGGCGCCGGGAGCCGCCCAGGGGCGCGCCACCCCGAAGTCCGCCCGCTGGGCCGAGGTCGAGGGCAAGAACCCGATCAAGCCCTACATGACGGCCGTACTCACCGGACAGGACCCCAGGCAGGCGGCCAAGACGGCCTCCGACACGATCAGCAAGGTGCTCAGCTCCGACCGCTGAGCGCCCCGGCGCCTTTCGCGCGCATGTCGAGTGCCCGTCGAGCGGGTGTCGAGCCGCGCCGCGCCCGCCGAGTTCAGCGTTCGCACATCCAAGTGCCGCTGAGCGGTCATGTCGAATCCAGCCGGTCACGGAAGAAGTAAAGGAGCCAGGCCGCACCACCCGACGGCCTGGCTCCCGTGCCCGGATCAGGAGCCGCCATGACCATCGCCCCCCTGTCCCCGTCCACCCTTCCCCCCACCGCGACCCCGGCCGTCACCGCCCTGCGCACCACGGCCGCCGTCCCCGCGGCCGCACCCGTCGCGGCACCCCCGGCCCTCCCCGCCACCCCCCACTACACCGTCCGCCTCGCCCGCGACGAGGACGAGGTGCGCGCCGCCCAGCGCCTGCGCCACCTGGTCTTCGCAGGCGAGCTCGGTGCCCGCCTCGACGGGCCCGAGCCGGGCCTCGACTCCGACGCCTTCGACGCCTACTGCGACCACCTCCTCGTCGTCGAGGAGGAGACCGAGCGGGTCGTCGGCACCTACCGGCTGCTGCCCCCGGAGCGCGCCGCCGTCGCAGGCCGCCTCTACTCCGAGGGCGAGTTCGACCTCTCCGCCCTCGCCCCGATCCGCCCGGACCTGGTCGAGGTCGGCCGCTCCTGCGTCCACCCCGACCACCGCAACGGCGCCGTCATCGCACTGATCTGGGCCGGCCTCGCCCGCTACATGGACCGCTCCGGCCACAACTGGCTCGCCGGATGCTGCTCGATACCGCTCGCCGACGGCGGGGTCCTGGCCGCCGCCACCCGCGAGAACGTCCTCACCCGCAACCTCGCCCCCGAGGAGTACCGGGTCACCCCGCACCTCCCCTGGAACCCCGAGGGCATCACCTTCCCGCCCCGCGTGGAACTGCCCCCGCTGCTGCGCGGCTACCTGCGCCTGGGTGCCTGGGTCTGCGGAGAGCCCGCCCTCGACGCCGAGTTCGGCTGCGCCGACCTGTACGTCCTGCTCTCCCTGCGGCGCACCAACCCGCGCTACCTCAAGCACTTCCTCTCGCTCGTCCCGGCCGCATGAGCGTCTGGCTGCCCACCTCGCCCTGCACCCCCGAGGCCTGCGCCGGCCACGAGGGGGAGCGGGCGGGCCCCGCCCGCGCGGTGCTCCGGCTCACCGCCGCCACCGCGCTGATCCTGCTCGGGATCCTGGGCTGCCAGCCGGTCCGGCTGCTCCCCGCCCGGCCCCGCCAGGCCCTGGTGCGGGCCTGGGCGACCGCCCTGGTCCGGGCCTTCGGGATCCGGATCACCGTGCACGGGAGCCCCGGCCCGGACGGCGGCCGCCTGATCGTCGCCAACCACGTCTCCTGGCTGGACATCGCGCTCGTCGCCGCCGCCATGCCCTGCCGGATGCTGGCCAAGAGCGACATCAGGAACTGGCCGGTGCTCGGCCCGCTCTCCCGGCAGAACGGCACCCTGTTCATCGAACGGGAGCGGATCCGCGCCCTCCCCGCCACCGTCGAGACCATCACCCACGCCCTGCTGGCCGGCGACCGCGTCACCGTCTTCCCCGAGGGCAGCACCTGGTGCGGCCGCGCCCGGGGGCCCTTCCGGCGGGCCGTCTTCCAGTCCGCCCTGGACGCCCGGGTGCCCGTACAGCCCGTGCGGCTCTCCTACCGGCTGGCGGACGGGAGCCTCGCCGCGGCGCCCGCCTTCGTCGGGGACGATCCGCTGACCGCGTCCCTGTGGCGGATCGCCCGGGCCCGCGGGGTGCGGGCCGAGGTCCGGCTGCTGCCGCGGATCCCGCCGGGCCGCCACGCGGACCGGCGGGAACTCGCGGCCGCGGCTCAGGCGGCCGTCGCCGTCGAATCCGCGCCCGTCACACCCGTCACACCCGTCACACCCGTCACCCCGATCCCCGCCTCCTCACTCCTGGCGGGCGTGCCGGCCCAGCCGAGCTCGCCGTCGGCGACCGACAGGGACAGCGCGAACCGGCCCTCCGCATCCGTCCACCACTGAGTCAACTCCAGACCGGCCTCGGCGAGTTCCTTCCGCACGCCCTCCTGGCGGAACTTCGCGGAGACCTCCGTCAGGATCTCCTCGCCCGCCGCGAACGGCACCACCAGATCCAGCGCCCGGACCTTCACCACCAGCTCCGCCCGGGCCCGCAGCCGCATCTCGATCCACTCCTGCTCCCGGTTCCACACCGCCACGTGCGCGAAGTCCTCGGTGCGGAAGTCGGCGCCCAGCTCCCGGTTGACGACGGCCAGCACGTTCTTGTTGAACTCGGCCGTCACCCCCTGCGCGTCGTCGTACGCGGCCACCAGCACGGCCTCGTCCTTCACCAGGTCCGTCCCCATCAGCAGGGCGTCCCCGGGCGACAGCATCGCCCGTACGGAGGCCAGGAACACGGCGCGCTCCGGCGGCAGCAGGTTGCCGACCGTGCCGCCGAGGAACACCACGAGCCGGGGCCCGGGCGTGTCGGGCAGCCGCAGCGGCTTCGTGAAGTCGGCCACCAGCGCGTGCACCCGCAGTCCCGGGTGCTCCGCCTGCAGCGTCCGTCCCGCCCCCTCCAGGGCGCTCCCGCTCACGTCCACCGGGATGTACGTGTCCAGCGCGGGCATCGCCTCGATCAGGTGCCGGGTCTTCTCCGAGGAGCCGGAACCCAGCTCCACCAGCGTGCGCGCCCCGCTGGCCGAGGCGATCTCCCCGGCCCGCGCCAGCAGGATCTCCCGCTCGGCGCGCGTCGGGTAGTACTCCGGCAGGCGGGTGATCTCCTCGAAGAGTTCACTGCCCCGCGCGTCGTAGAACCACTTGGGCGGCAGCACCTTGGGGGACACCGTCAGCCCGTGCAGGACGTCCGCGCGCAGCGCGGTGTCGGCGGAGTGCTCGTCGAGGGTGCGGGTCAACTGGAAGTCGCTCACGGGGAGGTCTCCTTCAGCGGGGTCAGGTCGACCCGTGTGCCACGGGCGGTCAGCAGGGTCCGGTCGGGTACTGCGCACCAGCGGGAATCGTCGTCGTAGGGTTCGGACGCCACCACCGTGCGCTCGGCCGCCGCGTCGGTCAGGTACCAGAGCGAATCGCCCCAGGCCGTCGCGGCGATGCCGGTGCCGTCGGTCAGCAGCAGGTTGAGCCGGGAGCCGGGCGCGGCCGCCGCGATCTCCCGCACCGGCTCGGCGAGCGCCGAGCCGAGGTCGTCCCCCCGCTGCAGCCGGTGCAGCACCAGCGCCCAGACCAGTGCCGAGTCGGTGCTCGCGGCCAGGGAGAGCAGCTCCGCGGGCGGCAGGGTGGCCGCGAGCGGCGCCACCGCGTCCGGCCAGTCCCGTACCGCGCCGTTGTGGCTGAACAGCCACGGCCCGGCGGCGAACGGCGCCGCCGCGGCCTCCCCGTCCGCCCCGAACACGGTGGCGTCCCGTACGGCGGCCAGCGCGGCCCGCGTACGGACGACCCGGGCCAGATCGGCGAGGTTCGGGTCCCCCCAGATCGGCCCGGCCCGCCGGTACCGCGCGGGGGCCGGGTCGCCCTCCGCGTACCAGCCGACGCCGAAGCCGTCGGCGTTGACCGTGCCGTGGCGCTGCCGGCGCGGCTCCCAGGACTGGCGCACGAGGGAGTGCTCCGGCTCGGTCAGCATCCGGGCCAGGGGTATCTCGGGCCCCACGAAGGCGATGTGGCGGCACATCAGGCATCCCTCGCGGTCCGGAACCCGGAGAAGATCTGCCGGCGCACCGGCAGGTCCCAGTTGCGGAAGGTGCCCCGGCAGGCCACCGGGTCCACGGCGAACGAGCCGCCGCGCAGGACCTTGTGCTCCGGCCCGAAGAACACCTCCGAGTACTCGCGGTACGGGAAGGCCCGGAATCCCGGGTACGGCAGGAAGTCGGAGGAGGTCCACTCCCAGACGTCGCCGATCAGCTGGCGCACCCCGAGCGGGGACGCCCCGGCCGGGTAGCTGCCGGCGGGGGCCGGACGCAGGTGGCGCTGGCCGAGGTTGGCGTGCGCAGGGGTCGGGTCCTCGTCGCCCCAGGGGTAGCGGGTGGAGCGGCCGGTGGCCGGGTCGTGCCGGGCAGCCTTCTCCCACTCCTCCTCCGTCGGCAGCCGGCGCCCCGCCCAGCGGGCGTACGCGTCCGCCTCGTACCAGCTGACGTGCAGCACGGGCTCGTCGGCGGGGACCGGCTCGGTCACGCCGAAGCGGCGGCGCAGCCACTGGCCGGCCTCCCGGCGCCAGAACAGCGGTGCCTCGATCCCGTGCCGGTGGATCTGGTCCCAGCCCTCGGGGGCCCACCAGCGCTCGTCCCGGTAGCCGCCGTCGGCGATGAAGGCCTGGTACGCGGAGCCGGTCACCGGCACCGTGTCGATCCAGAACGCCCCGGTGTCCCGCTCGTGCGCGGGCCGCTCGTTGTCCAGCGACCACGGCTCGGCCGAGGTGCCCATCGTGAACGGGCCCGCGGGGACGAGCACTTCGGTGGCCGCGGGCGGCGGGCCCTGCGGGGGGCCGGGGTCGGGGGCGGTGAGCACCGGTTCGCCCCGGCGCAGCTGATGGGTGATCAGCATGGTCTCGTCGTGCTGCTGTTCGTGCTGGGCGATCATCCCGAACGCGAAACCGTCGTCCAGCAGCGCGGAGCCCTCCAGCGCGGTCCGCTCCAGCAGGTCGAAGACCCGGCCCCGCACCTCGGCCGCGTAGCGGCGGGCCTCCGCCGGCCCCAGCAGGGGAAGCTTCGGCCGCTCGGCGCGGGGGTGCTGGAACGCGTCGTAGAGCGGGTCGATCTCGGGGTGCAGGGAGTCGTGTCCGGCGACGTTGCGCAGCAGCCAGAGCTCCTCCTGGTTCCCGATGTGGGCCAGGTCCCAGACGAGCGGGGACATGAGGGGGGAGTGCTGGGCGATCAGGTCGGGGTCGCTCACGGCGTCGGTGAGCAGGGCCGTACGGGCGCGGGCCGCGGTCAGGGCCGTGAAGGCCCGCTCGCGCAGGTCGGCGCGGTCGGCGTGTCCGGGGCGCCCGGCGCGGCCCACGAGCCCGGCGGGTGTCCGCCGGGTGGAGTCGGCTGAAGGCGATGCGGTCATGAGCGGGCCCCCGTCCCGGTGAGCTGCAGGTATCCGTCGTCGGCCGGGCAGCGGCCGCGCAGGGTGAAGCGTTCGGTGAAGGCGCCGACCACGTCCTGGACGTGCCGGCTCGCGCCGAGCCGCGGCAGCGCCTCGGCCGCGGCCCGGAAGCAGGCGGCCGCTGCCGTCCGCAGCTCCGGGTCGGCGAGGCCGTGCCGGGCGGCGGACTGCCAGAGGGGATTGCGCGGCGAGGGCCGCGGCCCGTGGGTGTCGGCCAGCGCCTTCGCCACCCGGTACGCGCTCTCGGCGGCCTCCGGATCGTCGAACAGCGCGTGGACGACCGCCACCGGCACCAGCCATCCGTCGTCGCCGGGCTGGGCGTCGATCATCCGGAACTCCAGGTGGCCGCGCGGGCGTACCGGCGGGAACAGCGTGGTCAGGTGGTACTCCAGGTCCTCGGCGGTCGGCGGCCGGAGCCCGTCCGTGCGCGGGGTGCGGGTGCCGCCCCCGCCGGCGGCCTCCTCCCCGGCGCGGAGCCAGTCGCGGAAGGTCATGCCGTACGGGACCGGCCACGGCTCCTCGCCGGCCGACCGTACGCACATCACCTCGGTGTCCAGCGCGTGCCGGGTCCAGCCGGCCCGCGGTTCGGCGTCGAGCGGCGGGGCCAGCGCGCGCCGGGCGTCGATGTCGCGCCAGATGCCCTGTCGCGAGCACCTCCAGCCGGCGTACGGGCCCCCGTGCGCGGGGGAGTTCGCGAAGGCCGCCACGAACACGGCGCCCAGCAGGTGCGCCAGCCGCCAGCGCCGGCCGTACCCGAGCGGGCCCGGTTCCTCGTACCCCGCGTCCACGCAGACCTGTACGGAGGCGGAGGAGCGCATCATGGCGCGCCCCGCCGGGCCGGTGCGGTCGAAGTAGGTCTCCATCGCGTCGTAGCGCGGGCTGCGCAGCATGCGGCGCAGTGGCCGGCGCGGGTCGCGGCCGGTGCCCCGCAGGACCAGGCCCCGGGACCGCAGGGCGGCCCGTACGGCGGTGAGATCGGCCTGCAGGCCGTCCACGCAGCCGGAGAGGGAGGGGGCGGGCGCGGAGCTGAGCTCCAGCTGGCCGCCGGGCTCGATGGTGAGCCGGGAGTGCAGGGGCAGGGCGCGGGCCGCGTCGTGCGCGGCGGTCAGCCGGTCCGGCGGGAGTATCGCGCCGGGCCGGTCGGCGTCCAGTACGAGCCATTCGAGCTCGGCGCCGAGGGTGCGGGGCGGTCCCGTTTTGAAACAGATGCCGTGGACCAGGTCCTCGGCCGCGGTTTCGCCGAGTGCGAGCGTGTCGCCCTGGGCCTTCGTGTCCGGTGGTGCGTAGGCGTCCTGTGGCATGGCAGGGTCTCCTGTCCACGGGTGTGACCTGACCATGCCTACCTACCCGTCCTCGTCGGCCTGAAAAGGGGGGCGCGCGCCACCCGGCGGAAAATCTCTGGCCCCGGGTGGTTCCTGCTGCCGATGATGGCGTCGTGAGCAGCAGATTGCGCGAGATCGCGCGGGAGAACGCGACCATCGTGGCGGCCGGCGGATACCGGACGCGGTCGGGGCGGCACGTCTCCCTGGCCGCCGCCCTGGAGGAATCCAGGGCCGGAACCAGAATATATGGGCCAAACCAGGTGATTCCAGACGAGAAACTTCCCGTCGAGCGGTGTGAGACGGCCGTCGAGGTCACGGGGGAGAGCAGCACGGTCGCGGCCCGCAGGCTCGCCGGGGCCGGTCCGGGACCGGTCGGCGGGGCCTCGGTCGCCGTCCTGAACTTCGCCTCGGCCCGCAATCCCGGGGGCGGATACGTCCGCGGGGCCAAGGCGCAGGAGGAGGCGCTGTGCCGCGCCTCGGCCCTGTACGAGACCCTGCTGGAGGCCCCGGAGTACTACGAGGTCCACCGCGCGGGGCGCAGCACCTTCTACACCGACCGGGTGATTCACTCCCCCGGGGTGCCCGTCTTCCGCGACGACCGGGGCGAGCTGCTGGACACCCCCTTCCGGGCCGGCTTCCTGACCTCGCCGGCTCCCAACGCGGGCACCATCCGCCGCCAGGAGCCGGAGCGCGTCGCCGAGATCCCGGCGGTCCTGGCGCGGCGGGCGGAGCGCGTCCTGGAGACGGCGGCGCTGCACGGATATCCGCGGCTCGTGCTGGGTGCGTGGGGGTGCGGAGTGTTCCGGAACGACCCGGCGCAGGTCGCGGAGGCCTTCCGGGCCCTGCTGGCCGGGCGTTTCGCGGGGGTCTTCGAACGGGTGGCGTTCGGGGTGCTGGACCGCGACCCGGGGCCGCGGGAGGCGTTCGAACGGGCCTTCGAGGGCTTGCGGGGCCCAGGGGGCTCCGCCGCGTAGGGGCCGGGGCCCCCGCGCGAGGCGGGGAGCCCGCTACCGCCAGCCGTAACGCTCCCGCAGCCGGTCCACGACCAGCTGGAACCTGCCCCGGTCCAGGGCGCAGGCCTCACGCCGCATGCCGTCCTCGTGTACGCGCAGCACCCGGTCCACGTCCACCCAGGACTCCCGCCCGGCGCCGTCCCACGGCCCGGTCCCGATCGGCACCCACTCCCGGTCGTTGTCGTGCCGCTTGCTGGACAGCTGTACGGCGAGCAGCGTCCGCCCGCCCGCCTCCCGGGCGACGACCAGTACCGGCCGGTCCTTGCCGCGGCCGTCGTTCTCCTCGAACGGGACCCAGGTCCACACGATCTCGCCGGGGTCGGGGTCGCCGTCCTTGTCGGGCGCGTACTCGGTGCGCACGGGCCCGATGGCGTGCGGATCGGCCTCGGTGGTGGCGGTGGCCCCGCCGCGCCCGGGCTGCTCGATGGGGTCGGAGCTGTGGTGGGAAAGTGCCGTCATGCGGCTGAGGTTAGTGGTTCGGGCTGTCGCCGCGCTGCGGGTCAGTCGGTGACCAGGGCCATGACGAGGCCGTCGTACCCCTTGCCGCCGACGGTCTGGAGGGCCGTGGCGGTCAACCGCGGGTGCTCGGCGATGAGTTCGGTGAACCGGCGGACGCCCTGGACGCGGGGGTCGGTGCTGTCGGGGTCGACGACGGCGCCGTCGCGCACGACGTTGTCGCCGATGATGACGCTGCCGGGCCGGGTCAGTTTGAGGGCCCACTTCAGGTAGTCCGGGTTCGACGGCTTGTCGGCGTCGATGAAGACCAGGTCGAACGGGGCGAGGTCCGTGAGCCCGGGCAGCAGGTCGACGGCCCGGCCGCGCCGGATGTCGACGACGTCCGCCAGCCCGGCCCGCGCGATGTTCGCAGCGGCTACGTCGGCGCACCGCGGGTCGGCCTCGAGCGTGACCAGCCGCCCGCCGGCCGGCAGGGCCCGGGCCAGCCAGATGGTGCTGTAGCCGCCGAGGGTGCCGATCTCCAGGACGGTGCGCGCGCCGCGGATCCGGGCGAGGAGGTGCAGCAGCTTCCCCTGGTTGGGAGCCACCTGGTGCGCGGGCAGTCCCGCGGCCGCGGCGTCCGCGTTGGCGGCGAGCAGTGCATCGTCCTCCTCGACGAGCAGCCCGTCGAAGTAGTCGTCGACGGCCGTCCACGTCTGCTGCCCCATGAGCTCTCCCGATCCCTTCGCCGATCCGACAAGCGGGTCCCGAAACTGGTTGGTTCCCAAAAGGAACTTACATGAACGGCGGATCTTCCAACAGACCGCGGCCGCGATGGGGCACACGGGCGAATGCGGGCCCGGCGACGGTTTCCGCGCGGGCGGCCGGTCGTTACGGGGAGAGGAAGGGAGGTCCGCCATGCCGGCACAGGGACCCGCGCAGCACCCCACGACCGAACTCGACGCCCGCTACAGCTCCGCCCTCAACCCCCGCCCGGGCGCCGAGGACGTCACCGCCACCGACTGGGCGCAGGCCCGGCGGCAGTTGGACGCCGCCGAGATCTTCTGGGTGTCCACGGTGCGGGCCGACGGCCGACTGCACGTCACCCCCGTGATCGCCGCCTGGCACGACGGGGCGCTGTACTTCTCGACCGGCCCGGGCGAACAGAAGGCGAAGAACCTCGCCCACAACGGCCACTGCGCGCTGACGACCGGGGGGAACTCCCTCACCGAGGGGCTCGATCTCGTGGTCGAGGGCCCGGTGGAGCAGGTCGCCGATCCGGCGCTGCTGGAACAGGTGATCACGGCGTACGAGACGAAGTACGGCTCCCACATCACCTCCTCCGAGGGCACCTTCCACGGCATCGGGGACGCGCTCCGCAAGGGCGACGTGGTGCTCTTCGGCGTGCACCCGGCCACGGCCTACGGCTTCGGCCGCGCCGACGGGGTCTACACCCACACCCGCTGGACCTTCTGAGCGGTGCACCCGGCCGCAGCGGGCGTCGCCGGCGTCCCGTCGGGGCGGCGCCGCTCGGCGCCGCTCCCCGGCTCCCTCAGGCCCGGAGCTCGGGCGGGAAGCCGGTCCAGCGCAGCTCATCGGGGAGGTGCGCCATGTCGTTCGAGAAGAGCACGGAGGCGGGCCGGTCGGGCGAGTACCGGATGACGGTCAGCGCGGCGTGGGCCTGGTTGAGGCCGATCCAGCGCCAGTTCGGCGCGTCGAGGGCGGCCCGGACGAGCCAGCCGATGAGGAAGTTGTGGGTGACGATCAGCTCGTGACGGGGCCGGTCGCCGTCGACGGGCCGCGCGAAACGGGCCAGAGCCGCGCGGGCCAGCTCCGGACCCCCTTCGCGCTCCTCGGCCGAGAACTGCGACAGGTGGGCCAGCGTGGCGTCGGCCGAGACCGAGGGCAGTTCCTCCCTCCGCGGCATGTACGGGATGTAGTCCCCGGCCAGCTTCGATTCCTCCAGGGCCACGCCGTCGAGCCGGTCGTGGACCAGCCGCGCCGTCTGCGCCGCCCGGGGAAGCGGGCCGTGGTAGACGGCGGACAGCGGAGTGTGCGCAAGCCGCTCGCCCAGGAGGGCGGCTTGACGGCGCCCGTCCGCCGTGAGCTCGCTCTCGTCGGCCGTGGCCTCACCGTGCCGTGCGAGGTAGAGGTAGCGGGCGGCTGTTCCTGTCATGGGCGGGTCCCTCTCGGCGTTCGTGATCTTGCGGATGCGTGAAGGGACGCCGACGTCGGTCGTGCGGTTCCGACGGGGGAGAGCCGCCGCCACGGGGGTGGCGACGGCTCTCCGGGGCAGGGGGCGGGTCAGGGGCAGCTGATGCGGGTGTCGCCCGGGTCGGTGGTGCAGGTGTCCGTGCCGGGGCCGCCGTTGGCGGTGTCGTTGCCGAAGACGGAGTCCGTGGTCGTGAGGCGGTCGTTGCCCTGGTCGCCCGTCACGGTGTCGTTGCCCGGGCCGCCGGTCACGGTGTCGTTGCCGAAGCCGCCGTCGAGGTTGTCGTTGCCGTAACCGCCGTGGACGGTGTCGTTCCCGTAGCCCGCGCGGACGGTGTCGTTGCCGCCGAGGCCGCAGATCACGTCGGTGAAGTAGCCGCCGGTCAGGGTGTCTGCCCCGGTGGTGCCGATGATCGTGCAGCCGTGGGCGTTGTTCGCCGAAGTCGTCCTCGCGGACGTGTTGTCGGAGGTGACGGGGTCCGGCTGCGCCGCGCTGGCGACGGCCGTGTTCGTGACCGTACCGGTGGCCCGGGGCTCGCCGGTCACCGTGACCGTCGCGCTCGCGCCCGGTGCCAGGGAGCCGAGGGCGCAGCTGGCGCCCGTCGCCGTGGTCGTGCACGTACCCTGCGAGGCCGTGGCCGAGGTCAGGCCCACGCCGGCTCCGGAGAGCGTGTCCGAGAGGGCCACGCCGGTGGCGGTGGCGGTGGAGGCCGCGGAGTTGGAGACCGTCACCGTGTACGAGGCGCGGTCGCCGATGCTCACGGCGGCCGTACCGGTCTGCGTCACCGACAGGTTCGCGCTCGGCGGCGGGGGCGTCGTGCCGTCACCGCCCTGGTAGCGGGCGAGGGCGAAGGCGAAGCCCGCCCCGAAGCCCGCGGCGACGATCTTGCCGTCCGGCTGTACGAGCACCCCGCGGGCGTCGTCCCAGTCCTGGAAGCCGGTGACCACGAAGCCGTCGCCGCCGAAGCCGGTGTCCACCGTGCCGTTGGTGTTGAAGCGGGCCAGGCCGAAGTCGTTGGCCTCCTGGCTGTTCGGGTCGTCGGCCTGCCCCGCGATGACGATCTTGCCGTCCGGCTGGAGCGCCAGCGCGTTCGCGCCGCCGCCGTCGCCGGGGAAGTGGACCGAGGTGCGCCCGCCGGTGCCGAAGCCGCCGTCGGGGCTGCCGTCGGCGTTGTAGCGCAGCAGGGCGACGCCGACACCGCCGGATCCCGCGGCGACGATCTTGCCGTCCGGCTGCACCGCGACGGCGTTGCCGAACTCGGTGCCGCCGAAGTTCGCCGTCACCGTGCCGTCACCGCTGAACGTGGTGTCGAGGGTGCCGTTGGGCAGGTAGCGGGCCACGCCGATGTCGAAGTTGGTGTTGCCCACGTACCCGACCGAGACGATCTTGCCGTCCGGCTGGAGGGCCATGCGGCGGGCGATGCCGCCGGCGTCCTGGGGCGAGGCGGGCGTGAAGCCCGCGACGACCGCGCCGTCGCCGCCCAGGCTCGGGTCCAGGTTTCCGGCGGTGTCGAGTCGGACCAGGGCGAAGCCCCCGCCGCCGCCCTTGCCCGCAGCGATGATCTTGCCGTCGGGCTGGACCGCCACGTCGGCGCCGTCCGCTGACCCGCCGAACTCCTCGACCCGTACGAGCCCGCCGTCGCCGAAGCCGGTGTCCGGGCTGCCGTCCGTGTTGTAGCGGGCCACGGAGAAGAAGCAGCAGCCGCCGCCCTCCTCCGCGATCACCTCGGTGGTGCCCGCCACGACGATCTTCCCGTCCGAGGGCTGGATCGCCACCGCGTTGGCCGTGTCGGAGCCGCCGCCGAAGTCGCCGGTCACCGTACCGTCCCCGCCGAAGCCGGAGTCGAGGCCGCCGTCGGCGTTGTACCGGGCGAGCGCGAAGTCGCCCTCGCTCAGGCCCGCCACGACCAGCTTGCCGTCGGCCTGCCGCGCGATGTCGTGGCCTTCCGCGTACCCGGGGAACGGGGTGACCACCCGGCCGTCGGGCCCGAAGGAGGGGTCCAGGTCGCCGGGGGCGGCCAGCGCGGATCCGGGCAGTGCGAGGACGAGCGCCAGGCCGAGCGCGGCGGCCAGCACCCCGGTCGTCCCGCCGGGTCCGCGGCGCCGGCGCCGGGCCGGTCTCAGGTGTGTGTCGGTCATGGCGTACGAACCTCCGGCCTCGCGGGGTGCAGGGAGCAGCGCACAGCTTCGTACGGGAGCCCGCCCGCGCCCCGCGAGACGTGCCGTACCGCGCCCGCCCGGCCACGGGAACCACCCCGGCGGAGGAGCGCGCGGGGGTGATCGCGGGTCGGTCGCCCGCGGCTGCGTGCCGGGCCGCGTGCGGCCGCGTGCGGCCGCGTGCGGTGCCGCGTGCTCAGCCGGCGGCGGCGCCGAACCACTTGGGCAGGTGGCCGAGCAGATCCCGCTGGTCGTCGCCGACCCAGGCCACGTGGCCGTCCGGCCGCAGCAGCACGCCGGGTGCGTCCGGTTCCGTACCGGTGTCGACGACGTGGTCCACCCGGTCCGCCCAGCCCGCCACCGAGAGCCGGCCGGTCCGGTCGAGCAGCAGGCCGCGGCCGCCGTGCATCAGCTCGTAGAGGCGGCCGCGCCCCAGCGTCACGTCCCGCATCCGCCGGCCGAGCAGCTCGTGGCCCTTCCCGCCGGCGTCGCCTTCGCCCCCTGAGCCCCCTTCGCCCCCTTCGCCCCCGCCGAAGTCATACCGGACGGAGATCGCGGCGATCTTCTCGATCAGGTGCCGGTTCACCTCCTCGAAGGCCATGAGTTCCGCCAGCAGCCGGCGCACCGCCTGCGGGCCCGGCTCGCCCGACATCAGCTGCATCTGTGCGCGGGTGTTGTCCAGTACGGCGGCGGCCACCGGGTGGCGTTCGGCGTGGTAGCTGTCCAGCAGCCCCTCCGGCGCCCAGCCGGCCACCTCGGCGGCCAGCTTCCAGCCGAGGTTGAACGCGTCCTGGATGCCGAGGTTGAGCCCCTGCCCGCCGGTCGGCGGGTGGATGTGCGCCGCGTCTCCGGCCAGCAGCACGCGGTCGACCCGGTAGCGCTCCGCCAGCCGGGTGGCGTCGCCGAAGCGGGACAGCCAGTGCGGCGAGCGCGCGCCGAAGTCGGTGCCGGCGAAGGCGCACAGCTGCCGCTTGAACTCGTCGAGCGTCGGCGGCGTGGCACGGTCCTCGGCCACGCCCCCGGCGGGCACGACCACGCGGTAGACCCCGTCCCCCAGGGGCATGGCACCGAACCGCATCTGGGTCTTGCGGACTTCGGCCCCCACGGCGGCGATCGTCTCCGGGGCTTCGGTCAGCTCCATCACGCCCAGCAGCGTCTCGACCCTGGAGGGCTCGCCGGGGAAGCCGACCCCGAGCAGTCTGCGCACCGTACTGCGGCCGCCGTCGCAGCCGACGACGTAGCGGGCGCGCAGTCGCGTGGCGTCGGCCAGCTCGACGCTCACGCCGTCCCCGTCCTGGCTCAGCGCGACCAGCTCGCAGCCGCGCCGGATCTCGGCGCCGACCTCGGCCGCGCGCTCGGCCAGCAGCCGCTCGGTGATCTCCTGCGGGATGTGGAGGACGTACGAGTGCGCCGTGTCCAGCCCCTGCGGCCAGGAGGTGCCGAGGCCCGCGAAGAAGCCCCCGACCGTGAACTGCCGCCCGAGCGGCAGGAACCGCTCCAGCAGGCCGCGCTGGTCCATCACCTCGATGCTGCGTACGTGCAGACCCTGCGCGCGGGACTGCCGGGTGGGCTCCCTCTCCTTCTCCAGTACGAGCACCCGCACGCCGTGCAGCCGCAGCTCGCAGGCCAGCATCAGTCCGGTCGGCCCGCCGCCGACCACGATCACGTCCATCATGAGAACCCCAGGTACGTCGACAACGGCACATGTTCTGCGCGAATCGGTTGTTTCGGCAGGTTCTGGCCTCGGCCGACGATTGTGCGGCATGACGGGACCCTTGCCGCAAGCCCCCCGGTGCGCTATATGTTGAGAGTGGCAAGGAGTGCGTGACCTCCTTGCCTTTCCTTTTGTCCCGCCGGGAACCTTCCGGCGGGCCGTCTCGTTGCTCCGGGGTCCGCTGCTCTGAACCGCGAACCGCAGGAGTGCCGTGCTCGTGGCCGCATCCGAAACCGCGTCCCAGCCCTTCGTGCCCTCACTTCCGTCGCTCGCCGCCCAGGCCGAGCGCCTGATCGAGCTCGGCGTGCACCAACGCGCGGGAATTCCCGCCGATTCGGTGCGCGCGTTCGCCTCCGCCAAGGACGCGGGAACGGGCGGAGGCCTGCTCGCCGTCCATCCGGACCGCGTCCCCGCCTCCGCGCTCGCTCCGCTGCTCCGCCGTGACGGCAGGCCGGGCTTCGTCGTCACCGACATGGCCGATGTCGACGGCTTCGCCCCGCTCGACGGCATGGAGGTGCCCGACGCCCCGCTCTACGTGGTCACCGGTCTCGATCGCGGCGACCACATGTCCAACTGGAGCCCGGAGGAGGCACTTCCGGCCCTGACCGAGGACGCGCGCACTCCGCTGCTGCTCGGTGAGGGCATCCACTGGGTGCTCCAGCAGCCGGCGGCGCTGGAACGCAACCGCTGCTTCATGACCATCGGCTCCCGGCTGCGCAAGCCGAACGGCACCCTGGACGCCCGTACCCCGGCGATCTGGATCAGCAACGGCACGGGACGCGACGGGCGCGACCGGCGCAACGCCCCGAAGGTCGGCTGGTGCTGGTGGGGCAACCGCCACACCTGGCTGGGCTTCGCCTCCACGACGGGCCGCACCCTCTAGGGGGTGTCCGCAAACTCCCGCCTGCCCCGCGACGCCCGGCACGCGCTCTCGGCGCACCGGGCGAAATCCCGAGTACGTCCAGTACGAGGGCTTCCGCCCGGCACGCCGAGAGCACGCACCGGACGCCGCGGGACCGCCCTTCGGGCGGCCGGCGCTACTTTGCGGACACCCCCTAGGGCATGCCCTGGCTCCGCCCTGGCAATTCGGCGCGCCGCCCCCGATGAACACACGGCCCCCCACGCTCCGATGGCCGAGCCGCGAGACCCCAGGGGGCTCCGCGGTCGCGAATCCGCGCTCGGAAATGCGACCCCGTGGAGGGGGCCGTCGGGGCGTTGGTTACCGTCGGGGCGACTACCAGGCGGGGGAGACACGGACATGGACGAGCGGCTCGAGGCCGAGGGCGAGGTCGCGGTGGCGCGGCTCTCCATCGACAGCGGCGACCTGCGGCACGCGGCGGCGCATCTCGGCAACGCCCTGACCGCCGCCCCCCAACTCCCCGACGCCTACGAAGCCCTCGCCGAGCTCGCCGTGGCCGCGGGCGGTCCGGTCGCCGCGCTGGAGCTGTTCTCCGCGGACGAGCCCTACATCGGCACGGTCGCCTGCATCGCCCACCTCCATGCCGCCGCCGGCCACTGGGACTCCGCCCTCCCGGCACTCGCCTCCGTGATCGGTGCCGACCCCGAGCGTCCCTGGGCCGAGGCGGCCTGGCTGGCCGACCCCGATCTGCCCGGCCGGGTCCCGCCGGACGCCGTCACGCAGGCCGTCGCCGTACTCGTACGCACCCTGCCCGATCCGCTGCCGCCGCAGCTCCGCGAAGGCGTCGGCCCCTTCTACGCCCTGGTCCGGGCCTGCGTGGGCGCCCACCCCGGGCACTCGCTGCTGCACACCGTGGGCTCCACCCTGGCCCGCCGCTTCGGCGACTCGTCCGTGGCCGTCGCATGGGCCGAGCGCGCCCGCGACCTCGACCCCGGCCACTGGCAGGCCGTCGTCCTCGGCGGCGCGCTGCGCGCCGCCGGACGACGGGACGAGGCCCTGGCCGTGTGGGAGGCGGAGATCGCGCGCGACCCGTCCGACGTGGACCTGTACGTGGACGTCGCCGAACTCCACCGGGACTGCGGCCGCCCCGCCGAGGGCCTCGCCTGGCTCGACCGCGGCCTCGCCGTCGAACCGGACCACCCCAAGGCCCTGCCCGCGTCGTTCGCCCTGCGCCACGCAGCCGACGGCGGTACGAAGGACCTGCTGGACCTCTCCGACCACCTGCGCTCCCACCCCGAACACGGCTACGCCGCCGCCCTCCTGGCCGAGCTGTGCGAGGACCGGCCGTGGCTCGGTCACGTGCATCCCGCCTCCGAGGCGAGCGTCAACGTGCTGCACCAGATGCTGGCCAACCCCTCGTCCGCCCGCGATCACGAGATCGAGCTGCTCGGCTCCGCCCTGGAGGCGCCCAGCACACGGCTCGCCGTACGCATGGGCTTCCCGAACTCGAAGATCGACTACCAGGCGGTGGCCGAGCCCGACCCCCGGGTCCCGCAGTACCGGACCGAGACGCCCCTGTGGCTGTTCGAGGGCCCCGAGGGGCTCGACGCCCGTCCCGCCCTCGACCCGCCCTCCGCCCGGGCGGCGGAACTCGTACGCGACGTCGCCGAGCCGGCATGGCCCGCGCCGGTCGCCGCGTACGACCACGCCGTCCGCCTCTCCGGCCTGGACCCCGAGGACCTGCTGGCCGTATGCGTGCACCCGCCGCTTCCCCGGGAGGACGAACAGGGGGCGTACCTGCTGGGCCGGCAGCCCGAGATGTGGGTCCGTGCCGTACAGGCCTTCGCCTGCCTCGGGCTTGCGCACCACCGGGCGGACGAGCCCTGGGAGGACTCCCGCCGCCGGGCCCTCCTCCTCGACCTGCTCTTCGGACCCGAGGACTGGACCAACGAAGCAGCCGGCTTCGCACTCCTCGCCACGGCCTGGGCGGACCCGGACGCCCGCGAGGACGTCGGGGCACGGCTCGTCGACCGCATGATGGCGGTCGGCAAGGCCTGGCGGGAGCGCGACGCCACGAGCCTCGCCTCGCTGTGCCGCCTCGTACTCGCCTGCCCGTGGCTGGACGAGACCTTCCTAGGCCTGGCGGAGAAGATGCTGGAGGCGGCCGCGGAGTTCGACGCGCGGACCCCGCAGGACGAAGAGGAACGCCGCACCGGCATCACGGCCGAGCTCGAGGCCCGGGCGTCCGGCGGCGCCGCGGCGCCGCAGGGCGTCCCGGAGCCCCGATCCTTCCTGAAGCGGCTCTTCGGCCGCGCCCGCTGAGGCCGGAGCCGTCCACGAGGGCCGTCCACGAGGGCCGTCCACCAGCCGGCCGGAACCTCTGAGGGCGGCCGGTCGCCGCGCCCGCTCCGCTCAGCCCGCGGCCGGCCGGTGGGCCGTCCAGGGATCCGCCGCCTCCGCCTGCGCCGCCAGGGACAGGAGCAGGGGCTCCGAGTCGGCCGGGCCCAGGAGTTGGGCGCCCGGGGGCCCCGGTGGTGAAGCCGGCCGGGACGTTCACCCCCGGCCAGCCCAGGACGTTCCAGGTCCGGGCGTACGGGCAGGCCGCGATCATCGCCCGGTCCGTGGCCATCGCCCCCGGCCCCGCCAGGGCCCGGTCCGCAACGGGGGAGTGGCCGTCGTCGGGGTCAGGGCCACGTCGAACCGGCCGAAGACCTCCCCGACCCGCCCCACCAGCCCGCCGGAGACGTTCGAAGCCTTCGTGCCTGACGGCGTCACCGATGTCGGACCTCCCCGTTACCGCTCGGGAAGGTTATGGGGAAGGCCCTGGAGCGGTTGGATCCAGCCCTCCAGCGAGGCCATGAACCCGTCGAAGTCGTCCCGGTGGATGGTGTGTCCGGCGCCGGCCACGGCACGCACCTCGAAACCGCGCTCCACGAGCAGCGCGGCCCGCTCCGGGGAGACGAGGAAGCTCGGGTCGGCGAGCTGGACGAGCGAGGGGACCACCGGCGCCGCCGGCAGCAGGTCCGTGCCGAGCAGCGAGGTCAGGCTCAGCGCCGTCCCCTCGTCCCACAGGGCCAGGGTCTCCAGCTCGATGTCGACGTCCGCCTCCTCCCAGCGCGGGTTCATCGCCCGGATCTGCTCCTTGGGCGCGGACTTGAACTGCGCGAACGCCTCCGGCCCCATCCCCTCCACCGGGGCGGCCAGGTGCCAGGCCGGGTCGGAGTACACGGCCCGCCGGGGCCTGAGCCGGTCCACGGCCAGCGAGAGGGCCAGCCCGCCCAGCGAGTGCCCGATGGCGAGGTCGGCCCCGGCCGGCAGGGTCTCGACCAGGTCCCGCGCGAACAGTTCGGAGCCGTACTCGCCCCGCCCGCTGGCGCCGTGGCCGCGCAGGTCCACGGCGATGACGCGGTAGCCGCGCCCGGCGAGCGCCGGCCCCACGCGGCGCCAGGTCCGGTGGTCGGCCATCATGCCGTGGATCAGGAGCGCGACGCGGTCGCCCTCGCCCCAGGTGCGGGTGTGCAGTTGCACGGTGATGCCCTTCTCGGATGTCTCGGATGTCTCGGATGTGTCGGGTGTGTCGGACGCCTTGGAAATCGCGGGACTTGCGGAAATCGCGGATGCCGCGGGGTCTGCGGAAGTCCCGGAGGCTCAGCGGACGCTGCGGATCGGCTTCACCGCCAGTGCGCCCGCCACCGCCAGGAGCGCCGCGACGATGAACAGAGCGGTGTAGCCGCCGCTCAGCGAGACGATCACCGATGCGATGAACGGCGCGACGATCTGCGGCCCCGCGTTCGCGATGTTCAGCACGCCCATGTCGCGGGCCGCGTCCTCCGCCTTCGGGAGCACCATCGTCACGAGCGCCGTGTCCACCGCCATGTACGAGCCGAACGCGAGCCCGTTGACGGCCGCGAAGGCCAGCATCGCCGTCCAGCTGTCCGACACGGCCGGGATCACGAGCGCGACGGCGGACAGCAGCGCGGAGGCGCCGACGAAGAGCTTGCGGCGGTCGAGCCGGTCGGAGAGGTACCCGCCGAGGACCGTGGAGACGACCATCGCCACGCTGGTCAGCGGCATCAGCACCGCCACCGCCGCCTCCGGCTTCATGCCGTCGGGCAGCACGGTGTGGTCCTGGAGGATGTACAGCTGGTACCCGCTGACCGCGAAGTACCCGAGGACGAGCAGCGCCCGGCCGATGAAGGCCCAGCGGAAGTCGTGGTCGCGCAGGGCGCCGGTGAAGGCGGCCAGCTGCTCCCTTACCGGCAGTGGGGCGCGTGCCGGCAGCCGCTCCTCGCGGGTGCAGGCGCTGAACAGGACCGCGGCGCCCGCCACGATCGCGCCGAAGACGAGGTACCCGGTGCGGTAGTCCTCCGAGAACGCCGCGCCGATCAGGGCGCCGGCGGTGGAGCCGAAGGGCAGGCCGAGCCCGACGGCGGCGGAGGCCTTGCCGCGCGCGGACACCGGGACCCGGTCGGGGACCACGGAGGTGATGGCGGCCTGGTAGACGTTCATGACGGCCTGGCCGAGGCACCAGGCGATCGTGATCAGCAGGATGGTGTCGGCGGCGCCGAGCAGGAGCATCGCCGGTACGGCGGCGATCCCGCCGCCCAGGATCCAGGGATTGCGCCGTCCGCTGCGGTCGGACAGGGCGCCGGCGACCGGGTTGAAGATCGTGGCGAAGATCGCCGAGACCCCCGCGATCAGGCCGAAGTTGGCGACCTTGTCCGCCGGGTCGACGCCCTCGACCTGGAGGGCGAGCAGGACGCCGGCGACGCCGATGTAGAGGGAGTACATGGCGCTGTTCCCGACCAGCAGCAAGGGGAACAGCCCGCGTCCGGGAGCGCGGCGGGCTCCGGTGGCGTCGGGTGCGGCGGACGCGTCGTCGGGGGTGGCTCCGGTGGTGCCGGTGCCGGAGGGGGAAAGGGCCACGGTGCCCTCCTGGGCGGGTTCTTCGTACGGATGAGGCTGGGGTGGAGCCGAGGTGGGAGGTGTGGGAGGGGGCGTCGGGAGGTGTGGGGAAGCAGTGCACATCGGGGTACGGGGGGTGCGCGCCGCCCTGCCGTGACGGCGGGGGTGCGTCGGAACACGACAGGACGGCGGCACGGCGGGGACACGGTCGGACACGTGCTGCGCGGACCCGGGGAAGGGGATGTGACGCCCGGGTTACACGTGTCAATGAATCGTGTAACCACTGTGTAGCATCCGTTTCCGGCCATCCGCTAGCCCCCGGGTGCAATCGGTCTGGAAAGATGCCACGGCAATGTCACAGTCATCGAAACCGCCGCAGCCGGCCCCCGTGCCGACCAGCGCCGACGTGGCCCGTCTCGCCGGCGTGTCGCGCGCGACCGTCAGCTACGTCCTCAACAACGCGGAAGCCGTACGGATCAGCGAGCCGACCCGTCGCAAGGTCCGCCGGGCCGCCGAGGAGCTCGGGTACGTACCCCACGCCGCCGCCCGGAGTCTGCGCGCCGGGCACACCCGCATCGTGCTGCTGCCCACCTCGCACGTGCCGATCGGACCGCTCTACAGCGCCTTCCTGAACGAGCTCCAGTGGTCGCTGCGCCGCCTCGACTACACCGTGGTCCAGTACGGCAGCCTCGGCCTCACCGGCGACGAGGCGGCCCGCGCCTGGGCCGAGCTGCGGCCGGTCGCGGTGATCTCGCTCGGTGAGATCACCCTGTCCGCGCACAACGTGGCCACGCTGAAGCGGGCCGGGGCCCGCGCGGTGATAACGATGGGCCCGGTCGGGGTCCCGGGAGCCCACGCGCTGGTCCTGGACCAGAGCGAGGTCGGTGCCCGGGCCACCGCCCACCTCGTCGAGCGCGGGCACCGGCGGATCGGCGTGGTCGTACCGGAGGAGGAGGGGATGGAGCTCTTCTCCACCCCCCGGCTGGAGGGCGCCCGTTCGGTCGCGGGCGCGGAGATCGAACCGCTGCCGATGGCCTACTCGGAGGAGTCGGCCGCGGCGCTGGCGGCCCGCTGGCCCTCCCTCGGCCTGGACGCGGTGTTCGCGTACAACGACGAGTACGCGATGCTGCTGATGCGCGCCCTGCTGGACGAGGGGTTGCGGGTCCCCGAGGACGTCGCGGTCATCGGCGCGGACGACCTGCTCATCGGCAGGCTGCTGCGGCCCCGGCTGAGCACGGTGCAGATCGAGCTGCCGACCGGTGACCACCTGGCCGAGCTGGTGGACCGGGCGGTGCGCGAGCCGGGCGAGATCACGCGGCGGCACGACCTGATCTCCGCCGTGGCCGTCCGGCGGGAGTCGACCTGAAAGGAGCCGTGGCGCCTCGGCCGTGACACCTCGGCCGTGACACCTCGGCCGTGACACCTCGGCCGCGCCGCGCTTCGCCCGCCCGTGGCCGCGGCCCGGGACCGGCACCGTCCGAACGGCCGGTCGTTGGCCGGCAGGGGGCCGTTGACAGCCGGTGACCTGCGGACGGAGACTGCGGGCGCGCCCCACCGGGCGCGCCCGGCGCCGCACCGGGTGCCGACCCCGGCACCGTCCCGGCGCCGCCCGTACGGATCCGCCCAGGAGAGCCCCGATGAGCATCCGCACCGCCCGCGACGGACGTGCCGTCCGCGACGTCTACGTCGTCGACGCCGTCCGCACCCCGATCGGCAAGTTCGGCGGAGCCTACGCCGGGGTCCGCCCCGACGACCTCGCCGCGCACGTCGTCCGCGCGCTGGTGGACCGTACGCCCGACCTCGACCCCGCCCGCATCGACGACGTGGTCTTCGGCGACGCCAACGGCGCGGGCGAGGACAACCGGGACGTGGCCCGGATGGCCGTCCTGCTCGCGGGGCTCCCGGTGTCCGTCCCCGGGGTCACCGTCAACCGGCTCTGCGGTTCGGGCCTCGAAGCGGTGATCCAGGCCGCCCGGGCCATCGCGCTGGGCGACGCCTGCGTCGCCATCGCGGGCGGCGTGGAGTCGATGAGCCGCGCCCCCTGGGTGGTGCAGAAGCCCGAGCGCCCCTTCCCGGCCGGCCACCAGCAGATGTGGTCCACCACCCTCGGCTGGCGGATGACCAACCCGCGCATGCCCGCGGAGTGGACGGGCTCGCTCGGCGAGGGCGCCGAACTCATCGCGGAGAAGCACGGCATCACCCGCGAGGCCCAGGACCTCTTCGCCCTGGAGAGCCACCGCAAGGCCGCGGCCGCCTGGGCCGCCGGGCAGTACGGGGACGAGGTCGTCGCGTACCCCGGAGTGGACCTCGTACGCGACGAATGCATCCGGGAGGGCTCCACGCCCGAGTCGCTGGCCCGCCTGAAGCCCGCCTTCCGGACGGACGGCACGGGTACGGTCACGGCCGCCAACGCCTCCCCGCTCAACGACGGCGCCGCGGCGCTGCTGCTGACCGACGAGGAGGGGCTGGCCGCCACCGGCCGGGAGCCGCTCGCCCGGATCAGTGCCTCCGCGGTCACCGGCATCGAGCCGCAGCTCTTCGGCCTGGGTCCGGTCGACGCCGTGCGCAAGGCGCTCGCCAAGGCGGGCCGGAGCCTGGCCGATCTGACCACGCTCGAACTCAACGAGGCTTTCGCGGCCCAGGCGCTCGGCTGCGTCGCGGCCTGGCCGGAGCTGGACCCGGCCGTGCTCAACCCGCGCGGTGGCGCCATCGCGATCGGCCACCCGCTCGGCGCCTCCGGAGCCCGGCTGGCCGGTTCGGTGGCGCACCAGCTGGCCGCGGCCGGCTCCGGCACGGGCATGGCCACGCTGTGCATCGGGGTCGGGCAGGGCATCGCGCTCGTCCTGGAGCGCTGAGCCGGCGCCCCGAACTCCCGTACGCCGCACCGCCGTCGATCGTTTCCGGTCACTGCGGCGCGTCAACTGCCCAATAACTGAACAGATGTGGTGCCTCCGGTCTGGCACGATGGCGCGTGCTGCCGCCCCCCGCCCCGCCCATCCCCACCGGAGGCCCCGCGCCATGCCGCTCCTCGATCCGACGCTCTGGCAGGACGGACCGACCCTCACCGGGGGCACCGCCCCCGTCGTCGAACCCGCCACCGGCCTCACGCTGGCCACCCTCGCCCTGGCCGCGCCCGCCGATGTCGCCGAGTCCGCCCTGCGGGCCCGCGCCGCCCAGGAGGAGTGGGGGCGGGCCGGGCACATGGAGCGGGCCGCCGTCCTGCGCCGTGCCGCAGACCTGTTCACCGCCCATGCCGGGGAGCTGCGGGACTGGCTGGTGCGGGAGTCGGGCTCCATACCGGGCAAGGCCGACTTCGAGCTGCACGTCGCCGCCCAGGAGTGCTACGAGGCCGCCGCGCTGGCCTCGCGCCCGACCGGGCAGGTGCTCCCGAGCGAGGCGCCGCGGCTCTCCTTCACCCGCCGGGTCCCGGCCGGGGTGGTGGGCGTGGTGGCCCCGTTCAACGCGCCGCTGATCCTGTCGGTCCGCTCGGTCGCCCCGGCGCTCGCCCTCGGCAACGCGGTGCTGCTCAAGCCGGACCCGCGGACCGCCGTGAGCGGGGGCCTCGCGCTCGCCGCCGTCTTCGCGGCCGCCGGACTGCCGGACGGGCTGCTGCACGTGCTGCCCGGGGGCGCCGGGACCGGGGCGGCGGTGGTCGCCGATCCCCTGGTCCGGGTGGTGTCCTTCACCGGGTCCACGGCCGCCGGGCGGCTCGTCGGGGAGCTGGCGGGCCGCCATCTCAAGCGGGCGCACCTGGAGCTGGGCGGGAACTCGGCCCTCGTCGTGCTCAAGGACGCCGATGTCGAGGCCGCCGTGGCGCAGGCCTCCTGGGGCTCGTTCTTCCACCAGGGCCAGATCTGCATGACGGCCGGCCGGCACCTGGTCCACGCCTCGCTGTACGACGAGTACGTGGAGCGGCTCGCCGCGCGGGCCGAGGCGCTGGCGGTGGGGGACCCGTACCGCGAGCGGGTGCACCTGGGGCCGCTGATCGACCGCGGCCAGCTGGAGCGGGTGCACGCTCTGGTCGAGGCCAGCACGGAGCAGGGGGCCAAGCTCGTCGCCGGCGGCACGTACGAGGACCTCTTCTACCGGCCCACCGTGCTGGCGGGCGTCGCCGACGACACCCCCGCCTACGCGCAGGAGGTCTTCGGCCCGGTGGCGCCCGTACGCTCCTTCGCGACGGAGGAGGAGGCGGTGGCCCTGGCCGCCGCCGGCCCGTACGGCCTCTCCCTCGGGATCGTGACGCGCGACGCGGCCCGGGGGATGGACCTGGCCGAGCGGATTCCGACCGGGATCGCGCACGTCAACGACCAGACCGTGAACGACGAGGCCGTGGCCCCCTTCGGCGGGGTGGGCGCCTCCGGCACCGGGGCCCGGTTCGGCGGCGAGGCGAACCTGGACGCGTTCACGGAGCTGCGCTGGACGACGGTCCGCTCGACCCCGGCGGGGCACCCCTTCTGAGACGGCGCGTGCGCGCGGGCCGCGGACGTCCCGCGGCCCGCCCGCCGGCGCGCCGCGGCGGAATGCGCGGGGCGAGCCGATCGTTCAAGGTGCATACAAGGCAATCAGGAGGTCTGGAACCGTGGCTACTGTCGAGCTCACCAAGGAGAACTTCGACCGGACGGTCAGCGAGAACCCGTTCGTGCTGATCGATTTCTGGGCGGGCTGGTGCCGGCCCTGCCTCCAGTTCGCCCCGGTCTACGAGAAGGCCTCCGAGGCCAATCCGGACCTGGTGTTCGCCAAGGTGGACACGGAGGCGCAGCAGGAGCTGGCCGCCGCCTTCCAGATCACCTCGATCCCGACGCTGATGATCGTCCGGGACCAGGTGGCGATCTTCTCGCAGCCCGGCGCGCTGCCGGAGGCCGCGCTGACCGACCTGATCGGGCAGGCGCGGTCGCTGGACATGGAAGAGGTGCGGGCGAAGATCGCCGCGTCGCAGCAGGACGGCCAGGCGGGTACCGCGCAGGCCTGAGCCCGCAGCGTCGCCCCGGTGCCCCGGTGCCCCGGTGCCCCGGTGCCCCGGTGCCCCGGTGCCCCGGTGCCCCGCGGGCCGCGCCGCCGCGCGTCTGCGGCGCGCCCCACGGTCCGCACGTAAGGTGACAGGGAAACAAGAGCCCCTGGAACCACGGATGGTGACTGTGTCGGAAGCGGTGGAGTACGACGTCGTGGTGCTCGGCGCGGGACCGGCCGGCGAGAACATCGTGGACCGGACCCGCGCCGCCGGGCTGAGCACCGCCCTGGTGGAGGCCGAGCTCGTCGGCGGCGAGTGCTCGTACTGGGCCTGCGTCCCGAGCAAGGCGCTGCTGCGCCCCGCGCTGGCCAGGGCCGAAGCCCGCCGGGTGCCCGGGCTCGCGGGCTCCGCGGCGGGGCCGCTCGACGCGGCGGCCGTGTTCGCGCACCGCGACTACTGGACCTCCAGCTGGAAGGACGACGGCGCGGTCGACTGGGTCGAGTCGACCGGCGCCCACCTCTACCGGGGCCACGGCCGCCTCTACGGCGTCCGCAAGGTCGCCGTCACCAGCCCCGAGGGCGAGCACGTGGTGCTCGCCGCCCGGCACGCCGTCGTCGTCGCCACCGGCACCCGCGCCCTGGTCCCGGACGTGCCCGGGCTCGCCGGGGCGCGGCCGTGGACCAGCCGCGAGGCCACCTCCGCCGGGCAGGTGCCGGGCCGGCTGCTGATCGTGGGCGGCTCCGTGGTGGCCGTGGAGATGGCCACGGCCTGGCAGGCCCTCGGTTCCCGGGTCACCGTCCTCGTGCGCGGCTCCGGGCTGCTGCCGCGGATGGAGCCCTTCGCCGGGGAGCTGGTCGCCGAGGCGCTGCGCGAAGCCGGCGCGGTGGTCCGTACGGACGTCGCCGTCGAGGCGGTCGTACGGGACGGCTCGACCGGGCCGGTCCAGGTCGTACTGGAGGGCGGCGAGATCCTGGAGGGGGACGAGCTGCTGATGGCGACCGGCCGTACCCCGCACACGGAGGACATCGGGCTGGAGACCGTCGGGCTGACGCCCGGGGGCTGGATCCCGGTCGACGAGACCTGCCGGGTCGAGGGCCACGACTGGCTGTACGCGGTTGGCGACGTGAACCACCGTGCGCTGCTGACCCACCAGGGCAAGTACCAGGGCCGGATCGCCGGGGCCGCCATCGCCGCCCGCGCGTCGGGCGCCCCCGCGCTCGACACGGGCCGCTGGGGCGCGCACGCCGCGACCGCCGACACGCAGGCCCTGCCGCAGGCGGTGTTCACCGACCCGGAGGCGGCCGCGGTGGGCCTCACCCTCGCCGAGGCCGAGCGGGCGGGCCACCGGGTCCGCGCCGTCGACTACGACCTCGGCAAGGTCTCGGGCGCCGGCCTGTACGCCGACGGGTACCGGGGCCGGGCCCGGATGGTCGTCGACCTGGACCGGGAGGTGCTCCTCGGGGCCACCTTCGTCGGCCCGGGCGCGGCCGAGCTGCTGCACGCGGCGACGATCGCGGTCGCGGGGGAGGTGCCGATCGCGCGGCTGTGGCACGCGGTCCCGGCGTTCCCGACGATCAGCGAGGTCTGGCTCAGGCTGCTGGAGACGTACCGGGGATAGCGGACGCACCGGCTCCGGCGCGCTCCACGGCGTCGGCCCGCCGGTAGCTGCCGCCGTCCCGGGTGCGGGTCAGCAGGCCCGAGGTGACCAGGTGGCGCCGCAGCGCCGAGCAGTCCTCGTGCACCGTGCGCAGCGCGTCGTTCACCTCGGGCTCCGTGTACGTCCGGCCCTCCTCGAAGAGTGTCTCGGTGAGGTGGGCGAGCAGCTGCTCGCGGCGGGCGGCCCTGCGCGGGACGGCGATGAGCCGGCCGCCGGAGAAGAGGTCGGCTACGTGGCGCTCTTTCTGTGACATGACAGCGACCCTCTCCGACGTTCCGCACGTCCGGCAACGCATTTATGCCGTCGGCCGGGGGTCGGCGTCAACTCTCCTCAAAAGTGACGGTCGTTCATCTTACTGAGTGGTAGGCCCGCCAGTACCCTCCCCCGTGACCGCTTCCCGCCCCACGGAGGAGCACGCATGCGACGTCCCACCGCCCGCCTGAGAACTGCCGTCGCCGCCGGGGTGATCGCCCTCGGCGCGGCCCTGCTCTCCCCGCTCGCGTCCGCGTCCGCCGCGCCGTCCGCCGACCCCGTCCCGCTGCCCGTCGCCGACTACTGCGGCGGTCAGTGCGCGGACATCCTGCCGCCCGGACAGAACGGCAACGCGACCCTCGCCCAGATCCTCCTGCACAAGGCGTTCGGCACGATGCCCGCCCACGCCTCCGACCAACTGGCCCGCTACGACTCGCTGGTGGCGGGCTACCCCGGTCTCACCGACGCCAAGGTCAACGACTTCTTCAACGACGCCTCGTTCGGGGTCCCCGCCGGCCAGGTCGAGTCGACGAGCAGCCCGCGCTCCGACGTCACCATCACCCGCGACAAGAAGACCGGCGTCCCCCACATCAAGGGCACCACCCGCTACGGGACTTCCTACGGCGCGGGGTTCGCCGCCGCCCAGGACCGGCTGTGGCAGATGGACCTCTTCCGTCACGTCGGCCGCGGAGACCTGACCCCGTTCGCCGGCGGCGCCCTCGCCAACCAGGGCCTGGAGCAGCAGTTCTGGCCGCAGGCCCCGTACACCGAGGCCGACCTGCAGGCCCAGGTGGACCGGATCCGCACCACCGAGGGCGACCGCGGCCGGCTCGCGATGGAGGACGCGCAGGCGTACGTCGACGGGATCAACGCCTACCGCGTCCAGTCCAAGAACGGCCGCTACTTCCCCGGTGAGTACGTGCTCACCGGCCACATCGACTCGATCACCAACGCCGGAGAGATCCAGCCGTTCAAGATCACCGACCTGATCGCCCTCGCCTCCGTCGTCGGCGGGCTGTTCGGCGGCGGAGGCGGCGGCGAGGTGCAGGCCGCGCTCTCCCTGCTCTCCGCGCAGCAGAAGTACGGCCTGGAGGAGGGCACCCGGGTCTGGGAGTCCTTCCGCGAGCGCGACGACCCGGAGGCCGTGCTCACCGTCCACGACGGCACGAGCTTCCCGTACGCGCAGAAGCCGGCGAACCCGCAGGGCACCGCGCTCCCGGACCCCGGATCGGTCACCGCCGAGCAGCTCGTGTACGACCGTACGGGGGCGGCGGCCACGGCGGCCGCCGCGAACCCGCCGAAGCCGGTCAAGCAGAGCATGTCCAACGCCCTGCTCGTCTCGGGGGCGAAGACCGCGAGCGGCCACCCCGTCGCCGTCTTCGGCCCGCAGACCGGCTACCTCGCGCCCCAGCTCCTCATGCTCCAGGAGATCCAGGGCCCCGGCATCAGCGCCCGCGGCGCCTCCTTCGCCGGCGTGAGCATGTACGTCCAGCTCGGCCGCGGCCAGGACTACGCCTGGAGCGCCACCTCCGCCGGGCAGGACATCACCGACACCTTCGCCGTCGAGCTGTGCGAGCCGGGCGGCGGGACCCCGACCACCGCGAGCGCCTCGTACCTCTACCGCGGCACCTGCACCCCGATGGAGAAGCTGGAGCGCACCAACGCCTGGAAGTCCTCGGTGGCCGACCCGACGCCGAACGGCTCGTACCGGATGCAGGTCTGGCGGACGAACTACGGCATCGTGACCCACCGCGCCACGATCGCCGGCAAGCCCGTGGCCTACGCCGCGCTGCGCTCCACGTACCGCCACGAGGCCGACTCGATCATCGGCTTCCAGATGCTCAACGACCCCTCGTACGTGACGGACGCCCGTACGTTCCAGCAGGCCGCCCAGCACATCGGCTACGCCTTCAACTGGTTCTACGCCGACGCGCGCGAAGCGGCCTACTACAACAGCGGGTTGAACCCGGTCAGGCCCGCCGGGGTCGACGCCGCGCTGCCGATCGCGGGCCGGCAGGGCTACGAGTGGCAGGGCTTCGACCCGGCGGCCAACACCGCCGCCTACACCCCGCCCGCGGAGCACCCGCAGTCCATCGGGCAGGACTACTACGTCAGCTGGAACAACAAGCAGGCCAAGGGGTACGCCGCGGCGGGCTTCGGCATGGGCTCCGTGCACCGCGGCGACCTCCTCGACCGGCGCGTCGCGCCGCTCGTCGCCGCGGGCGGGGTCACCCGCGCCAAACTCGCCCAGGCGATGGCGGACGCGGCCGTCACCGACCTGCGGGCCGAGAACCTGCTGCCCGAGCTGCTCGCCGTGCTGCGCAGCGCGCCGGTCACCGATCCGGCGGTGTCCGCCGCGGTCGACAAGCTGGCCGCGTGGCAGGCGGCGGGGACCGAGCGCAAGGAGACCGCCCAGGGCTCGAGGACGTACGCGCACGCCGATGCCGTCCGGATCATGGACGCCTGGTGGCCGCTGCTGATCGAGGCCGAGTTCGAACCGGGCCTGGGGGAGCCGCTGTACGACGCCCTGCGGGCCTCGCTGACCGTGGACGAGGCGCCCAACGCGGGTCACGGGCCCACCGGTTCGCATGCCGGGTCGGCGTTCCAGTACGGCTGGTGGAGCTACGCGGACAAGGACCTGCGCACGGTGCTCGGGCGTCCGGTGGCCGGTCCGCTGGCCAGGGCGTACTGCGGAGGCGGCTCGCTGTCCGCGTGCCGGGACGCGATGGCGGCCACGCTGAAGCAGGCGGCGGCCGCCACCCCGGCGTCCGTCTACCCGGCCGACGGGACCTGCGCGGCCGGCAACCAGTGGTGCGCGGACTCGATCGTGCAGCGTCCGGTGGGCGGGCTGAGCCACCCGCAGGTCAACTGGCAGAACCGGCCGACGTACCAGCAGGTGGTGGAGTTCCCGGCGCACCGCTGAGGATCCGGCCGTACGCGCGGGAAGGCCCGCCGGCCCCGGAGCGCTCCGGGGCCGGCGGGCCTCCTCGTCGCGGCCCCCGTCACGGGTGGCCGCAGCGGCCCGTCAGGGGCCGACGGTGATCTGCTGCGCCGGGTCGGTCGTGTCGGTGACCTTGTACACGGCGTTGAAGACGGACGCGGTCGCGCTGGTCGGGCAGCCGAACCCGCCGGTGACCGTGACCGGCACGGAGGCGTTGGTGAAGGTCAGGCTCGGCGGGGCGCCGTTCGCCCAGCTCCCGGCGACGTTCGCCGGGGCGGTCGGGGCGGCGGTGACCGTACAGGTGGCCAGGCCGGACGTCTGCACGACGAGCCCGCCGGTCGGAACGGTCATGGTGGCGGTGATCGGCGAGCCGTTCTGCATCGACACCGACCAGGCACCGCTGGTGGTGACGGTCGGGGTCACTCCCCAGACGCTGGAGGTGCAGGAGCTGTACGTCGGCGGGGAGATCGGAGAGGAGACGGGACCGGAGGCGTTCTGGTTCCCGGGCGCGGCCGGGACCGTGCCGGTGGAGACGGAGACCGTACAGGTCACCGTCACCGAACCGGCCTTGAGGGTGGCCTTGCCGCTGAGGGTGGCCTTGAACGAATGCCCGGCCGGGGTGACGGTGGTCGATCCGGCCAGCGGCGCGGGCGCGGCGGTGGCGGTGACCGAGGCCACCGACAGCGCTCCGGCGGCGGCCAACCCGAGGGCGAGCGCGGTACGCGTGCGGCTCATGGCTGTGCTCCTTGGGGATCGGGGTGCGCGGTGGTGCCGGTTGGGGTGGGTGCGGTGGAGGTGGTTCCCGTGGGGGTGGGGGAGTGCGGCTCGGGGGAGGGGTGCCGGGCGGCGGCGTTCGGCTGCCAGGCGAACATCAGGCCGCCGCCGAGGATCCCGAGCAGGGTGCCGATCAGGAAACCGCCGAGGTTCGACATGACCAGCGCGGCGGTGGCGATGAGCGTGGTGAGGACACCGGCGAGGCTGCGCTGCGCGGGCGAGAACCAGGCGGTGAGGCCGAGCACGATCATGACGATGCCCATCAGGACGGACGGGATGCCCGCGATGCCCTGCTGGAGCATCACCTTCAGCGGTGCGAGCGGCAGGGCGCAGATCTCCGCCCCGGCGAGGACGGCGAAGAACCCTCCCCAGAACGGCCTGCCCCGACGCCACTGCCGCCACCGCCGCCAGAGGCTCAGAAGCATTCCTTCTTGCCCTTGCTGATGTTCATGCTGAGCCCGGAGAGCTTGAACGTGCCCGCGTTCGTGGCCCAGGCCGTCTGCTGCAGATCGGTGATGGCGACGGTGTCCGCCTGCTGGGCGAACAGGTCCTGCATGCCCACGGCTTCCGCCGGCCCCTTGTCGAGGGTGGAGGCGTCGCGGCCGATCTCGATGTTGCTGAACACGGCGTCACCGGAGAGCTGGGTGGCGTCGACGAACAGGTTGCTGGCCTCGACGGGGGCCTTCTTGCCCGCGGTGAGGTTGAGCGAGATGTCGCCGACGACCGGGAGCGTGGTCACCACCGACTGGCAGAGACTGTGGAGCTTGGCCTCCTTGATGGCGGTGACGGCCACCGGGATGAGCTCCTCGCGGGCGTTGACGTCGATGCTGCCGTACTGGGCGAAGCCCTCGCCCTCCAGGCTCGAAGCCGACACCTTGAACTGCTGGCCCGACACGGCGAAGGAGGCGGCGAGCGCGCCCTGCGCGAGGGCGATGCCGAGGCCCGCGGTCACGGCGATGGCGGGGACGGTCAGGACGGCGAAGCGGCGCCAGCGGACGCGGCCGCCTCCCGCGTCTTCGCTGCCGCCGCCTCTGCCGGGCGGGGCGGAGGAATCCGATAAGTTGGGGGAATCTGCCATGAGATGGTCCCTTATTTCGGCTGTGCACCGTTGTTACCGACGAGTTGAATGTAAGAGTGCCAATGGGGGTTGGCAAGGTTGTTCGACCGTGCCTTTTCGGCCGACTCCTACCGATCGGTCACCGCTTCCGGGGCCGGTTCAGGGGTCCTTGCGGATCAGTTCCGCGACCTCCGCCTCCACTCGCCTGGCCATCGCCCGGGCGAACTCCGAAGCCACGACCTCGCCCGCCACCGGACGCAGCGCCGCCACCGCGTCCGAGATGTGATCCAGTTGGGTGGCCGAAAGTCGCTCCAGTCCGTCCGGTCCGATCACATGCCGCCGGAACAGTCCGACGAACCGGTCGGCGAGCGCGGCCGCCTGCGTCTGCACGAAGTCCCCCGCGTCGAGGATCTCCGCGAGCGGCACGCCCTGGCGCACGAGCGCGAGCGTCGCCTCCAGCAGCCGCCGGCTCTGGTGCGTGACCCGGTCGCCCTCGATCCGTACGTACCCCAGCTCCGCGGCCCGCCGGGTGTCCTCGGCCGTCCCCGCCGGGCCGAACAGCTCGCGCAGCTCGGCCAGGGTCATGGTGACCGGCTCCTCGTGGACCCAGTCGCGGGTCATCGCCCGCTCCAGGCCCAGGAGCTGGGACAGTCCGCTACCCGCCTCCCAGGCGTGCAGCAGCTCGGCGATCCCGTTGACGGTGTACCCGCGCCCGAGCAGATCGCTGATCAGGCGCAGCCGGGTCAGGTGGTCCGCGGAGTACCAGGCGATGCGGCCCTCGCGGCGCGGCGGCGGGAGCAGCCCGCGCTCCTGGTAGTAGCGCAGGTTGCGCACCTTGACGCCGGCCGCGCGGGCCAGGTCCTCCCGGCGGTAGCGCGTGCCGTCGGGGCCGGCGTCCGTACGGCTTCGCGCACTGCCGTCCGTACCGTCGTCTTCTCGTACCTGGCTGCTCACGCGGCCGAGTGTAGGACGAACAGGCGGAGCTACCGGCGGGTGTACCGGCAGGTCACATGGGTCGCCGGCGCTCCTCCTGCTTGACCGCGCGCAGTACGACGAACTTCGGTTCGCTCGCGGCGACTTCGCTGTTGCCGAAGAGGCGGCGCAGGTGGGTGTGGTAGCCCATGTGGCGGTTGGCGACCACCCACAGCTCACCGCCCGGGCGGAGCACCTTGCGCGACTGGGCGAACATGCGCAGCGCCGTGGCGTCCGTCGTCGCCTGGTGGGAGTGGAACGGCGGGTTGCACAGCACCAGGTCGACCGAGCCGGGGTCCAGCATGGCCACGCCGTCGCCGACGAGGAAGTCGGCCCGCTCGCGCTCGCGCTCGACGTTGGCGCGGAAGGTGGCCTTGGCGGAGGCGACGGCCTGGTACGACTCGTCGGTGAAGACGATCTCGGCCTTGGGGTCCGCGACCGCGACCGCCGTGCCGACGATGCCGTTGCCGCAGCCCAGGTCCACGACCCGGGCGCCGCCCGTGTTGTTCGGGATGCTCTGGAGGAAGAAGCGGGTGCCGACGTCGAGCCGGTCGGCGCAGAAGATGCCGGCGTGGTTGACGGCGGTCAGACCGGCGCCCGAGCCCGCGTCCTCGTCCAGCGTGTACGTCACCGGCCACGGGTCGACGGCGCGCGTCGAGGTGGCGCTCGGCGTGCAGAAGATCAGGCGGGCCTTCTTCTCGGCGAGCGAGGTCCTGGTCGGGCCGAGGATCTTCTCGAAGAGCTTCAGGGTGGAGGTGTGGATCTCCTTGACCATGCCCGTGCCCACGATGACCGTGCCGGCGTGCACGTGCGGCGCCAGCCGGTACAGCTGGTCCTCCAGCAGCGCCAGGCTCTTCGGCACCCGTACGAGGAGCACGTCGATCCGCTCGGGCGGCGCGTCCTGCGTGGTCAGCAGCCGCACCGTGGACTTGGCCGTGCCGATCCCGGCGCGGTCCAGGTTCCCGGCGGTGCCGGCCCGGGCGAGGTAGGAGTCGGTGATCTGCGTCGGGTGGTACGCGGCCAAGGCCGTCGTGAGCGCCCCCCAGCGGTCCCCGAGGATCGTGATCTGCCCGGCGCCGGCCAGGTCCACCGGGCCGTGTTCCCCCGTACCGGAGTCGAGGTGGCGCAGCAGGTACTCGTCGGCGGCGTCCCAGGCGCGGAGCTGGTCGCGCGGGTCTTCGGGGAAGCGGGTGAGCTCGTAGGAGCCGAAAGGCGTGGTCAGACGGTTCATCGTGACCCCAGGCTAACCGAGGCGGCGGCCGGGCCCCGCACCACTCGCTCAGTGCTCCGGGAACTCGCCCGCCATCGCGGCGGCCATCCGCAGGTGGGGGCGGGCCTCGTCGGGCCGGCCCTGGCGCTCCAGCGTCCGGCCGAGCATCAGCTGCGCGTAGTCCTCCACCGGCCAGCGCTCGAGGATGGCGCGGAGCTCGCGCTCGGCGCGGGAGAGCTGGGCGGAGTGGTAGTAGGAGCGGGCCAGCAGCAGCCGGGGGGCGAGCTGGTCAGGGGTTTCGCCGGCCAGCCCGTCCAGGATGGCCGCGGCCGTCGCGTACTCCTTCGCGTCGAAGAAGAGCAGGGCGCGCTCCCAGCGCTCGGCCGCCGTGCCGTGCTCGAAGTACGTCGTCGGCGTGTTCGCCGGCGTGTTCGTCGACGAGTCCATCGGCGAGTTCATCGGGATCCCTTCCGCCGTTCAGGTGGCGTCCTTGCCTGACCGTCCGCCTGCCACAACACGTGACGGCGGCCGGACATTCCACCGAACGCGGCACGGGCGGCGGTACTAGGTTGTGCGGTATGAGCAATCTCGATCGCCAGCCCGCTCTCTCCGCCTGCGGCGGCCGTGGCTTCGTCGTGGCCGAACCCGTGCGCGAGCTCCTCAGCCCGCGCACGGTCAAGCTCGGGGAATCCACCGAGGTCCGCCGACTCCTGCCGAACCTGGGCCGCCGCATGGTGGGCGCCTGGTGCTTCGTCGACCACTACGGCCCGGACGACATCGCGGGCGAGCCCGGCATGCAGGTCGCCCCGCACCCGCACTCCGGGCTCCAGACCGTGAGCTGGCTGCACGACGGCGAGGTGCTGCACCGGGACAGCGTGGGCAGTCTCGAGACGATCCGCCCGCGGGAGCTCGGCCTGATGACCTCCGGCCGCGGGATCAGCCACTCGGAGGAGAGCCCGCGCTCGCACGGCCGCATCCTGCACGGCGCCCAGCTGTGGGTGGCCCTCCCGGACGAACACCGGAACGTGGAACCCCATTTCCAGCACCACGCGGAGCTCCCGCAGGTGACCGCCCCGGGCCTGACGGCGACGGTGGTCCTGGGCACCCTGGACACGGCGACCTCGCCGGGCACGGCGTACAGCCCGATCGTCGGCGCGGACCTGGCGCTCGCGGAGGGTACGCAGACCCGCCTCCCGCTCGACCCGGACTTCGAGTACGCGGTGCTGTCGATGTCGGGGGAGGCCCACGTGGACGGCGTCCCGGTCCTCCCCGGCTCGATGCTCTACCTCGGCTGCGGCCGCACGGAACTCCCCGTCCGCGCGGCCTCGGACGCGGGCCTGATGCTCCTGGGCGGCGAGCCGTTCGAGGAGGAGATCGTGATGTTCTGGAACTGGATCGGACGCTCCAACGAGGAGATCGTACAGGCCCGAGAAGACTGGATGAACGGGTCGCGATTCGGTGAGGTGAAGGGCTACGACGGCCCTCCGATTCCGGCCCCAGAGCTTCCCCCAACCCACCTGAAGGCGCGAGGAAGGGTGCGTTGACCTGCTGGTTTGTGCGCGCGAGGGCTGGGTGTGGTAATCGCGCCCGGCCCTCCGGCTTTGGTTTCGCAGGGGAGGCTGTCGAATGCGGGGCGAGAGCCTTCGGCGCCGACGGTCGAGTCTCATGTGTCGCAGGCTGTAACCAGGTTTGGTCGGACGAATGCTGACCTTTTGCTGACCTTACTGACGAGTAGTTAGATCTGGTTGCCGGTTACGTCGCCGCCTCTTGGTAGTCAAGGGCGATGGTGGTCGCCGCCGGGCCGTCGCCTCCCACCACCCTGGCGGCGAACCCGGCCGGGGTCTGCGATCCATGGATGAGGGGGGCGGGTTAGTGCGCGGCGGGTGTTGTGCACAAGTGACAAGACATTGCTCGGCCGGTCCTCTTCGCCGCGCGGAGCTGGAAACGTCGTGTGAGAGCGGGAAGCCTACGGCTCCGATGTGACGGGGCGTTCCAGTGGAGTGCCCTCTTTGAGGAATCGGGTGACCGCGTCCATGCGGTCGGAGAATCCGACTGGTGTGTGGTCCGCCAAGAGGTCGAGGTGATCGGCGGGCCAAGCTTGGGGGTTGCCCTTCAGCAGCACGAGGCGCTGGTCGAAGGCGTAGTCCGCGCGCTCGATGCGCTGCACGAGCGACAGGGCATGCTCCAGGCCCTGCTCAGAGCTGCCGACGGCCTGCACCAGGACTGTTCGCTTGGGCAGGTTGATGCGCGCGGTGGGGCGTACCGTGGCGCCGCGGGGGAGCTCCACGGTGGGGCGCCGGTCGTAGGCGATGCGGGCATCGTCGAGGTACGCGTAGAACTGACGCACGAGCTTGCTGTCCCGGTCAGGGGCTGCGAGCCATCGCAGGCCGTCGGTGGTCAGCATCGCACTACTGATGTCCGATACGAGCGTCGCCGCCTGTTGCAGGGGCCGGCGGCCAACGATTCGTCCGTCCACTTCGCTGAGGCGGAATGCGCTGAGTGTCTCGGTCCAGGCGGTCGCTGCTCGGGTTGGGCCCCAGACGTCGACTCCGGCATCGGCCAAGCGAGAAACCATGGTGCCGCCGTCGCTGGCCAAGGCGTCGTCTCCGGACACTCGGAGAAGGACGGTCAGGCCGTCTCCGTCAGCGAAGTACGAGCGTCCTGTGAGTGCGACGGATCCCGGGCGGCTTGCCGGTGCGATGTGCCAGCAGCGCAAGTCCTCGGTGAGGCGAGGGTCGAGGGGGGAGGCGCTCATGGGTATTCCTCGAATCCCTCTAGCGTCGGGGCCGGTATCGGCGGCGTGGGCGGAACCCAAACGTAGCCTGCGGAGATGTCCATCTTGCATTCCAGGACGAAGTCCCTGACGACGCGGTCGTACTCTTCGTCCATAGAGGTGAGCGTCGCATTGGCGATCGGGTCCGGCGCGTGACGGATGTCGTCCGGGGCGTAGACGTCCCGGTTGCCTCGCTGTTCGCTCCACCTGTGTTTGTGCGTGCGATTGATGAAGTGCTCGCCCGTTTCACGGTCGAGGTGTGTCCCCCGAACATCGAGGCGGCGGAGGACCGTGCGGCTTCCGGGGTGGAGGAGTATCAGGCTGTACTCCCACGGCTTGTCGAGGCCTATTCGGAAGCGGAGGTCGAGGCGGCAGGAGAGATCGGTGCGGACGGGAGTGTTCGCCTCGACGTGGATAGGGGAGTACGCGCGACGCGGAGCATTCTTCTGTTTCCACCGGAACGGAAGGTGGAGAGCGCCTCCGACCTTGCCCCCGAGGATCTTGTCGGCCAGGGCATCGATCATCACGTCGTCAGGTCCATGCACTCCCCCCTCAGCATCGAGACGACGAACATAGAACCAGCACCACGGGATTGATAGTGGAACGGATCAACGTTTTGCGTCTTCCTCAAGGCCTTCGGCCACACCCCGCGCGAGCCTCCACCGCTCCAGCAAGCCGCCGGTGGTCTGGGCTCGGTCGACGCGGAGGGCGGTTCCTCTGTGCGTCGGCGCTGGCAGCAACTTGCCGACCGGGTTCGGAAGTCTGCGCAGTCGCCGTGACAGCCGCCGACACCAGAGAGCCGCGCCGTATGGCTCAGCAGATTCTTCGTCTGCTGGTGGTACACGCGCCACACCCGTCCTGAGCAGGCAAAATGAAGCAATCTACCTTCGATGGCTCGGTACTGGCCCGCATCTGGCCCGGATCGTGGTCGTGGGGGAGCCCAGGCCCCGACCTGGGGCCCGACGCCCTCGCGTTGGGGCTCCAGCGCCCGATGGCGGACACGTCACTGACCAGGTCGTAGACCCGGGCGGCGCGGCATCGACCCAGCCGTGCCGGGTGAAGGTGAAATCCGATGTGTCCAGGACCCGCTGTTGCCTGTCCACGCCAGGGTCAGGCTGTGCGGTCGGGCCCCGCCCATACTCGGATCCATGAAAGCAAAAGTGCGGCTCGGGGAGTTCCTGCAGACGCGGCGATCCCAGCTGCAGCCGGAGGATCTCGGGATACCCGACTACGGCGAGCGGCGCCGGGTGCAGGGTCTTCGACGCGAGGAGCTGGCGTCGCTGGCGGGTGTCAGCGTGTCCTACTACACCCGGCTGGAACAGGGGCAGTCCCTGAACGCCTCACCGCAGGTGCTGGACGCGATCGCACGGGCCCTGCGGCTGGAGGAAGCCGAGCGCCTGCACCTGCAGAACCTGGCCCGATCCTCGGCCACGGGCTCGGTACGAGGCCGCCGGCCCGCCCCGGAGCGGGTGACGGAGGCGACCGGCCAGCTGCTGGAGGCACTGGTCCACGTCCCGGCCATCGTGACCGGCCGCCGCAGTGACGTCCTGGCATGGAACCGGCTGGGCCATGCGCTGTTCGCCGGACACCTGGACCCGGGCACCCCGGACCGGCCGGCACAGCGGCCCAACATGGCCCGGCTGGTGTTCCTCGATGCGCACACCCGTGACCTGTACGCCGACTGGCCGGCGAAGGCCAGGGCCGTGGTGGGGAATCTGCGCCTGGTGGCGGGCCGGCACCCGGACGACACCGCGCTCCATGCGCTGGTGGGCGAACTGAGTGCGAAGAGCGCGGACTTCGCCTCGATGTGGGCCGACCACCGCGTCACGGCCTGCGCCGTCGCGACCTACGAGATGCGGCATCCGCTGGTCGGCCCGCTGACCGTCACCCAGCAGACCCTGAGCCCAGGCCAGGACCCGGATCAGGGGCAGAGCATCGTGGTCGCCACCACCGAGGCCGACTCGCCCGCGCGGACCACCCTGGCCCTCCTCGCCCAGGTCACCCCGCAGCACGACCCGGCGCGCCCGGGAGTCCGGGCCGGGTCGGGCTGACCCGGCCCACACCATCGGACGCCGCACAGACGTCCGCGAGTGCCCGTCCGTCCCTCCACTCGCCCCGGTACGAGCGGCCACCGGCCGCCCTTCCCTGAAGCCATCCCCAACCCCCGCGCGTCGGCGTACCGCTGCCGCATGCCCGAAAACAGTGAAGGAACCATGTTCAAGAACACGTACACGTGGTCCAAGACCGCCACGGCAGCAGCCGTCGTACTGACCGCGGCAGCGGTCCTCGCGGCCACCCCCGGCGTCGCGTCAGCCCTCGCCGCCCCGCTGAGCTGCGCACGCATCGCCACGCACTTCGACCTGGCCCGGCACCAGACGCCGGAGAACATCGCGCTGGCTCCCGACGGCAGCGCGTACGTCACCTTCGCCGCCGCCCGCCAGGTCGCCCGCATCACCCCCGGGGGATCCACGCGGATCCTGGCCACCCTGCCCGCGCCCGCCGACGGCGGCGTCCACACCCCGGTCCTGGGCTTCGCTCTGACCACCGGCATCGTCCGTGCGCACGACGGCACCCTGTACTTCCTGTACGCCACCGGCACCTCCGAACTGACCGGCTTGTGGCGCCTGCGCCCCGGCGGCGTACCGCAGCGCATTGCCGCGCTGCCCGCGGCCGGCCTGCCCAACGGCCTGGCCTTGGACCCGCGGACCCGGACCCTCTACGTCACCGACTCCGTCCTCGGTACCATTTCGAGCGTGCCCACCACCGGCGGCACCCCGACCATCTGGTCCGCCGCCCCCGAACTGGCCTCCACCGGATTCCTCGGCGCCAACGGGCTGAAGATCCGGGGCGGGGCGCTGTGGGTCACCAACCTTGACCGGGGCGTCGTCCTCCGCATACCCGTCCAGCGCGACGGTCGCGCCGGCCAGGTCCAGACCCGGGCCACCGGCCTGGCCGGGATCGACGACTTCGCCTTCACCGGCCACGGCGACCAGATCCTGGCCGCCCGCAACGGCCCCGGCGAGGTCGCCCTCGTCCAGCCCGACGGCACCCACTCCACCGTCCTGACCGCCGCCGATGGCCTGCAGAACCCCACCTCCATCGCCCTGCGCGGCGACACCGCCTACGTCCTGAGCGCCGCGTACGTCACGGCGAAGGACCCCAACCTCCTCCTGGCCCACCTGAACGGCTAGCCCCAATGTCGTGAGGGTCCATCAGGATTCATGGCACTCGCCACCCGCCGTTACGGCCGGTGCGACGGTCCCCGCAGCCGACGCCACATCGGCCGAGGCGCTGATCGCGGTTCTTGGAAACGTTCGGTGCTTGGCCGCGGCATCGCTACGCCTCCGAGGGTGTGGCCGGCCGCGTCGCGTAACGGTGGCGCATGGCGTCGCTGGCTGCGGGGCCTGCGGTGAAGACGTAGGTGTCGCTGTCGTCGAGCCGGCGGCCGGTCTTGGCGTCGACGACGACGGGCTCGACTTCCTCGCCGCTGTGCGCGTTGACGAGGATCATGCTGCGTTCGGCCGGTGTGAGGCGGGAGTTTCCCCACGCGGCCAGGGCGACGATCACCGGTCGCAGGGAGTGTCCGAGTTCGGTGAGGACGTACTCGTGACGCACGGGGTTGGTCTGGTAGGGCCGGCGCTCCAGTAGTCCGTCCGCGACGAGGGTTTTAAGCCGGGTGGTGAGCATGCTGGAGGAGATGCCCAGGCTCTCCTGGAACTGGTCGAAGCGGGTGTAGCCGTCGAAGGCGTCGTGGAGGATCAGCAGCGTCCACCACTCGCCGACGTGTTCCACCGTCGTGGACAGCGGGCATTCCCGGTCCTCCAGCCTGATCCGGCTTGCCAAGGCGACCATCCCCTCAGTTACTGCTAAAGTCGAAGTTAGTGACTTCCATTTTAGCAGTAACAAGGGATGGGGCGCCCTCTGCGCCCCGCACCCGGGAACGGAGCACAGCGTGACCGCATCCATCAGCGAATCTCTCGAAGGCCGGCGCGCTCTGGTCACCGGAGGCACCAAGGGCACTGGAGCCGCCATTGCCCGGCGTCTCGCCCAGGTCGGCGCGACCGTACTGGTCACCGCCCGCAGCCGCCCCGACGACGTGGAGGAGAAGACGTTCATCACCGCCGACCTGTCCACCCCCCAGGGCGCCGCAGACGTAGCCGCCGAGGTGGGGGCCCGCGTGGGAGGCGTCGACATCCTGGTCAACACCCTCGGCGGGTCCGAGGCACCGGCCGGCGGGTTCGCGGCGCTCGGAGAGGACCACTGGGCGAGGGAGCTGAACACGAACCTGCTGGCCGCCGTTCGTCTGGACCGCGCGCTCCTGCCGCACATGATCGCCACGGGCAAGGGCGCAGTCGTGCACGTCACCTCGATCCAGCGCCGCATGCCGCTGTGGAACGGAACTCTGGCCTACGCCGCAGCCAAGGCCGCCCTGACCACCTACAGCAAGGGCCTGGCGAACGAGGTCGCCCCGCACGGCGTCCGCGTCAACACCGTCTCGCCCGGCTTCGTGCAGACCTCCGCCGCCGACAACCTCATCGCCCGGATCGCACAGGAGGCAGACATCACCCAGGAAGCCGCGTTGGGCCGGCTCATGGACTCCCTGGGCGGCATCCCTCTCGGCCGCCCCAACCGGCCCGAGGAGGTCGCCGAGCTCGTCGCCTTCCTCGTCTCCGACCGCGCCTCGGCCATCGTCGGCGCCGAACACGTCATCGACGGCGGCACCACCCCCACCGTCTGAACCCGCCACCACACCGAGGAACGTCATGCACGACAACCAGCCCCGAACCATCACCCCGGACACCCTGCCCGAGGTGATCACCCGCTACCTCACAGCGCACCGCGCCCACGACACCGCAACCGCAATCGCGGCGTTCACCCGCGAAGCCACGGTGATCGACGACGGCAACACCTACGAGGGCAACAAGGCGATCGAGGGGTGGCTCGGCCGATCCGCCACCGAATTCACCTACACCGTCCACCTCGCGAACGCTCAGCAGACCGACGCGACCCACTACATCGCCACCCACCACCTCGAAGGCAACTTCCCCGGCGGCACCATCGATCTGCGCTACCAGTTCACACTCCGTGGCAACCTCATCGAACGCCTTGTCATCGAGCCCTGAGTCCGCTCACCTGTTGCCGCCTGCGCGACAAGCCCCGCTCACCCAGGGGCGCCCCTCCCAGCCGTGCCCAGTATCCGCCCGACCGCCGGGCCAGCCCGCGGTGCTGCCCGCCGGACTGGACGTAGCCGTAGACCTCATGACTGGTCTGGAGCCCGTTCACGACGGGCGGTTCGCTCGTGGAGGTCAGCCGCCTGGAGATACTCGATCGTCGCCTCGGTGTCCGACGTGATCTCGGCGAGCTCCCGGGCAGACGGTCTCACTTGGCTCTGACATCGAAGTCATCAACGTCGACAGGCTCCCGCTCCACTTCGACGCCGAGCTGCCGCGTGTGCCCGGGGCCCGTGGCAGCCCGGCTCGAGTGGCACTGGCGTCGGGCCAAAACATCCCGGTCAGTCTGGAAGGGTTGGCCCGGCGCAAAACCTGTGCCGGAACGCGTACCACCTCCGTCGACCGGGAGAGAAGCATGACCATCAAGGACATCGGGCCCGAACCTCAGAGTTTCGACCTCGAGCAGGCGACGCTGGAGAACACCAGCTACCGCTCGGTCGCCTGGTCAGGGAAGTACCTCCAGCTGACCCTCATGTCGATCCCGGTGGGCGAGGACATCGGCCTGGAGGCGCACCCGGAGACCGACCAGTTCCTCCGGCTCGACGCGGGTCGCGGCCGCGTTCAGATGGGCAGCGCGAAGGACCGCCTCGACTTCGATCAGGAGGTCGAGGACGGCTGGGCGGTCTTCGTACCCGCCGGCACGTGGCACAACGTCACCAACACCGGGGACGAGCCCATGCAGCTCTACGCCGTCTACGCCCCGGTCCACCACGCCCCGGGCAAGATCCACGCAACCTTCGCCGACGCGGAAAGCGACGAAGGGTCGGGCAACGACGAACCCCCGACCTGGTCGGTCCAGCCCACCCACCACCCCGCGGACAAGCACGCCTGACCACAGTGGGGACCCAGGAGAACAGACGAGCACCAGGTCGCTGACCTGGGCTCCGCTATGGAGCGGATGCCGGACCCGGATCGGCTTCCGGCACACGATCCGCTGACCGGGTCCGGTCGGTCCTCGCGGTATGCACCGCGCGTGGCGCCGGTTGCCGCGCAGTCCTCCCGCGACGACACCGCAAGCCCGGTCCCCCTCACCCAGAGGGAGCCGCCGATCGCCGGCGGGTGGCACGCGAGGCGCCATCGCGGCCTCAAGGCGCTGGCCGACGTCGGCGCGGCCCGGGAGGTGCTCGGCGGCGATCGTGGGCGTCGCCACCTCGGGCCGTATCCGCCCCGCACGACCACGTCCACCCGCCGCACCCCGCGCTCCGACCGGGCGGACCCAGTCCGGTCCCAGTCCGGTCCCGGTCAGGGACGGGCCGGGCCGGTTCCCGCGAGCACCTCGGGGCGCAGCAGGGAGGTGAGCCGCTCGGCCGGCAGCAGCCCCCGTTCCAGGACCAGCTCGGCCACGCCCCGGCCGGTGGCCAGGGCCTCCTTGGCGATGTCGGTGGCGGCGGTGTATCCGATGTGCGGGTTCAGGGCGGTCACCAGGCCGATGGAGTTCTCGACGGTGGCGCGCAGCATCTCGGTGTTGGCGGTGATGCCGCTCACGCAGCGTTCCGCGAGGGTGAGGCAGGCCGCGCGCAGGTGAGTGACGGACTTGGACAGCGAGTGCAGGATGACCGGCTCGAAGGCGTTGAGCTGGAGCTGTCCGGCTTCGGCGGCCATGGTGATGGTGATGTCGTTGCCGATGACCTCGAAGGCGACCTGGTTGACGACCTCGGGGATCACGGGGTTGACCTTGCCGGGCATGATGCTGGAACCGGCCTGGACCGGGGGCAGGTTGATCTCGCCGAGTCCGGCGCGGGGCCCGGAGGACAGCAGGCGCAGGTCGTTGCAGGTCTTGGACAGCTTGACGGCGACGCGCTTGAGGACGCCGGACATCTGGACGAAGGCACCGCAGTCCTGGGTGGCTTCGACCAGGTCGGGAGCGGTGACCAGGGGCAGGCCGGTGATGTCGGCGAGGTGGCGGCGGGCGGCCTCGGCGTATCCGGCCGGGGCGTTGAGACCGGTGCCGATGGCGGTGGCGCCGAGGTTGATCTCGTGGATCAGTCCGAGGGCCTCCGCGAGTCGGCTGCGGTCCTCGTCCAGCATGACGGCGAAGGCGGAGAACTCCTGTCCGAGCGTCATCGGCACGGCGTCCTGGAGCTGGGTGCGGCCCATCTTCAGGACATCGTGGAACTCGGCGGCCTTGCGGGCGAAGGCGTTCTGCAGGACGGCCATGGCGTCGAGGAGACCGCGCACCGCGAAGACGGTCGCGATCCGCACGGCGGTCGGGTAGACGTCGTTGGTGGACTGGCCGAGGTTGACGTCCTCGTTGGGGTGCAGGTGTCCGTACTCGCCCCTGGAGTGGCCCAGCAGCTCCAGCGCGCGGTTGGCGATGACCTCGTTGGCGTTCATGTTGGTCGAGGTGCCGGCGCCGCCCTGGATCACGTCGACGACGAACTGGTCGTGGAGCTCGCCGCCGCGGATCTCCTGGCAGGCGGCGACGATGACGGCCGCCTTCGTGGGCTCCAGCAGGCCGAGTTCCCCGTTGGCGAGGGCCGCGGCCTCTTTGACGGCGGCGAGGGCGTCGATCAGGTGCGGGTAGGTGGAGATGGGCGTGCCGGTGATGGGGAAGTTCTCGGTGGCGCGCAGGGTGTGGACGCCCCAGTAGGCGTCGGCGGGGACGTCGCGGTCTCCGAGCAGGTCGTGTTCGGTGCGGCTGGAGGCGGTCAAGGCGATCACGGGTGTACGGATCCTCTTCCTGAGGTGAGCGGATCGAAGGTGGGGAGAGGGGCAGGCGGGTGTCAGGCGGTTGCGGTGACGGGCGCGCCGGGCGGGTTCAGGGCCGCTACCGGCCGGATGCCGCCGACGGTCCGGCCGCCACCGGTGACGGGCTCGCCCGTGAACCCGGCGAGCAGCCGGGGCTCGACTCCCGCACGTGCGAGGGCGGCGGCCGTCACTGCCGTACGCGCGCGGTCGGCCCCGTCGGCGACCTTCACGGCGACGGCCCGGCCGTCGGGCAGCGCGGCCACCTGGACGCCCTCAAAGCCGTCCTTGGCCAGCAGTCCGGGCACCGCGCGAATCAGTGCGGCGGTGTCCCGCCCGGTACCGGAGGCCATCTCCGGGTGGAGGCGCAGTGCGTTCGCCACACGGTGCTCGGCGGTGTCCGGGGCGGCGGTGGCGATGCGGGCGGCGGCGCGGGCCAGGCCGTGCAGGGACACCGCGAACAGCGGGGATCCGCAGCCGTCGACGGTGACGTTCGCGATGTGCTGGCCGGTGAGCTCCTCGACGACCTCGGCGATCGCCCTCTGGAGCGGGTGGTCCGCGTCGAGGTAGCTCTCCGGGGGCCACCCGGACAGCTTGCACAGGTACAGCATCGCCGCGTGCTTGCCGGAACAGTTCTGGGCGAGCCGGGACGGCCCGCGGCCCTCGCGCAGCCAGGCGTCGCGGACGGCCGGGCCGTAGGGCAGGTCGGGGACGTTGCGCAGGTCGGCCTCGGTGAGACCGGCCAGCTCCAGGACCAGCCGGACACCCGAGAGGTGGTGCTCCTCGCCGGAGTGACTGCCCATCGCGAGGGCGAGCAGGGCTCCGTCGAGCGGCAGACCGGCCCGCACCATGGCGACGGCCTGGACCGGCTTGAGTGCCGAGCGTGGATAGCAGGCGGCCTCGATGTCTCCGATGCTGGTCCGGACCTCGCCCTCGCCGTCGAGGACGGCGACGGAACCGTAGTGGATCCCCTCGATCATGCCGCCCCGCATGACGTGGGCGACGGGGGCGTGCCGGGGCTCGCGGATCGCGGGCGCGTCCGCGGGGAAACTGCTGCGCATCACTGCCTCGTTCTGTGGTGGGTCGCTGCTGACAGGGGGTGGCGACCGGCACCCCCGGGCGCAGGGCACGGGCGGGCGCCCGGCTCAGCCGTCGCTCCGGGCGGCGGCGCGCGCCACGCGGCCGCGGACCGCGTACCAGCCGGCGACCAGCGCCGCGGCGATCAGCGGTACGCACAGCACGGTGGTGCGCCCCGCGCCTCCGTCGGCGTACATGAGGACCAGGACGGAGGCGAGGAAGGCCAGCGTCACGAGTTCGGTCCAGGGGGAGCCGGGCAGGCGGTAGGAGGGGCGGGTGAGTTCACCGTCGCGGGTCTTCCGCCAGAAGAGGAGGTGGCAGACCATGATCATGCCCCAGGTGGCGAGGATGCCGATCGCGGCGAGGTTGAGGACGATCTCGAACGCGTCGGCGGGGACCACGAAGTTGAGCCCGACGCCCAGGACGCACATGCCGCTGGTGAGGAGGATGCCGCCGTAGGGGACCTGGGTGCGGCTGAGCCGTGCGGTGAACTGCGGAGCGGAGCCGTTGACGGCCATCGAGCGCAGGATGCGGCCGGTGGAGTAGAGGCCGGAGTTGAGCGAGGACATGGCCGCGGTGAGGACGACCAGGTTCATCACGTCGGCGGCCGCCGGGACGCCGATGTGGGAGAGCACGGTCACGAACGGGCTCTGGCCCGCGCTGTAGCTGCTCCAGGGCATCAGCATCGACAGCAGGACGACCGAGCCGACGTAGAAGAGGCCCACGCGCCACATGATCGAGTTGATCGCCTTCGGCATGATCTCCTCGGGCTTCTCGGTCTCGCCGGCCGTGACGCCGACCAGTTCGACGGAGGCGTAGGCGAAGACGACGCCCTGGATGATCAGCAGCATGGGGAGCAGGCCGTTGGGGAATATCCCGCCGTTGCCGGTGATCAGGGCAGGGCCGGGGACGGCGCCGTCGACGGGGTGCCGGGTCGCCAGGAGGAAGATCGCGATCCCCATGAAGACGACCAGGGCGCCGACCTTGACGATGGCGAACCAGAACTCCAGTTCGCCGAAGATCCGCACCGAGATGAGGTTCACGGTGAGGACCACGGCCAGGGCTATGAGGGCGATCACCCACTGGGGGACATCGGAGAACAGGTGCCAGTAGTGGGTGTATGTGGCGACGGCGGTGATGTCGGCGATGCCGGTGGTCGCCCAGTTGAGGAAGTACATCCAGCCCGCGGTGTACGCGCCCTTCTCCCCCATGAACTCACGGGCGTAGGAGACGAAGGCGCCGGAGGACGGCCGGTACAGGACCAGCTCGCCGAGCGCGCGCACGACGAGGAACGCGAAGATCCCGCAGACGGCGTAGGCGATGAACAGGGAGGGCCCGGCCTCGGCGAGGCGTCCGCCCGCGCCGAGGAAGAGCCCGGTACCGATCGCGCCGCCGATGGCGATCATGTTGACGTGGCGGGGTTTCAAGGACTTGCTGTAGCCGGTGTCACCGGCGTCGACGTGACGGGTCGTGGGGCGCTTCTCGTCTTTGAGGAACTGCTCGCTCACGCCTCGGGTCTGCCTTCTGTAGGGGCGGTCGTGCGCTGGGAGCGCACGATGTCGGTAAGGGTCGTCTCGACCCGGAGCAGGTGGTGGGACATGGCCTCCACCGCGTCGTGCTCGCTGCCGTCGGCCAGCGCCTCCAGGATCGCCCGGTGCTCGCAGTTGGACTGCTCGCGCCGGCCGCCCAGTTCGTTGAGGAAGGTCGACTGACGCGCCAGTGCGTCGCGGATCTCCTCGATGACGCGGCGGAAGACGGGGTTGCGGGAGGCCTCGGCCACGGCCAGGTGGAACACGGTGTCCATCGCCACCCACGCGGTGGTGTCGGTCTCCTGCTCCATCCGGTCCAGCAGATGGCCCAGGTGGTCCAGGTCCTCGGGGGTGCGGCGCAGCGCTGCGTACCCGGCGACCGGGATCTCGACGTGCCGGCGCACTTCCAGCAGGTCGCTGGCGGCGTAGTCGCCGAAGGTGGGCTCATCGACCGTGTTCGCCAGGACGAACGTGCCCTTGCCGCTCTTGGACACGGTCAACCCCATGGCCTGCAGGGCCCGGAGGGCCTCCCGCAGCACGGGTCGGCTGACCTCCAGGGTGCGGCACAACTCGGCTTCCGAGGGGAGCTTGTCGCCCACGGCGTACTCACCGCGCTCGATGGCGCTGCGCAGGTGGCCGAAGACCGCTTCCATGGCACTGACGCGCCGCGGAAGGGGGCCACCTGTCTGGCTGTCTGACAGGTTCACGGTGTGATCCTGGGGGGGTCCGCCCCGGGGTGTCAAGGCACCTGTGCCGGGAAAGTCCGGCCCGGCGCGTTTCGCACCGTGCGCGTGTTCTGTCCGGCCGTCCGTGCAGGACCGGTACCTCCGGCGGAGCCCGCGGCAGCCACCAGGGCCCGCACGACCGGCGCGCCGTCGCCCATCTCCGGGTGCCACTGGACGCCCACGGCGAAGCGGTGCCGGGTGCTCTCGATCGCCTCGACGGTGCCGTCCGCCGCACGGGCGGCGACGACCAGTCCCGCGCCGAGGCGGTCCACCGCCTGATGATGGTGCGTGGCAACGTGGTGCGTCCCCGGCAACAGGGCGCCGACCCGTGTCCCGGGTACGGTGGTCACGGCGTGGGAGCAGAAGTGGCCCCGATAGGGGTTGTGGCCGTCGTGGCCCACCCGGTCGGGCAGGTGCTGGATCAGGGTGCCGCCCTCGTGTACGTTCATCAGCTGCATCCCCCGGCACACCCCGAGCACGGGTATGTCGCGGGCGAGGCCGGCAGCCAGGACGGCCCGCTCCCATGCGTCGCGCTCGCGCACCGGCGGCCCGGTACGCGGATGGGGCACGGCCCCGTACAGGGCGGGATCCAGATCCTCGCCTCCCGCCAGGAGGATCGCGTCCAGACGTTCGACCACGTCGGCCGCGGCTTCCGGCGCGTCCGGTGGCAGCAGTACGGCGCGGCCGCCGACCGCCCGGACGCAGTCCGCGTAGGCCGCGGGCAGCACTGCGGCAGGCAGGTCCCACTCACCCCACTGCGCGTGGGCGAGGTAGGTGGTGAGTCCGATGAGCGGTGGCTGGGGCATACCACTTCCTTTCGGGGCATGAGGGGTGGCCGTCGACAGCCGCAGCCGAACCGCCCGCAGCCGCCACGGCAGGCGGCGGCGGGTGGCGAGGTGGTACGGGCGGAGGCCACCGTGACGGCGGGGGAGGGGTGTTCGCGGTCCAGGAGCGCAGGCTTGCGTTTTCTTGCCGCGAGCAAGAATCCTGCTGGCGTTCATCTCCAATCACAAGAAAACACATCTTCGCGACAGATAAGTGAGCCTTAACTCCGTGCACGGACTCGACCCCCGCCTGCTCGCCACCCTCGAAGCCGTCGTGCGGCACGGCTCCTTCAGCGCCGCCGCACGCGAACTCGGCTACAGCGCGCCCGCCGTCTCCCAGCAGATCGCCGAACTCGAACGCCGCGCCGGCCTCAGGGTGCTGGAGCGGCGACCCGTTCGCGTCACACCGGCCGGCGAAGTCCTCCTCGGCGCGGAGCAGGGCGTCCGCAGCACGCTGGCGGCGGCGTCGGTCGAACTCGGCGCCATGCGCGCCGGGACGGCCGGACGGATCCGGCTCGGCGCCTTCGCCTCGGCCGCCACCGGCATCGTTCCGCAGGCGCTGGCCCGACTCCACGCGGCCTATCCCCACGTGCAGGTCAGCCTCAGCCAGCTGGAGCCCGAAGCCGGCTACAACCGGCTCAAGCGGGGGGACATGGACCTGGCGCTCAGCTACGACTACGACTTCATCCCCGTCCCGCCGCCGCGGATGCTGCGCCGGACGCTGGTCGCACGGGATCCGGTGGTGGCCGTCGTCCCGGCGCGCCACCCCCTGGCCGACCGGGAGGTCATCGACCTGGCCAGCCTCGCCTCCGAGACGTGGATCGCCGCTCCGGAGGCCGCGCTGCGCCTGGAACTGCTCTCGCAGATGGCCAACACGCCCGGCTTCCAGGCCCGCCTGCAATACGAGGGGGACGACTTCAACACCGTGCTGGGGTTCGTGGCCGCGGGCCTGTGCGTGGCCGTCATGCCGCGACTCGCCCTGCCCCGCACCCACACCCAGGTGGTGGCCCGCCCCTTGGCCGAGCCGCAGCTGACGCGCTTCATCTACGCCGTCCGCATCGACACCCGGCACGCCCCGCGCGTCGTCCTGGACCTGGAGGAGATGCTCGCCGCCCAGGCGTTGGTCGCGCTCGCGTAAGGCGCACGGTGTCCCGGGGTCAAGCGGGTGAACGGATCGTGGGGGAACGCGAAAAGCGGCCAACTTGACGGCCGTCGCACGCGCGTAGACCTCACCGGCACGCCGTACTTCCCATCGTGTCCGACTACCGGACACTGTGGCTGAAAGTTAAACTATTGTGTGACAGGCGCACTACGTTTGCCGCGGTTGACGTTCCACCGAGAGGAAACCCCTCATGACCGCAGCCGACAGCGTGCCGGGAACGGCGCACGTCCTCACCGGCTACCGCCCCGAGGACGGCTTCATGGCCGCAGAGCTGGACCCGCCCCCGGCCGAGTACGTATGGCACGACGAGAACGCCGAACAGCAGGACCAGCGTTACGGCCCGGGAGTCGGCTACCAACAGTGGCTGGCGGTGGACGCTCGCGACGGCGCCGTCTGGTTCGGCGACACCGACTGGCGAGCCCCGCAGGAGTCCCCTGGCAGCCGGCTCCCCGGCATCCCCCGCAGGGCACTCGGAGACGGGAACGTCCCCGCCCCCGGCATCATGGTGCAGCTGCTCGGCCACCTGAGCCACGACGAACAGCGCGGCTGTACATGGCGCTTCTTCGACGCCGAGGAACTGCACGCGCTCGCGGTGCGCGTCCTGCCCGCCGTGCAGCGGCTCGTGGACTCGATCCACCGGATCGGGCCCGACGGCGAGCTCGAGTGGTCGGCCGAGGCGGCCACCGCATGGGACGACATCGAACAGGCCGCGACGCCCGCCTTCGACCCCTCCGGGGAACTCCTCTGGCCCAGACCGCGTACCACACCGGTCCCGGCCTGGCGTGTCGAGGTCGGCGCCTTCCTGGCCGCCAACCCCGGGCTGTGCGATCCCTCCTGGGACCTGGCCACGGACGCGGAACTCGACACCTACGCCGACTACAGCCCCCAGAACGGCTACGGCGGCGTACCGGGCCGGATCTGCCGCGACGCCGACCGGCAGATAGAGGACGGCTTCACCTTCTACGGCCACCGCGCCGCCCTGTACGCCCACCGGGCACGGGCCTGCGGCGACCGTACTCCGACAGACGCCCGCGTCTGGCTGGAGACGACGGAGGCCGGGCGGGACACCTGGGAGGCGGCCAAGCCCCTCGGAGCCACCCTCGCCGACGTCCCCGACTGCGTGCTGGTGTCCCTGGCCGAAACGTTTCAGAACGCCGCGCACGAACACGGGCTGGCCCTGACGGGCCTGACCGCCCATCTCCGGCGGCTGCGCGGCGCGGAACGCTCCGCCGTCGACCGGCAACTTGTCCACGAGGGCGAGGAAGTCGAACGCCTCGAAATCATGCTCAAGGACTTTCGAGCCGCACGTAACCGCACCGTGACGCGGATCCTGGCCTGGTCCGACGGACGCGGGGACGCGGAGATCGCCCGCCTGGCCTCCATACCCGATGCATACGTCAGTGACTGGAGGGCCCGCCTCACCGACGAACAGACCACCATGACCCCCGGACCGTGAAGCACGCGCGGCCACTGCCAGAGCGTCAGGCTCCGGCCTTGCGCAGCCCGTGATCGAGCAGCACCACGACACCGTGGACGTGCTCGCCGCGGGCAAGAAGCTCACGTTTGCCGGCAAGGCGTACCCCGCCCTCGCCCTGCTGCTGAGCGGCCACCCCGTCGTCATCGCCGACGCCGCCGAGAAGACCGGCGTAGACGTGGAACAGCTCGCCGAGATCCTGCTGAAGGAGGAACTGTGCACGGAGCTGACCCCCGCCTTGTCCTCGGCCTACATCGGTCTCGTCACCACCGCGACATCCTGAAGGCCGCACTCGACCTCGGCGTCACCGCCCTGGATACGGCGGCTCCCTACCTCGGCTTCCGCTCGCACGCGGTGCTGGCTGAGACGGCGGCCGATCTGCTGCCAAAGTTCGCCCTCTCCACGAAGGTGGGCTTCTTCCCGAGCGCTGGAGGTGCAGACCACTCCCTTGATCCGGTCCGGCTGCGGCTGGCCGTCGAGCGAGCGGCCCGGGAACTCGGCAGGGAACCTGACACCGTGCTCCTCCACAACCCCGAGCGGAGCCTCGCGGGCCTGTCCACTCCCGATGGCCACACCCTTCTCGGCAACGCCTGCACTGCCCTGGCAGATGCCGCCCGCGACGGCCTGTGCGGCGCCTGGGGTGTGGCCTCCTGGGATACCCGGTCGCTCGAGATGGTCCAGGTGGACGACCTGCCGTCCCCGGACCTCTTGATGGTCCGGGCCGGGTTCCTCGTGGGCATCGACCTACTCGACGCCATAAACGTCCTGAGCACGGCCTGGCAGCCGGGCGAGACCTGGGGCATGAGTCCCTTCGGTGGCGGCCACAGGAAGGTGTGGGAGGAATTCGACCCCCGGCCGTTCCTGTGACCGCGTCACGAGGATCTGTCCCGCATACAGGCGGCGTTCCGGGCCTCGTTCCACCTGCCCAGTGCCTCCGCGATGGCGGTCGGTACCGACGACCCCGGGCACCTGGCCCAGTTGGTCCAGGCCCTGGGCGCGGAGGTGGACACCGCCGCCGTCAGTCAGTACCTGCGGGCCCTCCATGGACACCGTCAGAGCTGAAGCTCGGCTACCAGGCGCTCGGCCTCCTTCCGGGCTGGCGCCAGCAGCGGATCCTCCTCGTAGGCGTAGGGTCCGACGATCTTCGACAGGAAGAACAGCGACATCAGCTTGCCGTCCCGGCTCTCCAAATCCGCACGCCGCTCCTGCTGGACGCGGTTCGCGAGCCCTGGGACGGCAAGCGCGTTGCCCCACAGCGTTGCGGCGTCCAGGCCCCGGGGCGCCATGCCCCAGTCCTCCCAATCAATGAGGGAGAACCCCGGCCCCATCACGTTGGCCCAGGTCAGATCTGCATGAGCTGGCCACTACCGCTCGATCCGTGTATCGGCCACCCTGGGGAAGACCGCTCCGAGGGTCTGGGTCACGTGCTCCTGCGTGATCGTCACTGTGTCCGGTGTCGCAATCCGCGGTGTCTGCTGTGAGGCAAGCGCGTTCAGCGAAGCGTTCAGCGCCGCCCACCACTCGTCCGGCAGGCCCGGGTCTTCGAGCACCAGGGCGCCTTTGCCGATAGACGGCGATGGAATCAGTTCCAGCTCATCCGCGCGCCACATCACAGGCTCGCCCGGCTCACGCCACGCCAGGCCCTGGTACCACTCGGGCATCGCGACCCCCTGAAGAACCGCAGCGGCCTCGGTCCCGTTCCAGCCCTGCGTGCCGATCCGCTCAAATCCCCGCCGCTCAATGCGCACCCATGTATTTTTCCCGTTCGGTACGGCAGCCCAGGGAACGGCGCTTGCGTACCAGGGCCTGCCGATCCAGTTGCACGTGCAGGGCCGCTTCTACGCGCTTCAGCACGTCTTCCACCGGCTGACGGCGTAGATCCACCTGGGCAGCAGCGGTCAAGGATCCATTCATCACGACCTCCTCGGCGAACGGATGACCGTAGCAGGAAGAGCCCCGCCGACACGATGCGTCCGTCAACACGGAGCACATCGACTTCGCCGGTCGTCGGCCGTTGCTGGCCAATCCGTCCAAGTCGGTGGCGGCTGGCTGCTGCACCGAGACCGTCAACAAGCAAGGAGACAGGCCGAAATGATCGAACGAGTCCGCGCCGTCCTCGTCACCGCTCACGACACGATGCTGGTCATCCGCCGCACCAAGCCCGGCATCCCCGTGTACTGGGTCCTGCCCGGCGGCGGAGTCGAAGCCAGCGACGAGTCCCGGGAGGCCGCCCTTCACCGGGAGATCCACGAGGAGATCGCGGGGAAGGCCGACATCGTCCGGCTCCTCCACATGATGGAGTCCGTCGACGAGCGTCAGCTCTTCTACCTCGTCCGCATCGCCACCTGGTCCTTCGAGGACCGCACCGGTCCCGAGTTCAGCGCCGAAGGCCGCGGCGAGTACGCGCTGGAGGAGGTCCCGCTGACCGTCGAGGGCCTCGACGGCATCGACCTCAAGCCCGAGGAGATCGCCCACGTCCTCCGGGGCGTCATCGGCGCCGGCGCCCTTCAGACGGAGGCTGGGAAGTAGCTTCCGGATCGGTGGACTTGTCGTCGGGGACCAACACCGAAGTGCGTCGGCCCCGACGGTGCCTGCGGTGCACTGTGGCTGCTGCCAACATGGCTCCGGACTCGGCGTACACCACTGGGCCGTGGAAGGAGCCCTCTCGCGAGCCGCGTACCGGCCACGGCGGCACCGACCGCCGTGGGGGAGGGGGCCACTCGGCGCGACAGCGGCGAGCAGATGGTCGGCGGAGGCCGCGCTCACTGCGCGGTCTCCTGATCCGGCGTCCAGATGCCCCTTCGCCGTATCGCAGACCGACTGCGGATCGGTACCGGTGTCTGCGGAGCCGCCGCACGGACGGCGTTCTGTGGCGCGCACCCGTGCTGGCGCGTTTGACAGTCTCGGGGGTGCGGCGCCTACTGAGAGTGAGGCCTCGGCCCGGCATTTCCTGTTGCCGCCTGCTTGCGGTGGCGGTGCCGCTGATGGGCCGTCGCCGCCCGTCCGTCCGTCGGGCGCGTTCACCCTGGCCTCGGTTGTGGAGCGGCCGGTCCGCCCGTGGAATACCTCGCGAAGGGTGCGCAAGATGATGCGTGATGTGCGTATGCGCGGCTGGATCGAGGCGATCGCCGCCGCGATCAGCGGAATTCTTCTCATCGTGACCCTGGTCTGGCGCGACTGGATCGAAGAAGTCTTCGGGGTCGACCCGGACCAGCACAGCGGGGCGCTCGAATGGGTCATCGTCGCGCTCGCCGCCTGCGCCACGCTCACGTTCTCGCTGCTCGCGCGCGGTGAATGGCGCAGGGCCAAGGCGCTGCAGCCGCGCACGGAGTGAGCTGATCAGCAGGAACCGGAGGCTGTCAGATGTCGAACGAGAAGCGGACCGAGGGTCCCCCGTACGTGGCGCAGGAAGCGAATGTGGGGCATGCCCGCAAGCCGAAGTCCCTGGCGAAGCCCGGAAAGCGGGCCAGGGCCCTGGCCGAGTCGGCGGAGGGCACGCCGACACCCGAGGAGCTCGACGCCCGCGAGGAGAAGGTCAGCCGACGTCGCAAGCCGATGGGCCCCACTCAGGACCAGGTGCCCGAAACCATTCCTCAGGAGCTCGACGAGCCCGAGGAGCAGTGACGGAGGACAGCAGTCATGGCTCAGGTCCGCCTCATCAAGAACATCGGCCTCGACGACAACGCCACCGGCATCCAGACCGGCACCATCCACGAGCCGACCGTCGCGACATCCCACGACAACATCTTCATCACCGGCAACTGGTTCGCCGGCCGCAGCACCGACAACGGCGCGGGATGGACCCTGGTCGATCCGTTCACCACGCTGCCCTCTGCGGCGGGCGGCTTCTGCTGCGACCAGATCGTCCTCTACGAACCCAGCCGGGACCTCTGGATCTGGATCCTCCAGTACAGCGCCAAGGCGGGCAGCAACGTCTTCCGCGTTGCTTACGCCCCAGGTGACGACCCGACCGCATGGAAATGGCAGGACTTCAGCCCGCGGGACCTGGACCACTCGTGGACGGACATGTGGTTCGACTACCCGGACGCAGCGCTGAGTTCGAACCACCTCTACATCACCTTCAACGCCTTCAACGCGGCAGGGAACTGGCAGCGCGCCTTCGCCTTCAAGCTGCCCCTCGACGCGCTCAAGGCCGCTACCGAGCTGACGTACCAGTGGTGGACGACGACGCAGAACGGTTCCCTGCGGCTCACCCAGGGCGCGGTCGGCAGCATGTTCTTCGCCAGCCACAACGGCGGCCGGACCCTCAGGGTGCACGGCTGGCCCGACGCCTCGAACACGGTGGGTTCGTTCGATGTGCAGGTGAGCCCGTGGACCCCCGATCCGTTCTCCGCCCCCGGACCCGGCGGCGTCGAGTGGCTCACCCGTACCGACTCGCGCATCACCGGCGGCTGGGTGAGCGGCACCCGCGCGGGCTTCCTGTGGACGGCCGGTCCCCGATCCGGACGACCCATGCCGTACGTCAAGGGCGCGGTCGTCGACGTGACCACGCAGGCCTTGGTGGAGGAGCCCGACATCTGGAGCCAGGAGTCCGCGTACGCCCAGCCGGCGGCCTGCCCGAACGCCCAGGGAATCGTCGGCGTCACCCTGTTCCTCGGCGGTGGTCCCCGGCATCCCTCGCATGTGGTGGGCTTCCGCGACGGCGGTGAATGGCGGCTGGCCGTCACCGGTACGAGCACACACGGCCCCCTGGGGGGCAAGTGGGGCGACTACCTCACGTGTCACCGCCATGATCCGAATTCCTCGGAGTGGGTGGCCTCCGGCTACACCCTCCAGGGCGGCTTCGACCGCCGCAACGTGGAACCGCGGTACGTGCACTTCGGCATCGGCAGCTGAACCGGTGTGGGCACGGCACTCGGGGCGGTGCGGGCGCCGCGCCGCCCACCGCGCCGTCCAGCAGAGCGGAGGTACGGCTCGAAACCTGGAGGCCGGTCGAGGGCACCGATCCCCGTTGGCCCGCCGCTGTGTCCAGCCAGCTGGACCGATAGCCGTGGAAGGTGGACGGAGCCGGCTCGGAGTCCGATGCCGGCGGTGGCGAACACGGGGACGTAGACGCCGATGTTGTCGCCGCCGTTGGCGAAGGTCACGGCTGCAACCGCCATGGTGGTCGGCCCGCCCTGTGGGGCCTCCCCGTCGTCGTCTCCGTCTTCGTTGCGGTGCTTCCATGCCTGCCAGGCGGCCTTCAGGCCCAAGGCGAGGGGGAGGAGACCGAGGTAGGGGATGGCCGACTCCGGCAGGAATGGGGCGCCGAAGGCTGCGGCCACGGCTACGGCTACGGCCAGGATCGCGGTGAAGCCGAGGTACTGGCCGAGCACGATTTTGCGGGTGGAGCCGCGGTGTCCGGCGCCCTGGGCGAAGAACAGCGCCAAGATCAGGACGCTCGCGGACATCTACCGCTACCCGACGCAGCACTTCGACGTCCATCACCGCCAGCTCACGCTGAACAGCAGTGACGGGCGTGGCGGGAGGGATGACGTCAGCTGATCCGCGGGCTGCGGCGCTCCAACAGCACCACGTCACGCCACGCGCCGTGGTGGCGGCCGATGCGCTCGCGGGTGCCGATGATCCGGAATCCGGCCCGCTGGTGGAGGGCCAGGCTCGCGCGGTTCTCGGGGAAGATGCCGGACTGGATCGTCCAGATCCCCGCGGTCTCCGTCGAGCCGATCAGCGCGGTGAGGAGCCGCATGGCGACCCCTTGCCCGCGGGCGGCGGGGTGGACGTAGACGGAGTGCTCGACCACACCCGCGTACGCGCACCGGTCCGAGACGGCGCTCGCCGCGACCCAGCCGAGGACCTTGCCGTCCGCGCCGACGGCGGCGAAGCGGTGCTCCGGCAGCTTGCCGGCCTCGAACGCCCGCCAGGTCGGGGCGGTGGTCTCGAAGGTGGCGTTGCCCTCGTCGATCCCCGCCTGGTAGATCGCCAGGACCTCATCCGCGTGCGCTTCGGCCAGCGGCGCGATGGTGATGCTCATACGGCGGCCGCGCGGGTCAGGAGCTGTCCCATGGCGGCGAGCACCGCGGGCTCGACCCGGTAGTACACCCACGTTCCGCGCCGCTCGGAGGACAGCAGCCCGGCTTCCCGGAGCTTCTTGAGGTGGTGGGAGACCGTCGGTTGGGATACGCCGACGTCGGAGATGTCGCACACGCAGGCCTCGCCGCCCTCGTGCGAGGCGACCAGCGAGAACAGGCGCAGGCGGACCGGGTCGCCCAGGGCCTTGAACATGGCGGCGGTCCGCTCGGCCTCCTCGGCCGTCAGCGGGCGCTCCGACAGGGGCGGGCAGCACGCCGCCACGGCTTCCGGCTCCAGCAGCGGCAACACCTTCGTAGTCATGCCTCCATCATCGGAGAAATTTCGATGGCTGTCTATGTTGACGAACGTCGATCCAAGGTCCACTCTAGAGGCGTCAGGACATCGACAAACGTCAAATCAACCGGGGAGCCCGCCGTGAACGCCACCACTGAGACCCTGCCCGTCGTCGTGATCGGCGCCGGCCCGATCGGACTCGCAGCGGCCGCCCGCCTCATCGAGCGGGACATCGAGCCCCTGGTCCTGGAGGCCGGCCCGGCCGCCGCGTCCGCCGTGCGCGACTGGTCTCACGTACGCCTCTTCTCCACCTGGTCCGAGGTGGTCGACCCTGAGGCCGAGAAGCTCCTCGCCCCCACCGGCTGGGTGAAGCCGGACGGCGCCACGTACCCGTCCGGCGGTGACTGGGCCGAGCTCTACCTCCAGCCCCTGGCCGATGTCCTCGGCGACCGCGTCCGCTACAACGCGACCGTCACCGGGGTCTCGCGCACTGGCCGCGACCGCATCGTCGACGCCGACCGCGAGAGCCAGCCCTTCGTCGTCCACCTCACCAGCCCTGAGGGCCGTGAGGAGCGGATCTTCGCCCGCGCCGTGATCGACGCCTCAGGAACCTGGTCCACCCCCAGCCCCGCTGGCGGCAGCGGCCTGCACGCACTCGGCGAGAAGAGCGCGGCCGACCGCATCACCTACCGCGTCCCCGACCTCAAGGACCCCGCCGTCCGCACCCGGTACGCCGGCAAGCGCACCGCCGTCATCGGCTCCGGCGCCTCCGCCTTCACCGCGCTCGCCTACCTTGCCGATCTTGCCAAGGCGGAGGACGGCACCGGGACGCACGCCACCTGGATCCTCCGACGCGGGATCTCCGGCTCCACCTTCGGCGGCGGCACCGCCGACCAGCTGCCCGCCCGCGGCGCCCTCGGCCTCGCGGCCAAGGCTGCCGTCGACGGCGGGTACGCCGACGCGGTCACCGGTTTCCGCACCGACGCCATCGAGAAGACCGGGGACGGCCGCCTGGTCCTGGTCGGTGAGGACGGCCGTCGCCTGGACCCGGTGGACGAGGTCATCGTCCTGACCGGCTTCCGCCCCGACCTGACCTTCCTCGACGAACTCCGCCTCGGCCTCGACGAACGACTCCAGGCCCCGGTCGAGCTCGCTCCGCTGATCGACCCCAACCAGCACTCCTGCGGCACCGTCTACCCCCACGGGGCGGGCGAGCTCTCCCACCCGGAGGAGGACGTCTACCTGGTGGGCATGAAGTCCTACGGTCGGGCCCCGACGTTCCTGGCCATGACCGGCTACGAGCAGGTCCGCTCCGTCGCCGCAGCCCTTGCCGGCGACCGCGAGGCCGCCGAGCGCGTCGAACTCACCCTTCCCGAGACCGGAGTGTGCGGCGGCGCGGGCCTGTTCGACCAGCCCGAGGCCGCCGAAGAGACCGGTGGCGGCTGCTGCGCCGCCCCGGCCACCCTCACCATCGGCGCCCCCGCCTCCTCCGGCGGCTGCTGACCACGGTGTCCAACACCAAGGCCGGAGCGGCCGTGACCGGAACGGGGGTCCGGTCACGGCCGCGCGCCGTACTCCCAGCCCTCTGCGCCACGCAGATCACCAGCTGGGGCATCGTCTACTACGCCTTCCCCGTACTCCTCCCACGCCTGACCGCCGGCACAGGCTGGTCCGCCAACGCGGCCACCGGCGCCTTCTCCCTCGCCTTGCTCGTCTCCGCCCTGGTCGGAATCCCCGTCGGCCGGATCCTCGACCGCCGAGGTCCCCGAGCGGTGATGACCGCCGGATCAGGTATGGGCGTGCTCGCCGTCCTGACCGTCGCCGCCGCCCCCAACCTGCCCGTCTTCTTTCTCGGTTGGATCCTGGCCGGAATCGCGATGGCGGCTACCTTCTATCCGCCCGTCTTCGCGGCCGTCACCCGCTGGTGGGGACCGGACCGGGTCCGGGCGCTGACCATCGTCACCCTGGCGGGCGGCCTGGCCTCCACGGTCTTCGCACCGCTCACCGCCACCCTCGCCGAACACCTCAGCTGGCGGCAGACCTATGCCGTCCTCGCCCTCATCCTGGCCGTGATCACCATCCCGGCCCACGCCCTGGCCCTGCGAGCCCCCTGGCCCCCGGCACCTCCGGTCCCGCCCACCACCGACCGCACGCCGGTAGCCAAGACCCGCCCCTTCCTCACGCTCGCGGCGGCTTTCACCCTCTCCGGCTTCGCCATGTACGCCGTCGTCATCGGCCTGATCCCGCTCCTCACTGAACGCGGCGCCGACGCCACAACAGCCGCCTGGGCCCTGGGACTCGGCGGCGCGGGCCAGACGCTTGGTCGCACCCTCTACGCGAGCCTGGCCGGCCATACCTCGGTCACCGCCCGTACGGTGACCCTCATCGCCCTTGGCGGCGCCACCGCTGCAGCGCTCGCCCTCGTCCCGGGCCCCCTGCCCCTGCTGGTCGTCCTCGCCGTCCTGGCAGGAGTCGTTCGCGGCAACCTAACCCTGCTCCAGGCCACCGCCGTCACCGACCGGTGGGGCACCACCCACTACGGCCGACTCTCGGGACTCCTCGCTGCCCCCGCCCACATCGCCGCCGCCCTCGCCCCCTGGGCCGGCGCCGCCCTGGCCGGCCCTCTCGGCGGCTACCCCCAGCTCTTCGGGCTGCTCGCGGCGGTCTCCGGCGTGGCCGCGTGCCTCGCAGGGTGGGGGCGGAGCGACGTGAAATCAGCCCCGTGAGCCGCCGTTTCCCGCGAATCACTCAGATCACCACCTCGTCCCTTGTGCACCTCGACGGCAAGGGCCACGTCTAGTCGCATGATCGGCCGGACAGGACCTGGCCCGGCAGTGTCCGCCCGGCGGGGAACGTCGGCGGAGTGGAAGACAAAACACAAATCAACGATCAACTACTTACGTGAGTCACTAGACCACCAGGGGGAATTGAGGGGGAATTGACGGTGTCCGGCGCCGTGGCCGGAGGCCAGCGAACGGCCCCTTCCGATAGATACCGCCCATGATCATTGCCAACTGCAGCGGATCGGCGGCCTGCCGTCGATCCGTGCGCGGGGCGGGATGTCCGTCGCGAGTGGAAGGGGGAAGTCCATGTCGTCGAGACCGGTTCTCCGAGTGAATCGACGTGTGCTGCGCGCAGCGCGAGAGTGGTCGCGCACGGCGGTCGTCGCACTCACCGTGACACTGACCATCGCCGCCACGGCTACCGGGGCGACCGCCGAGCCGCAGCCCAACGTCCCGCCCGCGGCCAGCAGCTCCTCGCAGCCGGCCGTTGAGGGGCAGGAGGAGACGCGGGTACAGCCGGATGGCCAGGTGGACACGCGGACCCTGCCCAAGCCGAGGCGCGCCGTCGGGGAGGAAGCGGAGCCCCTCCTGCCCGCCCCGAAGCTCGCGCGTGGGGCGAAGCGCGTGCCCAGCCTGCCCGTCGCGACAGGGGCCTTGGTCCCGAAGGCGGCCGCGGGCGCCGCGTCCCCGAAGGCGGTGCCGTCCTCGGCCGTCCTCGAGCGGCTGAAGACCTTCTCGACGCTCGGGAACGTGAACAGCCGTATCCCCTCCGACACGCAGCTCGCGGTGGGGCCCACGCGCATCGTCCAGATGGTCAACCGCACCGGTCAGGTCTACGACAAGGCCGGCAACACCGTGGGCAGCCCCTTCGATCTGGGCACCTTCTTCGGCTTCGGGATGAACACGGGTACCGACCCGCGGGTGCACTACGACGCTTCGGTGGGCCGCTTCTATGCGTCCTACGAGTCGAACGTGGCGGGCGGTGACGAGATCCAGCTCGCGGTCAGCGACGACGACGACCCGGTCGGCACCTGGACCCGCTACAACGTCGGCAGCAACACCTCGAACGTCCAGCACGACCAGCCCAAGCTCGGCTACAGCAACAACAAGGTCACGCTGAGCTGGAACAACTACAACAAGGCCGACGACTCCTTCCAGGGCGTGGTCACCGTGGTCGTCAACAAGGCGGAGTTGGTGGCCAGCGGCACCATCACCTTCACGACCTTCGCGCCCGACACGGGCAAGTTCCAGGTCGTTCCGGCCGTTTCGCTGTCGGGGATCGATGACCAGCTCGCGATGTGGCACGGCGAGAACAGCACGGACGTGCACGTGGTCACGATCACCGGTGTGCCCGGCGATCCGATGCAGCCGGTCGCCCAGAGCGACAACACCATCGCCATCGGCGCCGCCGACCCTCCGCCGATGGCCACCCAGCCGTCCGGCGGCGACGCCAGCATCAACACCAATGACAGCCGGATGCTGTCGGTCGCCTGGCAGAACAACCACCTCTGGGGCGCTTTCAACGTTTCGTGCACTCCACCCGGCGACACGGCGGCCCGCTCCTGCCAGCGCTTCCTCCACGTCTCGACCAGCGGGGGGCAGACCCTCGGGACCAACTTCAACCTCGGTCTCGTGGGCGGTCACCTCTACTACGGGTCGGTGGCGCTGAACGACGAGGACGATCTGTTCTCCGGCTTCACCGCCTCCTCTCCCACCATGTTCCCGACCGCGGTCGCGATCGGAGTTCCGGGCGGAAACTTCCCCGGGACGACGGTCGGCGACTTCTATGCCGCAGGCACGCAGGCCTACTCCGCCGGTTTCCGCTGGGGCGACTACACGGGCATTGCCCGTGACCCGAGCCACCCCAAGGACGTCTGGACGGTCCAGCAGATCGGCGGCCTGGCCGGCGGCGACTGGGGCACCGCGATGGACCGCGTCACGCTGTCCCCGCCCACCGTCACCGGTGTCAGCCCGAACCACGGGCCCGAACTGACGCCGTGCGTGAACACCGTGACGGTGACCGGTACGGAGTTCCCGACGAGCGGCACCACCGTCAAGTTCGGCTCCGTGGCCGCCACGAGCGTGAGCGTCACCGGGCCGGAGCAGCTGACCGCGCAGGTGCCGCCGCAGACCCGGGGCACCGTGGACGTCACCGTGACCACCCCCAACGGCACCAGCCCGACCAGCGGCGCCGACCAGTACACGTACGACGCGGACACGTCCGCGCCGACCGCCTCCGCGAGCATCTCGCCGTCGCCGAACGGCGCCGGGTGGAACACCATCAGCCCGGCGACGGTCAACATCAGCGCGGGTGACGGGTCCTGCGGCTCCGGCGTCCAGAAGATCACCTATAGTGCGAGCGGCGCCCAGCCGATCGCCTCCACCGACGTGTCCGGTGCGAGCGCCGCCGTGCCGATCACGGCGAACGGCGTGACCACGGTGACCTACACCGCCACCGACAACGCCGGCAACACGTCCGCGCCGCAGACGATCACCGTGCGGCTCGACACCGTGGCACCGTCGATCACCGTCGTCCGACCGGCGGCTGGCACCTACCTCTACCGTCAGCCGGTCACCGCGTCCTACTCGTGCACGGATGCCACCTCCGGACTGGCGAGCTGCGTCGGCACGGTTCCCAACGGCAGCCCGGTCAACACCTCGACCCTCGGCTCGCACACGTTCACGGTGAACGCCAAGGACATCGCCACCAACCCGTCGATGAAGAGCGTCACCTACAACGTGGCGTACCGGATCTGCCTGCTCTACGACCCGACCCAGCCGGTCCGCCTGCTCGGCCAGGTCGTGCTCAGCCTGCGGATCTGTGACGCGAACGGCAACAACCTCTCCAGCTCGAACATCACGCTGACCTCCGTCCGGGTCACCGGCCCCGTCACGAGGCCCGTCACCGGCCGGTTCACCTACAGCGCGCTGTTCTCCAACTACAGCCTCCCCGTCAGCACGCGGGGACTGCCGAACGGCAACTACAACCTCGAATTCACCATCAGCGGAGCGGACACCACGACCCACGTGGCCCCGTTCACGTTGCGCTGACACACTCCGCGCACACCGGCCCGGACCCGACCTCGGGTCCGGGCCCTCTGCTGCTCGCGCCCGAACCACGGCTCTATGCGTGGGCCGCCGACTGGGAGCCCGCGTGACCGAGCCGCAGCCGTCCAAGCCTCTTCTGTACGTCGTCGTTTGCGCTGCCGGGATCGCCGGGCTGATGCCATTAAGGGTGCGACCGTACGTGGTGGCTCGCATCGTTCCGCTTCCGAGGGTCGGGCGGGAGCCGACGCGATCTCTGCAGCGGCATCTCGATCTCGAGTCTCATGGGGATCAGGGTGCGGGCAGGTCTGGTCGAACGAATGCTGACCCTTTGCTGACTCTACTGGCGAGTAGAGATATTGGAGGAGAGGCCAGGACCTGCCGTCGAGCAGTGGAACATGACGCCGAACGGGTGTGGCCCGGGCAGCTTGGAGGGCCTCGGACAGACCCGGGCGGGCGGACCCGACCGGCCACGCCTTGCTCTTGTCCGGCTGCGCCGGTTGCCGGTACTCGTGCTCGGTTTCCGCACCCGTTCTGCCGGGGGCGGCGCGCTTGGACGCCTGCCGGACCCGTGTGTGCGGACCGTACGCGGGACGGGGCTGGGCAACAGGCTTGTCGTCATGACGCACCTCGTGAACCTGTTGGTCTTCCTCCTGTTCCTGGCCGTGTCGGTCATCGTCGGCCTCGGCGCCGGCTTCCCCGTGCACGCCGAAGGACTGTCATCCGTGAAGTCGATCTTCACGGCCTTCGGTTCGGCTGGTGCGACGCTCACGCTGTGCTGCGTGGTGTACGCCAGCTTCCGCGTCTGATCCCGGCGGCAGGGGGCCGGGATCGCGGCGGATGTCAATCGAGCGGTACGGCCGCGAGGCGGTCGACGGTCTGGGGGTAGAGCCGATTGCCGCGCTGGACGATCATCGTCGGGCCGTCGGGCATGTTCACGGCGCCCGCGGCGAGCGTCCACGCGACCCGGCGGGCCGCTACGTCCACCGCGACGACCGCCTGACCGGCGCCGCCGACCGCCGCGTAGAGCTCCCCGCGGAACGGGGCGGGAGCCGCCAGCATGGAGACGTACGCGCCCGGGTCGTGGGTCCACACCTTTTTCCCGGTCGACTCGTCGAAGGCCTGGAGCGCCCCGTCCGCAACGTACACCGAGCCGTTCACGCAGACGGGCGCGCTCAGCAGCTTCGTACCCTCCGGCTCCAGCTTCCAGGCCACCGCGCCCGTCACCAGGTCCACCGCAGTGATCCGCTCCTCGAAGTCGAAGACGTGGCGGTCCGAGGCGACCGGAGGGTTGATGCCTCCCGACTGGTTCGGCGACGCCGCCTCCTGGTCGGTGCGGACCCGGCAGGCCCACAGCAGGCGGCCGTCGCGCAGGTCGACGGCGAAGACGCGTGCGGGATCCGAGCAGATCAGGCGGCCGCCGGAGATGATCGCCGACATCATGAGCGCACCGTTCGAGTCCAGGACGGCGCCCTCGACGCGCGTGCGCCAGCGCAGTTTCCGGGCGCCCAGATCGTAGGAGAGCAGCCAGGCCTCCTCCTGCTGTCGCTGGTCGGCGGAGCGGAAGTACGCCTTCAGGTAGAGGCATTCGGCGTCCGCGGCGAGCAGCTGGGTGGTCTGGGCGAGGCCGCCCAGCACGGCCGGGTCGGCCGCGTCGCCGGGGAGGCGGCCGGAGCGCGGGTCCAGGAATCCCGCGCTCGCGTTGCCGTCGTCGTCGAAGACGAAGCCCACGAGGCGGTCTCCCGCCACGGCCACGTCGACCTTGGCGGTCTGGGTCTCCCACAGGATCCGGCCGTCGGCCGTCGAGATGCCTCGCAGGACGTCGCTCGTGTGGATCAGGACCTCGTCGGACGCGACGGCCGGGGCGGCGGAGAACGGGGACGGAACCGACCACACCGGGGCCGGCGGGGTGCCTGGCGGGCGGGAGCTCCGGCCGGGGCCGGGCGACGGCGTACGGTTCCCCGAGCCCGAGCCCGAGCCCGATCCGGGGAGGTTCCCGGTGGCCCAGAGCGCCGAGGCGCCGCCCACGGCGGTGAGCGCGGCGGCCGCCGTGCCCGCGATCAGGGTGCGCCGGGAGAGCGCGCGGCGCGGGGCGGGGGCGCGCAGCGGGGCGGGGGCGAGGGTGGCGACGTCCCCGATCCGGCGGGACAGGTCGGCGAGGAGCGCCTGCGGCAGCAGGTCCGCGAACTCCCCGGGGTCGAACGGCCCCCACTCGTCCCACAGTCGGCCGGGGGCGGGCCGGTCGCCGGGCTCCGGTGACAGGCAGGCGGTGAGCGTCTCGCGCAGCCCGTCCGGCAGGCCCGTCAGGTCGGGGTCGGCGCCGTCCCGCAGCAGTTCGAGGGTGCTCTGCCGACCGCGGGCGTCGTAGGGGCCGTGACCGGTCGAGGCGAACACCAGGACCGCCGCGAGGGCGAACACGTCACCTTCCGGGCCGGGCGGTCCCCCGCGCGCCTGCTCGGGTGACATGTACGCCGGTGTGCCCGCGAGCCCCCCGGCCTCCGTGAGGCGGGGGCTGCCCGGGGCCTGGGCGAGCCCGAAGTCGATGAGCCGCGGGCCCTGCGCGGTGATCAGTACGTTCGACGGCTTGACGTCCCGGTGGACGAGCCCGGCACGGTGCAGGGCGGCGAGGGCGGCGGCGAGCGCGGAGCCGAGTCCGCGGACGACCGGTTCCGGCAGCGGGCCCCCGGCCACCACCGCCTCGGTCAGCGAGGGCCCGATGAGGTACGCCGTGGCCAGCCAGGGCCGGGCCGTGTCGGGGTCGGCGCCGAGGAAGGCCGCGGTGTGCTCCGCGCCCAGGGCCCGCGCGGCCTCGGCCTCCAGGGTCAGCCGCTGACGGTAGCCGGGCTGGTCGCGCAGGTCGGACCGGACGGTCTTGACCGCGGCGAGGCGGCCACCGGTGGTGCGGGCCAGGAAGACGGTCCCCATGCCGCCGCCGCCCAGCCGGCCGAGCAGGGTGTACTCCCCGAGCCGCTCGGGATCGTCGGGCAGCAGGGGCAGGAGCGTGGACATGACCGGTGGACTCCTTCGGGGCGGACGGGCGTATCTGTGAGTGGCTCGCGCGTGCGTGCGTCGGCGGGGGCCGTGGGAAGGCGTGTGGGGGAGGGGGCGCGGGGTCACTCCGCCGGGAGGGCGACGACGACGGACGGCCGGGCGACGAGCAGGGTGCCGGGGACCGCGGCGAGTTGGAACGGTACCCGGGCCTCCACCCCCGCCAGCCCGGTCTGCCACATCCGTTTGCCCGAGGGGATGCCGGTCGCGGTGATCTGGTGCAGGGTCGCGAGGTAGAGGGTGCGTCCGGAGGCGCTCGCGGTCATGCTCCCGAGCTCGTTCCACGCCAGGTTCTCGGTGAGCGTTTGCTCCCACAGCGTCCGGCCGGTGTCCGGGTCGACGGCGACGATGGGGCCGGTGCCGTCGTCGGCGAGGTACAGGGTGCCGCCGCTGAAGAAGGGCGGGGCGTTGGTCCCGGCGACCAGGGCCTGCGACTCCCACAGCCGGGTGCCGGTCTTCAGGTCGTACGCGTGGGCGCGACCGCCGGAGAGAAGGAAGAGCCGCCCTCCGCCCGCCGGGTCCACCACGGAGGCGGGGCCGCCGTGCACGTCGGGGTAGGAGCGGTTCCAGAGCATGTGTCCGCTGCTCCGCTCGAAGCCCGCGATCGCGAGGGTCCGGACGGCCGTGACGTCTCGGAACACCTGCTGGGGTACCTGTACCTCCACGACGACCGTCTCGGGCCCGACGGTGGTGGCGAGTTGCGTGTTGCCGAATCCGCTCGGCAGCGGGGTGCGCCACAACTCCTTGCGATGGTCCAGGTCGAACGCGGCCAGCAGGTATCCGCCCGTCGGACTCCCGTCCCCCGTGAGCAGCCACGCGGTGGCGCCGTCGGCGGCGAGCACCCTTGCGAGCTGCTCGTTGCGCTGGAGCCACTGGGTGCGGCCGTCACGCATCGAGCAGAGCGACAGCCCCTCGCGCGTGGCCGTCAGGAAGCGGTCGCCGGGCACTTGGACGGGCGGGGCGCTGCCGCCGGCGGGCAGCTGCCACACCTCCTTGCCGGTGCGCAGGTCGTGCCCGTACAGGTCGTCGCCGCGCGTCATCAGGCAATGGTCGGCGCTGCCCACCGGGAGGAGCCGGGTGCGGGCCGTCGGGTCGTCCAGGCGCCACAGGGCGGCCGGCGGCATGCCGGGCACGCGGGGGCTCGTACCGGAACCGCCCCCTGCCGCGGACGGCCCGGTGCGGCCGTCCTTGCGCATCAGGGCGGGCCAGGCGAGGGTCCCGGAGACCCCCAGGGCCGCGCCCGCCACGCCGGTGAGCAGACCGGACAGCACCCGGCGGCGGGTGGGCGGGGCGGGCGCGTCGGGGGTGGCCGGGGCCGGAACCGGGCCGGGGGTCGGGGGCGTCGCCGCCTGGGTGGCGGGGTGCGGGGGCTCGTGCGCATCGGCGTCCGCCGGGGCCCGGCCGTCCCCATCCCCGTCCGCCTGCCCGCCCGCGTCCGCATCGGCGATCTCCAGGTCGGCGATCGCCTGCGTGCGTACGGCCAGTGCGGCGACGACCCGGCCGGGCAGCGGGTCCGGCGTCCGCTCCGCGTCCTGCCCTCCGGGGGCCAGAGTCCGGCACAGCTCCGCGGCGGTGGGGCGGTCTGTCGGGGAGGCGGCCAGCGCCGCGGCAACCACCTCGCCCAGCTCTCCCGGCAGGTCTGGCAGTTCGGGCCGGTTGTGGAGGGCGCGGTAGGCCAGCACGGGCGGCGGGCCGTCCCCGAAGGGGAGCCGCCCGGTGGCCGTGTGGAGCAGCAGCACCGCCAGGGAGTACACGTCGGCAGCGGTGGAGGAGGGCCGCCCCGCGGCCACTTCCGGGGCCATGAAGGCGGCGGGCACGGTCGACACCCGGCTGTGCGGTTCGGGTCGCCCGGGCCCTGCGTCGGGTCGCGGCCCCTGGCCCGGCCCGGGCTCCGGCCCCTGCCGTTGCTCCGGCCCCTGCCGTTGCTCCGGCCCCCGGCCCGGTTCGCGAGGCGACGCGGACGGCATGCGGCAGGCGTGCAGGGCCATCAGCAGCGGGCGGGCCGTGGTGAGCCAGACCCCGTCGGGTGCCACCGCGCCGTAGCTGATCCCCCGGGCGTGCAGGGCGGCCAGGGTGTCGGCGACCTCCGCGGCGAGCCGCACCGACTGTTCCAGGGGCAGGATGCCGGACTCCGGTCCGGGCTGCCGCCTCACGTCGGAGAGGGACACGGCAGGGGTGTGAATGAGGGCCACCCACGCGGGCTCGGTCCCGGTGCTCAGGTCCAGTACAGGCGGCACACCCGGCACGGGCCCACGGCGCACCGCCTCGGCCGCCCGGTACGCGCCCGGGGGCAGCAGGCACACCACGGCGTGCCCGTGGTTCCGGTCGCGGCCGACGTACATGCCGCCCCGCGGCGGCACCGGCCGGGGGCCGGGCCAACGAGCCAGCAGCCGGTACGGCCCGGCCGACCGCGGGTCCTCGGGGCGCAAGCCCTCCCCCAGACGTCCGCCCCCCACCTGTTCCCCCCTCACCTCGTGGCCCCGCCCGGGACCGGTCACATGCCCGGCAGGGCGCGGACCGCGCTGCCGCGTTGCCAGATGACGCTGCCTCCGGCGACCGCTCCCCGCCAGGGAACGTCGGCACGGACCTCCCCGGCCGGGGCCGGTGCGAACACGTACTGCTCGGCCGCCAGTCCACCGTGCACCACGAGGATTCCGAGCTCGGGCCTCCGCAGCGGTGCGAAGATCCCGGATCCCGCCACCAACGGGGCCTGGTTCTGGGCCAGTTCCTCGGCGGCCAGCACGGTCCAGGCGGGGGCTCCGGTCCTCGCGTCGATGCTCCGGAGCTGGCGGCCGTCGGCGACGTACACGCTGTCGCCGGCCGACGTGGGCACGCCGAAGCCCGCGCTGTCGTCCGCGGGCAGCGTCCACAGCTGTTCGCCGCGCCCCCGGTCCAGGCAGGTCAGCGTCCGGTCTCCGGCCCCGCCCAGCAGCACTCCGCGCGCGGACAGGGCCGTCCGCGAGCTGTCGGTGCCGGCGGGCCGCCGCCACACGGAGCCGCCGTCGGCGGCGGACAGGGCCACCACCCCGCCGGCGGCGGAGGCCAGGAGCAGCCGCCCGTACCCGGCGGCCGCCGAGAGCACCGTGCCCGACACGGGGACGGGCACGCGCCAGCGCACCCCGCCGTCCGCCCGCTTGAGCGCGGCCAGGCGGCCGTCGGCGTCGAGGACGTACACCTGGTCCTCGTCGGCGGCGAGCAGCCCGGTCACCCCGTCGCGCGCGCGGTGGCGGACCGTACCGCTGCCGGGGTCCAGGAACAGCAGGGCGCCGTCCGGGTCCAGGGCGACGGGTCGGCGGCCGCCGACGAGGTCGCGCACCACCGGGCCTCGCCAGCGCCGTTCGCCCGAGACCGGATCGTGGAGGAGGAGCTCGCCGCCGCCGTCCGCGAAGCACACCCGGCCGTCGACGTCGACCGGCCCGAAGGCCGGCTGCGCCGCGGCGCCGTCGTACGACCACAGGGGCCCCGGCACTGTGCCGGGCGGGCCGCTCCAGCGGGGGGCGGGGGTGCGGCCGGGGCCGTCGTCCTCCTGGAGGGTGCGCAGGGCGGTGGCGCCGGTCGCCGCGAGGAGCACGGCCGCCCCGACGCCGGTGAGCACCCTGCGCCGGGTCGGCAGCCGCGGGCCGGCGCCCAGGGCGGCTGCGGCCCGTGCGATCTCGGCGGCGTCGGCGAGCACCGTGGGCGGCAGCCAGCGGGTGGCGGCGCGCAGGGCGGCGCCCTGCGGGTCGAGTTCCGCGGCCACCTCCGTGGCGGCGGGCCGGTCTTCCGGCTGCTTTTCGAGGCAGCCGCGGATCACGGGCGTCAGCTCGGCCGGCACGCCGGTGAGGTCGGGGGCCTCGTAGGCGATGCGGAAGTCCGAGCGGACCGGGTCTCCGTCGTAGAAGGCGTGCCGGCCGGTCAGTGCGAAGACGAGCAGCGCGCCGAGGCAGAACACGTCGCTCGGCGGCCCGAGGGGCCCCTTCACCACCTGTTCGGGCGACATGTAGCCGGGCGTGCCGGGGCGCTGCCCGGTCGCGGTCAAAGTGGCGTCGCCGGTCACCCGGGCGATGCCGAAGTCGACGACGCGGGGGCGGTCGGCGCCGAGGATGACGTTCGACGGCTTCAGATCACGGTGTACGACCCCGGCCGCGCCCAGGGCCGTCAGGGCCCGGCCGAGCGCCCCGGCGAGGACCCGCACGGCGGGCGCGGGCAGGGCCCCGTGCCGCAGTACGGCAGCGGCGAGGGTCGCGCCGGGGACGAACTCGGCGGCGATCCAGGGCACTTGCCCGGCGGTCGAGGAGCCGAGCACGTTGGCGACGAAGGGGCTGCGGACCGCCGCCGCGGCGGCGGCCTCGCGGGTGAACCGCTCGCGCAGGTCCGCGTCGCGGAAGAGTTCGGGCCGGATGGTTTTCAGGGCGACCGGACGCCCCCGACGGCGGGCGAGGTAGACCGTCCCCATGCCGCCAGCCCCGAGCACCCCCAGGATCCGGTGACCTCCGAGCTGCGCGGGCGTACCGCCCGGCAACGGGGTGATCACTGGTGTCATGCTGTTGATCGTATGCGCGCGGGCATCAACCATCCGTGGAATCAACAAAGTTCACGTATCCCCGGCTGGGCGGGGGCGCACCTCGGCTGCGCCGGGCGCGCGGTGGCGGGGAACCCTTCGCGATGGACCTGGTGCGGTTCGCGATGAGTTGGGGGAAGTTCCGGGGCGGGAATCGGAGCGCCGTCGTAGCCTCCAGACCGCACGCCGCTCCCTGGCAGGGCCGGACGAGACGCAGTTGGACCGGATCGACAAGGCCCGGTGTTCGCGGTGGCGTCGTAGTGCTTCGGTCCGTACCCACGACGAAGTCCACAAGAGAGAGGAACCCCAGCCGACGTACGGCTGGGGTTCCTCGAAGCGGAGGGTATCGGTCAGCAGGTGGGGTTGCCCGGGCCGTGTACCACTCGTCTCCGCGTCGGCAGGCAGCCCCGAATCGCGATCACCGGGGATCGGACGGGTTAGCGCTGCAGGGTGAGGACACCCGGCCGGTACGGCAGTTGGTCGTAGGGGCCGCCCGCGGTGGGGGACTTGCCCTGGTAGAGGAACTGCAGGTTGCAGGGGTCGATGGTCATGGTCTGGTCAGGGTTATTGCGGACCAGGTCACCGTGACTGATGTCGTTGGTCCAGGTGGCACCACTGTTGGCCTTGCCCGCGAAGGGGTTGCTTTCGCTGGTGGCCTGCGGTGTCCACGAACCGCTCAGGCTGGAGGCCGTGAACGAGCGGAAGTAGCGTCCATTCGCACCCCTCGCCTCAACGATCATGAGGTACTGGTTCTGGCCCTGAACCTTGTAGACCTGCGGCGCCTCGAACAGGTTGTCCGCCGAGTCGCTCATGATCGTCGTGTACGACGAGCCGAAGTTGCCCGGGAAGTTCCCGATCGGCATGCTCGCCCGGTAGATCTTGCCGTTGTCACCGGCGAAGAACAGGTACATGTTCCGGCCGTCAGCGATCAGGGTCTGGTCGATCGGGCCGGTAGGGGAGTTGGGGATGCTACCGGTGAACAGCGGCTGCGGCGAGGACCAGCCGTTGGGGTTGGTGGGGTCGCTCGACGTGCGGTAGATGAAGGGCCACGAACCCCACTGGTACGCCAGCACCCAGATGTTCTTGGGCGCGAAGTAGAACAGCGTGGGCGCCACCGCGGCCTGGCTCATCCCGGTCTGGCCGGCCGACGCCATGTCCGGCCAGTTCGTGAAGGGACTGAACATCATCGAGCCGTACGACGACCCCGACGTGTTCGACGCGTAGACCAGGCGCTTGCCGTTGTACACCACGTCGGTGAAGTCCTTCACCGAGCCCCACCCGTTCGCCGGCTGTGCCAGCGCACCCGTCGACGTCCACCGGTACGTCGACGGAAGAGCACACGTGCCGCCCGTCGGCGTGGGCGTTGGCGGGGTCGTCGTCCCGGACGGGCCGGTCCACTGCTGGTTGCTGCCGGTCCAGCAGGAGTACAGCTGGATCTTGGTGCGGTTGGCGGTGGCCGCGCCGACGGCGTCGAGGCACAGCCCGGACTGGACGCCGGCGATCGTGCCGTTGGTGTTGATGTTCCACTGCTGGCCGGCGCCGCCGTCGCAGTCCCCGATGACCACCGCGGTGCCGTTGCCGGTGCCCTTGGCCATGGCGCCCAGGCACTTGTTTCCGTAGATCTTCAGCTGCTTGCCGGAGGTGTAGGTCCAGCGCTGGTTGGTCTGTCCGTTGCAGTCCCACAGCTGCGCCTGGGTGCCGTTGACGGTGGTGGAGCCGTTGATGTCGATGCAGCGACCGGAGGGGACGCCCTTGATCGCTCCGGTGCCAGTGCCGCCGGTGGTACCGGGGGCGGCCTTGAAGGCGTTCACGACGGCGGTGTAGGCGGCCTTGGGGTTCCCGTTGTTGTCGAACAGCAGAGGGCTGTCGCCGCTGCGCCAGGAGTCGCTGTCACGGATGCCCCATACCGTGATGCCGGTGCACCGCCCCACGGCCAGGCAGGCGTTGACCGTGTTGGCGTAGTAGGTGGACGACGCCCGGGCGATGTCCAGCTCGGTGATCTGGACGTCGACGCCCAGGGCGGCGAAGTTGGACAAGGTGGTCTGGAAGCTGGACGGCGGGCCGCCGGTGCCGAAGTGGCTCTGGAACCCGACGCAGTCGATCGGTACGCCGCGGGACTTGAAGTCCTTGACCATGCTGTAGACGCCCTGGGTCTTGGCGTCGGTCCAGTTCTCGATGTTGTAGTCGTTGTAGCAGAGCTTGGCCGAGGAGTCGGCCGCCCGGGCGGTGCGGAACGCTTCCTCGATGAAGCCGTTGCCCAGCACGTTCTGGAACACCGAGTCGCGGTGTTGGGAGGAGCCGTCGGCGAACGCCTCGTTGACCACGTCCCAGGCGTAGATCTTGCCCTTGTAGTGGGTCATCTCAGCGGTGATGTGGTTGTTCATCACGCTGCGCAGCGTGTTCGCGTCGCTGATGGAGCTGACCCAGGACGGGAGCTGCGAGTGCCAGACCGTGGTGTGGCCGCGCATGCGCTGGCCGTGTGCCAGGGCATGGTTGACGATCTGGTCGGCGGGGCCGAAGGTGAAATTGCCGCGGGTCGGTTCGATGGCGTCCCACTTCATCTCGTTCTCCGGGGTGATCATGTTGAACTCCCGGTCCGAGATCGCGGCGTAGGTCGAGTCGCCGAGCCTGCCGGCGGCCACGGCGGTGCCGAAGTACCTTCCCGAGGGGGCCGCCTGCGTACCCAGGTTCGCGGCTCCGGCGGAGCTGGGAAGGAGCGTCACGACACCGGCCACCAGCGCCGCGGCCGACAGTCCTGTCGCCAATGTCCGGCGACGCCGGCTGAGCCGGTGCAGGCCCTTCATGATTCTCCTCGGGGGTCGCGGGTCACCCTGGGTGCCGTGATCGTGCGCGCATCGGCCGGTACGGCCTGATCCGCCGCGGGGTGGGTGCGGTGCAGGACGTGGGGCCGATCCTGCGTACCGGTCGCCCGGGGTTCGTGGGTGTGTCGCGTCATGGGAGGGGCTTTCTTCAGGAGATACGTCAACGGGAGAGTCGGGGAACCTGCCACGCCGGCACGCATGGTGAGCGGCGGGAAAGGCACCCCACGATATGGAGGCCTCCGAACTCGCGGTCTCGTAACAAATAAGTCGCGTCGTCCGGACGATTGCCCGGTGATGCATCTCGCAGGCAAAAAGCGTTATGCGAAGCCCCACGGTCGGGTCGTCCCTGGAGAAAGGGTGCGCCGTCCTGATCATCAGTGAAGGATTGTGGAGTGGCACCGGTGGCGGTTGCGGTGATCAGCCTTCAAGCCGGTCACAGTGGGGCAGCCGTCGCTGAATGCGGATCGGAGCTGGATTCGGCGCAGCACGCTGCTCACTGCCGGGCTGAGAACGGCGTGGTGCAGGACCAAGGTGCAGGATCACCAGCCGTCGCTGCGCGACTCGGTCCACATGCTCAAGGAGCGGTGGCCCAGGCCCTGCGCATGATGAAGGAAGCCTGGCAGGCGAAGGTCCGAGTGCCGTCGGAGCCATCGAGCCAGATGCCGCCGTCGCGGTGGCGTAGGACCGATCCGGGATAGTTGTGCGCGTGGAGGGTCACCGACCCGGCGACCGCCCCGGGGCGCGGACAGAAGGTGGCGTCTTCACGGAACAGCTCGCTGCCGTCGTCGGTGCTCAGCTGGAGCCGCAGGTCACGATGGCGCAGATAGCGGCCGTCGGCGGCGCGGAAGGTGACGCACCGTGTGTCGGCCAGCCCTCCCATGACCGCGAAGGTGACCCGCTGCCGTGTCTGCGTGCTGCTGGACGCGGAGACTCGGGTGAGCGTCGCGAAGTCGTCGGCATACGTGAGGTACAGGGCGGGGTCATCCACGGACTCCAGCGACTGTGCGCCCAGCGGAACAGTGCCTGCTACGGCGGACGGGCTCACCGGGGACGGTCCGGCCGACGTGGTGGTGCGTGACGGGATCGGCGTGGGATCGCCGGCCGGGGGAGCGGCGATGACGCCGGGCACCCGATGCGGCGGTTCGGGCCAGGTCGCGTAGGTGGCGGTCCCGGCGATGAGCACCGCGCCGGTGGCGAGGCCCACCAGCGGATGAGCGGTCACCGCGTGGAGTTTGCCGATCAGCGAGCCGTGCAGAGCGCCTCCCCCCGGCGCGGTGGCGACGGCGAAGTGTGCCGTGGCCAGCCCGGCGGCGCTCGCGGCCGTGCCGGACAGCAGGCCCTTGGCGGCCAGCGCGCCGATGAGTCCGGCCGGGACGGCCAGCGGCGCGAGGCTGAGGAGCAGGAGTTCGGCCGGAACCCGTTCTGTGGTCGTCGCCATGCAGACCGTGCAGCCGCGGGTGTGCCGCGCGATCCGCTTGCGCCACACCGATGCAGGGACACCGTCCCAGCCGCCGACGGTCTCGTTCAACTGCGGGCAGCGCGGGTCGGCCTCCAGTGCGGCGACGATCGCCCGGCTCAGTTCCAGCTGCTCGCGCATGCGCTGCAGGCTCACTCCGACGTGGGCGACAGTCAGCCCCGTCGCGGCGGCGATGTCGTCACGGCTCAGCGAGCCGGCGCATTCCTGCCACCACAGCGACAGCAGCACCCGATGGTCCGGGTCGAGCCACCGGCGGGCTTCGACAACCTGACGACGCTCGTCCGACACGTGCAGACGCAGGATCGTCACGTCCTCAAGTTCGGCGCCGGCGTCCGGTAGCTGGAGTGCCTCGTCGATGACCGTGGTCCGGTCGGCGAAGGCGCGTTGCCGCTGCCAGTGGGCACTGATCTGGCGGAGTGTGATCGACACCAGCCAGGACCGGAAGCTCTCCGGGGAACGCAGGGCAGGCAGGTCGCGCACCACGCGCAGCAGGGTTTCCTGGACGACGTCGTCGACGTCGGCATGTCCGCTCAGCGCTCGCCCGACGATGTTGTAGAGCAACGGCAGGTACGCGGCGATCAGCTTCTCGCGCGCCCGGTCGTCACCGGCCTGCGCCGCGACAACCAGCCCCGCGTGGTCCGCATCCATGAGCCCCATTCCCACCTCCCTCAGGGGAGAGATCCGCCGAGTACGGCGGGCCACACCTTGGCCTCGGGTATTCAACCGGGCTGGGCGATCTGACGACAAGTGAGGAGAAGGCACCCCTGAGCTGCGAGGATTCGAGTGTCTGGGTCACCTTCTCGGTGAGCGAGCGTACAGGGTGGGACCAACGGCTTCCTGTCGCCGCTGACGGGAAGGGGTAGATCCGGCACGCCGGAGCGGTGCTGGAGCACCAGGTCGCGGACCGTGCCGGGTTGACCGCCGCACTGGGTCGGTCGTGGCCGAGGGGTGGGAGCGCAACATGTCCTGCGCTCTGTGTTCAGCCACGCGGCACCACGGTGTTGTACCACTCTCGTGCGTACGCCGGCACGATCGGCGCGCGCCGGGCCAGGCCGTCAGTGGTCCAGGGAGGACTTCGGCGATCGGCAACCTTTCGCGGAGCTGTGGCGACTGACGGGCGACCCGAAGACGATCACACCCACGGATTGTCCGATCACACCGTCGCATGCTGCTGCGCACCGCTGACCTGAGCGGGTGTGCGTGGCAGGCTCGGAGCAAGGAGCACCCCCCCATGAACGAGACGGATCCCACCGCGCACGGTCACGGTCGGCGCACGCACGCGGCCGGTGGCGAGCGACGTACGCGTGGACGCCACCGCCGGCGCTGGACGACGATGGGTCTGGCGCTGTGCGTGCCCGGTGTGCTCGGTCCCTACCTGCTTTTCGTGCAGGCCGACTCGGAGGCCGCGACGTTGGATTCCGACGTCTACTACGAGGTGGTGTCCGTGCGCAGCGACAAGGTGCTGGACGTGCCCGGCGCGGACACGTCGGACGGCGCCTGGACACGGCAGCAGAGCCGCGTGGCCGGTGCTGCGAGTCAGCAATGGCGCCTTAGGCCGACGCGGGACGGCTACTACGGGCTGCAGAACCGCAGCAGCAAGAAGGTCCTCGGTGTGCGGGGTGCTTCCGGACAGTCGGCGGCAGCCGTCGAGCAGCAGTCCGACCACGGCGCCGCCACGCAGCAGTGGAAGATCGAGGACGTCGGCGGCGCGGCGGTGAAAATCGTCTCCCGGAGCAGCGGCATGGTGCTGGACGTGTGGGGCGGATCCAGCGGCGACGGCGTGCCGCTCATCCAGTACGCGGACCAGGGCAGCACCAACCAGCGGTGGAAGCTGGTGAAGGTGGGCGGCTCGGGCAGGTACACCTGGCACAACGCGCAGATCGTCGGTGGCGGATTCGTCACCGGGCTGGTCTTCAACCCCGCCCGCAAGGACCTGCTGTACGCACGGACCGACATCGGCGGCGCCTACCGTTGGGACGCGACCGCCGCCCGCTGGAACTCGCTGACCGACTGGATCGGCGGAGCCGACTGGAACCTGCTGGGGATCGAGAGCCTGGCGACCGACCCGGTCGACCCGAACCGCTTGTACCTCGCGAGCGGCACCTACACCAACGACTGGGCGGGCAACGGTGCGATCCTCCGCTCCACCGACCAGGGCAGGACGTTCCAGCGCACCGACCTGCCGTTCAAACTGGGCGGCAACGAGGACGGCCGGTCCATGGGCGAGCGGCTGGTGGTGGACCCGTCCGCCCACGGCACGCTCTACCTGGGTACCCGTAAGAACGGGCTCTGGCGCAGCACCGACTACGGCGTGACGTGGAGCCAGGTCGCCGGCTTCCCCGTGAAGGACGGTGCGAGCAGCGGCGTCGGCCTCTCCTTCGTGACCTTCGGCCCGTCCGGCAGCCGGACGATCTACGTCGGGGTGGCCGACAAGACCACCTCGCTGTACCGATCCACCGACGGCGGCAGCACCTGGCAGGCCGTGCCCGGCCAGCCGAAGGGGCAGCTGCCGCAGCACGGTGTGCTGTCCGGCGACGGCTCGCTCTACCTGACGTACACCAACGCTCCGGGCCCGAACGGCGTGACGGCCGGTTCGGTGTGGAAGCACACGCCGTCCATCGGGGGCTGGCAGAACATCTCGCCGTCCAGCGGCGGTTACGGCTTCGCCGGCCTGGCGGTCGATCCGCAGCACCCGTCCACGGTCATGGTCACCACGCTGGACCGCTGGTGGCCCTCGGACGAGATCTACCGGTCGGCCGACGGCGGCGCCTCTTGGAAGGCGCTCGGCGCGACCTCGGTGCGGGACAGCTCCGCAGCGCCCTACGTGGGCACCGGCATCGGCCACTGGATGGGCGCCCTGGCCATCGACCCCTTCGATTCCGGGCACGTGCTGTACGGCACCGGATCGGGGATGTGGGGCAGCAACGACGTGACCGCGGCGGACACCGGGCGGGCGACGCACTGGACCGTCCCGGCCAAGGGCCTGGAGGAGACCGCGACCCTCGGGCTGATCAAGCCCCCTGGTCTTCCGCTGATCAGTGCCCTCGGCGATGTCAGCGGGTTCCGGCACGAGGACCTCACCAAGGTGCCCGCCAAGGCGCTCTCCGGACCGCAGTTCACCAACATCACCGGTATCGACTTCGCCCAGTCGAAGCCGCAGTTCGTGGTACGGGTCGGTCTCGGCGGCGAGCAGCACGGTGCCTATTCGACCGACGGCGGAGCCGTCTGGGCGCCGTTCGCCACGGCGCCGACGCGCGACGCGGGCGGCGGTTCCGTGGCCGTCTCGGCGGACGGCGCCGCCGTGGTGTGGGCCCCTGATGGGCAGGTTCCGTATTCCTCGACCAACCGCGGCTCGGCCTGGACGGCGACCTCCGGTCTGCCCAAGGACACGGCCGTGGTGGCCGACCGTTCGGCGGCGAACACCTTCTACGCCCTCAGCGACGGCACCTTGTACGCCAGCACCGACGGCGGGAGGAACTTCACCGCCCGGGCCACCGGTCTGGGTGGCGGGCAGCTCGAGGCGGTTCCGGGCATCGCCGGTGACCTGTGGATCGCCGGCGGGGGCAACGGACTCCTGCACTCCACCAACGGGGGGAAGAGCTTCGGCAAGGCCGGCGGAGTGGAGCGGGCGACCGCCGTCGGCTTCGGCAAGCCGGCCCCGGGTGCCGGGTACCAGGCGCTCTACCTCTCCGGGCAGGTGAAGGGCGTCGCCGGGCTGTTCCGCTCCACCGACGGCGGCTCGGCCTGGGTCCGGATCAACGACGACCAGCACCAGTTCGGCGGCAGCGCCATCAGCGTCATCAGTGGCGACCCCGACGTGTACGGGCGGGTCTACCTGGGCGCCTACGGCCGTGGCGTGGTGTACGGCGACCTGTCCTGATCGCCTCGGCCCGTGGGCGTGCGGCGGTCAGAGCCGTTCCACCCACGGGCCGGGGAAACGGGACCACACGGCGCGCGGCGAGGGTGAGGCACGCGGCGCGCAGGTGCGTGGGCAGGGGCGTGGGCGGCTTCGGCCCGGCTACGGGCACGGCCTCATCGTGTCGGGGTGAAGCCGCCCCAGACCGAGAAGGCGCCGCGGGGACCGTTGGCGTCGACGCGGTAGCCGTCCTGCCCGGCCTCGCGTGCGCCGGCGGCGTGGTTGTACTGGCCGGCGAAGACGTGCTGTCCGGCCGGGACCGTACGGCCCGGCTTGAGGATCCAGCGGTAGACCACTGCTCCGCCCTCGTTCTGCACGGTGACGGTGAAATCCTCGGCGGGCAGCGTCCGCCAGCTGCCGGTGCTCTGCACCGCGCCGGTCTGCGTGATGCGCAGTTCCACGGTGAGGGCGGTGAGCGGCTGCGTGGACTTGAGGGTGATGTCGCTCTGCGCCCAGAAGCTGTTGCTGTTCGCGTCCAAAGCGCCGGCCGACGACAGTGGCCCGTCCTGGACCTGCGCGCTGCCGGGCCGGGCCGAGCCCGCGGAGCCTGACGCCGAAGGGCGGGGGCCCGTCGGGGACGAACGGTCCGGCGTGGTCGGGCTGCCGGTGACGGGCGCCGATGGTGTCGACGGTGTCGAACGGGGGCTCCCGGACGGCGCGGACGGCGCGGCGGGGGTGGCCGAGACCTCCGGCCGGGCCGGCGGTGACTGGACGATGGCGGCGACGGCGAAACCACCGACCGCCAGGGTGCCGACCACGGTGAGGGAGGCGAGCGCGACCCTGGGCCAGGGCCTCGCGCCGGACGGCTCGCGGTGGCGGGCGGGGGCGCCGGACATGCCGCGTTCCACGCGTGCCAGGATCCGGGCGCGGTCGGGCTGGTGGGCCTCGGCGGCTGCGCGCAGCCGCTCGGTGAGCTCCTCGTTCAACGACTCCTCCTCCCCGCCACAAGTTCCCCGGCTGATCCCGCGCTGCCCAGCAGCCGTTCCAGCTCGGCCATCCCCTTCGAGGTCTGGCTCTTTACCGTACCGACCGATATTCCGAGCGCCAGTGCGGTGTCCTTCTCCGACAAGTCGAAGGCGTGCCGCAGGACCACGCACGCCCGCTTCCGGAACGGCAACCGGGCGAGAGCCGTCCGCACGTCCACCACGGCGGCCACGTCCGGACCGCCCGACGGCTCCGCGCCACGGGACCAGAACAGGGCGATCCGGCGGCGCTCGCGCACCGTGCTGCGGATCCGTGACCGTGCCAGGTTGGCGACCACGCCACGGGCGTAGGCGAGTGGGTGCTCGGCCTGGCGCAGCCGGTCCCAGCGCTGCCACAGTGCGGTCAGGGCGTCCGCGGCCAGATCGTCGGCGCCGTCCGCCTCGCCCGTCAGGAGATGGGCGAACCGGGCGAGTTCCGCGTAGTGGCGTTCGAAGAAGTCGTGGAACTCCGCGGACGCGTCATCGAGGACCATGTCCGACGGTCGCCCCTTTCGCAAATGTGTGCGCTAACATCCGGGCGGCAGCGTACCAGCGCCCGGTACGACCCGAGACGCTCCGATCCGCCGGACCGGAGCGGCCACCCGGCCGTGGTGTGGTTTCAGTGCGGGGCGAACTGGACCCGTGTCGGTTGTGCGACGTCCGGGAGCAGCGCGGTGCCCTCGACCGTCAGCTGCTCCCCGTAGATGTCGGTGATCCTCATCGCGCCGCCGCACCCGCTGCCGTCGGCGGAGAGGAAGTAGTTGTAGTCGGTACGGGGCAGTTTCCGCCAGCCCGCGGCGGTGCGTACCTCCAGCCGCGCGACCGGATTGCGGTGGCCGATCACCTGGATGCCGCACCAGTTTGGGCTGGACCCGGTCTTGTACCGGATGGAGAGCGCCCCGGATGTCTGGGGACTCAGCAGGCTCCAGGTGATCGGGATGCGACCGAGCTTGGGGTCGGCCAGTTTCGCGAAGGCCTGTTGGCTGAGGTCCAGTTGTCCGGGCGCGCAGGGCAGCGGGCATTTGTTGGTGATCCGGACCGTGATCGAAGCGCCGTTCGCGGCGCGGACGCGCACGTACGCGCCGCACGCCCTGGACGACTCGTAGTCGGTGGTGTTCATCGCGGCGATCATGAGGTCGTCGCTCGGGCCGAACAGGCAGGCGCCGTTGCCGTCGCCGACGGCGTAGGCGGTGGCGACGCCCTTGTAGGTGGTCCCGGGCTGGATGCGTCCTGCCGACGGCGCCGGGGCGGACGCCGCCGGTGGGGATTCCTTCGCCGAAGGCCGTGGCGTCTGCGCGGTGGCCGTCGCGCCGGCCGCGCTCGGGGTGGCCGCGGCTGGCGAGCTGGCCGCAGGGGACGGGCTCGTCGGGGCCGAGGGCGTGGCTCCCGTCAGGGGGGCGGCGGGGGCGGCCACGTCGGCCGGGGCCACGGCCGCGGCCCCGGCCTTGGGGTCGGGGCGCATGGCCGTCACCAGGCAGAAGAGGACGCCCGCGGCGGTCAGTATCACTGCCGCCCCCAGCATCAGCCTGTGTCTACGCCTGCGTTGCCGCGCGGCCTGCCGTGCAGTCTGCATGTCCGTCCGTTCGAAGATTCGAGTCGAGGTGCACTGCCTGGTCGCCGCAGGACGCGGAAAGGTTGCCGCCGTTGTGGAGCGGGCGTGCGGCGGGTCCTTCGGGGCGGCCGGGCGGCGGTGTCCCGTATCGGTCCGCTCACTGATCGGGGGAGTGCGGGGAGGCGGGCCGGGCGGCACGGATGCCGCGCGGAGAAGCTCCGCGCGTGCGGCGACAAGCCTTGTTGAACACCTGGAGGTCGGGAATGCCGACCGATGCGGCGACGGCGGGGACGGAAAGGGTGGTGGCCTGCAGGCAGTGGCGCGCCCGTTCCATCCGCCGGGCCAGGACGTAGCCGACGACCGCCTCCCCGGTCGCTGCGCGGAAGAGCCGCGTCAGGTGGTTGTGGGAGAAACCGGCCGCCGACGCGATGTCCGGCACCGTCAGAGGCCGCCCCAGCCGTGCCTCGATCAGGGCCACGGCGGCCGTGACCGCCGGGTGGGCGGCCTGTGCGTTCCGCTCCCTCGCGGGCGCGAGCTGGGCGACCCGCCACAGGGCGGCCCACACCTCGGCCGCGGCCCGTGCCGGGACGCTCGGCCAGACGGCCACTGCCTGCCGCAACTGAGTCTTCAGGCGCTTGAGTTCGGGGCCGGCGTGCTGGATAGCCGAGATGCTGCGGGGAGTTCCACCTGAGCCCAGGCGGAGGTGGACGCAGAGGTGTGAGGACCGGCCCCGGTAGCGATAGCGGACTCGGCGCCGGACGGTACGAGGCTGACCCCGCCGGACGGACCGCGTACATCGCGCCGTCAACGGTCAAGTCGGCCTCGTGGTGCTACAGATGGAGCTGCCAGAGGTCCGGCAGGGAGAACACGTCCACGTGACCGGCCGGGCCGTGCACGCCGATGCCGACGGCGGCGAGAGGGGGCTGCTCGTCAAGGTGGGCGAGTGTCGTCTGCATGGTCGCCTTTCCTGCCAGCGCCTCGGTGAGCCGCTGGTAGGACCAGGACCCTGCCGCCCCCGCGTGCCGGGCGCTGTGGTGGGAATCGACCAGCGGAGGGTGAACGTGGCCCACTCGGGGGGCGGCCGCGCGAAGGCACGCCTCCTCGTGCGAGCGGCGGCAGCGCCGAGCCGAGGAGGGACAGGGTCAGCCTCCGGCCTTGCGCTTGTTGTAGACGTCGAAGCCGACGGCCGCCAGCAGTACCAGGCCCTTGATCACCTGCTGGTAGTCGGTACCCACGCCGACCAGCGACATGCCGTTGTTCAGCACGCCCAGCACCAGACCGCCGGTGAGCGCACCGAGGACGGTTCCCACACCGCCGCTCGCGGAGGCGCCGCCGATGAAGGCGGCCGCGATCGCCTCCAACTCGAAGTTGATGCCGGCCTGCGGCGTACCGGCGTTGAGTCGCGCGGCGAAGACCATCCCGGCCAGGGCCGCGAGGACACCCATGTTCACGAAGGCCAGGAAGACGACCCGCTTGCTCTTCACCCCGGACAGCCGCGCCGCCGCCTCGTTGCCGCCGATGGCGTAGGTGTGCCGGCCGAGGATCGAGTTGCGCATCACGTATCCGAAGCCGACCAGCAGGACGCCGAGGATCAGCAGGACGATCGGCACGCCGTGGTAGCTGGCCAGCAGCAGCGTGAAGGCCACCACGGCCGTGGTGATCGCGCCGAGCTTCACCAGGAACAACCCGGCCGGGAGCGGTTCCAGCCCGTACGAGGCGGCCCGCCGCCGTCCGCGCACCTCCTGCAGGATCGCTACGGCCAGCACCGCGAGACCCAGCAGCAGGGTGAGGTTGTGGTAGTTGGTGTGGGGGCCGACCGCCGGGAGGAAGCCGCTGCTGATGTTCTGGAAGCCCTTGGGGAAGGGCGCCACCGACTGCCCCTGCAGCAGGATCTGGGTCCCCCCGCGGAACAGCAGCATGCCGGCCAGCGTGACGATGAACGAGGGGATCCCGAGATAGGCGATCCAGAAGCCCTGCCAGGCTCCGGCGAGAGCCCCGATCAGCAGCGCGGCCACCAGCGCCACGGGCCACGGCGCCTGGTGTTTGACCATCATCACCGCAGCGGTGGCCCCGACGAAGGCGGCGAGCGACCCGACCGACAGGTCGATGTGCCCGGCGATGATGACGATCATCATGCCGATGGCCAGGATGAGGATGTAGCCGTTCTGCTGGATCAGATTGGTGATGTTGAGCGGCTGGAGCAGGATGCCGTCCGTCCAGAACTGGAACAGCAGCACGATCAACGCCAGCGCGAGCAGCATCCCGTACTGGCGCAGGTTGCCGCGCAGCGCCCGGGCCAGTACGGCACCGGCCGACGCACCTCGGCCGGTCTGCGGTGTGCTGGGCGTGGTCTCTGGGGTGGTCTTGGTCTGGGCCATGCCTCACACCTGCTTGTCGGGGTATGCCGCGCTCATGGTCATGAGCCGCATGAGGGATTCCTGGGTGGCTTCCGCACGGTCGACCTCACCGGTGATCCGGCCTTCGGCCATGGTGTAGATCCGGTCGCACAGGCCCAGGAGTTCGGGGAGTTCGGAGGAGATGACGAGTACCGTCTTGCCCTGGGCGGCGAGTTCGGCGATGACGGTGTAGATCTCCGCCTTGGCGCCGATGTCGATGCCCCGGGTGGGTTCGTCGAGGATCAGCACCTTCGGCTCGGCGAAGATCCACTTGCTGAGGACGACCTTCTGCTGGTTGCCGCCGCTGAGCTTGCCGGTCTCCGCGAACACCGAGGGGGCCTTGATGTTCATGGTCCGCCGGAACGATTCGGCGATCCGGGCCTCCTCGTGCCGGTCGACCCAGCCCCGCCGGGCGACCTTGCCGAGGGCGCCCAGCGAGATGTTCCGGCTGATGCCGTCGTTGAGGTTGAGGCCGAGCTGCTTGCGGTCCTCGGTCGCGTACGCGATGCCGTGCCCGATCGCCTCAGGCACCGTGCGGGTACGGATCTCCCGGCCGTCCAGCCGCACCCGGCCGCCGGTCCACCGCCCGTACGAGCGACCGAAGACGCTCATGGCCAGTTCGGTGCGGCCGGCGCCCATGAGGCCGGCGATTCCGACGATCTCGCCTCGACGGACGTTGAGCGAGACGCCGTCGACCACCTTGCGCCGGTGGTCGATCGGGTGCTGGACGCTCCAGTCCTCGATCTCGAAGGCGACCTCGCCGATCTCGGGGGCGCGCTCGGGGTAGCGGTGTTCCAGGTCGCGGCCGACCATGCCACGGATGATCCGTTCCTCGGAGATGCCCTCGGGACCGATCGCGATGGTCTCGATGGTCCGCCCGTCGCGCAGGATGGTGACGGAGTCGGCGACCCGGGCGATTTCGTTCAGCTTGTGCGAGATGAGGATGCAGGAGATGCCCTGGGCTTTGAGTTCGAGGATCAGGTCGAGCAGTTTGCGGCTGTCCTCCTCGTTCAGGGCTGCCGTCGGCTCGTCGAGGATGAGCAGCTTGACCTTCTTGGCGAGCGCCTTGGCGATCTCGACCAACTGCTGTTTGCCCACGCCGAGATCGGCGATCCTGGTGTGCGGGCTCTCGTCGAGTCCGACCTGCCGGATCAGTGCGGCGGCGTGGGTCAGCGTCTTGTGCCAGCTGATGACGCCCCGGGTGGCGTGCTCGTTGCCGAGGAAGATGTTCTCGGCGATGGACAGGTAGGGCACCAGCGCGAGTTCCTGGTGGATGATCACGATGCCGCGCTGCTCGCTGGCCCGGATGTCCCGGAACCGGCAGGGCTCGCCCTCGAAGTAGATCTCGCCCTCGTAGCCGCCGTGGGGGTGGACCCCGCTGAGCACCTTCATCAGCGTGGACTTGCCGGCGCCGTTCTCGCCGCAGACGGCGTGCACCTCACCGGCGGCGACGGTCAGGTTGACCTCGGAGAGGGCCTTGACGCCGGGAAACGTCTTGCTGATCGACCGCATCTCGAGAACGGGTCGGGCCATGGTAGTGCATCCGTTTCGTCGGGGCGGTGCGGCGGCGGCCGGTCTCCCGGGCGTCGCACCGCCGTTCCGTCGTCGCCGGACCCGTCGGTCGGGCTCCGTGGGCTGCTACTTGAGCTGGTCCGCGGTGTACTGGCCGCTGTCCACCAGGACCTCCTGGTAGTTCTCCTTGTCGACGCTGACCGGCTGGAGCAGCTGAGCCGGCACGATCTTGACGCCGTTGTTGTACTGGCTGGTGTCGTTGACCTCGGGCTTGCCGCCGGTCAGCAGTGCGTCGCCCATCTGGACGGCGGCCTTGGCGAGTTGGCGGGTGTCCTTGTAGACGGTCTGGGTCTGCTCGCCGGCGATGATCGACTTCACCGAGGCAAGCTCGCCGTCCTGGCCCGTGACGACGGGCAGTGGCTGGCCGGCGCCGTAGCCGACGCCCTTGAGCGAGGAGATGATGCCGATCGAGATGCCGTCGTACGGCGAGAGCACGGCGTCGACGCGGGCGGCGGTGTACGACTTGCTCAGCAGGTTGTCCATCCGGGACTGGGCGAGACCGCCGTCCCAGCGCAGTGTGGCGATCTGATTGAGGGAGGTCTGGCCGCTCTGCACGATCAGCTTCTTGTCGTCGATGTACGGCTTGAGGACGCTCATCGCGCCGTTGTAGAAGAACGCGGCGTTGTTGTCGTCCGGCGAGCCGGCGAACAGCTCGACGTTGAAGGGGCCCTTGCCGTCCTTGACGCCGAGCTTGTCGACGATGTAGCTGCCCTGGAGGACGCCGACCTTGTAGTTGTCGAAGGTCGCGTAGTAGTCGACGTTCCCGGTGCCGCGGATCAACCGGTCGTAGGAGATGACGGGGACGTGGGCGTCGGCGGCCTTCTGCAGCACGTTGGTGAGCGAGGAACCGTCGATGGCGGCGATCACCAGCAGCTTGGCCCCCTTGGTGATCATGTTCTCCACCTGGGAAACCTGGTTCTCCACGACGTTGTCGCCGTACTGGAGGTCGGTCTTGTAACCCTTGGCCTGGAACTCCTTGACCATGTTGTTGCCGTCGTTGATCCAGCGTTCCGACGACTTGGTCGGCATCGCGATGCCGATGAGGCCGCCTTTGGCGTCCCCGCCACCGCCGTCGCCTGCTCCGTTGGCGCTCTGGCCGCAGGCTGCCAGCGACAGCGTCAGGCCCAGGGTGACAAGGCCTGCTGAAAGCTTTCGCACAGTTCCTCCAGTGATGTTCCGCGACCGGCACGGTGCGACCCGGCTGGGAGAACCGGAAGCGGTCGAGCGGGGCCGGCCGGGAGTCGTTGCTCGCGCTGTTGCGAAGTTCGGGTGTGCAGCGGCTCCGGCTTGGCGATACCTGAGTGTTAACGCTCACAACTGTGTCGTCAAGAGTCTGTTCAGATCACCGTTGGGCAACATCGCCGCAGGCGGGCAGCCTCCTCGTCGGGGCGGACCCACGGCGGGAGGTCCGGGTGTGCCGACCACGGACGGCTTCCGTGGTTTCTGCCGGTTCGCCTGACGCGGCACTAGCTGCCAGGCGGGATTGCGGATCGCCGAACTGCGAGACGTCCCGGCGGTCTTCTGCGCCGGCGATGACCTGGTGCTCGGCCCGCTGCGCGCCCTGCACGAGTCCGGCCGCTCGACCCTGGGAGGCATCGGCTCGTCGGCTTCGACGGCATTGCCGAGTCCACCTGCTTCACTCCGCCCCTGGCCTCTGTGCGGCAGGACTTCGGTGAGCTCGGCCGCCGGGCCCTGGAAACTGCTCGTCGAGGAGTTGGGGGGCGGTGTGCACACCCGCACCCCCACCTGCTGATCTCGCCCGAGATGGTGCTGCGTCGCAGGGCGGGCCCCGAGGGCCGTTCGTGAGCCGGCGCCATCGGACCCGGGGCCGACCGTCGCGTCCGAGGCTCCCCGCCGCGCTTTGTCGAGGCCCCCATCGGTTCTTTGGCGGAAATTGTTAGCGCTAACAATTTGCCGTGTCGAGAGAGGTGCCGCTTGAACTCGGCAGGAACCAATGCCGGTTTCCCGCGCAAGGATGAGGAGGTGGACCGACCCCTGCTGTCCGGGGATCGGGCAGGTGTGTCCTCGGCGCCGACTCCGGCATCCTCACCGGTCGTGCCGTGCTGGTCCGCGTGCGTGGCGGACAGGAGCTCGCGGCCGTCGTGCACGCGTACCCACACGGCGTCATCGAGCGCGAGTTGGCAGGCGCCGGGCGCCCACTGCCGCCTGGCCGGACCTCGCGGCATCCCGAGGACTTGCGCGAAGTACTGAGCACCGTCCTTCCCACCTGCCGTACTCGCCGTCGCCGGCGTTGATCCCGCCCACCTCATCGGCGTCACCACCGACCTCACCACCCGCACGGTCCGGCCGGTGGTCGCCGAGGGCGCCGCGCTCGCCGAGACCGCCCAGTGGGCCGCTCACCCGCACGCCTGCCCCAAGCCGTGGACACGTCACCCGGCCCAGGACCAGGCCGGCCGTATCAACGCCGACACGCCGCCCGCGCAGGGAAGTGGATCTCCCGCTACGGCAGGTTCGGTCCGCGGCTCGGCGATCCACGCCGCTGCTGGCTCCGGGTCGCACCCGGACGTGCGCTCCGCGATGGCGGTCATGGGTCGGGTGATCCGGGGGCGTGCCGGGGTGACCCTGATCCGGTCGGCGCCTACGACGTGCCGTACGCCGAGCACCGCGCTCTGCGGGACCACTTCGGGACCGCTCCGGACGAGCTTGCTCGACCGGCTGGGGCCGAATCCGCCGCGCCGCCCTGACCATGACGGCCGCACCGACCACGGCCTGCCTGTTGGCCATCGTTACACCCTGGGGCGCCAGTTCGTCGTGGGAGACGCCACTCGACCCTCACCCCGTACCTCCAGCGCGCCGCCCAACAGGCCCACGCCGCCGGCGTCCCCGTCCTGCGCGCCATGGTGCTGGAATTCCCCGACGACCCCGCCGCCGCCGCGCTTGACCGGCAGTACATGCTCGGCGACGACCTGCTCGTCGCCCCTGTCTTCACTGACGACGGCACGGTCGAGTACTACGTGCCGGAAGGGACGTGGACGAACGTTCTGACCGGCGCTCGGATCACCTGTCCCCGCCGGGTCCGCGAACAGCACGGCTTCCGCACCCTGCCGCTGCTGGCCCGCCCCGACTCCGTCATCCCGCTCGCCGCCGACGACCAGCGCCCGGTCTCCGCCTGGGCGGACGGCGTCGAACCTCGGGTGCACGCCTTCGCCGACGGCGCCGAGCGCACCGTGGTGATCCCGCGCTCCGACGGCCCGGCGACGTGGCCCGCTTCCACCTGCGCCGCCGCAGCGACCGCCTCCATGCGACCACCGACAGCCCTCATCCGTGGCAGCTCCGGTTCGGCGGGCCGGACGGAACCGTCCACGCCCGGCCCGCCGGCACCCTGGAGGCCGACCTCGCCCACCCGGCCTGAGCGGGGCGGCCCTAGCCGGGCGGCCTGAATCGGAAGGAGGCGCCCGGCGGTCAGCTCGTGGCGGAGCCGGGCCGTGGAACGCCACGGCCCGGCTCATGCGCGCACCGGCTCAGCGGGCTCCGAGGAGGTGTTCGAGGGCGAGCTGGTCCAGCTGTTCGAAGGCCATGCCGCGGCGGGCGGTGGCATCGACGTCGAACTCGTCGAAGGCGGACCGGTCGGCCAGCAGCCCGGCCAGGCCGTCCTCGGCGGTGGGGACGGCGAGTTCGGGCAGTCGGGAGGCGGCGAGCGCGGCCTGGACCTCCGGATCGGACCGGAAGGCGCGGGATCGCTCCGCCAGGAGCAGGTAGTTGCGCATGCAGGCGGCCGCCGAGGCCCAGACGCCGGTGGAGTCCTCGGTGCGCGGGGGTTTGAAGTCGAAGTGACGGGGGCCGTCGTAGCCGGCCGACTCCAGCAGGTCGACCAGCCAGAAGGCCTGGCGCAGGTCGCCCGCGCCGAAACGCAGGTCCTGGTCGTACTTGATGCCGGTCTGGCCGTTGAGGTCGATGTGGAACAGCTTGCCGTGCCACAGGGCCTGGGCGATGCCGTGCGGGAAGTTCAGCCCGGCCATCTGCTCGTGGCCGACCTCCGGGTTGAGGCCGACCCGCTCGGGCCGGTCCAGCTCGTTGATGAACGCCAGGGCGTGGCCGATGGTGGGCAGCAGGATGTCGCCGCGCGGCTCGTTGGGCTTGGGTTCGATCGCGAAGCGCAGGTCGTACCCCTGGTTCTCGACGTACTCGCCCAGCAGATCGAAGGCCTCCTTCAGCCGGTCGAGGGCGGTGCGCACGTCCTTGGCCGCGCCCGTCTCCGCGCCCTCGCGGCCGCCCCAGGCGACGTAGACCGAGGCGCCGAGTTCCACGGCCAGGTCGATGTTGCGGATGGTCTTGCGCAGCGCGTAGCGGCGCACGTCCCGGTCGTTGGCGGTGAAGGCGCCGTCCTTGAAGACCGGGTGGGTGAAGAGGTTGGTGGTGGCCATCGGCACTTTCAGCCCGGCCGTGTCGAGTGCGGTGCGGAAGCGCTTGACCGCCTGCTCGCGGGCGGCATCGCCGGCGGCGAAGGGGACCAGGTCGTCGTCGTGGAACGTGACGCCGTAGGCGCCGAGTCCGGCCAGCCGCTCCACGGTCTCGACCGGGTCGAGGGCGGGCCGGGTGGCGTCGCCGAAGGGGTCCCGCCCCTGCCAGCCGACGGTCCACAGGCCGAACGTGAACCTGTGCGCGGGGGTGGGAACGAGCGGGTCGCTGGTCATGAGGCGCTCCGGATCAGGCCGAGGGTTATTTGTAATGACGAAAAACAAATTAATATGCCGAGACGCCAGAAGGAACCCCACCGGAGGAACGCATGTCTGCTCAGCGCGTCGTGATCGGTGTCGACAGTTCGACCCAGTCCACCAAGGCCCTCGCCGTCGACCTGGAAACCGGCGCGGTTCTGGGCGAGGGCCGCGCCTCGCACGCCGTCAGCGGGGGCTCCGGACGCGAGAGCGACCCCGAGCAGTGGTGGCGGGCGCTCGGCGAGGCCGTGACGGGCACCGGCTGGGCGGATCGCGCAGCCGCCTGCTCGGTCGCCGGCCAGCAGCACGGCCTGGTCACCCTTGACACGGCCGGCCGGCCGGTGCGCCCGGCGCTGCTGTGGAACGACGTCCGCTCCGCCCCGCAGGCCGCCGAACTCGGAGCCGCGTTCGGCCCGGCAGAGCTCGCCCGCCGCACCGGCAGCCTCCCGACGGCCGCCTTCACGGCCGCCAAATGGGCCTGGCTGCACGCGAACGAGCGTGCCGCCGCCGACCGCGTCGCGGCCGTCCGCCTTCCCCACGACTTCCTGACGGAGCGGCTGACCGGCGAGGCGGTGACGGACCGCGGTGACGCGTCGGGAACCGGCTGGTGGGGCCCGGACGGCTACGACCAGGACGTCCTCGGCCGGATCGGCCTCGACCCCGGGCTGCTGCCACAGGTCCTCCCGCCGGGCGCCCTGGCGGGCGCCGTCCGGGCCGGGATGCCACTGCGCGAGGGCGCGCTGGTGGCCACCGGGACCGGTGACAACATGGCCGCCGCCCTCGGCCTGGGCCTGACCCCCGGACGGCCGGTGCTGAGCCTCGGTACCTCCGGCACCGTCTACGCCGTCGGCCGTACCCGGCCCGCCGACCCGAGCGGAACCGTCGCCGGCTTCGCCGATGCCCTCGGCGGCTGGCTGCCGCTCGCCTGCACGCTCAACTGCACCCTCGCCGTCGACCGCTTCGCCGACCTCGTCGGCCGCGACCGCGAGGACGTCGAGGCGGGCGGCACCGTGGTGGTCCTTCCCTATCTGGACGGCGAGCGCACGCCGGACCTTCCGGGCGCTTCCGGCCTGGTCCACGGCCTGCGCCACGACACCACGCCGGGACAGCTGCTCCAGGCCGCCTACGACGGCGCCGCCCACGCCCTGCTCGTGGCCCTGGACGACGTACTGCGTGCCGGAGGCGAGAGCCCCGCCCCCGACGAACCACTGCTGCTGATCGGCGGCGGAGCCCGCGGCGGGGCCTGGCAGCAGACCGTCCTGCGGCTGTCCGGCCGAGCGGTCCAGGTGCCCGCGGCCCGGGAACTGGTCGCGCTCGGGGCCGCCGCCCAGGCCGCCGCACTGCTCACCGGTGAGCCCGCCGACGCCGTCGCCCGGCGCTGGCGGACCGCCGAGGGCCGGGTACTGGACCCCGTACGCCGTGACGACGACACGCTCGAACGGATCACCAGTACGCTGCGGCGGGCGCGGGCCTTGCAGGAGCTCCCGCCGGCAGAACGATAGGAGGGTCGGCTCAATGGCGGGGAACGGCAGGGCGAGCGGGGGCGTGGAGGCCGTGCCCGCCTCGCAGCAGGGCATGCGTCGGCAGAACCTCGCGGTGGTGATCGGCGCGGTCGCCGCGCACGGTCCGCTCTCCCGGGCGGACGTCGCCGGACACACGGGCCTGACCAGGCCGGCCGTCTCCTCCATGGTCGACGAGCTCATCGGCCGCGGCGCGCTGACCGAGACGGAGACCGCGCCCAGCGGACGGGTCGGCCGCCCCGGCCGGGCACTGGCCCTGAACGACCGGGGTCCAGCGGGCCTCGGCCTGGAGATCGGCGTCACCCATCTCGCCGCGTGCGTCGTGGACCTGCGCGGTGAACCCCGGGTGTGGCGCCGGGTGGAGCGGGCCAACGCGGGCCGGCCGGCCGGGCAGGTGCTGGCGGAGGCCGCCGCGCTGGGTGCCGAGGCGGAGGCCGAGGCCGGCGCCCTCGGCCTGCGCGTCGCGGGCCGTGTCCTGGCCGTGCCGGGGGTGGTGCCGAACGAACCGAGCGGGCTGGTCGCGAACGCGCCCAACCTCGGCTGGCAGGCCGTCCGCCCCGCCGATCACTGGCCCGACCCCGACACCGTGCCCGAGCCGGAGAACGAGGCCAACCTCGGGGCGTTGGCCGAACAGTGGCACCAGGGACATCCCGCCGAGACCTTCGTACACGTTTCCGCCGAGGCCGGAATCGGTGGCGCACTGGTCGTCGGCGGGCAGCTGTTCCGGGGCGCCCGCGGCTTCGCGGGCGAACTCGGCCACCTGCCCGTCCACCCGGAGGGCGCCCGCTGTGCCTGCGGGGCACGCGGCTGCCTGGAGCAGTACGCGGGCGAAGCGGCCGTGCTGCGCGAGGCCGGGCTCGCACACGTCGGCGACCCGGTGGCCCTGCTGGCCGAGCGGGCAGGCGCCGGGGACGAGGCGACCCTGCGCGCCCTGGACCGTGCAGGACGGGCCCTGGGCCTAGCCCTCACCTCGGCGGTGAACCTGATCGACCCGGACGGCCTCGTCCTGGGCGGCGCCTACGCCGAACTCGCCGACTGGCTCCTCCCGTCCATTCGCGCCGAACTGGCCGCCCGGATCACCGTCCGGCCCTGGACCCCGGAGGCGGTACGCCCCTCCGCCCTGGGCCGGCGCGGACCGGTGCTGGGCGCGGCGTGGTCGACCGTCCGGCAGATCATCGCCGACCCCAGCCGCCTGCAGGCCCTGGCGCGCTGACCGCGCGGGTCCGCCGGGCTGGTGGCCGCCGTTCCCGGGTGCACCGGGGCGGTCGGTCGTCGATCGCCCGCAGCGGGTCGTCGCGCAGACTGGGGTGCGGTCGACGCGGATGCCCGCCGTGCGGGAGGCCTCGGCATGGCCGCCGATCGCGTACAGTGCCCGGCCGTGCCGGAGCCAGGCCAGCGCACTGCCGCCGATCGCGAAGAGCAGCGGGCACACCCGGATCGCGGCGGGCACGCCCAGGCAGGACCCCCTGCCCAGGTAGGTGAAGGACGAGGGCAGCTCGACGATGGACTGGCCGTCGGAGAGGCGACTTGCAGTCCCCGGAGCATGGTCAGGGCGCCGAGGCCGACGATGCAGCCGTTGAGGCGCAGCTTGAGGTCGAGGAAGCCGCTGGCGGCGCCGATCAGCGCCCCGACCAGCAGGCGGAGCGGATCGCCATCCACTCGGGGAAGAGGCCGAGTCCGGTGAACCGGCCCCCACCGGACGGCGGGATCAGCCACACGGCGATGACGGGATCCACGCCGATGGTGGATTCCAGGGGCAGCTCGATCCGGCCGGCGATCAGGACGAAGGTCGTGGCGAGCACAGCAGGCTCAACCCGGTGGACTGTTGGGCCACACCGATCAGGTTGTCGGTGGTGAGGAAGGCAGGCGAGGCGATGAACCCGATGAGGCGCAGGACGAGGACGCCGGGCCAGCTGCACTGCACGGTGTTCCCGGTCTCCTTGACCCGTCCAGCGGTGTGCACCTGTGTGCTTCGACGGCCGGGTCAGGTGCATCGGCGTGGGGATCGTGCTGGGCGACTCGGCGGCCGGTTGCGACGTCCAGGTCGAAGGAGCCACCGTCGCCACGCCCGCCCGCCCGCCCGGCCGGTACGCCGGCCATGTCCAGCAGGTGGTCGAGGCGCGCAACGACGCCGGCGGCAGCGGGGTCCGCTACTGGTCCCTCGACGACTCGGGCCTGGACTTCCTCGGCTGCGACTGGCACTACGCGGCCCACGACGACCGGCTCATCGCCGACCGGCTCACCTCGTTCATCGCCGGTCTTCCGACGGGCTGGTGACGGGGCGACCGGCCAAGAGCCTGCCGACGGCGTACCGGTGGGCTCGCACTGCCGCCGAGTCCACCGGCACCGCCCGCTACGCCGCGCCGGGAGCGCGCAGTTCTCCCGTCCGGGCCACGCGGGAGTACCAGTGCGCGCTCGATTTGGGGGTGCGCTTCAGGGTGTCGTAGTCGACGTGGATGGCGCCGAAGCGTTTGGCGTATCCGTACGCCCACTCGAAGTTGTCGAGCAGCGACCAGAGGAAGTAGCCGCGCACGTCCGCCCCGTCGGTGATCGCCCGGTGCACCGCGTCGAGGTGGGCGTGGACGTAGGCGGCGCGCTCCGGGTCGTGGACCGTGCCGTCGGGGCCGATGTCGTCCTCGTACGCCGCCCCGTTCTCGCTGACCAAGAGCGGCAGCCCGGGGTACCGGGCGGCGGTCCGGGTCAGCAGGTCGTACAGGGCGCTCGCGTCGACCGGCCAGTCCATCGCCGTACGTTCACCCGGTGCCCGGTGGAACGCCACGCCCTCTGCTCCGGGCCACGGCGAGTGCTCGCTGTTGCCGTGCCCGTCGTACTGCGGCACCGCTCCGCCCTCCGCTGCGTGCGAGACGACCGTCGGAGTGTAGTAGTTCACGGCGAGCAGGTCCAGGGGCCGGTGCACCGTGGCGGTGTCGCCGTCCCGGACGAAGGACCAGTCGGTCAGGTGCGCGGTGTCCACGAGGAGGTCTTCGGGATAGGCGCCCTCCAGCATCGGTCCGAGCCAGATCCGGTTGCCGACGGCGTCGATGCGCCGGGCCGCCTCCTGGTCGCCGGCGGAGGAGGTCAGGGGACGCACCTCGTGGAGGTTGAGGGAGACCGCGACCTGACCGTCCCCGGGCAGCGCCGCCCGCAGGGCCTGGACGGCGAGGCCGTGACCGAGGTTGAGGTGATGGGCCGCGCGCAGGGCGGCGACCGGGTTCGTACGGCCGGGGGCGTGGACGCCGGAGGCGTAGCCGAGGAACGCGCTGCACCAGGGCTCGTTGAGGGTGATCCAGTGCTTCACCCGGTCTCCGAGGGCGTCGGCCACCAGGCTCGTGTACTCGGCGAACCGCTCCGCGGTCGCGCGCTCGGGCCAGCCGCCCGCGTCCTCCAGGTCCTGGGGGAGGTCCCAGTGGTAGAGGGTGAGGGCGGGTGTGACGCCCGCGGCGAGCAGTTCGTCGACGAGCCGACGGTAGAAGTCCAGGCCCTTCTGGACGGCGGGGCCCCGGCCGGTCGGCTGTACGCGTGACCAGGAGACGGAGAACCGGTAGGCGCCCAGGCCGAGTTCCGACATGAGGCGGACGTCCTCGGGGAACCGGTGGTAGTGGTCCACAGCCACGTCACCGGTGTGGCCTTCGAAGACCCTGCCGGGGGTGTGGGAGAAGGTGTCCCAGATGGATGGGGTCCGGCCGTCCTCCCGGGCGGCGCCCTCGATCTGGTACGCGGCGGTGGCCGTGCCCCACAGGAAGTCGGGGGGGAAGGTGCGGGTGGCCGTGAGCGGCCGGGTCTCGGACGCGGTCATAGGAGAGCGCTCCCAACGCAGGATCGGATGAAGTCGTGCCGGATGAAGCGGTGGCGGAAGTCGCGGTGTGTGAACACGCCGGCGGTCCGGCCGGTCCTCGACGAACGCCGTCAGTTCTTGACGGCGCCGGCGGTGATTCCGCCCACGATGTGCTTGCCGAGTACGGCGAAGACCAGCAGCAGCGGCAGGGTGGATATGAGCGCCCCGGTCAGTACGACGGCCTGGTCGACGGTGTGGTTTCCCGCGCCGAGGCCGGCCAGGGCGACCTGGAGGGTGGGGTTCCCGTCGGGGGTCAGCGCGATGAACGGCCAGAAGAAGTCGTTCCAGGCCTGGACGAAGACGAGCATTCCCAGGACCGCCATCGCGGGCCGGGCCACCGGGAAGACCACGTGCCAGATGATGCGCAGGCTGTGCGCGCCGTCCATCCGCGCCGCCTCCACCAGCTCCACCGGCAGGGCCTCGATGAGGAACTGGCGCATGAAGAACACGCCGAAGGCGGCGACCAGCGAGGGCAGGACGACCGACTGGAGCTGGTCGACCCAGCCGAGGTCGGTGATGATCTGGTAGAGGGGGATCACGCTGAGCTGCGGCGGGATCGTCATGGTGGCCACCACGAGCGCCAACAGGGCGCTCCGACCCCTGAAGGGCAGTTTGGCGAAGGCGAAGCCGGCCAGGGTGGAGAACAGGACGGTGGACAGGGCCACGAGCCCGGCCACGATCGTCGTGTTGACCAGCGCCTCGCCCATGTCGACCTGGTTCCAGGCGAAGGAGAGGTTGTCGAAGAGCCGGGGGCCGGGCAGGAGCGGGGCCGGGGCCTTGACCACGCGTTCGCCCGTATGGGAGGCGGCGACCAGGTTCCAGTACAGGGGGAAGAGGGAGACCAGGGCGGCGAGGCCGAGCAGGACGTAGGTCAGCGGTCCGGCGTGGTGCTGGCGGCCGGCCGACGGGCGAAGGCGCCTGGCGCGCGGCGCCCCGGCGGCGGTCGTGTCGAGTGTGCGGCTCATGGGTTCAGCTTCCCGCCTTCGTGCGCATGCGGCCGGCGCGGTTGCGGATGCGGTTCGAGCGGGAGACCAGGGCGTGGAGGCCGCCGATGAGCAGGAGGAGCAGGAGCATGACCCAGGCGATGGCGGAGGCCTGGCCCAGCGCGCCGGTCACCCAGCCCTTCTCGTACATGAGCAGGCTCAGCGTCTGGAACTGGTTCCCGCTCCCGCCGCTGATCCCGACACTGCCGCCGAAGAGCATCGGCTCGCCGAAGAGCTGGGTGGCCCCGATGGTCGAGACGATGACGGTGAACAGGATCGTCGGCCGGATGGAGGGGATGGTCACGCTGAGGAACTGGCGCCAGCGCGAAGCTCCGTCCAACGCCGCCGCCTCGTAGAGGTCCTGGGGTACGGCCTGCATCGCCGCCAGGTAGATGAGGGCGTTGTAGCCGGTCCAGCGCCACGTCACGATCACCGAAATCGCGATCTGAGCGGGCCACTTGGAGGATTCCCAGGCGACCGGCTCGAAGCCGGCCCAGCCCAGGGCCGTGTTGATCAGGCCGTAGTCGGTGTTGAAGAGCTGGGCGAAGACGAGCGTCGCCGCCGCGATCGAGGTGGCGTACGGGGCGAGGACCGCGACGCGGAAGAAACCGCGGCCACGGAGTTTGTAGTGGAGCAGGTGGGCCAGGCCGAGGGCCATCAGCAGCTGGGGAACGGTGGAGATCACGCCGATGGTGAAGGTGTTGGCGAGGGCGTTCCAGAAGAACTCGCTGCTCGCCAGGGAGGTGTAGTTCTCCAGCCCCTTCCACTGCGCGCTGCCGCCGAGTTCCACCCGGTGGAGCGAGAGCCAGCCCGTGTAGATCAGCGGGAAGAGCCCGAAGGCCGCGAAGGTGAGGAAGAAGGGGGCGACGAATACGTAGGGGACCGCCTTCAGATCGAGGCGGTAGAGCGTGCTGCGCAGCCCGCTCCGGCCGGAGGGCGGCCGCTTGCGCGAGCCGGCGCTGGGGCCCGGGGACTGTGCGGCGGGCGGCGGGGAGTCGCCACTGGTCGCCCGTACGGAGGTGGCCACGGGGGCGTTCCTTCCAGGTCGATGCGTGCAGTGGTGCGGACGGCGGCGGCCCGCCGCCACCCGCGGGGAGGCGGCGGGTGGGGGCGGGCCGCCGTGCGGCCTCCGCTACTTGTCGATCTTGTCGTCGACGAGCCTCTTGACGTTCTCCCAGGCCTTCGCCGGGTCGGTGCCCCGCTGCTCGATGTCGAGGATGCCGTTGTCGGTGAGGAACGTCTTCACCTGGCCGTCCCACCGGCTGATGGGCGCGGGCGTGATGCCGGCGGCGGCCTCGGAATAGATCCTGCCGATCGGCGTGTCGCCGAAGTACGGCAGCTTGGCTTCCTGGACCGCCGTGGAGGTGAGCGTGTCCTTGGTGGACGGGATGTTGCCGTTCACACCGAAGACCTTCGCATGCTGCGCCGGAGCGGTGAGCCAGGCGGCCAGCTCGGCCGCCTCCTTGACGTGCTCGCCCGACTTGGGCACGGTGAGGAACGAGCCGCCCCAGTTCCCCGCCACGGGCGGCGCCGCGATGTCCCACTTCCCCTGGTTCTCCGGGCCCGCCTGCTCCTTGATGATGCCCGTCATCCAACTCGGGCAGGCCACGGTGGCGAACTTCGAGTTCTTGAAGGCCGCGTTCCAGGTGCCCTTCTCGTCGAACTGGCGCAGTTTTGCGGTCAGTCCGGCCTGGACCGCCGCCACGGCGGTGTCCCATGCCCGCTTCACGCCCGGGCTGTTCTCGTAGTCCAGCTCGCCCTTGGCATTGGCGTACTGCAGCGGCTCGCTGGATACCACGGCGTTGAAGAGGCCGCTCGCTGAGTCGTGGAAGGCGGTCCCGGCCGGCGCGTTCTTCTTGTACGTCTCCCCGGCCTGGAGGAACTTCGCCCAGTCGCCCGCCCAGAGCTTGGCGACTTCGGTGCGGTCGGTCGGCAGCTTTGCCTGGGCGAAGAGGTCCTTGTTGTAGCAGATGGCCATCGGGCCGATGTCCGTGCCGAGGCCGATGACCTTGCCGTCCCCGGTGGTGGCCTGCTTGACCTTCCAGTCGAGGAACGCGCCGAGGTCCGCGCCGCCCGTCTTGCCGAGGTCGGCCCACTTGTCCGCCATGGCGGGCCCGGTCGCCTCCGCTATGTATCCCACCTCCAGGGCCTGGATGTCCGCGAGACCGCTGTTGCGGGAGAGGCGCAGCTTGAGCGTGTCCCAGTACTTCTGGCCGTCGGCGACGTTCGACTCTTCGATCTTGATGTTGGGGTGGGCCTTCTCGTACTCCGCGTAGAGCTTGGCCCCCGTGGTGTCGTCGTAGCCGAAGGAACCGAAGGTACCGATCCGCAGCGTGATCCGCCCGCCACCGGCCGCGCCGTCGCCCGTGCCGTCGCCACCCCCGCAACCGGTGAGCAAGGCTGCACCGGTCACGACCGCGGCGGCCGCGGCGATCGCGGTCATTGCGGTGCGGCGTCCGCGTCTGCTGCTGGAAGTACGCATTCCACTCTCCTCGTCCAAGGTGCTGCTCGTTGTGCGCCATGGGGTCCGGCGGGCTGTTCGCGGCTCGGCCAGCGGCCCGCCCGGACCTGATGTGAAAGCCGTTGTCGCACCCCTGAGTGGGAGCGCTCCCATGCCGTTGCCGGAAGGTTGCTGCCTGGCGGGTGCGGGTGTCAAGAGACGAACGCGAATTCATTACGCAGAAGCCTCGGGTGCACGCGCCTTCCTTCTCGAGCGCTGCCCGTGTCAGGTTGTGAACGCGACCGTGGTGTCGGGAGGGGATCGAGAGTACTGTGGGAGCGCTCCCACTCCTCGTCGGCGTAACGTGTCCCACGGCTACGGGACGGACGGGTGCACCGTCTTACTTACCTGATCGGCAGGCCGGGCCCGTGCCCGGTGCAGAGTGCGATGGCGCACGAGGGGAGTTCAAGAGCGTGAGCGGACGGCAGAGCGGCGGCAGGCCCACCCTGGAAGAGGTCGCGGCCCTGGCAGGCGTCGGCCGGGGCACGGTCTCCCGGGCCATCAACGGCTCCCCGCGGGTGAGCCGGCAGGCCAAGGAAGCGGTCGCCCGAGCCGTCGCCGAGCTCGGGTACGTGCCCAACCAGGCGGCCAGGGCGCTGGCCGGCAGCCGGACCGACGCCGTAGCCCTCGTCATCCCGGAGACCGAGGCCAGGATCTTCTCGGAGCCGTACTTCCTCGACCTCATCCGCGGGGTCAGCGCCGAGCTGGCCGAGGCGGACAAGCAGCTGCTGCTCACTCTGGTCCGGACCGAGGCCGAGCGGCAGCGGTTCGAGCACTACCTGGCCGCCCAGCGGGTCGACGGCGTGCTGCTGGCATCGGTCCACGGGGACGACCCGCTGCCCGACCGGATCGCGCGGCTGGGCCTGCCGGTCGTCATGAACGGGCGACGTTCGGAGGCCGAGCCGGTGGCCTATGTGGACTCCGACAACATCGGTGCGGGACGGGCGGCCGTCGCCCATCTCGCGGGGCGCGGCCGGTCCAGGATCGCGACCATAAGCGGGCCGCTGGACATGTACGTGGCCCGCGCCCGTCTGGGCGGCTACCGCGCGGGCCTGGCCGAGGCCGGAATCAAGCCCGACGAGTCGCTCGTGGCGACCGCGGACTTCACCGAGGAGGGCGGCCGGCTGGCGATGCGCGAGCTCCTGGAACGCGCCCCCGGCCTGGACGCCGTCTTCGCCGCCTCCGACATGATGGCGGCCGGTGCGCGCGGCGTGCTGCGCGAGGCCGGCCGGCGGGTCCCCGAGGACGTCGCCCTCGTAGGGGTCGACGACTCCACGGTGGCCCGTCTGATGGACCCGCCCCTGACCAGTGTGCGCCAGCCCATCGAGGAGATGGGCCGCACGATGACCCGGCTCCTGCTCCAGAAGGTCGCGGAGGAGTCCCGAGCCGACGCCGCCCCGAGGCAGGGCGAGGGTGAGGAGCCGCGCCGGGTACTCCCGACGGCACTGGTCGTGCGGGATTCCTCCTGAGCCGCTCCGGCAGCCCGCCGGCCGCCCCGCACGGAGCGTGCCGAGGCCCGGAGCCCTGCGGAAGGGAACGCTTCCGCAAGGGCTCCGGGCTCGTCACCCGACCTGCGTCACAGTGCCGGGTAGGCGTTCTTCATGAGCTCCTGGAACTGGGCGGAGAACCACTGGCCGGCGAGCGGTGCGTTCGGGAGGGCTCCCGACATGCTGTTGCCGTTGCGTACGTTGCCCGTGTAAGTGGGGTCGCACATCCGGTCGAATCCCTTGCCCTCGTTGTTCGGGATCTCCTTGCTCGCCCCGTCGGACTCGCCCGGGGGCTTGATCCACACGTAGGCGTCGATGCCGGCGGCCGGGGCCGCTTGCGGTCGTTCGCCGAGTCCGGCGCCGGACTGGTTGCACCAGTTGCCGAGGTGGATGCGCTGGTCGTAGCGGCCGCCGTTGACGTAGGTGTCCACGCTCGTCAGCGCGCCGGGTCCGGTCGGGCGTGCGGTGCCGCCCCAGCCGTTGCGGGAGGTGTCGATGAGCATGCCGATGTGGGCGTCGAAGCCCAGGGAGACCAGCTTGGTCCGCATGCCTTGGGCGTAGGACAGTTCGTCGGTGTAGCGGTTCCAGTCGACCCACTTCGACTGGCGCACGGAGGTGCCGTTGACGGAGTCGTCGATCTTGAAGTTGTCCTCCTTCAGGGCGCTGTAGTTGGCGGTGTTGACGATGAAGCCGTGCACGTTGGAGAGCGTGGAGCCCTCGGCGGTCGCGGCCTGCTTGAACATCTCGGCGGAGGCGCCGAGGTTGTCGTCCCAGCCGAGCCAGCCGTGGTGGCCGGCGTCGACGTAGTTGTAGACGTTGGCGATCGAGCCGAGCTTGTTCAGGGCGTAGCCGACGCCCTTGACGTAGTTGCCGTTGGTCTTCATCACGTCGCAGTTGGCGGTGGCGGTGGGACGGCCGGAGACGTTGGTGACCAGGTTCGGCAGTGAGTCGATCTCGACGGTGGTGACGATCCGCAGCCCTGCGTACTTGGGTTCGGCGAGGATCGCGGCGATCGGGTCGATGTACTGCGTCTTGTACTTGTCGATCTCGGTGGGGCCCAGTTCGCCGTTGGAGGCGAGCGCGGAGCAGTCCCGTCCGGGCAGGTTGTAGATCACCAGCTGGACGACGAGTTCGCCGCTGCCCTTCTGTGTCAGGGCCGCGTCGAGGTGGTCGCGCAGACCCATCGTGCCGCTCGTGCCCGTGACGAGGGCGATGCGGTCAAGCCAGACGGCGGTGGGCTGGTTGGACACCCTGCTGCCGCCCGGTTCGGCGGCGGCATGGGCGGACCACTCGGGGTTTACGTACATCTTGGCGCCGGCGTAGGGGTTGTCGACCTTGCCGCCGGTGGGCGGAGGCGTGGTCGGCGGTGTGGTGGGCGGTGTGGTGGGGGGCTGGGTCGGGTCGGTGGCGCCGTTGCAGGTGACGCCGTTGAGCTTGAAGGTCGCGGGGACGGCGTTCGTGCCGGTGTGTGAACCGTTGAACCCGAAGGACGTCGAACCGCCCGTGGCCAGCGACCCGTTGTAGGACATGCTCTTCGCGGTCACCGCGGCCCCGGACTGGGTGATGGTGGCGTTCCAGCCCTGGGTGACCTCCTGGCCGTTCGCGTAGGACCACTCCAGGGTCCAGGAGGCGACCGGGTCACCGGTGTTGGTGACGATCACGTTGGCACCGAAGCCGGTGTTCCACTGGTTCGAGATCTGGTACTCGACCTTGCAGCCGGCGGTGGCGGCGCCGGCGCTGGTACCGAACGCCGTGGCGGTGGCGCCGGCGGCCGTGACGAGACTGAGGGCCGCCAGTAAGGCGGTGCGGGGGATGGTGCGGCTCATTTCGTGGGGTGCCTTTCAGTTCAGGGTGCGCAGGCGGTCGCGCACCCGGTGCCGAATGCGGGGAGTGCCGTTGTGAGCAGGGGTTCCGTTGTACGGAGCGGATGCGGGCGTCGGAACCGGGCCGTGGCGCGGTCGACGAACGCCTGTCCGCAGGTGTGCTCGCCGCTCTCGCCCGCGACCGGGGGACCCGGCCGGCGGCCGAGGCGAGGATGGGGAAGGGGTGAGCGGCTGGCTCGGGTCGTCGTAGGCGATCCCGGGGACCGGCAGGAAACTGCGGGCCCCGGTCGTATGCACGGCCTCCACCAGGTCCTGCGTGCCGGCGACCTCGTGGCCGATGCCGGCAGGTACCGCCGTCGCGCAAGGTCGGCGCTGCTCCGCGGAGCAGCGCCGGCAGGCGCGGGGCGTCGATGAGCGAGTCCGTGCAGCGAGGTGCGCCCCGGCGGCGCGCCTGCTGATGGAACCGCTCCCACTGGTTGGGGCCAGACCGTAGCGCCAACTGTCGTCATACAAAAGGGGAGTTGAGTAAATTTCTTGCAGATTGCTTTCGACTCTTCACGCGTCTTGACGCCGTCGCGACGCGTCTGCACAGTGGGAGCGCTCCCACTGTTGAGAACTTGTGCGCAGCCGCTTCTCCCATCCCGTCTCCCCGAGCCGCGAGGAGAACCATCCGCATGTCGGCACACCCCCCACGCAGATTCCACGGACGGCGCAAACTGCTGACCGCGTCCGCCACGGCCCTGTCCCTCTCCCTCCCCCTGGGCCTCACGGCCGTCGGCGCCACCACGGCCGCGGCCGCAGCGGTGCAGTGCAGCGTCGACTACAAGACCAACGACTGGGGTTCGGGCTTCACCGCCGAGCTCACCCTCACCAACCGGTCCGCGACCGCACTCGACGGCTGGAACCTCACCTACGACTACTCCGGCAACCAGCAGCTGACCAACGGCTGGAACGGCGTCTGGACCCAGTCCGGCAAGAGCGTCCGCGTCGCGCCCCCGGACTGGAACAAGACCGTCGCTGCCGGCGCGGCCGTCACCGCCGGCGCCCAGTTCAGCTACAGCGGGACCAACGCCGCCCCCACCTCCTTCGCCGTCAACGGCACCCCGTGCACCGGAGCACACCAGCCCCCGGTCGCCGTCCTGACCAGCCCCACCGCGGGCGCCGTCTACACGGCGGGCGCCCCCGTCCCGCTCGCCGCGACCGCCGCCGCGGCCGACGGCGCCACCGTGGGCAAGGTCGAGTTCTACAGCGACACCACGCTCCTGGGCACGGACACCACTGCGCCCTTCACCCTCGATGCCACCGGCCTCGCAGCCGGTTCCCACTCCCTCTACGCCAAGGCCTACGACACCCTCGGGGCCTCCGCCGAGTCGGCCCCCGTCGGCATCACCGTCGCCGCCGGCCCCGCGCTCGTCGCCACCCCCGCGCAACTCTCCGTACGCCGCGGGGAGACGGGCACCTTCGGCCTGAAGCTCTCGGCCCAGCCGACCGCGAACGTCACGGTGAGCGTCGCCCGCACCTCGGGCAACACCGACCTCGCCGCGACGCCTCCCGAGCTCACCTTCACCCCGGCGAACTGGAACACCGCCCAGAAGGTGACGGTCACCGCCGGGACCACTGGCAGCGGCTCCGCCGTCTTCACCGCGACCGCCCCCGGCCACGCCAAGGCCGAGGTCACCGTCGCCCAGCTGGCCGCCGACTCCACGTACGACGCCCGCTTCCTCGACCTCCACGGGAAGATCACCAACCCGGCCAACGGCTACTTCTCGCCCGAGGGCATCCCGTACCACTCCGTCGAGACGCTCATCGTGGAGGCCCCGGACCAGGGGCACGAGACGACCTCGGAGGCCTACAGCTATCTGATCTGGCTGCAGGCGATGTACGGGAAGATCACCGGGGACTGGACCAAGTTCAACGGTGCGTGGGAGACCATGGAGAAGTTCATGATCCCCACCCATGCCGACCAGCCGACGACCGGCTCCTACAACGCCTCCAAGCCCGCCACCTACGCACCCGAGCACGACCTCCCCTCGCAGTACCCGGCCAAGCTCGACGGAGGAGTCGCCGCCGGCGCGGACCCGATCGCCGGCGAGCTGAAGAGCGCGTACGGCACGGACGACATCTACGGCATGCACTGGCTCCAGGACGTCGACAACGTCTACGGCTACGGCAACGAGCCCGGAAAGTGCTCCGCCGGACCGACCGCGACCGGACCCTCGTACATCAACACCTTCCAGCGCGGGCCCGAGGAATCGGTCTGGGAGACCGTGCCGCACCCCACCTGTGACACGTTCGCGTACGGCGGCAAGAACGGCTACCTCGACCTCTTCACCGGGGACTCCTCCTACGCCAAGCAGTGGAAGTTCACCGATGCCCCGGACGCCGACGCGCGTGCCATCCAGGCCGCCTACTGGGCCGACGTCTGGGCGAAGGAACAGGGCAGGGGAAACCAGGTCACCACGACCGTCTCCAAGGCGGCCAAAATGGGCGACTACCTGCGGTACTCCATGTTCGACAAGTACTTTAAGAAGACCGGCAACTGCATCGGCCCGACCGTCTGCCCCGCCGGCACCGGCAAGGACAGCGCGCACTACCTGATGTCCTGGTATTACGCCTGGGGCGGCGCCACCGACACCTCGGCCGGCTGGTCCTGGCGGATCGGCTCCAGCCACGCGCACAGCGGCTACCAGAACCCCCTCGCCGCCTACGCACTCAGCGAGTACGCCCCGCTGAAGCCCAAGTCGACGACCGGCGCCACGGACTGGGCGACCAGCCTCGACCGGCAACTGGAGTTCTACCGCTGGCTCCAGTCCGACGAAGGCGCCATCGCGGGCGGCGCCACCAACAGCTGGCAGGGGCGCTACGCCCAGCCCCCGGCCGGGACCCCCACCTTCCACGGCCTCTTCTACGACGAGAAGCCCGTCTACCAGGACCCGCCGTCCAACCAGTGGTTCGGCTTCCAGGCCTGGTCCATGGAGCGGGTCGCCGAGCTCTACGAGCAGACGGGCGACGCGGCGGCCAAGACCGTGCTCGACAAGTGGGTCGGCTGGGCCCTGTCGAAGACCACGATCAACCCCGACGGCACCTACCGGATCCCCTCCACCCTCAAGTGGTCCGGCGCCCCCGACACCTGGAACGCGTCGGCGCCCGGCGCCAACGCGGGCCTGCACGTCACCGTCGCCGACTACACCGACGACGTGGGCGTGGCCGCCGCCTACGCCAAGACCCTGACCTACTACGCCGCGAAGTCCGGGAACACCGAGGCCAAGCGGGTCGCCAAGGGACTGCTCGACGGCATGTGGGCCCACCACCAGGACCCGCTGGGCCTCTCCGTCCAGGAGACCCGGACCGACTACAAGCGCTTCAACGACCCGGTGTACGTCCCCAGTACGTGGACCGGCAAGATGCCCAACGGCGACACGGTGAACTCCTCGTCCACCTTCGCCTCGATCCGCACCTTCTACAAGAACGACCCGGCCTGGCCAAAGATCGAGGCCTACCTCGCCGGCGGCGCCGCGCCCGTCTTCACCTACCACCGGTTCTGGGCCCAGGCGGACATCGCCCTGGCCATGGGCTCGTACGCGGAGCTGCTCGAATAACAGAGCGCCCCGCCCGGAGACAGCTCCGCGTACGACGAGGCCGGGCAGGCCGTCAGGGCCTGCCCGGCCTCTACGCGTCCACCCGTCATACGGTCTCCCGGAAGCCCGGACCGCGTCGATGTCCGTGACGGAGGGACGCGCCGGGTTTCGAGCGGTTCACAGTCCCAGTGCCAGCCGGTGGTACGCCTGGTTCCAGCGGAGATCGCGCCGGAACTGCTTCGGGGTGGTGGTTTTGTCGATGAGCGCGAGTTCCATGCGGAGCATCTCCGCCAGGTCGTCGAGGTGGTCGGAGGTGAGGGCGGTGCTGAGGACGGTGTGGTGCGGTCCTCCGGCCGTCAGCCAGGATTCGGTGGAGGTCCGCAGGTCGGGGCTGGGCCGCCAGACAGCGCGGGCGACGGGCAGGGCGGGCAGCGGGTGAGGGGGTACCACCAGGTCGATGTCATTGGCGATCAGGCGGAAGCGGTCGCCGAGGTCGGCGAGCCCTACCACCACGGCCGGGCCGGGGGCCGCGTCGAACACCAGGCGCACCGGGTCCTCCCGCCCGCCGATGCCGAGGGGGTGGATCTCACAGCTGGGCCTGGCGGTCGCGATGGTGGGGCAGACTTCCAGCATGTGCGCGCCGAGGATGAGCTCGTTGCCGGGTGTCATGTCGTAGGTGTAGTCCTCCATGAAGGAGGTGCCGCCCGGGAGTCCGGTGGCGGCCACCTTGAGGGCGCGCAGCAGGGTGGCGGTCTTCCAGTCGCCCTCTCCTCCGAAGCCGTATCCCTGGGCCATGAGCCGCTGGACCGCCAGGCCGGGCAGCTGGCGCAGTCCGCCCAGGTCCTCGAAGTTGGTGGTGAAGGCCCCGAAGCCGCCCGTTTCGAGGAAGGTGCGCAGGCCGGCTTCGATGCGGGCCGCGTAACGCAGCGAGTCGTGCCGTTCGCCGCCCGGTCGCAGTTGCGGCGCCAGGCGGTACAGGTCCGCGTACTCCTCGACGAGGGAAGCCGCCTCGCTCTCGTCCGTGCTGTCGACGACCTCCACCAGGTCGTTGACGCCGTAGGTGTTGACGGAGACGCCGAAGCGCAGCTGGGCCTCGACCTTGTCGCCCTCCGTGACGGCCACGTCGCGCATGTTGTCGCCGAAGCGGGCGACCTTGAGGGTGGCCAGTTCGGACCGCGCGGCGGCTGCCCGTGCCCAGATCGCGACGCGTGCGGTCGTCACCGGATCGGTGACGTGGCCGGCGACGGTCTTGCGGGGGACGCCGAGACGGGCCTGGATGTGGCCGAACTCGCGGTCCCCGTGGGCGGCTTGGTTGAGGTTCATGAAGTCCATGTCGATGGTGTCCCAGGGCAGGGCCACGTTCGACTGGGTGTGGAGATGCAGCAACGGCTTGCGCAGCGCGTCCAGTCCGGCGATCCACATCTTGGCCGGCGAGAAGGTGTGCATCCAGGCGATGAGCCCGATGCACCGGTCTTCGGCGTTCGCGTCGAGGCACACTCGGCGGATGGCATCGGCGTCGGTCAGTACCGGCTTCCACACGACACGTGCGGGAATGCCGGGGACGTCGGCCAGGGTGGTGGCGATCTGCCGCGACTGTTCGGCGACCTGCTTCAGGGTCTCCTCCCCGTACAGGCCTTGGCTGCCCGTGAGGAACCAGATTTCCTGGGCGGGAGATGTTCGGCTGGGCACATGGACTCCTGAAGGTGACGTCCCGCAACGGTGGTGAGGGCGGCGGGCGGGTGGGGAAGGGGGTACGAACAGCGGGGCGGGGTCAGCCCCCGGTGTGGGTCGTGTCGCGGATTTTCCTCAGGCGGTGCAGCAGGCCACCGGTACCGAAGTGGTCGTGCAGGAGCTCGTATTCGGCGAAGAGGACGTCGTAGGCGTCGGCCCGGGAGGGGTCGGGCGTGTGGACGGCGGGCAGACGGCGGCCCATGGCGGCGGTGGCCGTGCGTACGTCCGCGTGCGCGCCGGCGGCTACGGCGGCGTGGATGGCCGACCCGAGGGCGGGGCCCTGGTCGGACGCGGCCAGGGAGACGGGGCGGCGCAGCACGTCGGAATAGATCTGCATCAGCAGTTCGTTCTTGGCCAGTCCGCCGGCGACGATGAACTCGTGCACCGGTACGCCGCCCGCCTCCAGGGCCTCCACGATGACGCGGGTGCCGAACGCGGTGGCTTCGAGCAGCGCGCGGTAGACGTCCTCGGGACGGGTCGCGAGGGTGAGGCCCACGATGACTCCGGAGAGGTGGTGGTCGACGAGGACCGAACGGTTGCCGTTCAGCCAGTCGAGGGCGACCAGTCCGTGTCCGCCGACCGGCTGGCCGGCGGCTTTCCGGGTCAGCAGGGTGTGCAGGTCCTCGCCGCGGTCGGCGGCCTCGGTGAGGTAGTCCGACGGGACGCCTTGGTCCAGTACCCAGGCGAAGACGTCGCCGACCGCGCTCTGGCCGGCCTCGTAGCCGTAGGTGCCCTCGACGATCCCACCGGCCACGACACCGCAGATGCCGGGGACGTCGGCGAGGACGGGGGCGTTCACGACGTGGCAGGTGGAGGTCCCCATGATGGCGAGCAGCTGGCCGTCCTCGACGGCCTGGGCCGCCGCCGCGGTGACATGGGCGTCGACGTTGCCCGCGGCCACGGCGATGCCGGGCCGCAGCCCTGTCCACGCTGCCGCCTCGGTACTGAGCGAGCCCACTCGTGAGCCCAGCGCGGAGAGGGGGAATGCGAGGCGGGTGCGTGCGAAGTCGGCGAACCGGGGGTTCAGCGCGGCCAGGTACTCCTCGCTCGGGTAGGCGCCGTCCTGGTGGATGCCCTTGTAGCCGGCCGTGCAGGCGTTGCGGGACTCGGTTCCGGTGAGCTGCCACACGATCCAGTCGGCGGCCTCGATCCACCGTGCGCAGGTTTCGTAGACGAGCGGATCCTCCTCCAGGACCTGGAGGGCCTTCGCGAACTGCCACTCGGCGGAGATCCGGCCGCCGTAGCGGGCGATCCATTTCTCCCCGCGGGCGTGGGCGAGTTCGTTGATGCGGTCGGCATGCGATTGGGCGGCGTGGTGCTTCCAGAGCTTGGGCCACGCGTGCGGCCGTCCGGCGAACTCGGTCTCGGCGAGGGGGGTCCCGTCGGCCAGCGTGGGCAGGACGGTGCAGGCGGTGAAGTCGGTGGCGATGCCGATCACCGCGGCGGGATCGATCCCGGCCGCCGCCACGGCCTGCGGGACGGCGTGACGCAGTACGTCCCGCCAGTCCTGGGGGTGTTGTAGGGCCCAGTCCGGAGGCAGTGGCGCACCGCCGTGCGGCAGGTGCCGGTCGATGACTCCGTGCCGGTAGGCGTGGACCGCGGCGGCCAGCTCCTCACCGTCGCGAACCCGCACCACCACGGCGCGGCCCGACAGCGTGCCGAAGTCGACGCCGACCGTGTACTGCTCCGATTCCTCGGAATGCGGGGTGGGCGCGAGGGGATGGGGTGAGGTCAACAGAGTGCCTTTCGAAGGAGCCGTGAGGCGGCAGGAGGCCCGGCAGACGGCCCGGCAGGAGGCCCCTCAGGAGGCGTTGCCGCCCGCGATCCTGGCGGTCGGCCGGGTGGTCCGATGCCGCCATTGTGAGCGCTAACAATGTCGATGGGCAAGGGGTCTGCGTGGATCACGTGTGAGCTCCATCGGCACGGTTGCCTCCGTATACGGCGGCCCGGATTGATCTGCCGTCGATGTGGCACGGGTTGAGCCTTCAATCCAGGTGGTGGGACCGATGGCCTCGTGAACGGATGGGGGTCCGCCTCGTTGCTGCACCCGAGGTGGTAACGGGGAGGTAACGTGCGCAAGGGGGTTGAGAACCTGGCTTGTTAGCGCTCACAATGCCACGGTGCCCCCTCTCAAGGGGGTCCCTCTCCCGCCGACCCGGACGCGGCCACCCCCGGCCGTCGTGCACCGCGCGGCACTCCTGGGGCTCCTGGTGGGCAAAGCCCGGCCCCGGCCGTGCGGCGCCTCTTCCCGTACCCCCTGAAAGGACACTCGACATGGCTCGCAGAGCAGTTCTCGTCCTCACTGCCGCCCTTCTCGCCTCCTCGTCGACCGCCTGCTCGACCAGCAGCCCCGCCTCCAGCTCCCCCTCCGAAGCCAAGGCGGGATCCGGCAAGACGATCACGCTCGGCTTCGCCCAGGTCGGCGCCGAGAGCGGTTGGCGCATCGCCAACACCAAGTCCGTCCAGGAGGCGGCGAAGAAGGCCGGGATCACCCTCAAGTTCTCCGACGCGCAGCAGAAGCAGGAGAACCAGATCAAGGCGATCCGCAACTTCATCCAGCAGAAGGTCGACGTCATCGCCTTCTCGCCGGTCGTGGAGTCCGGTTGGGACACGGTGCTGAAGGAGGCCAAGGACGCGGGCATCCCGGTCATCCTCACCGACCGCGCTGTGGACACCAAGGACACCTCCCTCTACAAGACCTTCCTGGGCTCGGACTTCGTCAAGGAGGGCAAGTCCGCGGGGGAGTGGCTGACCGCCGCTTATGCGAACGAGCAGGGCCCGGTCAACATCGTCGAGCTCCAGGGCACCACGGGCTCCGCACCCGCCAACGACCGCAAGGCCGGCTTCGCCGACGCCATCCGCGCCGACGGCAAGTTCAAGATCGTCGCCTCGCAGACGGGCGACTTCACCCGCGCCAAGGGCAAGGAGGTCATGCAGGCGTTCCTGAAGTCCCAGAAGGACATCGACGTCCTCTACGCCCACAACGACGACATGGCCCTCGGCGCCATCCAGGCCATCGAGGAGTCCGGCAAGAAGCCCGGTACGGACATCAAGGTGATCTCGGTGGACGGGATCAAGGACGCCTTCGTCGCGATGACCGAGGGCAAGATCAACGTCGTGGTGGAGTGCAACCCGATGCTCGGTGACCAGCTGATGGAGCTGACCAAGAAGGTCGCGGCAGGAGAAGACGTGCCGCCTCGCATCGAGACCCAGGAGGGTGTCTTCCCGCAGGACAAGGCCGCGGCCGCGCTGCCGTCCCGGAACTACTGAAACAGCAGGTTCCGGTGCGAGAGGAGGCCCGGCCTCGGTGCCTCCTCCACCGTCGGCAGCCCGCTCCACCACCCCACCCATGAGAGGAGGGCGGATGGCATCCCCGTCCACCACCCCGCGGCCCACGGACGCGGGCGGCCCGCGGCCCGTCCTGGAAGCCCAGGGCATCCGCAAGCAGTTCCCGGGCGTGCTCGCCCTCGACGGAGTCGCCCTGCGGCTCTTCCCCGGTGAGGTGCACGCCCTGATGGGCGAGAACGGCGCCGGAAAGTCCACCTTGATCAAGGTGCTCACCGGCGTCCACCCCGCCGACGGCGGCACCCTCGTGGTCGACGGCCGGCCCCACGCGTTCGCGGACCCCCTCCAGGCGCAGCAGGCCGGAATCAGCACCGTCTACCAGGAGGTGAACCTCTGCCCGAACATCTCGGTCGCCGAGAACATCCTCATCGGGCGCGAACCGCGCCGGTTCGGTCTCATCCACTGGTCCGCGATGCGGCAGCGGGCGGCCGAGCTGCTGACGGAACTGGACCTCGACCTGGACGTCACCAGTCTGCTCGATTCGCATTCCCTGGCGGTACAGCAACTGGTCGCCATCGTCCGGGCGGTGGACGTCTCGGCGAAGGTGCTCGTGCTGGACGAACCCACCTCCAGCCTGGACCGCGAGGAGGTCGCCCAGCTCTTCACACTGGTGCGCCGCCTGAGGGACCGCGGTGTGGCCATCCTGTTCGTCACGCACTTCATCGACCAGGTATTCGACCTCTGCGACCGCGTCACCGTCCTGCGCAACGGCCAACTGGAAGGCGAGTACCCCATCGGGGAACTGACGCCGGTGACACTGGTACAGCGCATGATCGGAGGGGAACTGGCGACCCTCGACCAGCTGTCCGGCCGTTCCCACGAGGGAGCGGCCGTACGGGCGACCGGCGTGCCGTTCCTCCGGGCACGGCAGCTGACCCGCACGGGCTCGATCGAACCGTACGACCTCGACATCCACGCCGGCGAGGTCATCGGACTGGCGGGCCTCCTGGGGTCGGGCCGCACCGAGGTGGCGCGCCTCCTGTTCGGAGCGGACGGCGCGGACGCCGGGGAAGTGAGCATCGAGGGCGAGAAGGTGGTCCTGCGCACCCCCCGCCACGCCATCGCCCGGGGCATCGCTTTCTGCTCCGAGAACCGCAAGTCCGAGGGGCTGGTGGGCGAGCTCACGGTCCGCGAGAACATCATCCTCGCCCTGCAGGCCGCCCGCGGCTGGACCAGGCCGCTGGCCCGTGCGACGCAGGACGAACTGGCGCGGCACTGGATCGAAGCCCTGGACATCCGCCCCGCCGACCCCGAAGCACAGGTACGCCACCTCAGCGGAGGCAACCAGCAGAAGGTCCTGCTCGCCCGTTGGCTGCTGACCGCCCCCCGGCTCCTGATCCTCGACGAACCCACCCGGGGCGTCGACATCGGGGCCAAGGCGGAGATCCAGAAACTCGTGGCCCGCCTGGCGGGCGAAGGCACCTCCGTGCTGTTCATCTCGGCGGAACTCGAAGAGGTCCTGCGCCTGTGCCACCGCATCGCCGTGCTCCGCGACCACCGCATGGTGGCCACCCTCGCGAACGACGACACCGTCACGCCCGAACGCCTCCTCACGACCATCGCCACGGGAACGGACTCATGACCACCCAGCCCGCCAAGTCCGAGGCGGCCGGCGGAGTCGGGAGACGGCCGGCCACCGCCTGCTGTGGCCCGCGCTCATCCTGCTCGCCCTGCTCCTCGGCAACCTCGCGTTCCACCACGACTTCTTCTCCGTCCGCGTACGAGACGGCCACCTCTACGGCAGTCTCATCGACATCCTGCAGTTCGGTGCACCCCTCATCCTGGTGGCGCTCGGCATGACGCTGGTCATCGCCACCCGCGGGATCGACCTTTCGGTGGGTTCCACCGTCGCCATCGCCGGCGCCCTCGCCTGCGGGCACATCTCCACCGCCGCTCGTCCCGGCAGTGTCGCCACCATGCTCACGGCCGTCGCCCTCGCGCTCGGAGTCGCCCTCGCGCTGGGCCTGGCCAACGGCTTCCTGGTGTCCGGGCTCGGGGTGCAGCCCATCGTGGCCACCCTGATGCTCATGGTCGCGGGCCGCGGTGTCGCCCAGCTGATCACCGACGGCCAGATCATCACGGTGACCAGCGCCCCCTACAAGATGATCGGAGGCGGCTACTGGCTGACCTTCCCGTTCGCCGTCCTCCTGGCAGCCGGCCTCGTCGCGCTCACGGCCTTCGTCACCCGTCGCAGCGCACTCGGCATGCTGATCGAGTCCGTCGGCGGCAACCCCGCGGCCAGCCGCCTGGTCGGCATCCGGGCCGGCGGCCTGCTCGCCCTGGTCTACGTCGTCAGCGCGTTGTGCGCCGCCGTCGCCGGGCTGATGATCAGCTCCAACGTCTCCAGCGCCGACGGCAACAACGCCGGCCTGTGGATCGAACTCGACGCGATCCTCGCGGTCGTCGTCGGAGGCACCGCCCTGACCGGAGGACGCTTCTCCGTCGGCGGCACCGTCCTGGGAGCCCTGATCATCCAGACCCTGTCCACCACCGTCTACACCCTCGGTGTCCCACCCGAGACCAGCCTCGTCTTCAAGGCCTTCGTCGTCATCGTCGTCTGCCTCGTGCAGTCCCCGGTCTTCCGGGCCAAGGTCCTGCGTCGCCGCAGGACGACCACTCCCCGATCCCACACCACGGCGGGCGCCGCCCCGCAGCAGCAGGAGGCAGGCGCATGAGTACCGGCATCGCGAGCGCCGCCGCGCAACTCACCCGTCCCTTCGCGGCCGTGTCCCCGCGCACCCGCACCCGCATCCCACTGATCGTCACGGCCCTCCTGCTGGTCGTCATGTTCAGCGTCGGATCGGTGCGCTACGAGGGCTTCCTCTCCGCGCAAGTCGTACTGAACCTGCTGATCGACAACGGATTCCTCCTGGTCGTCGCGGTCGGAGCGACCTTCGTCATCCTCACCGGCGGCATCGATCTGTCCGTCGGCTCCATGGTGGCCCTGTCGACCGTGCTCACCGCCTGGCTGGTCGAGTCGCACGGCTGGTCCCTGGCCACCGTCATCCCCCTCGTCCTGCTGGTCGGCGCCGCGAGCGGGACGCTCATGGGCTGGATCATCCACACCTTCGAGATCCAGCCGTTCATCGTCACCCTGGCCGGCATGTTCCTCGCCCGCGGGCTCTGCTACACGATCAGCACCGAATCCATCACGATCAGCGACCCCACCACGGCAGGAATCGCGCAGACCCGGCTGTACGGCCCGGGGGGCCTGTTCGTCTCGGTCCCGGTGGTCATCGCCCTGGCCGTGCTGGTGATCGCCTTCGTCGTGCTACACCACACGCGCTTCGGCCGCAACGTGTACGCGCTGGGCGGCAACGAGTCCTCCGCACGCCTGATGGGTCTTCCGGCGGGCTCCACCAAGATCGCCGTATACACCGTCAGCGGCCTGTGCTCCGCACTCGGCGGTCTGCTGCTGACCTTCTACATGCTCTCCGGCTACGCCCTCCATGCCATGGGCATGGAACTCGACGCGATCGCCGCCACCGTGATCGGCGGCACGCTGCTGACCGGCGGTTCCGGCTTCGTCCTGGGCACCGCCGTCGGCGTGCTCGTCCTCGGCATGATCCAGACGGTCGTCAACTTCCAGGGCACGCTCAGCTCCTGGTGGACCCGGATCGTCATCGGCGCACTGCTGCTCGTGTTCATCGTGCTGCAACGTCTGATGAGCGGCCGTCGCCCCGCCGCCGACTGACTCCGGCACCGCAGCCCATCAGCCCGTGCCACCGCGTTCGCACGCCGCGATCACAGCTCGCTTCCCGGCGCGCCCTGCGGTGGACCGACTTCCAGGAATACCGTCATGAAACACGCATACGAATCTGTCGACCAGGCCGCCGAGCCCGGGCAGACTGCCGCCTGTCCGCGGACGGTCCGCCCCCTGCGTCTGGACGATGACGGACCTGGGGAGAGGTGGCGGTTCGGCTTCCCCGGCCGGGCCTGCGCGGAGGTCCACACGCGCGGCGCCCGCCTCCATTCCCTGATCCTGCCGGACCGCTGGGGCCACACCGCCGATGTCGTGCTCGCCGCCCGCGCCCCCGGCGCCTGCGAGGGCTCCGCACGCTACTTCGGCGCGACGGTGGGCCGTTACGCCAACCGGATCGCGCGCGGCCGGCTCGTCGTCGACGGCGTCACCCACCGGATCGCCACCCAGGAGACCGGGCACACGCTGCACGGCGGTCCCGACGGGTTCGACCAGCGCGTGTGGCGGTGCGAACCCTTCCACTCCGCGCACCGCACCGGTGTCCGTCTGTTCTTGCACAGCCCCGACGGCGACCAGGGGTTCCCCGGCGCCCTCAACGTCCGCGTCACCTACACGCTGGACCAGGATGACAACCTGACCCTGTCGTACCAGGCGGTCGCCGACGCGCCGACGATCGTCAACCTGACCAACCACGCCTACTGGAACCTCGAAGGAGAGGGGCGCGGCAACGTCCTGGCCCACCATCTCCAGGTCGAGGCCCCCCTCTACACCCCCGTCGACGCCCAGCTGATCCCCGACGGCCCTCACCGCTCGGTCAGCGGCACCCCGTTCGACCTGCGCCGGAGCCGGCGGCTCTCCGACGTGCTGACCCATACGGATACGCAACTGGCCCTCGCCGGTGGCGGCTTCGACCGCAACTGGGTCCTCGACGGCGCCCCGCGAACCCGTCCTCGCAAGGCCGCCGTGTTGTACGCCCCCGCATCCGGCCGCCGCATGGACGTGCTGACCACGGAACCGGGCATCCAGGTCTACACCGCCCAAGGCCTGACCGGTGACATCACGGGCAAGGGAGGCAGGCCCTACCAGGCCTACGCGGGGGTCGCGCTGGAAACCCAGCACTTCCCGGACTCACCGAACCGCCCCGACTACCCGACGGTCCTCCTGCGCCCGGGCGAGCTGTACCGGTCCACCACGATCCACAGTTTCACCACGGTCAGCGCCTGAGGGGGGCGGCGCCGGCCATCGCCGCTGTTCGGTGCCCTTGCGGCACCGGACAGCGGGTTCCGTGCCCGCGGCGCCTTTCCCCGTACGAGGTGCCCTCGGGGCCCGGCTCCGCGTGGGAGGGGCCTACGGCCGGGCGGGTGGGTGTCATGTGCCGGGGGGAGCGATCCTGCGGGCCGTGCTGGCGCGCACGATGAGCTCCGGCGCCACCACCAGGTGCGTCGACTCGTCGGTCCGGCCTTCGATGTGGTCCAGGAGCAGCCCGATGCTGTCGCGGCCGATCGAGGCGAAGTCCTGACGGATCGTCGTCAGCGGGGGCGGGAAGAACTCGGCCTCGGGGATGTCGTCGAAGCCGGCGACCGCCACGTCCTCCGGCGTGTGCAGGCCCGCCTCCCGCAAGGCCCGTAGGACACCGAGGGCCATCTGGTCGTTCGCGACGAACACCGCGGTGAGGCCCGTTCCCCGCCCTCGCGACGTCCGGAACCGACCCGCGAGCTGCTGGCCGGCCTGGTATCCCGACAGCGGACTCCAGTCGCCGCGCAGCACGGGCGGCACCTCGGCGCCGGCATCTCGTAGCGCGTCCTCCCAACCCTGGGTGCGGGCCTCGCTCTCGAGCCAGTCGGGAGGGCCTGCGACATGCCACACGGTGGCGTGGCCCGAGGCGAGAAGATGCTCCGTGATCATGCGAGCGCCGAGGCTCTGGTCCAGCGACACCCCCGGCAGGTCTAGGTTGTGGCCGCCTTCCACGGTGACCACCGGGCACGGTGCTTCCAATGCCGCCAGGGCCCTCACCGCGGCGCGTTGGGGAGTGACGGCGACGATCCCCTCCACGCCCCACCCGGCGAGGTGCTGCATGGCTTCGGCGAGGGCCGTCTGCGTGGCCGTCCGGAGCGTGACGGCAGACGTCAGATAGCCGCGGTCCCGAGCCGCCTCCTGCACTCCCGCCACGGTGCTGGCGGGACCGTGCAGAGTGGTGTTCACCGCGATGACGCCCAGCGTGTGGGTCCGGCGAGTGGCCAGGGCCCGGGCCGCCGAGTTGCGGCGGTACCCCAGCTGCTCGATGACTTGTGTCACGGCGGCCCGGGTCTTGGCGCTGACGTTCGGGTGGTCGCTGAGCACCCGCGAAACGGTCTGATGGGACACGCCGGCAACACGTGCGACGTCCGTCATGGTGGGCGCTCGCGAGACGTCTGGGAGCTGGGTCAAGTCTCTTCCTTTCCTCATCGAGCGGCCTTCCCTCAAGGTACCGAATCAGCCACCGCCCGCACACATCTCGGACCGACCGGGAGTTTGTCGATCAGGTATCGATGTTGGCGTTCACATTATGCAGCGTTGGTCGCATGGTACGGGCAGGAATTTTCTCGCAAACTCTTGAGATTATCGCTTGTTAGCGTTAACAATTCGGTCGGGGTAGCTGGGTGAGTGGGAGAGCTGCGACGGCGCAGCCGCGATGCCTGGTGCGGCCCCCGGTCAGTCCAGCCCGCTCATGCGCGACTGCCGGGCCGGTGGGACGCCGGTCCAGAGAAACCGCCGCGCATGTCAGACAGACGGTGAGAGCGTAGTGAGCGAGACCATTCTCAAGGACCTCCGTCGCGAGGTCCTCGCGGCCAACCTGCGCATCCCGGAAGCCGGTCTGGCCACCCTCACCTGGGGAAACGTCAGTGGCGTGGATCGAGACGCCGGCGTCTTCGTCATCAAGCCGTCCGGGGTCTCCTACGCCGACCTCACCGAGGAGGGCCTGGTGGTGGTGGCGCTGGAGGACGGACGGGTCGTCGGTGGACACCTCAGGCCGTCCACCGACACCGAGACCCACCGGTGCCTCTACCGGGCCTTCCCCTCCATCGGCGGCGTCACCCACACGCACTCGGCGCACGCCGTCGCCTTCGCCCAGGCGCGCCGCCCGATCCCCGTGCTCGGCACCACACACGCCGATACCTTCAACGGGCCCGTCCCCGTGACGGCGGACCTCACCGCCGAGCAGTGCGCGCAGGACTACGAGTACAACACCGGCCAGGTGATCGTTGCCCGGCTCGACGGCGACCCCCGTCGGGCCGACGAGGTTCCCGGAGCGCTCGTCTCACGGCACGGCCCCTTCACCTGGGGCGCCACCGCGACTGCTGCGCTGGAGAACGCCATCGTCTGCGAGGCCGTGGCGGAGATGGCGCTGCACACGCTGGCGCTGGGCTCCCGCCTCGGAGACACCTCCGAACCGCCGAGGCATCTGCTGGAGCGGCACTTCACCCGCAAGCACGGACCGGACGCCTATTACGGCAACGCCCCTCACTCCCCGGGTGTCTGAGGCCGCGCACCGCCGCGCGACGCGGCGAACTGCGGCGGGCCGCCGGCGACCTGCGGCGCCAGTGGGGGAGGGGCCTCAGATCGCCGCGCAGTACTGTCGCACGCAGGGCGTGACCTCGACCCGCTGGGTGGACGGCCTCATGGTCGCCGATGCCGCGGTGCCGGCCGAGTGTGACCACCTGCACTCCGGCCGCTGGCCCGCCCTCGTCACCCGCCGCGGCGGGGCGGGCCGGATCACCTGCATCGGCCCTGTGGCGGGGCGCGACCTTGCCCGGGAGCTGGGCGTCCGGCCGGCGCCGACTGACCGGCGCCGAAGCCCCGCAGCGGCAGGCGCGACCTGCCCGCGTCCGTCACCGCGGCGACCGGTACCGTCCCGGGTCCCGGGCGGACGCCGCGTCCATGTGGTGCACGACTGGAGCCGGCAGTCCGTCGATATCCAGGCGGGCCGGTCAACTACCGCTTCATGCAGGTGCCTTGACGGGTTCGTCAGGTGCCTGGCTTGATTGGGAGCGCTCCCACTTTGCCCCTCATCCACCGAGGAAGGCTTCACCGTGCCTCCTGTCACCTCCGCCCGCGGCGTGCCACGTCGCGCGGCCGCCGTGCTCGCCGGCTTCGCGCTGGCGGTCGGCGGCCTGTCCGCGACCGCCCTGACCGTTCAGGTCGCGGCTGCCGCCACCGTGGCCGCCGCTGCAGACACGCCCGTCCGGGTCAACCAGCTCGGCTACCTGCCCGACGGCCCCAAGCGGGCCACCGTGGCCAGCTCCGCGACCGCCCCGCTCGCCTGGCAACTGCGCGACGCCTCCGGCGTGGTGGCCGCCTCGGGCGCCACCACGGTACGTGGGGCCGACCAGGCGTCCGGCCAGTCCACGCACCTGGTGGAATTCGGCGCGTACACCGGCGCCGGCACCGGCTTCACCCTGGTCGTCGACGGCCGGACCAGCCACCCCTTCGACATCTCCGCGTCGCTGTACGACGGACTGCGCGCCGACAGCATGTCGTTCTTCTACCAGCAGCGCAGCGGCATCGCGATCGACGCCGCCCTGGCGGGCGGCAGCGCCTACGCCCGCCCCGCCGGGCACCTGGGCGTCGCCCCGAACAAGGGTGACACCGGCGTCCCCTGCCAGACCGGGGTGTGCGACTACCAACTGAACGTGCGCGGCGGCTGGTACGACGCGGGCGACCAGGGCAAGTACGTGGTCAACGGCGGCATCTCCGTCTGGGAGATGGTCAACTCCTTCGAGCGGGCCCGTCGTTCGGGCGGCGACGCGGCCCTCGGCGATGCGACGCTGCGGGTGCCGGAGCGTGGCAACGGCACGCCGGACGTGCTGGACGAGGCTCGCTGGGAACTGGAGTTCCTGCTGCGGATGCAGGTCCCGGCCGGGAAGCCGATGGCCGGGATGGCCTTCCACAAGGTGCACGACGCCAAGTGGACTGCCCTGCCGACCCGGCCCGAACTCGATTCCGAGCAGCGTGAGTTACACAAGCCGTCGACCGCCGCGACGCTGAACCTGGCGGCCTCGGCCGCGCAGTGTGCCCGGGTGTACGCGTCGTACGACGCCGCGTTCTCCGCGCGCTGCCTGGACGCGGCCCGCCGCGCCTGGACGGCCGCCAAGGCCAACCCGAACGTGCTCGCCCAGGCGAGCGACAATACCGGCGGCGGTGCGTACGAGGACGCCGACCTCTCCGACGAGTTCTACTGGGCGGCGGCGGAACTCCTGGCCACCACCGGCGAGTCTCAGTACCGGGACGCCGTCACCTCCTCCCCGCACCACACCAAGCCCGTCGACGCGTTCTGGTGGGGCGGCACCGCGACGCTCGGCCGCATCACCCTCGCCACCGTCCCCGGCGTGTCCCTGCCCGCCGACGACGTGGCCAGGCTGCGCGGCCTGCTGACCACGGCCGCCGACGGCCACCTGTCCACCATGGCCGGACAGGGCTACGCGGTGCCGCTCCCCGCCACCGGGTACGTGTGGGGCTCCAACAGCTCCGTCACCAACAACGCGATGGTGCTGGCCGTCGCGTACGAGCTCACCGGTGAACAACGCTACCGGGCCGGGGCATTGGAGTCCTTGGACTACCTGCTCGGCCGCAACGCGCTCGACCTCTCCTACGTCACCGGCTACGGCGACCGCTACTCCGAGAACCAGCACCACCGGTTCTGGGCGCACCAGAACGACGCCTCACTGCCGCACCCGCCGGCCGGTTCCTTCGCGGGCGGGCCGAACGCCGGGCTGGAGGACCCGGTGGCCAAGGAGAAGCTCGTGGGCTGCGCACCGGCGGCCTGCTACGTGGACGACATCGGCTCGTACTCCACCAACGAGGTGGCCATCAACTGGAACGCCTCGCTGGCCTGGCTGGCGGCCTTCGCGGCTGAGCGGCGCGGCGCCCCGGCGGCGCCGGTGGTCCGGGTGGCACCGGCGGCCGTGACGGTCCCGGAGGGCGGCTCGGCGCCGGTGGGCGTGCGGCTCTCGGCCGCGCCCGCGCAGAACGTGACGGTGACGGTGGCCCGGAACTCCGGCGACGAGGACCTGTCGGCAGCCGCGACCCTGGTGTTCACCCCGGCCGACTGGGCGACGACGCAGCAGGTTTCGGTCCTCGCCGCGCAGGACGCCGACGCGTCGCCGGGCAGCGCGACGTTCACGGTCGGTGGTCCTGGCGTGCAGTCGGCGACGTTCACGGCGACGGAAGCGGACGACGACGCGTCGGCGGGCTCCTGCACGGTGGCGTACCGGATCGACAACGCCTGGGGCAACGGTTTCACGGCGACGGTGACCGTGAGGAACACCGGAACCTCGGCGATCTCCGGCTGGACCCTCGGCTGGAGCTTCGCGGGTGATCAGCGGATCAGCAACGGCTGGAACGCCACGGTGAGCCAGTCGGGCAGCGCGGTCACCGCCCGTGACGCCGGGTGGAACGGCACGCTGGAGCCCGGCGGCAGCGTGGGCTTCGGCTTCCAGGCGACGTATTCGGGTACCAACGCCATCCCGGCGCGCTACACGCTCAACGGTGCACTCTGTTCCTGAGCGATCACCACGACTCGCCCGCCCGCCGCACCTGGAACTCTGGTGCGGCGGGCTGCTCGGTGGGCTCGGCCCTGCTGGAGCGGAGCCAGGGTGAACGCGAAGGACTCCGGGCCGAGTTCGAGCCGCTGCTGAGGCGGGACACCGGGTCCCACGGCGGCGGTGCCGAGGCCCTGGACGGCGTGGTCGGTGTGGAGGTGGATCAGCGGGCCGGGATGAGATCGCTGCGGTGCCGTGCGGCGTCGAGCTGTTGGTCGGCCCAGAGGCGCGCGACGAAATGAAACGGTTCTTCGCCCGCGACGCGCAGTCCGTTGCCGGCTCCGTCGGTGAAGCGAACTCGGTCGGCAGGCGGCTGCCGTAGGTGACGCCCAGCTCGTGGCCGTTGAGCCAGACCCGGGCGCAGGGCAGGTGGGAACCGGAAACGCCCAGTACCCGGTGAGGTCGATTCTGGGGGTATCGGAGTCCAGGGCCGCGCGCGGCGCTGCCCTGCCGTGGCCAGGTGCGTAGTCCTCGAAATGGCGTGCGGACGTGCGGAATCCGTCGGCGGCCGTAGGTGATGCGCGCGACCGCACTGTCGAAGGTGTCTTGCAGGAAGCGCTGCCGTCGATGGACGGCGACGGAGTGGAGCCAGGATGATCCTGGCTCCACTCCATGGTGCGGGCGTGTCACTGGAACTGTGCGAAGAACCTCCAGGTCTCTCCCTTGGTCCAGGTAGGGACACCGCTCTCGTTGGGGGAGCCGTCGCCCGGACCGGGCAAGTGGCCTCCGTCGAACGCGGCCCATTGGACCGGGTACCCGGCACGGCGGCCCGAATAGGTGGTGGTGATGTGCGTCCGGCTGCCCGGCGCGGGCTCGCGCGGGCTCTGGGGAGTGCAGCCGTTGTTGCTGACGGACCTGTCGCGCAGGGACCGTCCTTGCGCGATGGCGAGAACGGAGCCGCTGACGCCGTGGATTCCGAAGGAGGCGATGGGCTGGGTGCCGCCCCTGCACCCGCTGATCTCGCCGCCGGAGATGACCGCGACAGCCCTGAAGGGGTTCGCCCGGGTGCATGCGAGTGCGTAGCTCATACCGCCGCCCCAGGCGGCGTCCTCACCGCCCGAATTGGCCCAGCCGCTGTCGAGGCTCTGGGGGCGACGACGATTGCGCTGTTGTTCGATCGTTCTTGTCGGCCGCAGTGGGACCAGGCATTGCTGTCCACCGTCGCCGCCTTGGCGGGCGCCGGCCTCACCGCGAAGAGCATGCCGATCGCGAGCGTCGCCGCCACCACGACGGCCCCAGGCGGTTCCACGCCAGCACGTCACTACAGCAGAAGGGCCCAGATCTCTATCGGAGATCTGGGCCCTTCAGAGCAGTAGCGGGGACAGGATTTGAACCTGCGACCTCTGGGTTATGAGCCCAGCGAGCTACCGAGCTGCTCCACCCCGCGTCGGTTCCTCCACCATACGGCACCTTTGGCCTGGGCTTCGCCAGGTTTTCCTGCCCGACCTGCCGTCGCAAGCCCTCGCGGCTCGCAGGGGCAATCAGGGCTCCCTGTGCCCAGTTCAACGAATGATCACCCGACGAAGCGGTGTCTTAGGATGTGGACGAAGTGATCATGGGGGAAATTTCGTGGATGTAGACATCAAGACGTATTACGTGCGGCAAGGCGCGGGAGGTGCCGACGCGGCCGCCGAGAAGGCGCTGGAGAACCTCCGCAAGTCCCTCGATTCGAGCGACACGGCGGCCGATGCGCACCACGGCTGGTCCTCCGCGGGGGCGTTGAAGCGGTGTGCGACCGCGTGGGAGGACCACATGGTCGACCTGGGGAAGCAGATGAACACCATGGCCGACAACCTCCACACCACGGCCAACGCCTATGACACCACCGATGCCCAGGCTCAGGACGCCTTCGGCAGGCTCCGGCACGGCCTCGCCGACTTCGGGAGGAACTGATCCGTGGTCGCCTATCACGACCTGTACGACTGCCGGGTGGACCAGTGGCAGAAGGCGGCGGACGACTGGGTCGACCTCGCCCGGCGTTCCTCTTCCGCCTGTGAGGACATCCGCGCGCAGGGCAAGAAGCCACTCGACGACCACTGGGCGGACGCCACCGGCAAGCAGGCCGGCAAGCGCCTGGAGGACCTCGCCGACCGTCTGGAGTCCGGCGGCGACATCATGAAGGGCGTGGCCATGGTCCTCGACGCCCTGGCCCATTCGATGGGATTCGCCCAGCGCACGCTCTTCCACGCGGCCGAGCTGGCGCGCGAGCACGGGCTGAGCATCGAGGACGGCCGCGCGGTGGGCGCGTACACGGGGGCCGCACCCGTCGGCCCGAACGTCCCGCAGAACGTACGCGACGCCTACACCAAGGAACTGGGCCAGATATCCGAGGTCAACGGGCTGATCGACGAGGCCCTGCGCGAGGCTGACCAGGCGGACGCGAAGGCCTCCGCCGAACTGGACAAGCTCGCGAAGACCATCAACGTCTCCGACACCTCCCAGGCGCACAACGAGATCCTCGTCGAGGCGTCCCACATAGAATTCGAGATGCTCCGCGCGGACATCCCGGTCGGCAAGGATCCGAACCTCCAGCGCGCCTGGTGGGACGGCCTGACCCCGCAGCAGCAGAAGGACCTCATGCGGGCCGACCCCGTGACCCTCGCCGACCTCAAGGGCCTGCCGCCCGAGGTCGGGCGCGAACTGCGCGGACCCGACGGGAAGATCGACCGGGTCGAAATGGTGCGGTACGCGCTCGACCACTGGGACAAGAAGGACGACCTCGACTACGGGGCGCTCGGCAACTGCACCAACTTCGTGTCGTCGAGCCTGGAAGCAGGCGGCATGAAGAAGAAGATCGACCCCTGGTCCGGGCTGACGGGCGACGACGCCTGGGGCCGCCAGAGCGGGACCGGGTGGGACTGGCTCGACCAGCACGCGTACCACTCCGAGTCATGGGCGCGGGCCGAGGGACTGCAGAACTTCCTGCTGCGCCACGGCAGCAAGGAGGTGCCGAGGACCGAGGCACAGCCCGGTGACATCGTCTTCTACGAGCAGGTGGCTCCAGGCACGGAAACCGCCCCCGGCGAGACCCACCACGCCGCCGTCGTCACCTCGGTCACCCCGGACGGAGACATCAAGGTGACCCAGCACACGAGCTCGTTCCAAAACGTGAGTCTGGACAGCCGGGAACACATCGCGAACAGGAACGGCGGCGAGCAGCGCATCCGCATCGTCCGCCCCGAACCGGATTGGTACTGATGGCCACCACCTCGCCCTCCCCCGCCGCGAGCGACGGCACGGCGCGCCCGCGCGCCGTCACGCCGGGGACCGTGACGGCGGGGCTGCTGGTGCCGTTGCTGACCGTGGCCGGCGTCGCCACCTCCCTGCACACTCAGGAGATCGAGCACGGGTGGGCCGACCGGCAGCGCGAAGCCTGCCGACACCTGCCCTTCCCGATGACGGAGTACGTCGCGGGGTGGGCCGGTGTGGGCCTCGGCCTGGCGGCGGTGGCCGTGTGCGTGCTGCTCGCGCGGCGGCTGCGCGGACGGTACGGCCGCCGGCTCGGGGAGAGCTGGCCGGGCCTCGTCGCCGGTACCACCGTCTGGTTCAACGTTCTGGCGATCCCGATGGAACTGATCCAGCTGTACGTCGTCCACGCGGCCGCCGCGGCGGGGATCAACCTCGGCGACGGGTGCTGACGAGCGCGTGCACGGTGGGCGTGCCCCGTCGAACGCCGCCCGAAAGGAGCGCAGCCGCCTGAGCCGTGATCCTCAAGCTGCAACCGAGCTTGCCCGATCGCGGGGAAGGTCGACGACCTTGCCGTCGTCCTTGCGATGTGTGGGTGCTCGCAGTCCTTGTAGGAGGTACCCATGCCGTGGGGCAGAGACTTGGTTGCCATGCGGTGCTGGACTCTTGGGGTGCCCACGGTGGTCCTCGAAGCCCCACCGGTGTGTGGGCTGCCACTACAGGGCGACATCCACGGAATGCTGCTGCGGGGCGGCGAGGCATTCTCGTCCTGGTGGCCGTGGTCAAGATCGAAGGATGGCGTCCAGGTGTCGTTGGACTGGCTTGAAGAGGCCGTACGGGATGTACCGCGGGATCTCAGACAGGTTCACCCACGCGACCTCAGCGACTTCATCAGCGTCCGCCACATGTGCGGTCCCGCCGACCACCTCGCAGGCCGTGTAGGACACGTGCCGGCCGGTGAGGGGATGGATCCGCTCGCCCAACCGCACAACGGCGACCACGTCCAGGCCGGCCTCCTCCTTCGTCTCGCGGACGGCGGCTTCATCGCAGGACTCGCCCGGTTCGACTTTGCCCGCCGGGAATTGCCATGAGAGTCGACCCTCCGCAACTCGTCGCCGCACGAGTAGTACGCGACCCTCCTGAACCACGACGGCCCCGGCAACCTGACGCGCAGGTTGGACAGCGCTATCCAGTGACGCCTGTTCCACCGCCGGCGCCGCTGACTCCTGCTGTGCGTGCTCGAGCTCGAGCTGCCACGCCCGCGCCTTGGCGTAAGCGACGTGCATCATGCTGCCCGGACACAGCACGAGGCCCCGCGGCTCGATCTTGTGGTCCTTGACCGATCCGTATCCGATCCGTTTGGTAGGCAGCAAGGCGTGCGGAACGGAGCAAGAAGGGCATGGAGCCTTCGGGAGGGTCGCCATGCCACCAGGATTGACGAATGGGTCCCGGCGCGGCAGGGAGCGCACGAGCGCGCACTGTGGCACGCCGGTAGGCAGCGTCCTGTAACCCATCGTGATCACCGGGGCCAAAGTGTGCAGGGCGAGGGGCATGTCTTGGCCGATGTCCCCGGACGCACCCGCGACCAGTATCGTCCGTCCGGACTGGAGTCGGGATTCGTCGATGTCGCTCGCGGAAATGCTCCTTGCCCGAATGGCAGGTGGCCAGGGATCGGTGAGCGAGGAAGGCCCCACGACCGGGCGCTCATGCCCATGGCGGGCACGTTTCCTGCATCAGTCGCAGTCGGTGCGCAGCGTTGTGGAGCGATGGGTCGAGCTGGAACTCGACTCCCAACGAGAACCAGGTGACCGGGACAGCCTGTGAAATGGCTGGGTGCCTGATCGTGCAATCCGTATGTGGGGTCGGATGAAAATACGTAGGATGCGTCGAGCCGCATGAGGGTGGGGTACTCGAGGCGGATGTCCCGCGTGCGCCTCACAGCGTGTGCGAGCTGCCAACGAGGGGGGCGCGTGCGTCTACAGGTCGGCTTGGGCCCGCTCGCTTATGTTGCCATCGGTGAGGGCGACGGTTGCCGGGACGTCACCGCCTGCCGGCGGGGCCATCCGTCCGTCTCCTCCGGTGCAGATGCTCACACCACGGCACCAGTGTCACCTCTCGCCGCCGATAGACGCTGCACGATCGCCTGACGCTGTCGACCCCGGGGCTCGCCACCATCCGGCCCGACGGGTACCCGAGTTCCAGAGCAGTCCTGAAGCGTGCTGCTCAGTCCACTTGGGCCCATTCCGGCCAGAGCATCCCGCCTCGCGATCACATCGGTAACGCGATCTCTGTGACCGGCACCCGTCGGGCTACAGGGTTCCACAGGGCCACAGCTCGGGGACGGGGCCGCTCCTCAGCCCGCCGTTTCCATGATCAGGTACCGCACCACACAGGGAGAGCCCGCCGATGACCGACACCGATTCCGGGTTGTCCGATGCCGACACCACACTGCCCGGCCACCTCGCCGCAATCGCCGCGGGTCGGAAGGGCAGAACGGCGGAGCAGCAGGTAGGGAAGGTGGCCGGTACCGAGGACTCCACACCCTTGAAGTTCCATGTGGCCGTGGCAGCCGACGCCTACCTCCAACTCGACGACGTCGTCAGCACCCGTCGACAGGTCCCTGGGCGCGGAACCGTTACGACCTCCGGTGTGGTCACCGAGGTTGTCGCCCGCCACGAGGGTGCCGCCTTCGACTCGGACGTGTTCCTCATTGCCGACGGGATCCTGCCGGCGCACATGCAGGAAATAGCCGAGGTCACCACGACTCGCGTTGACCCCGAGTGCTATGTGCCGCCCCGGCCCGGTGAAGTGGCCATCCGGGCGACGGGGGCGGACCGCGACGCCGCGCTGTACTTCGACCGTATGGACACGCGAATCCCCGTCGGAATTGGCCGCGACGGCGAACCGATCTACCTCAACCTTGAGTTCCTCGACGGTACCCGTGGAGCCCATGCATCCATCTCGGGCATTTCGGGGGTGGCAACCAAGACTAGTTTCGCGCTGTTCCTCCTCCACTCCCTGTTCACCTCTGGAGCGTTGGGCGGCCGAGCCGTCAACGCCAAGGCTCTGATCTTCTCCGTCAAGGGCGAGGACCTGCTGTTCGTTGATCAGCCCAACACCTGCCTCAACGATTCCCTACGCGCCGCTTACGGCCGGCTCGGCCTGCCCGCCCGGCCTTTCGTCTCCGTCGGCTTCCATGCCCCGCCGCTCCCCGGCGACACCACCGGCCGTCCCCACGTGACCGGCCGGACCAGCGGCGTTACTGCGTTCTGGTGGACCCTCACAGAGTTCTGTGAAAGCGAGTTACTCCCGTACGTGTTCACCGACGTCGCGGACGAGAAGAACCAGTACACGATGGTGGTTCACCAAGTCACCGGTCGGCTGCGCCGGGAAGCCCGACCTGCCGGGAACGATGGGGCGGTTGCCGTTGACGGAATCGTCCTCCGCACCTGGGAGGAGATGATCGAATTCATCACCGAGCGGGTCACCGACGAAGCCACCCGTCCGCTCTGGGCGGGACCGGCCGTGGGAACCGGCACCGTGAACGCGTTCGTCCGGCGGCTGAGGTCCTCTCAACGGCCGCTCACCCCCTTGCTCCGGGGGGACCTGAGCACGGTCACCGACCATCCGGTTGACCACTCGGTCGACACGTCGCGACACCAAGTCACAGTTGTTGACCTGCATAACCTGCCCGAGCGTGCTCAGCGCTTCGTCGTCGGTGTCGTCCTCGCAGTGGAGACCGAACGCAAGGAACAGGCTGGGCCCGGCGGCCTCCTCTTCACGATGATCGACGAGCTCAACAAGTATGCGCCCCGCGAAGGCTCTTCTCCGATCAAGGATGTGCTGCTCGACATCGCCGAGCGCGGTCGTTCGCTCGGCATCATCCTCATCGGAGCTCAGCAGACCGCCTCCGAGGTCGAACGCCGTATCGTGTCGAACTCTTCGATCAAGATCGTCGGACGCCTCGACCCTGCGGAGGCCACCCGTCCCGAGTACGGGTTCCTGCCCAAGGGGCAGCGGCAGCGCGCCACCCTCGCGAGGCCCGGCACCATGTTCGTCTCCCAGCCGGAGATCCCGGTGCCGCTGGCCGTCGAGTTTCCCTTTCCGGCTTGGGCCACACGGCTCTCCGAGGTCGGCGAACTTGCCTACGCCGAACCCGCCTCCGCCGACGGCTTGGCCTCCCCCAGGGGTGCCGCCGGGGAGATGCGGCCAAGTCCGTTCGACAAGCTGCCGGCCACCGCTGACGACCGCTGGCTCGACGACTGCGACGGCGGCGCCGTCGAGGAGCGCCCACTCTACTGACGGCCCACCATCCGAGGGCTGCCGCGCCCCACACCGCCATCCCACCCCGTACCTGCCCGCCCGGCCTGCTTCGTTCATCCGGAAGGACCGTCCCGGTGAAGTTCCTCCACACCTCAGACTGGCACGTCGGCAAGATCCTCAAGGGCCGCAACCGGCTCGACGAACAGGCTGCCGTGCTCAGCGAGATCACCCGGATCGCGCTCGGCAACGAGGTCGATGCCGTGCTTGTTTCCGGCGACGTCTATGAGCACTCGGCGCCGACTGCCGACGCTCAGAAACTCGTTGTACGCACCCTGATGCAACTGGCCAGGCGGAACATCGAGGTCGTCGTCATCGCCGGCAACCACGACCACGGTGCCACGTTCGAGGCGTACAAGCCGTTGATGGGGGTCGCCGGCATCCACGTCTACGGCCAGGCGCGGCCGGCGGACAAGGGTGGCGTACTCACCTTTCGTGCCAAGTCCACGAACGAGCCCGTCAACATCGCGGTCCTGCCGTTCCTCTCCCGCCGCTACGCAGTCCGAGCCGCCGAGATCATCGCGAACACCCCCTCGCAGAACGTCGGTGCGTACGACCAGCTGGTCCGCGACGTCCTGGGCGATCTGACGGCGGCCTTCACCCCGGATGCCGTCAACATCGTCATGGCGCACCTGACGTGCACCGGCGGCGCCTTCGGCGGTGGCGAACGGGCCGCCCAATCGATCATGGAGTACCACGTCCCTGCCGCGATCTTTCCCGTCGAGGCCCACTACGTGGCCCTGGGCCACCTCCACCGCCGACAGCGGATCCCGGCAGCCTGTCCGGTGCACTACAGCGGATCCCCGTACCCGGTCGACTTCGGTGAGCAGGACAACACGCACGTGGTCTGCCTCGTCGAAGCCTCTCCCGGCACTCCGGCGCAGGTCACCGATGTCCCGGTCACCGCCGGCCGCCGGCTGCGCACGGTCGAGGGGACCGTTGCGGGGCTCATCGCCGACCGAGCGGCCTACGGCGAGGACTACCTCCGGCTCGTCGTCACCCAGCCCGCGTACGCCGGCCTGCGCGACGACCTGACCGAAGCCCTGCCCAATGCCCTGGAGATCCGCATCCACTCCGACTATGCGAGTTCCAGCGTCAAGGCAGGCATGGCCGTCGACCAGCCGGCCAGGACGCCCGCGCAGTTGTTCACGGACTACTGCCACAGCGTCGGCGTCAGCGACGACCGGGTGGTGGAGCTGTTCAACGAGCTGCATGACGACCTCACCCGCTCGACCACCCGTCCCTGAGAAGCTTCCGCGCTCCGCCCTCCGGCACCCAGGTCCCTCACACACCCGGTAAGGAACAACACCCCAGATGCGCCCCGTTCGCCTGGAGCTCAACGGCTTCGCCGGTTTCCGTGTCGCCACCGTGGTCGACTTCGCCGACGCTGACTACTTCGCCCTCGTCGGCTCCACCGGGTCGGGGAAATCCACCGTCCTCGACGCTTTGACGTTTGCGCTGTACGGCTCGGCTTACCGCTGGGGCCGGAGCAACGCCATCTCCTACGCGCTCGCTCCCACCAGCAACCGATGCACCGTCTCGCTCACCTTCGATGTTGCGTCCCAGCGCTATCAGGTGGCCCGCGAGGTTCGCCGGATCGGCCAGCAGGTACAGCAGAAGACCGTCAGCTTGGTCAGGTTCGCCGACCCCGCCGCGACCCTTGTAGACCGGAACGGGCCGCAACCCGAGGTCTTGGCCGGCGAGATCAAGGAACTCAATGCCGCCGTCGAGCGGCTGCTTGGCCTGTCCTTCGACGACTTCTGCCAATGTGTCGTCTTGCCTCAAGGTGACTTCGCCCGGTTCCTCTCCGCGAACAGCGCCGACCGTCAGCGGATCCTGCTGAAACTCCTCGGCGCCGCCCACTTCGAGGGCATCGGCAAGCGTGCCGGCATCCAGAGGGACGCGGCGGCCAAAGAGGTGGACGTCCTCACCGAGCAACTCGGCCGCTACACAGACGCCACCCCCGAAGCCGAGGCCGACGCGGATGTGCGGGTATCGGCATTGGAACTGCTGGCCACCAGCGTCGACGCACTCGTCCCAGGTGTCGACGAGGCTCGTGCCCGTACGGTCGAAGCCGCGTCCCGTGCGGACACGCTTCGCGCCCAGGCCGACCTGCTCGCCTCCGTGAGCCTCCCGCACGGCATCGAAGAGGTCCAGCGCGCTGCCGAAGACGCGAAGACCGCCGTCGAGAAGGCGCGCGAGGCGAGCGACGAAGCCGTCCGGGCCCTCGCCGACGCGCATGCGGCCGACCGGACCGCCCCCGAGCGCGCCGCCCTGGAACACACCCGTGACCTCCACGCGGAGAGGGCGGACCTGGTTGCGCACCGCGAGGGGCTTTTCGCGGCTGCGGACCGTGCTGACCGGAAACTGGCGTGGTGCCTTGAACAGTTACGCAGCCGTGCCGGCGCCGTCGAATCCGCCCGCACGGACGTGGCGGAGGCTCGCGGTAACCTCGAACGTGCCCATCAAGCGCACGATGAGGTCCGGCGCCGCCGGGACCGGTTGGCTGGTGTTCGTACCCCTGAGGGGCTGCCCGTGCTGGCCCGTCGGGCGGCGGAGCTCGCCCGGCAGGCCGAAGAAGCGGAGAGGCGACTCGCCAAAGCTCAGGAACGCCACCAGCAGACGGCTTCCGCGCTCGCAGCGGCCGGCGACGAAAGGCTCCTCACCGATGCCCGCGTGGCACTCGACCAGCTCGACCAAGCCACAGCCGACCTTGACGTCGCCACCGGAGAACTGGACCACGTCGTCCAGACGGCCGCGCGGACCGATGCTGCGGTGACCACTGCGCAGTCTCTCCTCGACGCCGCCGCGACCGCTGTGGAAGAGGCACGTACCCTCGCCGGTGCCGGTCAGCTGCGTCCGGCGCTCCAGGTCGGCCACGCCTGCCCGGTCTGCGAGCAGAACGTCACCGTGCTCCCGACACCCCTGCCTGATCCGGCGCTCGACGCGGCCGAGGCCGCAGCGGTCGTCGCGACCCGCCAACACCGCGAGGCACTGACCCGCCAACAGGAAGCAGCCGCCTCGGTCGCCGGTCGGCAGCGTACCGTCGACACCGTCTCCGGGCGGCGCACCCTGATCGAGCAGCGCCTGGCCGTCCTGCTCTCGGATCTTCCCGGAGCGGCCGTGGGAGAGCCCGAAGTCTTCCCTGGCGCAGTCCATGGCTCCGTTGCGGACGGCAATACCGGGGCCGGAGCCGACCGTATCCGGCTCGACGGGCTCTGTGCGGTACGCGAGCGGCTTGCCGCCGCCGAAGAGCAGGCCCGCGCTGAGGTACGGGAGGCCGGGGCCGTGCACGGGACCGCGTTGACTGCCGCCGGTGCGCTCCTGCGGGAGCTCGAACGGTCCCGCACCGTGCTCGACAGGCAGCTGGGCGCCTTGGCCGACCTCGAACCGCCCACTGCGGAGCGGTCTGTTCCCGCCGATTCCGAACACCGCGGAGCTCGGGGAGCCCCAGCCGACCTGACGGCTGCGTGGGCCGGACTGGAAGCGTGGGCCCGCGCTGCCACCACCGAAGCCGAGGCCGACCTGTTCGCTGCCGCAGGCGCGGTCACCACTGCGGATGAGGCCCACCAGCAGGCTGTCGCCTCCCTCGAATCAGCCGACCGGGCGCATGAGGAAGCAAGGGGTGCGCACACCCAGAGCGTGCGGGACGCCACGACCGCCGAAGCCGACCGTACCGCCCTTACCACCCGGCTTCGCGAGCTCGAGGATCTGCTGTCCGGAGCGCCGTCGGCGCAGGCAATCACCGGCCTGCTCACCGAACGTACCCGGCTCGAAGCCGCCGTGACCGCTGCCACGGCCCGGGCCGACCACACGCGCGACGAACTCGGGGAGGCGCTGGCCGAGAGCCAGCGGTCCGTGACCCGAACCGAAGCCGCCCGCTCCGAACTGACGGCCGCCCGGGACATCGTGGCAGCACTCGCCCCTCCTCGCCCCGACACCGCCGACCTCGCCGCTGCCTGGGCCGAACTCGTGTCCTGGGCTGCCCGTGAGGCCGCTGCCCGCCGGGCCGAAGCGATAGGCAGGCATGCCGAAGCCCAGGCCGCGGCCGACGAGGCCGCCAAGCTCCTGGAGCGACTCGAGTCGCAGCTGAGTGAACACGGTCTGGACCCCGGCAGCTTGGGTGAGGGGCCCGGCCGTGCTGCGCGCGCACCCAGGGTGGTCACGATCGCCGTCGAACGGGCTCGTGCCGAGGCGGAGCGGATCGTACGCGAGCTCGCCGAAGCCGCTTCTGTCAGGGAACGGATCGGCGCCGCGCGCACCCGACAGCACGTGGCCGCCGAACTGGCCCGGCAGATGCGATCGGAACGGTTTCCGCGATGGCTCGCCGAGTCCGCGCTCGACACCCTGGTCGAGGGCGCCTCGGAGTCGCTCCGCCGTCTCTCGGGCGACCGTTTCGACTTGAGCCACCGCAAGGGCGAGTTCTACGTCGTCGATCACTCCGACGCCGATACGGAGCGCTCCGTCCGCACTCTGTCCGGCGGGGAGACGTTCCAGGCCAGCCTCGCCCTGGCGCTCGCTCTTTCCGAACAGCTGGCCGGCCTCGGTGGCGCAACGAAACTGGAGTCCATCTTCCTCGATGAGGGCTTCGGCACACTGGACCCCGAATCCCTCGACATGGTCGCCGACACCCTGGAGACCCTCGCTCAGGGCGACCGTATGGTCGGTCTGATCACCCATGTCTCCGGGCTCGCTGAACGTGTACCGGTGCGTTTCCGGGTGTACCGCGACACCCACAGCTCCGTTGTCACCCGGGAGGGCACATGACGAACACCGCCCGCCTGGCTCCGATGCGGTTCCATGTTGACGGCTGGGACCCCACTTACGGTTCGAGCGTCGAGAACGCCGAAGGTCTTGACGACTCCGTGGGTGGCTCCAGCGCGAGCGTAGTCCTCGACGTCGAGACCGTCACCGCCGACTGGAAGCCGATCTCCCCCTCCTACGGTCCCGCGCCCGGTGCCGTCCTGTTCGTTGACGGCGTGCGTCGAGTCGAGGCCCGTATCTGGATCGAACAACCTCCGCCTGCCGAGCGGCTCGCACCCGTCGCCGCCGACTCGCACCACTCCGCCGCCGATGCCGCGATGGCCCTCTGTGCCTCGTACGCTGCCGGCACTGTGTGCTGCTGTCCCGGCCACGGCGCGCACCTGCTGACGGTGGAGTCACGGCGTGGCCTGTTCACCACCGCCCCCAACGCTGTCGACGTTCCCACCACGGCAGGTACCTACCGGGCGCACGTCACCGCCGACGACATGGAGGAGAACCTGGCAGTTTTGCTCTCGTCGGCGCTCCAGAGCCGCCTCCACGACTTGGAGGTCCTCGTGGCGACCAACGCCCGAACCGCTCTCGACGGGCACGGCGTCGCCGTCGGCTCGGACCTGTTGGTCGTCGACGGCCCGCTGCGCGGCCGCACCCACCTGCCGCGTGCCCTGGGCTTCATCAAGTCCCACCGCACCGCCTACCTACCTCCTGACCTCCATGCGATGGTCGCCCACCTCGCTCCGGGCGAACGTACCCCAGTGTTCCTCATGGGTACCTCCTGGGATCGCCATGCCTGGTATCTGCGCCTGCCGTGCACGCCCGGCCCCCCGTGGGCCGGGGTGGTTCGCCTGGAATGCGCCGCCAATGTCCCGCGGGAAGAGGCGGTGGCTCTGGCCGACCTTTCGCAACGCGTGCTGCCGCGGTACGCCGGCTGCGAGTACAAGGATCCCCGGGCCCCGCAGAACCTCGTTCCGGTCGCCGGTCTGGAACGGGAATTGCGCCGCCGCCTGGGAAACTCGTCCCTCCTGACCAGAGCCCTCCGTACGGCAGCGGCCGCATGACCTCCGGTGGCAGTGCCGATTCCGCTCCGCGCCGGCGATCTCGACGGGCTCGGAGCCTGCATGGGCCATCAGCGGTATCCGAGCCCCCGGAGGCGGGATCGGAGCCGTTCCGCCGCCGCCAGACTCTGCTGCTCCAGGTCTGCGTACGAGGTCTCGTACCGGTCGCCCCACGACCGGTAGAGCGCGACGAGCTCCTGCCGCTGTGCAGCCACGCGTCCCGTGACGCGTGAGCAGAGATCGTGACCGAGGACCTCCAGTACTCGTTCACGAGCCGGGCCCCTGTGCCAGGAGGAATTGCCGTCCGCTGCCACCCATCGGTCGATCACTCCGGCAAAGCCGCGTAGTTCCAGGCTTCTGAGGTCGTCCTGCCGGTCGGACCACCAAGCCGCGAGGATTCCCGTCAACTCGTACCGGTCCAGGATCCCCAAGGGTAGGAGTTCCTCACGGAAGGAAGCCATGAGGTGGGAGCGCGACTCGAACAGCTTCTTTGCAGGCGCGAGTTCGGCGATCTGCACTGCCGCGCCCTCCCACCATTGGCAGCACTGGTCGATGAGCCCGCGCTCGTGGGTGGTCGCGAGCTCCGGGATGCGGGCGGCCGCGGCTTCGCAGCCTTCCGCCGGGAAGCTGAAATAGTCCAGGTCCCTTGGCTGGAAGAGGTCTGCGAGATCGATGCCGAAGGAACGGAACCTCGGCTCCTCCGCCTCCACCTCGCTTCTGGGGACGCCACCGAACAGCGCCGCGCGGACGTCCAGCAACGGCCCTTCCGGCGGGGCGGTGTCCACGTAGCGCGGGATGTTGAGGTTGAAGTCGTTCTCCGCGATCTCCTCCAGCGTGACCACGCGGGAGAAGCCGTTGATGTCAGCCCTCTCCCGGAAGGCACTCGCGATCTTCTCGATGTTCTCCGGCTCCAGGCGGTTCAGTGACCTGCCGGTGACCACTTCGCGCTCGGCATTGATGAACAGCACGGTGCCGCGTTCGCCCACTGGCATTCCGTCACTGCCACGCAGCACGAGGATGCAGGCGGGGAGGGATGTGCCGTGGAATACGTTCGGCCCGATACCGATCACTGCTTCGAGTCGACCGTCTTCGACGATGCCCCGGCGGATCTCGGCTTCGGAGCCTCCCCGGAACAGCACACCGTGCGGGGTTACGACGGCTCCGATCCCGTCCGGGCGCAGCACGGCGAGTACGTGCTGGACGTTCATCAGATCAGCCTTCTTCCCCTGTGCGGGAGTCCAGCCGTATCGCATCCGTTCCGGGTGTTTGATCTCCTTCTCCGCGTAGTTCATCGAGAACGGAGCGTTGGTCAGCACCCGGTCGAAGCGTCTCAGCCGGCCGTCACCGCACAGGTGGAGCGGATCGGCCAGGGTGTCACCGCAGAGCACCGAGCCGTCCGTCACGTTGTGCAGCAATAGGTTCAGCCGGGCGGTGGAGCACGTTTCGACGTTCAGTTCCTGCCCGAAGAGGGCGAGGTCGACGGCGTCCCGGCCGTGCTCGGCGACGTACTCCTTGGCCTGGAGGAGCATGCCGCCGGAGCCGGCGAAGGGATCGTAGACCGACTGCCCGGGTTCCGGACGCACCAGATCCACCATCAGCTGGACCACGGAACGAGGCGTATAGAACTCGCCCCCTTTCTTGCCTGCCGCGTCGGCGAGCCGGCCCAGCGTGTGGTCGTAGGCCCGGCCGACCACATCGCTGAACTCCAGATCGTCGTCACCCAGAGGAACATGGTCGAAGTGATCGATCAGCGCCTTGAGCCGGGCCTGCCCCAGCCCCCTGTTGAAGTCGAGGGCTCCCAGGACTCCGTCAAGTCTGTCCGGGTTGCTCTGCTTCAGTGCCGACAGCGCCGTGTTGAGAATCTCCGGCGCCTTGGTCTTGGAATCGACGATGTGCCGCCAGCGCGACTCGTCGGGCACATTCAGGATGCCGGGCTGGTCAGAAGCACGCTTGAGCAGCAGTATTCCGAAGAGGACGTCGCGGTACTCCGAGGCATCCAGCCGACCGCGCAGGATGTCGGCTGCCTTGAAGAGTTCCTCCGTCAGTCGCCCGACGGTCATCAGCGCCATGTGTCCCTCGTCCCTTGGAGCAGTTCCGTGAAGATGGCCGGCCGCAGGGACTCCAGCCGCTCGACCATCTTCCGTTGGATCCTGATGTGGTCGGCGACGTCTGCGAGTGCTTCGACGACGGCGTACTGCCGGTCCATGGGCGGCACGGTGACCGAGAGCTCCCTGAGCAATGCCGAGTTGAGGGCGGGCACGGTACCGGGGAGGGCCTGGCCCAGCATGGCCCTCTGCACCGGCGGATGCGACAGGTAGGCCGCCAGGAAGGCGGGCAGGACGCCACCGGGCAAGGGCCTCAGGCGCAGGCAGGACGTTCCGTAGAGCCATCCGGACTGAGCCTGGTCGATGAGCGCCAGCCTCCCGAGTGCCCCTTGCCGTACGACGAGCACGTCGCCCTCCCGTACGGCGAACCGCTCCAGCCGGGCCGCGTCGCCCTGCGGCACGCGTCGCACTCTGCGGCTGTCCACCCTGTGGTCCGAGGCGAGGTCCGGTGGCGAAATCACGGGCACACCGTCGGGACCGTCGTGCAGGCGGTCCAACAGCGACCCGGACGGACCGGCCGTCACCTCGCAGAGGTCGCCCAGTTGAATCCGGGCACCATGGGTCGTGGGTGTGTTGCCTTGTGGCACGACACCTCACCTCCTTTCCTCGCTCCTGTGGTTCCGTTCTGCGGTTGGTGTGTGGTGGGGCGCGGTACTGAGCACGGCGCCCCACCGCACACACGTCACATGGTCAGGCGACGCAAAGCCGGTGCCGCATCGCGGCCCGTACCAGCTCCTCCGTCGCTACGGTCAGCAGAACCGTAGCCACTACGGCCAGTGCATCGGCCGCGTGTCCGGTCATCGCGGATCCGAAGACGCAGACCACGATGATCACAACGAGCGGCAGGACACCGCTCTTGGTCCGAGGCGGTAAGGCCCAGGCATTATGGGTATCGACAATCCGCACGGGTTGTCCTTTCCGTTCCCGCGCACGGCGCGGGGATGGTCGTACCGCACCGCCCTGCCGGGCGTCCAAACCACGCGGGGTGGTGCGGTATTTGATGAGCCGGATGGCCTTGTCGATGGCCGTGGGCGGGAATCGGTGCGCTTCTCCCGGTCCATGACCACTCACGAAGCCCCGTTGTTCTCGAGCCTCGATACACCGAAGCGTACACATCGTCAGCCTGCGAAGCTAGCTTCGCAGTTGAAGATGAGGCTGCGTCTCGCTGCACGCAGGCTTGGGCAAGGCGTTCCTCGCCCCGCTATGGTGAGGTCTAGAGCCCGGTCCGGCCCGCCACGCGGTAGCGGAGGTAGACGACTTTCGAGCTGAAGGTGCGGGTCTCGACGAGTTCGAGATCCACCCGGCGCTCGTCCCGGGGAAAGAACGGGATTCCGCCGCCGACCAACACCGGGTGGACGACGGCTTGGTACTCGTCGATCAGGCCCGACGCGGCCGCCTCGGCGGCGAGGGTCGCGCCGCCGATTGCGATGTCGGCTTCCCCCGGCTCGGCCCGGAGCCGCTCGATCTCCTCCGTCAGGCCGCCGGAGAGCAGGCGGGCGTTGCCCTGCACCGCCGACAGCGTGGTGGAGAACACCACCTTGGGGAGCGGGTTCCAGAGGGCGGCCCACTCCAGCTCGGGGCCGCCGAGCGATGGATCCTGGTCGGCGGTCTCCCAGTACAGCATCGTCTCGTACAGCCGTCGTCCCAACAGGTGGACATCGACCTTTCGGATCTCGTCGATCCAGAAGCGGAAGACGTCCTCGTCGGGATCCGTCCAGTCGAACCTGCCATCTGGCCCGACGATGTAGCCGTCAAGGGAGACGCCCATCGAGTAGGTCACGTTGCGCATCGGAAGTCCTCCTCGGAGACAGGATGCGACACTACGACTCCCACTGCCGCAGGCCTCGTCTCGGCTCGCGGGTCGACAGACCGTCCTGGAAGGCGTCTGCCTGCGTTGACCGGATGCGTCGGACGGCCGGGTCTCAGATATCCGGGAGCGCGGACGGGTGCGCTCGGCGTCGGCAGGCGGGGCGCGGTGGCCTCGATCGGGTGACGCGGTTCGGGCGGCCGGTTCCCGCAACGGCGGGCCCCTGGCCTGGTCGTCGACCTGCTTCCCCGCGAAGGGTTCATGCGATGCGGCTGCGCGGCCGGGAGCGGCCTTGGCGCTACGAGGACATCCAGGCGCTCCCCACCCACCTGCACGACCGCGGCTGGCGCGCGGCCCGGCTGGCCGCGGCCGCCGTACCGCTGCTGATCGTGGTCCGGCAGGGGCCGTCGGACCCGTGGTCGGCCCCCGGCGTCCTGCGGTTGCTCCTCGCCGTGCTCATTCTGGTGCGCGTGCTGACCGGCGAACGGCGCATGCGGGCGATCAGCCGGGCCGTGAGGCGCCGTCAGTGCCGCACCGAGGCCCTGCTGCTGTTGGCGGGGACGGGACTCGCGACGCTGCTGCCGCCGGGCAGGGCGGCTCCCTCCCCGGGTGAGGCGGTCGTGTCGGTGGCGGCGGGCGCCGCGGTCACCGTCTTCGGCTGCCTGCGCGAGTTCCGCACGTGGCCGCAGGTGGGGGGAGTGTCGTCACCCTGGGTACGGGGCTTCGGCCGCCTGCGGACGTGGTCCTGCCACGGCTGGACCCCGGCTCTGATCGCCGTGGTCCAGCCTGACGCCGGCGCGCTCCTGCCCGCGGCGACGGCCATGACCGTTCTGGAGATCGGCTTTGCCCTCATCGCGCTGCGGAGCGGCGACTGGGCCCTGCGCGCGGACGCGGCGGTCGCGCTCCTCACGACGCGGATCGCCCGCGACCGTTTCCCCCTCGGCCTCTACGCGATCATGCACGAGCGGTGGTGGGAAACGACGACACGCCCACCGCACCAGCCCGACCTGGCGCTGTGGGAACTGTGGCTGCGCCACCGTGAACTGCTGTCCTCCCGCACGGCATACGCTGCCGTGCCGATGGTCTGGCGGCCCGTGAGCGCCGTACCCGCCTCGGAGGGGGAACCGTGGATCAGCGCCGCCGAGGCGGCCGCCGAGTCGCTGCGCCGGCTCTGCCACCAGCACGTCGGACTGGACTCCACCCGGCACCGGGAACTGTGGACCACCGCCCGGATCGTCACGGCGATGACCGCGATGCTCCGCGCCGAATCGAGCTGCGTCACGGGGGAGTTCGACTACGCACTGCGCAACCGCCTCCACGCCGCCGAGCTGTACGCCGCCGCCGGCCTCGAGGGCAACGCGGCAGCCGCCCGCTGCCTCGCCGCCGACCTGCTGCTCTTCGACCTGCAACGCCCGGAAGAAGCCCGGCACGAGCTGGAAAGGGTCGCCGACACTCCGAATCCGCCCAGGGCCGTGGCCTGCCTGGCCCTGGTGCTGAAGGCGGCGGCGGGCGACAGGGACGCGGGCCGCGCCGCCGCCCGCATGATGCCGCTCGCACTGCGGTCCGCCAAAGGGCTCTTCGACGAGCTGCCGACCTGGCTGCCGTTCGGCAGCCACCTTCATCAGGAGATCGCATTCGTGCGGTTGGTCGAGCAGCGCTTCGCCGGCATCGCCGGCACGCTCGGTCCGGGCCGTCCCGCCCAGGCCCGGGCGCGCAGCATGTACAGCACGTTCCCGGACCGCCACGAGATGCCCGGCGCCCATGACCTGCGGCAGGCGCTCCAGCACGCGCGGGAGTTGCAGGAGAGCGGATCCCCCGCCGCACGGGGCATCGCCGAGGACGTGGCCACCGTCGCCCGCTCCATCGGCGATCTGCCCGGCGAGGCGCAGGCCTGTCGGCTGCTGGCCCGGCTCGCCGAGACGGAGCGCCGCTGGCCGGACCTCACCGCCGAACTCCTGGCCGTCGTGGACCTCGTCGAGCGGCTGCGGGAACGCGTCAGTGACGGCGACACCCGGATCGACCTGGACCTCACCCCCGCCTGCGCGCAGCTGATCGAGCTCATCGTCGACGGACGGGCTTCCCGCCTCACCCCGGCCGACGCCCTCGAGCTGGCCGAACGCAGCCGGTCCCGGCTGCTGCTGGAGGTGTTCGGCTCCTCCGTGTCACCGGAACTCCCGCGGCAACCGGCGAGGTTGCACGAGCGGGAACGCCGGATGGAGCAAGGGCGGGTACGAGGCGGAGTCCTCCCGCGTCCCGGCCGGCCCTCCTCCGCGCACATGGACATCCACCCGGCCCATCAGCGGCGGTACCGGGCGGCCCGCGAAGCGGTCTGGGCGGAACTGGAGGCGTCCGGGCCGCTCGGCGCGGCCTACGCCAGGCACCGGCGCGGAGCACCGGCCACCCACGGGGAACTGCGCGCGGTGCTGCCGCCGGGCGCCGTGCTCTGTGAACTCGTCCGCCGCGGCCCGCGGATGCTGGCGCTGGTGGTGCGCGCCGACCGCCCGGCGCCGGTGGCCTTCGCGGTGCCGCTCGACGAGGACCCCGACCTGCTGTCCCTGCCCTCACCGGACGGTCCGGCCCGTTGGGGTGATCCGCTGCGGCCGCTCCTGCGGGCGGTGGCCGAGCACGCCGCACCCGGAGAGACCCTGTGGCTGGTGCCCGACGGCCTCCTGCACGGTCTGCCGCTGCACGCGGTGGAGGTGGACGGGGTCCCGCTCGGCGAGCGCAATCCGCTCTGCGTCACCCCCAGCGCCTCGCTGCTGCGCCATCGGCTCGGCCGTGACCGGGAGTCGGGCGTCCGGCGGGCGCTGATCATGGCCGATCCGGGCGGCGACCTGCCGCACGCCCGGGCCGAAGCCCATCTCGTCGGAGCGCTCCTGCCCCAGGCCGAGGTCCACACCGGCGGATCCGCGACCCGCAGCCGGCTCCTGGAGAGACTCGGCGGGGAGCCGTACGACGTGCTCCACCTCGCCTGCCACTACGGCATCGACCACGCGGAGCCCTCCGGGTCGGCGCTCCGTCTGGCCGACGGGCGGCTGACCGTCGAAGACTTCCTCCCCGTACGGCTCGACGGCTCCCTCGTCGTCGTGAGCGGATGCGAGACGGGGGGCCAGCAGTACCGCAGGGGCAACGAGCTGATCGGCCTCACCAGGGCGCTGCTGCATGCCGGGGCCCGGGCGGTGGTCGTCAGCCAGTGGGCGGTCAACGACGTCTCCACCGCGCTGCTGATGGCCGGCTTCTACCGGGAGCTCGGGCGGGGCCGCCCCGTCGGCGCGGCTCTGTCCGCGGCGCGCGGCGGTGTGCGCAGGATGAGCTTCCGCGACGCCGTCGCGCAGTGCGAGCGGCTGCGGAACCTGTCGGAGAACCGGCAGATCGCCGTGCGGCTGGGGCACGGCCTCGCCCAGCTGCGACTGCGGGCCGGCGATACGGCGGGGGCCCTGGAGGAGATCCGGAGCCTGCTGCCGGACACCGGGCACGGTTGCGAAGAACACCGCGCCCTCACCGACTTGAAGCGCCAGGTCCGGTTCCAGCACGGTCGGCTGAGCGCCGACTACGCGCTGCCCGCCTTCGCTTCCCCTTTCTTCTGGGCACCGTTCACCCTGGTAGGAGACTGGCGATGACACTCGGCGAACTGACCCTGGCACCCGTCACCCCGTTGACCGAAGCGGTGGCGGACGGCGGCTACGTCATGACGGTGGACGAGGAGGGCCGGCCCACCGCCCTCGGCAGGCTGGACGACGCGGATGCGGGCCTTCCGCCCGCCGTGCTGCTGCCCGCGCCGATGACCATGTCGGCGTTGTGCACCGGCGCTGCGCTCGACCTGCTGGCCCTCAACCCGTACGGCGCTCTGGTCCAGGACGACGATCGCACCCTGGGCGTGCTGGAACGGCACACCGTCTCCTCGTACCTGGTCACCCTGTCGGCCCGGGGCACGCTGCGCAGCGACACCCCGTCGCCCTCGGACGCCGTTCTCGCCGGTGCCTACGCCACCCCCGTCGCGCGGGTCGTCTGCCACTGCGGCCGGCTCACCACACTGACCGCGTACGACCCGGACTTCCCACCGGTCTGTCCCGGCCCGGTGCCGCGGGCCACGCCGCATCCGCTCGCCATCAGGGCGCAGTGAGCGGGATGTTCACGGCGACGCTGGGCGAGGCGGCCCAGTTCGCGGGGCGCCGGTTCGTCCGCGTCGTGCTGCTGCCCAGCCTGGTCTTCTGCTCCTTGCTGGCCTGCGTCGCGCTGGTCGCCGGAGGGCAGCGGCCCGGCGCCGTTGTGGCCACCTGGACGTCCCTGCCCGTCGAGGCCAAGGCGCTGCTGGTGGGGGGCTTCCTGACCGCCGTCCTGCTCGTCTCCGCGCTCTTGGACTCGGCCCAGTCCGCGCTGCTGAGGTGCGCGGAAGGGTACTGGGGCCCGATCGCGGACCGGTCGCTGGGCCGGTTCGGACGCCGCTGCCACCGGCTGCGGCTGCTGAGGTGCGACGACGGACCGGCGCAGCACCTCTACCCGCCGGGATCACGACCGCACGAGGTGAGGCCGACCCGCCTGGGGAACATCCTCAAGGCCGCGGAGCTGTACCCGCAGCTGCGCTACGGCATCGATGCCGTACTCGTCTGGCCCCGTCTGTTCCCACTGCTCCCGGACGGGTTGCGCGGAGCACTGGCGACGGCGCGGGCGGAGCTGACCGCGCTCCTGGTACGCGCCGTCCTCTGCTGCGCCTTCGCCGTAATCGGGGCCGGTTGTGCGGCGGCCCGGGGCGGCCCGCCGGCCCTGCTGCCGTGCTGCCTGTGGGGCGGCGCCCTGCTGGCCTGGGCGTCCTACCGGGGCGCTCTGAACGCCGCGCTGGTGTACGGGCAGCACGTCCGGGTGGCTTTCGATCTGCACCGCACCGATCTCCTGGAGGCGCTCGGCGAAGAGCGGCGCCCCGGTCCGGACGCGGAGCGGGAACGCTGGCAGCGGCTCTGTCTGTTCTGGCACCGGGGCATTCCCACGGATCACGAGGTCCCGCCCGCCGAGAGCCCGCGGACGGCTCCCGACGTTCCGGACGCGTGGACGGGATCGGCCATCTCGCTGACGCAGCTGGGCTTGGCGGTCGCGGCCGCCGCGGGGCTCGCGGGGGCGCTGACCCCGCACGTGTGACGCGGTCGGTCACGGATGCCGTCGATGTCGACCGGCACGTCCCGCGGGCCGCGGAAGACCTGGTTGCGCCGCTCCCGCGCCGGCCGCACGCCGTACGGCAGTTTCACCGCGTCCTCGCTCAGTCGGAGCCCGTGGGCGTGGCGTCCGTGGGGCGCATCATGTCGGTCTGCCGGTTCGTCCGCCGTCCGTTTCCGTCCCGTTCCCGCCGTCGGGGAGCCTCGGGTGGTGGCCCCCGCCGGCGGTGGCCTTGGCGACCATCTCGGCCAGCAGGCCGCAGGCTCGCGCGATCTCCTCCTGGGTCTGGTTGCGCTGGCTGACGGTGGCCGCGACCAGCAGCGCGGTCAGCGAGGAGGAACCGTTGAACGCCTGGAGGGTGATCATGTTGGTGAGCAGGTCGTGGCCGGCGAAGGGGCCCGAGCCGCGGGCGGCGGCGACGATGGCGAAGGTCGACACGGACAGGGCGCAGAGCGCGGCCCCGGCCAGCTGGAAGCGGAAGGCCGCCCAGATGAGCAGCGGGAAGCCGAGGAAGATGAGCGGCGTACTGCTGGTCTCGAGGAAACCGACGCACACCGTGGCCGCCACGAGCAGCAGCCCCTCCGCCCAGCGAGCCGGCCGTGCGCCCTTCGGCCAGCGTGCGAAGCGAAGGACGAGCAGGACGGGCGTCACCACCAGTACGCCCATCGCGTCGCCCGTCCACCAGACCGACCACGTCGGCCAGAAGTCCTCGGCGCTCAGCGCACCGGCGAGGGCCAGCGTCCCGCTGCCCACCGTCGCGCTGATCAGCATCCCGGTGAGCGCGCCCAGGAAGATCAGCCCCATCGCGTCCCGCAGACGGTCCAGTTCCGTACGGAACCCGGTACGACGCAGCAGCACGTACGAGCAGACGGGCGCGAGGGTGTTTCCCGCGACGATCGCGAGGACGGCCGGGATCGACGGGCCGAGCGGGACGTTGACCAGGAACGCGCCCAGCGCGATCCCGGGCCAGACCCGCAGACCGCACAGGAGCAGGCTCGCCAGGGCGATGCCGGTCGGCGGCCACAGCGGTGTGACCTGGCCCCCCACCAGTTGCTGGATCAGTCCCAGCGTGGCCGAGCCGTAGTACAGCGCGGCGACCGCGCACATCTCCAGGGCGGCCAGGCCGGCCCGCCGGAACCGTTCAGGCCGCGCGCCGGTCATCGGGCGACACCTCCGCATCGACATCGTCCCGAAGCCCATCATCCGTCCGATCCCCCCGATCCTCCACGGCACCGTCACCCCGGACCCGACGCACGGGGATCAGGGGTGCGGGGTGCGCAGGGCGAGGATGGCCAGGTCGTCGTGACCGTCGCTGGGGTGGTGATCGGCCAGGGCCTGAACGAACTCCTGGAGGGGCAGGGCGGCGTACAGGGTGGCGAGATCGGTGAGCCGGTCGAGCCTCTCGTCGATGGGGTGCTCGGGGTGTTCGACCAGCCCGTCCGTGAAGAAGACCACGGTGGAGTCCGGGGGAAGGAAGCGGGAGTGGTCCGGGCGGGGCTGCTCGGGGTCGACCCCGAGCGGTACCCCGGGCTCGGCGAAGAGGTACTCCACCGGGCGCCCGGGGGTGATCAGCAGAGGTGGGACGTGGCCCGCGGTGCTCCAGTGGAGCCGCCAGCCCGGCGCCTCGGGTTCGATGCGGGCCAGGGTCGTGGTGGTGACGGGATTGCTCGTGATGGCGTGCAGGGTGCGGTCGAGCTGGGCGAGGATGGCGCTGGGCGGGTTGCTCTGGTCGAAGAGCAGGGCCCGCAGCATGTTGCGGGTGGACGCCATGGAGGCCGCGGCCTTCAGATCGTGGCCGACCACGTCGCCGATGACGACCGCGACGACGCCGTCGGCCAGCTGGATGGCGTCGTACCAGTCCCCGCCGAGCTGGCTGGGCTCGGCGGCGGGCCGGTAGATGGCGGCGGCGGTAAAGGGCCGCAGGTCCGGCAGTGTGGGCAGCAGCAGCCGCTGGAACTGCTCGGCTCCGAGGCGCACCCGTTCGAACAGGCGAACCTTCTCGATGGCGATTCCGGCGGCACTGGCCAGGGCGACGACGACGTTCTCGTCGTGGACGTCGAAGGGCCGCCCGTCGCGCCGCTCGGAGAGGTAGAGGTCCCCGTAGATCTCGCCGCGGACGTTGATGGCGACGCCGAGCAGGGTGTGCAGGTGCGGGTGGCCGGACGGGAACCCGACGGACGAGGGGTGGGCCGAGATGCCGTCGACCCGCAGGGGCTCGGGATGGTGGATCAGGTGCCCGAGGACTCCCAGGCCGCGGGGCAGACCGGTCCCGGCCAGATCGGCGCGTTCCCGTTCGGACAGGCCGGCGGTGATGAACTGTTCCAAGTGCTCGCCCGACTCATTGAGTACGCCCAGTGCCCCGTAGCGGGCGCCGACCAAGTCCATGGCGGTGGTCACGATCCGGTGCAGCACGTCGGTCAGCTCCACCTCCCGGCTGATGGACACCACCGCGTCCAGCAGGCCCTGGAGCCGGTCCATGGCGGCCAGCAGGGAGCGCAGTTGCTCGTCGATCCTGCCCAACTCGGTGCGCAGACGTACGTGCAGGTCGGGAAGGTGCGGCTGCCCCGGCTGCTGCGCTTCCCCGTCTCCTGCCATCACGAACGCCCGGTGCTCCTGACACGACCCTGATCAATCGGGACCACAGCGTGGCACGGCGGCGCGGACAAAACACTCATTACGCCGAAGGCGGCACGCCACCCCCCAGGCCCCTCGGGGCGTGCGGTGGGCGACCTTCTGCCGACGTACGGCGGCGCGGTGATACTGAAGGTGAGCCGACTGCCCGTCCCGTGGTTCGTGGTCACTCCGGGTGGTCGCTGTGGTAATGCCCGCTGTGCGGTCCGTTCGGCAGGTCGAAGGGTGGCAGCGATGGACGCACCGGCGCCTGGTTCGGGCGAAGCGCCCGAGGACCCGTTCGCGCTGCACAACTCCGCCTCCGCCGTTCTGGACGGCCGCGGCAGGGTCGTCGGCTGGAGCGGGCGCGCACAGGAGCACCTCGGCTACCCGCCCGAGGAGGTGCTGGGCCGCGCGGCCTCGGAATTCCTGTTCGACCCCGGTGACCGCGAGGTGGTCCTCGAGGCGGCGGCCGCCTGCGAGCGCGACGGGGGCTGGTCCGGCATCCTGCCCGTCCTGCACCGCAGCGGGCGGCGGGTGGAGCTGGGCTTCCGGGCCCGCGCCGTCATCCGCGCCGGCTCGGCGCGCGAGTGGTTCCTCGTCGTCGCCCCGGCGGAGGAGGTGCTCCGGTGGGAGACCGACCGGTCGGTCCTGGACGGTCTGTTCCGGCGCTCACCGATCGGCCTGTCCGTCCACGCCCCCGACCTCAGCGTCCTGCGGATCAACCGGGCCCTGGCCCGGTTCACGCAGCTTTCCACGGCGGAGATCCGGGGCCGGCGCATCGGCGACTTCCTCATCGGCCCCGACGTGAAGACCATCGAAACCCGGCTGCGCCGGGTGCTGGAGACGGGCGCCCCGCTGATCTTCACCGAGCAGCCCTGCCGCCTGAGGAGCGACCCCGACCACGAGCGGGTGGTCTCGGTGTCGGCGTTCCGCATGCAGGACCCCTCCGGCGGGACCCTCGGAGTCACCCAACTGGTGGAGGACGTCACCGATCGCTACCGGGCACGGCGGCGGCTCGCCCTCCTCAACCGGGCGAGCACCAGCATCGGGACCACACTGGACATCGGCCGGACCACCCGGGAGCTGGCCGACGTCGCCGTCCCCGACCTCGCGGACGCCGTCTCTGTGGATCTGCTGGAGTCGGTGGCCCGGGGCGAAGAGCCGGCCCGGGAGGCGGGCGGACCGGTCCGGAGGATGGCCGTCCATTCGGTCGTGACGGAGGCACTGCGGGTCATGCACTCCGCAGGCGAGCTCTTCCACTTCGATCCCCGCACCCCGCAGGCCAGGTGCCTCGCCGAGCAGAGCTCCATCCTCGAGCCGGTGCTCCGGACCAGCCCCGGCTGGTACTTCAGGGATCAGGAGCGCAGACGGCGCGCCCTCGGTCTCGAGGCCCACTCGCTGATCGTCGTACCGCTGACGGCCCGCGGCGTGCTCCTGGGCCTGCTCAGCCTGTGGCGGGCCGAGCGGCCCGAGCCGTTCGAGGCGGACGACCTCACGCTCGCGGAGGAATTCGCCGCGCGGGCCGCCCTGTGCATCGACAACGCCCGCCGCTACACCCAGCAGCACCAGGCCGCGCTGACGCTCCAGCGCAGCCTGCTGCCGCAGGCTCTGCCCGAGTACAGCGCGGTCGAGGTGGCGCACCGCTATCTGCCGGCCGATCCCGCCACCGGTGTCGGCGGCGACTGGTTCGACGTCATCCCCCTTTCCGGAGCCCGCGTCGCCCTCGTCGTCGGCGACGTCGTCGGCCACGGCCTGCACGCCGCGGCCACCATGGGCCGCCTGCGCACGGCCGTACACACCCTGGCCGGCCTCGACTACGCTCCGGACGAGGTCCTCTCCCACCTGGACGACCTGGTCAACCGCCTGGCGGCCGAGCAGGAGCCCGGCGACGGACACGCGCCGGGCCAGCAGATCGTCGGCGCGACGTGCCTCTACGCGGTCTACGACCCCACCTCCCGGCGCTGCACCCTGGCCCGGGCGGGTCACGTGCCCCCCGTCGTGGTGACCTCCGACGGCACGGTCGCCGTGCCCGACCTTCCCGAAGGGCCGCCGCTCGGCCTGGGCGGACTTCCGTTCGAGTCCGTCGAGCTGGAACTCGCCGAGGGGAGTCTGCTGGCGCTCTACACCGACGGCCTGGTCGAGGCCCGTGGTCTCGACCTCGACGAGGGACTCGCGCGGCTGCGGGAAGCGCTGTCCCGGCCCGGCCGCTCGCTGGAGGAGACCTGCACGGACGTGCAGGACGCCCTGCTGCCCGATCACCCACCCGACGACGTCGCCCTGCTGCTCGCCCGCACCCGCGTGCTGGCGCCGGAGCAGATCGCCTCCTGGGAATTGCCCGCGGAGCCGACCGCCGCCGCCCGGGCACGGCACCTGACGGAGACCACACTGACCGGGTGGGGCATGGAGGAGCTGGCCTTCACCGCCGAACTGGTCGTCAGCGAACTGGTCACCAACGCCTACCGGTACGGCGGCGGCACGCCGTTGACCCTGCGGCTCATCCGCGACCGCAGCCTCGTCTGCGAGGTCTCCGACCGCAGCAGCACCGCTCCGCACCTGCGACGGGCGCGCACCACCGACGAGGGCGGGCGCGGTCTCTTCCTGGTGGCCCAGCTCACCGAACGGTGGGGCGCCCGCTACACCCGGGACGGCAAGACCGTCTGGACGGAGTTCCCGCTCGCCGCGGCAGCGCAGGGGGACCCCGCGGCCGCGCAGGACCTCGTGCTCAACCGGTGACGACACCAGATGGGTTCCCATGACCCGCAGCACCCGCGATGACGCGGCGCCACGTCGACGGCCGATCGGCACCTGGCCGGCCGTGGGAGTCACGGTGGCCGTCCTCGTCGCCGCCAACCTGGCCCTGCACCGCTGGTCGGGCCTCTGGGGCGTGGTGACGTCCCTCGTGGTCAGCGCCGTGCTGCTCGGTGTGCTCCGCCGGGCCGGCGGCACCCTCGAGGACGCGGGGCTGGCACGGGGCACGCGGGCCCGCGGTGCCCGCTGGGCACTGGCCCTGATCGGCCTGGTGGCCGTCGTCTACCTGGCCGGGGCCCTGCTGCCGGCCACCCGGTCGCTGTTCGAGGACCGGCGGTACGCCGCGATGGACGGCGGCGAGGTGATGCTCCGCGTCTTCGTGCTGGTCCCGCTCGGCACGGTCCTCGTGGAGGAGATCGCCTTCCGCGGGGTGCTCTACGGTCTGGTCCGCCGCGACCGCGGGGCCGTGTGGGCGACCGCCGTGTCGAGCCTGCTGTTCGGCCTGTGGCACGTACTGCCCTCGCTGCGCCTGGCGACCGCGAAACCGGCCGTGACCTCGGTCGTCGGCCAGTCCGGGACCGGGGCCGTCCTGGCGGTCCTGGGGGCGGTGCTGTTCACGGCGGCGGCGGGCGTCCTCTTCTGCGAACTGCGCCGCCGCAGCGGCAGCCTGCTGGCGCCCATGGGCCTGCACTGGGCGGTCAACGCGCTCGGCTACCTCGTCGGTTTCCTGCTGCGCTGAGCGGCCCGGCGGGGTCACTTCGGCGGCGGCGAGACGACGTCCTTCAGCCGGTCCAGGTCCTGCGCGGTGAACCCCTGGGGCCGCATGACGGCGTTCCAGGCATCGACGTACGAGGCCTTGTACGTGTGACCGTGGCCGTCCGGCACGCCCGTGGAGAACGGCAGGTCGGCGGTGACCTGCCAGAAGGTCACGAACGGGATCCAGACCATCGCGCCGAGCACGTCCGAGCCGGGCCGCTCGCCGATCCAGTCGGGCTCGGAGAGGGCCAGTCGGGGGCTCCACCAGACGATCGGATCGGACGGGTGCATCAGGTAGAGCACCCGGGGGCCGTCCCACGGCCGGTCCGTCGGAGGGATGCCCGCGGCCGGGTCGTCGGTGAACCGGACGGTGCGGCCGGCCCGGTAGACGGGCTCGATCTCGGGGCTTCCCGTGTCGCGGTGGTCGCTGAACTCGCGGAACAGGGTGTTGAAGTTGGGCGGGCCGGCGAACACGGTGCCGGCGGTGCGGTTGCGCAGGTCGGCCTCCCCGCTGAAGGCCGTCTCACCGCCGAACGAGCCCAGGCTCTCGCCCGCCACGAACAGGCGCGGACGCCGGTCCTGGGGCAGCTTGGACCACTTGTCGTAGACCGCGTCGAAGAGGTCGCGGCCGGCCTCGCGCGCCTTGGACTGGTCCACCAGGTACGACATCCAGGACGGCAGGTACGAGTACTGGATCGCCACGCTGGCCGCGTCTCCGTCGGCGAGGTACTCGAACGAGTCCACGGCGGCGGGATCGACCCATCCGCTGCCCGTGGTGGTGATCACGAGCAGGTTCTCGCGCCCGAAGCCGCCCGCCCGTTCGAGGTCCGCGACGGCCCTGCTCGCCCGGGCCTCCGTGTCGCCGGCGGTCTCCAGCCCCGCGTAGGCCCTGATGGGCTCCCGCGCCGGACGGTGGGTGAACGCGCCGATGGTCTGGGCCGACGGCCCGCTGCCGGTGAACGCCCGGCCCTGGTAGCCCAGCGAGTCCCACGGCACCAGCGAGCCGGGCCCGCCCGAGCGCAGTGTCGACGTGGGCTGGTGCACGCCTTCCGGGGTCTGCGTGTCACGCAGCGAGAACGCCTCGTTGGCCGCGTTCACGATGCCGCTCAGCAGCAGTCCGGAGAACGCGGCCCACGCCAGAGCGGCCACCAGGAGCCAGCCGACCACCCGCGCCGCGCGCCCGCCGATCCAGCGCCCGAGCTGACGGGCGGCCCACCGGTACAGGGCCCGGAGCCCCCGCCCGGCCAGGAGCAGCAGCAGGAAGACGGCAGCGGCGACGAAGGGGCAGGCGACGGTGGCCAGGACATCGGGGTCGGCGACGTCCATGAGGCGGCGGATCTCGTGCTGCCAGTACTGGCCGAGCCCGAACGAGACGCCGAAGAGCACGATCGCGCTGACGAGCAGGGCCGGCCATGACCTGCGCGAGGGGCTGCGCGCCTGTCGGTCGGCGAAAGCACGCCACACGTACGCGGCGACCACGCCCAGCCCGTACCCGATGGCCGCGCTGATGCCGCAGACCAGCCCCTGGAGTACGCCTCCGCGGGGAAGCAGCGACGGGGTGAAGGACAGGCACGCCAGGAGGAGGGCGCCCCAGCAGCCCGGCAGCGTCAGGCGCAGCCGCCGGTGGCGCGTGCGCGGTGCCGGCTCCTCGGACGCGGACGCGGACGCGGGGACCGGCGGGGAGTCAGCGGTCATGGGTGCCTCCGCGGTCATGGTCCCAAGGCCCGGCCGGTCCTGCCATCCGGCGCGGCGGCCGCGGACCGGGTCCGCGGAGGCAGGCCGCGCGGGGTCGTCCGCCGACGGCCGTGGCCGGCCGTGGTCGGCCGTGGTCGGCAGGCCGCGCGGGGTCGGCGCTCGTAGCCTGAAGTGGGTGCCGGCTCCTGTCCGGCGGCCCGTGAAGCGGCGGGAGGTGCTCCCATGAGCAGGCGTTGGACCGCACGTCTGGCCCTGGCGACGGGGCTGGCGGCGCTCGTCGTGCTGGTGGTGTTCGGCGGCCTCGCGAGCCTCCTGCTGATGGCGGTGGGGTGGGCCGGGCTGGTCCTCACGGCCGCCGGCGGCTGGTGGATGCTCACCCACACCGGGTGGATCAGGGTGCTCGCCGGGCTGCTCGCGGTCGGCGCACCGCTCGCCGTCCTCCTCCTGTACTCGGCCGCCGGACTGCTGTGGGTCGTACTGGTCTCGCTCGCCCTGTGGGCGCTGGCCGTCGCCGCGGGCAGCGCCGCCCTCGCCGAGGACGCCCCGGGCATGCCGGAGCACGCCGCCGGCCCGGCCGAGCGGCCCTTCCTGATCATGAATCCGCGCTCGGGCGGCGGAAAGGTCGAGAAGTTCCGCCTGGCGGAGCGGGCCAGGGCCCTGGGCGCCGAAGTCGTCGTACTGGATCCGGCGCGGCACCAGGACGTGGCCGAGCTGGCGCGGCAGGCCGTCGAGGACGGGGCCGACCTGCTGGGCGTCGCGGGCGGGGACGGCACGCAGGCCCTGGTCGCCGCCGTTGCCGTGGAGCACGACCTTCCGTTCGTGGTCATCAGCGCCGGCACGCGCAACCACTTCGCCATGGACCTGGGCCTCGACCGGCAGGATCCCTCCCGCTGTCTGGACGCCCTGACCGACGGCGTCGAACTGCGCGTCGACCTCGGCTACATCCACGAGGGGGAACCGGCGGACGGGAACACCGGGCGGGTCTTCGTCAACAGCGCCTCGTTCGGCGTGTACGCGGAAGTCGTGCAGAGTCCGGCCTACCGCGACGACAAGGCCGGCACCATTTTGGAGATGCTTCCGGAGCTGCTGACCCACGGCAGCGGCTCGCGGCTGAGCGTCCGTGCCGATGCGCTGGTCCTGAACGCTCCCCAGGCCGTACTGGTGAGCAACAACCCTTATCAGAAGGGTGATTCGGCGGGGCTCGGGCGCCGGGAGCGGCTGGACTCCGGCCGGCTGGGGGTGCTCGGCGTCGAGGTCTCGAACGCCGCCGAAGCGGCGGGGCTGCTGCTGCACGGCAGGCAGGGCCGCGGGCTGACCGCCGTGACCGCCCGCGAGGTCGTCGTCGACGCCGACGCCAGCGCCATCCCGGTCGGTGTCGACGGCGAGGCCCTGGTGCTGTCCACTCCCGTGCACTGCCGCATCGCGTCCGGCGCCCTGCGCGTGCGCGTGCCGCGGCACCGTCCCGGTGTGCCGCGGGCCACGCCGCCGATGGACTGGGGCCGGGTGCGGCGGCTGGCGCTGACCATGGGACGGACCGCGGCGGGACACGGCGCCGCCTGACCGGCGGCCGCCGGGCCATCGCGGTCCTTCCGCCCGGCCATCGCGGTCCTTCCGCCCGGCCCGTGGTCACTTCCCGCCCGTGGTCGCTTCCCGCGCGGGGTCACTTCCCGCCGGTGGGCGCGGGACCGGTGGACCCGGGTTCGGGCCCGCCGTCGGGACCGGTGGACCCGGGGTCGGGTCCGTCGGGCGGTCCGGCGGGCATCCCGTCGGGGTCGGGAGACGTCCACCGCGCTCCGGTGCGCAGACGGAAGGCGGCGACGGCCGCCTCCACCGTGGGGAAGAAGTGCCGGGGGTCGATGGTCCGGGTGAGTTCGTACCGCTCGATCTTCCGCCGCACGGGGTCCTTCATCTCGGCGAACACGAGGTGGACGCCTTCCGCGTTGAGCGCCTCGTCGAGCTCCTCCAGCACATCGGCGGCGGTCGTGTCCACGTCGGTCACGGGCTCCGCCGCGACCACGATCCAGCCCGGCCGCGGCTCCGCGCCGGCCAGCCGCCTGACCTCGTCCCGGAAGGCCCTGGCGTTGGCGAAGAAGAGCGGGGCGTCGAAGCGGTAGATCACCAGACCCGGCAACCGCTCGGCCTGAGGATAGGAGCGGATGTCGTGATAGCCCTCCAGGCCCCGCACCCGCCCCAGCACGGTGTCGTACGGCCACCAGGCGCGCCGGAAGACGTTGAGGACGGACAGGCCCACGGCGATGGCGATCCCGGGCAGCACGCCCAGCAGGGCCACGCCGGCGAAGGCGGCGAAGCACAGCAGGAACTCCGCCCGGCCCTGCCGCCACAGCCGTACCGCTCCGGGTACGTCGGCCAGGGACAGTGACGCGGTGATGACCACGGCGGCCAGGGCCGGCTGGGGCAGGTCGCGGAAGAGACCCGGAGCCAGCACGAGCATGAGGACGATGAGCGCCGCGCCCACGACCCCGGTGAGCTGGCTCCTGGCCCCCGCACGCTCCGCCACCGCCGTCCGGGACCCGCTGGTGCTGACGGGGAAGCCCTGGAAGAGGGCGGCCGCCAGGTTGGCCGCCCCGACGCCCGCCATCTCCTGGTTGCCGCGGACCTCCTGCCCCGTACGGGCCGCGAACGCGGACGCGTTGGAGATCGTGTCCGCGAGGGAGACCAGGGCGATTCCCAGGGCGCCGCCGAGCAGCGGCGCGAGGTCGGCGAGCCGCACGTCGGGGATCGTGAACGGAGGGAAGCCCTCGGGCAGCACCCCGACCAGGCCGACGCCGTGCTCGTCCAGGTCGAAGGCGGCGGCCGCGGCGATCGCCAGCACCACCATCACGAGCACCGCGGGGACCTTCGGCAGGAAGCGCTGCAGGACCAGGATCACGGCGATCCCGCCCAGGCCCACGGCGGCGGCGGCCGGCACCGTCGCCCCTTCGGCGATCTTCCGCACAAGGCCGACGCACTCGCCGATCAGGTCGTCCGCCTCGACCTTGAAGCCGAGCAGCTTGGGCAGCTGGCCGATCAGAATGGTCAGGGCCAGGCCGTTCATGTAGCCGATCATCGTCGGCTTGGAGATCAGGTCGGCGATGAAGCCGAGCTTCGCCACCGAGGCGAGGATCATGATGGCCGCGACCATGACCGCGAGCATCGACGCCAGGGCGACGGCCCGGCCGGGATCCCCGCCGGCGGCCACCAGGGGCAGCACGGTGGCGGCGATCATCGGCCCCAGCGAGGAGTCCGGGCCGAGCACCAGGATCCGGGAGGGGCCGAACACCGCGTATCCGAGCATGCAGAGGACGGTCGTGTACAGGCCGGTGATGGCCGGCAGGCCCGCCAGCTCCGCGTACGCCATGCCCTGCGGCACCAGCAGCGTGGTCAGGACGACACCCGCGACCAGGTCCTTGACCAGCCACTCGCGCCGGTAGGACGACACGGCGCGGATCCCGGGAACCGCCCGGAAGCGGGAGAGCACCCCGCGGCCGTCGTGCCGGGTGGTCACGGACGGGCCCTCCTCAGGCGGTCCTGGCCCGGCGGGCCGTGAACTTGCCCAGTTCCCACAGCACCAGGAGCACGAGGGCGGACAGCAGCGCCCAGCCGAACTGCCGCGCGTCGATCTCGGTCGTCCCGAGGATGCGCTGGAAGCCGTCCATCTGCGTCACCAGCACGGAGAGCACGAACTGGGCCAGGGCGACCCAGTTCATCTGCTTGCTGTCGAACGTGGAGGGAGTCAGCACGGACTCCGTCTCGCTGCGGCATTCGAACGCGGCCACGATCAGACAGAGCGAGAAGGCCGTGAACGCGATCGACTGGCCCGTGGCGACGCTGTCGTAGCGGATCCGGCCGAGCTGGATCAGCCCGAGCAGGAGGACGGTGATCGCCAGCCCGCCCAGTCCGACCGTGACGAGTACGGGCCGCGTGAGCACCGATTCCCCGCGCGGGCGGGGCCTGCGCCGCATGAGTCCGGCGCTCTCCCGGTCGAAGCCGAGCGCGAAGCCGAAGGAGGCGTTGACGACGAAGTGGATCCACAGCACCTGCGGCGGGGTGAAGGGCTCGCCCGCGGCGATGTTGAAGACGGTGGCCCCGAGGAAGGTCAGGACGAACGTGACCAGCAGGAGCAGCACGAACCGGATGTACTTGGTGAGGTTGTCGTAGATCGTCCGGCCCTGTTCCACGGCGTAGACGATGGTGGCGAAGTTGTCGTCGGAGAGGATCATGCGGCCGGCGTTCTTCGCCACGTCCGTGCCGCTGCCCATGGCGATGCCGATGTCCGCGGCCTTGATGGCGGGAGCGTCGTTGACACCGTCCCCGGTCATCGCCACGACCTCGCCCTTCTTCTTGAGCGTGTTCGCGAGCAGGACCTTGTGCTCGGGGGCGACCCGCCCCACCACGCCGATGCCCTCGATGCGGGAGAGCTGCTCGTCCTCGCTCATCGCGGCGAAGTCGGCGCCGAGGACGGCCTCGCCGGGGATGCCGATCTGCCGGGCGATCGCCGCCCCGGTGGTGACGTCGTCCCCGGTGACCAGGCGGACGCGGATGTGCGCCGCCTGGGCGTCGGCCACCGCCGCCTTGGCCTCCTCGCGGGGCGGATCGACCATGCCGACGAGGCTGGTCATCCGCAGATCGGTGACGTACGAGAGCAGGTCGCCCTCCGGGTCGAAGCCGGCCGGGTCCAGGTCACGGGTGGCCGCGGCCATCACGCGGCGGCCCTCACCGCCCATCCGCTCGCTCGCCGCCTCGGCCCGGCCGAGCAGTCCGGCGTCCCACGGCACCGTTTCGCCGGCGGCGAGCGCGGTGGCGGCCCGCGCCATCACGGCCGGGGCCGCCCCCTTGACGAAGCAGCGCACCACCTGCCGCCCGGAGGCGTCGGCCGCCGAGTGGAAGGTGGCCATCAGCTTGTACTCGGGGTCGAACGGGAGGGTGGCGAGCCGGGGAAGGGCGTCCCGGGTGGCGTCGGTGTCCAGACCGGCCTTGTGCGCGAGAACCAGCAGCGCGCCCTCGGTGGGATCGCCCACCACCTTGCCGCCCACCAGCTTGGCGTCGCTGGCCACCACGTACGGCAGGATCGCGTCCTCGATGCCCGCGGCGGACCCGGCGGCGTGGTGGACCTTCCCTTCCAGCCCGTAGCCCGTGCCCGACACGGTGTACCGGTCGGTGGGGCTCAGCACTTCGACCGCGGTCATCTGGTTCATCGTCAGGGTGCCGGTCTTGTCCGAGTTGATCGCGGACGTGAACGCCAGCGTCTCGACCGAGGGCAGCTCCTTCACGATGGCGTGCCGCTTCGCCAGGTTCAGGCTCCCGACGGACAGGATCGCCTGGGTCACCGTCGGCAGCGCCTCGGGGATGGCGGCGATGGCCAGCGACACGGCGCTGACGAACAGGACGTCCCACGCCTGGTCCCGCTGGCGTCCCAGGGCGAACATCACGATCATCGTGAGGCCCGCCGCCGCCGTGATCCACAGGGTCAGCCGGTCGAGTTCCTTGGTGAGCGGCGGCACTTCCTTCTCGGTGGCCGAGAGCATTCCGGAGATCTTGCCGAGCTCCGTGGCCGCGCCCGTCGCGGTGACGACCATGACGCCGCTGCCGTGGGTGACCGGCGTGTTCATGAACGCCGTGTTGGTCTGGTCGCCGGGCGACAGCCGCCTGCCCGCCAGCGCACCGGTGTCCTTCGCGGCGGGAACGCTCTCCCCGGTGAGCGCCGACTCGTCGATCTGCAGGGCGCTGGCTTCGATGAGACGCCCGTCCGCCGGCACCTGGTCCCCGGCTGAGATCAGCACGACGTCGCCGTCGACGAGCTGTTCGGCGGGGATCTCGGCCTCCCGGCCGTCCCTGCGCACCCGCGCCGTCGCCTTCATCATCGACTTCAGCGCGTTCATGGCGCTTTCGGCCTTGCCCTCCTGACGCAGGCCGATGACCGCGTTCAGCAGGGTCAGCACGATCAGCAGGATGGCGGTGGTCCACTCCCGGATGGCCAGCGAGACGATCGCCGCGGCCAGGAGCACGATCTGCATGTAGCTGCGGTACTGCGCCAGGAACCGCCGCCAGGCCGGCGTACGGGCCTCCTCGGGCAGCGCGTTCGGGCCGTGCGCGCCCAGGAGTTCCGCGGCCCGCGCCGCGGACAGACCGGCCGACGGATCGACACCGAACGCCGCCACGACCTCCTCGGGCGAGCGCGTGTACCAGCCGTCCCCGGCAGCCCCGGGCTGTTCCGCCGCGGAATCCGACCGCACCGTCATGGTTGTGCCTCCGATCCGGGGCCGCGGACGCATCCGGGCCGGTCGCGCTCCGTCCGAGGAGGGTCGCTATCCGCGCTTCCCGCCCGGCTTCCTCCCGTGCCCGCCGCGCCGGTCCGCCGAAGCGTGCCGGGCGGCGTACGGGTCGGCCGGGGCCCCGGCCGGGGCCTCCCGCTCCAGGGCCCGCTTCGTGACGAGCAGGTCCTTGCGCGCCTCCTGCGCCACCTCGGGGTACTGCGGGTCGATCTCCATCAATGTGTGCGCGAGGACGGCCGCCGCGCAGATGCGCGCGAACCACTTCCGGTCCGCCGGCACCACGTACCAGGGCGCCCACCGCGTGCTCGTGGCGGACAGCATCTCGGAGAACGCGTGCTGGTAGTCGTCCCACCGGCGCCGCTCCCGGACGTCGGCGGCGGAGAACTTCCAGTTCTTCTCCGGCAGGTCGATCCGCTTCAGGAAGCGGGTGCGCTGCTCCTCCTTGGACAGGTTCAGGAAGATCTTCACCACCTTGAACCCGTTGTCCGTGAGATAGCGCTCCCAGCGGTTGATCTCCCGGTAGCGCCGGTCCCAGATGTCCTCGCCGAGCACGTGCTCGGGAAGCTTCTGCCGGAGGAGGACCTCGGGGTGGACCCGTACGACGAGGACCTCCTCGTAGTGCGAGCGGTTGAAGATGGCGATCTCGCCGCGCGAGGGCAGCCGGCGGGCGTACCGCCACAGGTAGTCGTGGTCGAGTTCCTCGGCGGACGGCACCTTGAAGCTGCTGACCCGCACGCCCTGCGGGTTGACCCCGCTCATCACGTGACGGATCGTCCCGTCCTTGCCCCCGGCGTCGAGCGCCTGGAGACAGAGCACCACGCCGTACGTGTCCTGGGCGGCGAGCCGCTCCTGGTACTCGGCGAGCAGGGACACCCCCGTACGCAGCAGCTCGGCGCCCTCCCGCTTCTTCATGCCGGCCTTGAAGCGCGGGTCGAAGTCCCGGTCCAGGCGCACCTTCGACCCCGGCCGTACCCGTAGCGGCTCGATGAAGTCCGCGATGCGTTCGGCTCTCTCGTCCGACATCACCCGTCACCCCTTCTCCGGTCCGGGTCCGGTGCGGCAGGCGGCGCCGAGCGCCGTGCGGACCGACGCTCCGCCAGGATCGGGACGTGTCCCTCGTGGTCATTCTGTGCGCCACTCGACAAGATCGCCCTCCGGACGTACGCCGACGGAGGCGGACCGGCGGCCTCCTCGCGCTCTACGACGAGGGCGGGGTGGCGAGCCCGGGGGCGGGGCCCGGCGCCGCGCCCGGGGCAGGCTTCCGCGGAAGGAGCACCGCGGCGGCGAGCCCGGCGAGCCCGATCACGGCCAGCGTGATCATCGCGGCGGCGTAGGCACCACTGGTGAGGCCGGAGACGAGGATGGTGCCGGCGATCGCCGTGCCGAGGGAGGAACCGAGGTTCGACACGCTGCGGGAAAGGCCGGAGATCTCGCCTTGCCGCTCTTCGGGGAAGCTCGACTGGACGACGTTGACCGAGGGGGTGAGCATCACGCCGAGGCCCAGTCCGATCAGCAGGAGTCCGGGAGTCAGGGCCCACGGGTTCGGGGAGCCGCCCGCCATCGCGATCAGGATGACGATGCCGGCGACGGTGACCACGAAACCCGTCATGATCAGGGTCCGCTGGGACCAGCGCTTTGCGAGGCGCTCGGCGGCGAGCGAGGACGCGAGCAGGCCGAGCGTGGCGGCGGTGAAGATGACGCCGGTCTGGACGGCGTCGTAGCCGCGCACGACCTGGAGGTAGGCCGCGATGGTGAACGAGGAGCCCATCAGCAGCAGCCACTGGACGTTCTGCGTCACGAGACCCAGGTTGGAGGTGCGGTCACGGAACAGGCTGGTGGACAGCAGGGGTTCCTTGCCCGCCCGCTCCTTGGCCCGTACGGACCGGAAGAACCAGAGGAGCACGAGGGAGCCCAGGACGAGCAGCCCGACCATGAGCCAGACGTTGTTGTCGGCCGCGAGGATGCCCATGACGAGGAGGACGAGCCCGGCCGCCGACAGGACCGCTCCGGTGGTGTCGAAGGAGCGCGTCGGATCGGGCGGCAGGGGGTCCTCGAGGTTCCGGCTCAGCACGATGATCACGACGATGACCAGGGCCTGGAACACGAAGGCCGCACGCCAGCTCAGCCACGAGGTGATGAGCCCGCCGATCAGCGGCCCGGCGGCGGCGCCGATGCCGCCCAGCGCCATGATGACGCCGAAGGCGCGGGCCCGTGAGGTCAGGTCCGTGAAGATGAGCGTCGTGAGGATGTAGACCGGCGGGATGAGCAGGGCCGTTCCGATGCCCTCCAGGATCGAGTTCCCGAGGATCAGTACGCCCAGGCCCGGGGCGGCGGCGCTCAGCAGGGCGCCGACGCCGTAGACGACGAGGCCGACCAGGAGGCAGCGCTTGCGGCCGTAGCGGTCGGTCAGCTTGCCGCCGGGGATCATCAGCGCGGCCATGACCAGCAGGAAGATCGTGATGGCGATCTGCACACCCTGCACGGTGGTGTCCAGGTCCTCGCTGATGTCGTTGATCATCACGTTCATGTTGGACCCGGCGAAGCTGCAGATGAACTGCGCGAGCGCCAGCGGAGCGAGTACGCGCCGCTGCGCGCTGGACGGACGCTGCGGGGTTCGTGTCCCGGCCACCGGCCTCACCTCGATGTCTGCCTGCTCCAGCGTGCGCCGAACCCGGCCCCCGTGCACCCCGTCGGCCGGGACGGTCGGGACGTCTAGCCCTTGGGGTGGGTGGAGACGACGTGGAACAGGCGGGGCTGGACGTCACTGGCGATGGTGGCCGCCTGGTCCATGTGGACGCGGGCCTTGGGGTTGGCCAGCATGGCGCGGTAGTGCTGCTCCGACTCCCACTGGGCGTAATTGATCACGCTCTGCCCGTCCTGGCTGGCGTGGAAGTTGGCGCAGATGAAGCCGGGCTGGTGCTTCATCGTCTCCTCGGTGGCCTGGGCCAGCAGGGCGATCAGCTCCTGCTGGCGCTCGGGCGCCACCGTGAAGACGTTGATGAGCGTGGCCACGGGGCGAGTCGAGTCGATGCTCGCGGTAACGGTCATGGATCTATTGCTCCCCTTACGAACTCCCGCCGTTTCCTCCCGCGGCCGACTTTCCCCCGATCGGAGGCGGGGCGGGGTCGAAGCGGACGGGAGCCTGGAAGCGCGCCTTGCGGGCCGCGCGGCGGAACGTGGTGAGGACGGCCTGGCCCGCGAGGGTGATGCAGACGAAGTTGGTGACCGCGCGCCCGGTGTCCCAGCCGAGGGAGGTCGCGAGGTCGAAGGCGAGGTGGCGGTGGAACTGAAGCCCGGGCCGTAGACCAGGCCGGCCAGGACGAGGACGAAGGAGACCGTCTCGGTGACGAGGAAGGGCCAGAAGAATGCGACGACGGCCGTTCACGGTTGCAGGTCAGCGCCGGATTCCCACCGGCTTCCCCCAGTCGTGCGTGCATTCGGTTGTGATCCCCGGCCGTGGTGGGCCGGAGCAGAACGCATCGTACGGCCTGGAGAGCGGAGCGTGGCCGCGAACTCCGATCCGGACCGCCGACGCGGGCAGCACGGCGGGGCGTGACGACACCACTCGTCACGCCCCGCCTTTCCCCGGCTGCCGGGCACCCTCTGCCCGGGCGGCGGACCGGGACCCCTCAGTCCCGGTCGTACGTGTGGAACCCGCGGCCCGCCTTGCGGCCCAGCAGGCCCGCCTGGACCATCCGCAGCAGGAGCGGCGGCGGGGCGTAGAGGGGTTCCTTGAACTCGGCGTAGAGGGATTCCGCGATGGCGGCGACGGTGTCGAGGCCGATGAGGTCGGCGAGCTTCAGCGGGCCCATGGGGTGGGCGCAGCCGAGCACCATGCCGTCGTCGATGTCCGCGGCACTGGCGTGGCCGGACTCCGCCATGCGGATCGCCGACAGCAGGTACGGGACGAGGAGGGCGTTGACGACGAACCCGGACCGGTCCTGCGAGCGGATCGCGGTCTTGCCGAGCGTGTCCCGGACGAAGCCCTCCATCGTCTCGACGGTGCCCGTGGTGGTGTGCAGCGAGGAGACGATCTCCACCAGCGGCAGGACCGGTACGGGGTTGAAGAAGTGCAGGCCCAGCACACGGTCGGCGCGGCCGGTCGCCATGCCGAGGCGCATGATCGCGATGGCGGAGGTGTTGGAGGCGAGGACGGCCCCCGGGTCCTCCACGATCTTGTCGAGCGCGGTGAAGATCCCGGTCTTCGCCTCGGCGTTCTCGACGACGGCCTCGATGACCAGCTGCCGGTCGGCGAGGTCCTCCAGGTCGCCGGTGAAGACCGTCCGGGCCAGCGCGTCCTCGGCGGGGATCCGGTCCAGCTTCCCGCGCTGGACGGCGCGTTCGAGGGAGACGGCGACGCGCTCCCGGGCGCCGCGCGCGGCGGTGGCGTCGGCCTCGCAGACGACGGTGTCGAGGCCGGCGCGGGCGCACACCTCGGCGATGCCCGAGCCCATCTGGCCGCCCCCGACGACGCCGACCCGGCGGATCGGGGTACTCACGAGCGGGCCTCCGTCCGGCGGACGAGGTGGCGGGTGTAGGCCTCGGGGGTGAAGAAGGCGGGCAGGCCGGGGGCGAGGGCGGTGTTCACGAAGACCTCGCGGGCTTCGGCGACCAGGGCCTGCGGGTCCTCCTGCGCCAGCGCCCCGCATTCGGCGTCGAGGAAGTCGAGGACCGCGGAGCGCTCCGCCCTGCCGTGGCGCAGCCACTGCCAGATCTGGACGCGGGCGATCTCGGCGGTGGCCGCGTCCTCCATCAGCCCCGACAGGGCGACCGCCCCGCGCCCGCGCAGCCAGGCGTCGAAGTAGCGCAGTGCGACGGCCACGTTGGAGCGGATGCCCTCGGCGGTCGGCGGGGCGGCGATCCTGCGGACCGACAGCAGGTCGTGGGAGGCGACTTCGACGTCCTCGCGCGTCCGCTCCAGCTGGTTCGGCCGCTCTCCCAGGACGCCGTCGAAGACGTCGCGGCAGACGGGGACGAGCCGGGGGTGGGCGACCCAGGAGCCGTCGAAGCCGTCCTCGGCCTCGCGTTCCTTGTCGAGCCGGACCCTGGCGAGGGAGGCCGCGTCGGCCCCTGCGTCCTTGCCCGGGACCTGGGCGGCCATGCCGCCGATGGCATGCGCGCCGCGCTTGTGGCAGGTGCGGACGAGCAGCTCGGTGTACGCCCGCATGAAGGGGGCGGTCATGGTGACCGAGGACCGGTCGGGGAGCTGGAAATCGGTGCGGTGGCCGAAGGTCTTGATGAGGCTGAAGAGGTAGTCCCAGCGGCCGGCGTTCAACCCGGCGCTGTGCTCGCGCAGTTCGTAGAGGATCTCCTCCATCTCGAACGCGGCGGTGATCGTCTCGATCAGGACCGTGGCGCGCACGGTACCGCGCGGGATGCCGAGCAGGTCCTGGGCGAAGAGGAAGATGTCGTTCCAGAGGCGGGCCTCGTACCGGTTCTCCAGCTTGGGGAGGTAGAAGTACGGGCCGTGGCCGGCGTCGATCTGCCGCTGCGCGCAGTGGAAGAAGTACAGGCCGAAGTCCACGAGCGAGGCGGACACGGGCCGGCCGCCGACCTCCAGGTGTTCTTCGAGGAGGTGCCAGCCGCGCGGGCGGACCATGATGGTCGCGAGGTCCGGCCCGAGCCGGTACTCCTTGCCCTCCGGGGTGGTGAAGTCGATCCGCCTCTCGATCACGTCGAGCAGGGTCAGCTGGCCGCCGATGACGTTGTCCCAGGTGGGCGAGGTGGCGTCCTCGAGGTCGGCCATCCAGACCCGGGCCCCGGAGTTGAGGGCGTTCACCGCCATCCGGCGGTCCGGCGGTCCGGTGATCTCGACGCGGCGGTCGGTGAGACCCGGCGCCGGCGGCGCGGCCCTCCACGCGGCGTCGTGCCGGATCGCGCGGGTGGCGAGGGGGAAGACGAGGGGGGTGCCGCCGGCCAGGTGGGTGGAGCGGCGGATGCGCTCCCTTAGGACCTCCAGGCGCCGGGAGTGGAACGCGGCGTCGAGCCGCGCGATGAACTCCAGGGCCCCGGGGGTCAGGATCTCTTCATGGCGGTCGCCCGGCGTTGCGAGGACCTCGACGTGGCGGGTCGGTGCGTGGGTGGACATGCGGGTCTCCTCCGGGAGAGGGGAGGGCGGGACGAAGGCGGGTCCGGGCCCTCGGGGGACACGGGACGACCGGGGGCGGGGCGGGGCCCCCGGGTACCGCGCGTAGGCGGGCACCCCGCCCGGGTACCGCGCGTACGCGGGCGCCCCGCCCGCACGGGGGTTCCTAGTGGAACTGCTCTTCCTCGGTGGAGCCGGCGAGCGCGGTGGTGGAGGAGGCCGGGTTGACGGCGGTGGACACGAGGTCGAAGTAGCCGGTGCCGACCTCGCGCTGGTGCTTGACGGCCGTGAAGCCCTGCGCCTGGGCGGCGAACTCGCGCTCCTGGAGGTCGACGTACGCCGTCATGCCGTGCTCGGCGTAGCCGCGGGCCAGGTCGAACATCCCGTGGTTGAGGGAGTGGAAGCCGGCGAGGGTGATGAACTGGAAGCGGTAGCCCATCGCGCCCAGCTCGCGCTGGAACTTGGCGATCTGGTCGTCGTCCAGGGCCGCCTTCCAGTTGAAGGACGGCGAGCAGTTGTACGCCAGCATCTGGTCCGGGTACCGCGCGTGGATCGCCTCGGCGAACTCGCGGGCCTGGGCCAGGTCCGGGGTGCCGGTCTCCACCCAGATCAGGTCGGCGTTCGGGGCGTAGGCCAGCCCGCGGGCGATCACCGGGGCCATGCCGTTCCGCACGTGGTAGAAGCCCTCGGCGGTGCGCTCGCCCGTGCAGAACTCCGCGTCGCGCTCGTCGACGTCGCTGGTCAGCAAAGTGGCCGCGAGCGCGTCGGTACGGGCGATGATCAGCGTCGGGGTGTCCGCGATGTCGGCGGCCAGGCGGGCCGCGTTCAGGGTGCGGATGTGCTGCGAGGTGGGGACGAGGACCTTGCCGCCGAGGTGGCCGCACTTCTTCTCGGAGGCCAGCTGGTCCTCGTAGTGGATGCCGGCCGCGCCCGCCGCGATCATCGCCTTGGTGAGTTCGAAGGCGTTCAGCGGTCCGCCGAAGCCGGCCTCGGCGTCGGCGACGATGGGCGCGAGCCAGTCCCTCGTGTCGGCGCCGCCCTCGGCGGTGGCGATCTGGTCGGCGCGCAACAGCGCGTTGTTGATCCGGCGGACCACCTGGGGAACGGAGTTGACCGGGTAGAGGCTCTGGTCCGGGTAGGTGTGGCCGGCCTGGTTGGCGTCGGCGGCGACCTGCCAGCCGGAGAGGTAGACGGCCTGCAGCCCGGCCCGGACCTGCTGGACCGCCTGGCCGCCGGTGAGGGCGCCCAGCGCGTGGACGTAGTCCTGCTCGTGGAGCTGTCGCCACAGGCGCTCGGCGCCGCGCCGGGCCAGGGTGTGCTCCTCGCGGACGCTGCCCGACAGGCGGACCACGTCCTCGGCGGAGTACGTCCGCTCGATGCCGGCCCAGCGCGGGTCGCTCGCCCAGCGCTCGGCGAGGTCCGCTGCCGCCGCCGTCGTGTTCGTCGTGTCTGCCATGACCGTCACCGTCTCCATGAGTCGTTCGGAAATGCCTCCGCACGTCAAAGGTGCGAAGTGTTGGCACCAGGTGCCATCTGTGAGATCGCGGCCCACCGTCGCCGGGTGTGGAACGAGCTGAGCAATGTTGCCGCACCACCTGTCGGAACCTGCCGGGATCTCCGATATCAGGGCGTGAATCGGGCCCCGTTGGTTCTGTCCGTGCCGCCTGGTCCGGCGGGCCGCAGGACGACTCTCCCAGTGACACCCAGTGCCATCAATCAGGGACGCATGCCAAGTTCTGCGCATCTTTTCGCGAGGTTTTGCCAAGGATGCGAAGGCCGTACGGGGCGGTTGTGCGCATAGGCTGGCCGCTCGGCACCAGGGGAGGTTCGGTGGGCAAGACGTACGCGGGCGCGCGGCTGCGCAGGCTGCGCGAGGAGCGGCGGATGAGCCAGGTCGATCTGGCCAGGGTCCTCGCCATCTCGCCCAGTTACCTGAACCAGATGGAGCACGACTCCCGCCCGCTCACCGTTCCCGTGCTGCTGCGGCTGACGGAAGCCTTCGGGGTCGATCCGGGCTTCTTCTCGGAGCGGGACACCGGCCGCCTCGTCGCGGACCTGCGCGAGGCGCTGGCCGGAGAGGTCGCCGAGGCCCGGGTCTCGGCCTCCGACCTCGCCGAGCTGGCCTCGCGGATGCCGGCGGTCGCCCGGGTGCTGCTGGACCTCGGACGGCGTTCGCAGGTCCTGGCCGAGAGCCTGGCCGGCGCGCAGGACGGGCGGGACGCGGTGCCGGGTGCGGCCGGCGGCGCCGCAGGGGCCGCAGGAGCCGTTCCGCGCTCCGCCCACGAGGAGATCCGGGAGTTCTTCTACCGCCGCCAGAACTACCTCCACGACACCGACCTCGCCGCCGAGGAACTGGCCAACGCGATCCGGATCCGCCCCGGAGAGGTGGTCCGGGCCCTGTCCGCGCGGCTCTCCGACGCGCACGGGGTGCGGGTGAGCGCCGACTGCGACCGGCTGCACCGCTACGACGAACGGAGCCGGACGCTGCACCTGTCCGCCCGGCTGCGGCCGGGGCAGCAGGCGTTCCGGATGGCGACGCAGCTCGCCCTGCTGGAGCACGCCGACGAGCTGGACCGGTGCGCCTCGCAGGACTTCCCTGCCGGCTCCACCGCGCACGGCCTGGCCCGGATCGGCATCGCCAACTACTTCGCCGCGGCCCTGATCCTCCCGTACCGGGCCTTCCACGCCGCCGCCGAGGAATTCCGCTACGACATCGAGCGGCTCACCGACCGGTTCGGACTGGGATACGAGACGGTCTGCCACCGCCTCAGCACCCTCCAGCGGCCCAGGCTGCGCGGGGTGCCGTTCTCCTTCGTCCGCGTCGACCGGGCCGGGAACATGTCCAAGCGGCAGTCCGCGACCGGGTTCCACTTCTCCCGGGCGGGAGGCACCTGCCCGCTGTGGAACATCTACGAGGCCTTCGCCGCACCCGGCCGCATCCACGTCCAGGTCGCCGCCATGCCCGACGGGCAGCGCCACCTGTGGACCGCCCGCGCCGTCACCCGCCATCGCGGCGGCTGGGGCGAGCCGGGCAAGACCTTCGCGATCGGGCTGGGCTGCGAGATCCGGCACGCCTCGCGGCTCGTCTACTCCGACGGCCTCGACCTGGACAACACCTCGGCCGACACGCCCATCGGCATGGGCTGCCGGCTGTGCGAGCGCCTGGACTGCCCGCAGCGCGCGGTGCCCCCGCTCGGGCGTCCGCTCGCCGTCGACGAGAACAGCAGCACCTTCGTCCCGTACCAGGTGGCCGACCGCGCGCAGTGACGCCCGAAGGCTCCTCGACGGCCGACGGCCTCCCGGGCCCGGGTCGGACGCCCGTCGGGCGTCCGACCCGGAACTCCTGGGTCAGGAGCCGTCGCCCGTGAGCTCCGCGCGCACCTCGCGCGCGGCCGCGACGAGGTTTTCCAGGCAGGCGCGGGTCTCGGGCCAGCCGCGGGTCTTCAGGCCGCAGTCGGGGTTGACCCACAGCCGTTCGGCGGGGATGGCCGCGAGTCCTTCGCGGAGCAGGGCCGCCGCTTCCGCGGCGCTCGGGACGCGGGGGGAGTGGATGTCCCAGACGCCCGGGCCGGCCTCGCGGGGGTAGCCGTGCCGGGCCAGTTCGCCGGCGACCTGCATGTGGGAGCGGGCCGCCTCCAGGCTGATGACGTCGGCGTCGAGGTCGTCGATGGCCTGGACGACGTCGCCGAACTCCGCGTAGCACATGTGCGTGTGGATCTGGGTGTCCGGCCTTGCACCGCCGGTGGTGAGCCGGAAGGACTCGGTGGCCCAGGCGAGGTACTCCGCGCGGTCCGCCGCGCGCAGCGGCAGGGTCTCGCGCAGGGCGGGTTCGTCGACCTGGATGACCGGAGTGCCGGCGGCCTCCAGGTCGTCGACCTCGTCGCGCAGGGCGAGGGCCACCTGGCGGGCGGTCTCCCCGAGGGGCTGGTCGTCCCGTACGAAGGACCAGGCGAGCATGGTGACCGGGCCGGTCAGCATCCCCTTGACCGGCTTGGCCGTCTGCGACCGGGCGTACGCGGTCCAGCGCACGGTCATCGGCTCCGGGCGGGAGACGTCCCCGGCCAGGACCGGGGGCCGGACGTAGCGGGTGCCGTACGACTGCACCCAGCCGTGCCGGGTGGCCAGGTAGCCGGTGAGCCGCTCGGCGAAGTACTGCACCATGTCGTCGCGTTCGGGCTCACCGTGCACCAGGACGTCGATCCCGGTCTTCTCCTGGAAGGAGAGCACCTCGCGGATCTCGTCCTTGATCCGCTCCTCGTAACCGGCCGTGTCGATGCGGCCGGCCCGCAGGTCGGCGCGGGCGGTGCGCAGCTCGTTCGTCTGGGGGAAGGAGCCGATGGTCGTCGTCGGCAGCAGGGGCAGCCCGAGGAGGGCGCGCTGGGCCGCGGTCCGCTGTGCGTAGGGCTGAGAGCGCCGTCCGTCGGCGTCGGTGATCGCGGCGGTACGGGCGCGCACGGCGGGGTCGTGGGTGATGGCGGAGCCGGCGCGGGAGGCCAGGTCGGCCCGGTTGGCGGCGAGTTCGGCCGCGATGGCGCCGGTGCCCTTGGCGAGTCCGCGGGCCAGGGTGGCGATCTCGGCGGTCTTCTGGCGGGCGAAGGCGAGCCAGCGCCGGACCTGCGGATCGATGTCGCGTTCGGCACTCGCGTCGAGTGGGACGTGCAGGAGCGAGCAGGACGCCGCGACGTCCACCCGGCCGGCGAGACCCAGGAGGGTGCCGAGGGTGGTCAGGGACTTCTGGTGGTCGTTGATCCAGATGTTGCGTCCGTCGACCACGCCGGCGACGAGCCGCTTGCCGGGCAGTCCGCCGACCGCGGCGAGGTCGGCGAGGTTCGCGGCGCCGCGGCCCGTGAAGTCGAGGGCGAGGCCTTCGACGGGGGCCGCGGCCAGCACCTGGAGGGCGTCGCCGAGCCGGTCGAAGTACGAGGCGACGAGCACCTTGGGGCGGTCGGTCGGCGCGCCGAGCTCGCGGTAGGCGCGGGCGGCGGCGTTCAGGTCGGCCGGGGTGCGGTCCTGGACCAGGGCGGGCTCGTCCAGCTGCACCCACTCGGCGCCGGCGGCCCGCAGGTCGGCCAGGACCCGGGCGTAGACGGGCAGCAGCCGGTCGAGCAGGGTCAGCGGCTGGAAGTCGGCGGCCACGCCCGGGGCGGGCTTGGCCAGCAGCAGGTAGGTGACGGGGCCGACCAGGACCGGGCGGGCCGTGTGCCCGAGCCCGAGGGCCTGCTCCAGCTCGGCGACCTGCCGGGTGGAATCGGCGGTGAAGACGGTGTCCGGGCCGAGCTCGGGGACCAGGTAGTGGTAGTTGGTGTCGAACCACTTGGTCATCTCGAGCGGGGCGGCGTCCTGGGTGCCTCGGGCCATCGCGAAGTAGCCGTCGAGGGCGTCGGCGGCGACCGCCGCGCGGTGCCGCTCGGGGACGGCGCCGACCATGACGCTGGTGTCCAGGACGTGGTCGTAGTACGAGAAGTCACCGGTCGGCACCTCGGTGATGCCGGCGTCGGCCAGCTGCTGCCAGTTCGAACGGCGCAGGCCGGCCGCGGTCTCCCGGAGGGCGTCGGCGGTGACGAGGCCCTTCCAGTAGCCCTCGACGGCCTTCTTCAGTTCGCGGCCCCGTCCCTGGCGGGGGTAGCCGTACACGGTGGCTCGTGCTGCCGCGGCTGCGGGCTTCGCTGTCACGGAACTCTCCTTCGCGAGATGTGTCCAGAACATCCCGGACGACGGGACGCGGACGCGAAGGGACGACAGAACGCGCGGACCACGCCGCGGGAGGGAACACCGCACGTGCCGCTCGCTGTGTACGCCGACCCGCCCACGAGGTCACCGGGATGTCCGCATGCGGAATTCGTCCGCGTGCGGGCAACGGGCAGGTCTTCGGACTCGCGGGCACGCCTGCCGGTCTCCCGGCGGGCACCTAGTGGCCGTCGCTTCCCAGGACCGTTGTCCGGTCCCAGTGCGTATGACGGCGGTCGTTCCCGCTCACCGCTGCGGGGCAGTCCCGGATTCCCACCGGGTTCCCTCTTACGACGCATCCCGCCTGGCGGACGGGGCGAACCAGCTGCACCGGCCACCCTAGGACGCGCGGTCTCCCACCGGCGAGCCGTGTCCGTCATTCGGACGAAAAGGTGAGACGCCCTGCCGGTGGCGCGTGGGCCGTCAGCCGTCTCGAGGCGCCGGAGTCAGCGGCGGTGCATCGTGTGCAGGGCTTCGAGCAGGACCTTCGGGTCGTGGGCTCCCTTGTGGACCGGCGGGGGCCGCCGGTCGAGGTGGAGCAGGCCGGCCACGGCGGTCCAGGCGGTGCGGACCGAGTACTCGACGGTGAACACCACATCGTCGGGTACTTCGGCGTACTGGCCGATGAAGGCCAGGTTGGTGGATCCCTCGGGGACGACGTCGGGCCGGTCGCCGGCCTTGCGGACGAGGAACTGGCTGGTGATGTACGGCATCAGGGCCGGCCGTACGACGGACGACTCCAGGATCTGCCCGCTCTGGGCGAGCCGCAGGTGTCCCAGCACCTCGGTCAGCACCTCGCGGCCCGTGCACCGCGCCATCGTCTTGCCCACGTGGTCGCCGGCCTTGTCCGGGAACAGTGCGTAGCCCCACCAGACGTAGGTGTCCTGCGGCTGTTCGTGGAAGTGCGGCTGGTGGTTGAGCACGATGGTGAGCAGCCAGGAGGAGTCCTTGAAGGTGATCAGTCCGCCCTTGCCGGCCTCGCTCCCCGAGAACTCCTCCATGGCCTTGAAGAAGGTCGGGTCCCGGGTGGTGACGGTGAAGGACCCCCAGGTGGAGTCCGCGACGGAGGAGTCGAACACCGAAGGGTCGCCCAGGTGGGGGCGTTTGGCCGCCAGGGCGTGCCACAGCAGCCACGATGCGTCGGGGACCGAGGTGTCCGGTACGGCGGCGGTGTCGGTGGATCCGAGGGCCGAGCGGGCGGTCATCGAGCCGTTGGTGACGAACACCAGGTCCTCGGGGGCGACGGGGATCCGCTCGGTCGTGCCGCCGCGCGTGCAGGTGAGGGAGGTGACGGTGACGCCCTCGCCTTCGGCCAACCCGGCATCGGTGACGGTGGTGTTCATCGCGAAGGTGACGCCCTGGCTCCGCAGCCAGGCCCGCAGCGGGCGCACGATCGAGTCGTACTGGTTGAAGCGCGTGCGGTAGATGCCGGACATGGTGTCGAAGGTCTTGAACAGGTGGACGAACCGGTTGAGGTAGCGCCGGAACTCGATTGCCGAGTGCCAGGGCTCGAAGGCGAAGGTCGTGCACCACATGAACCAGAAGTTGGTGGTGAAGAACTCCGGAGCGAAGCAGTCGGAGATGCGCTTGCCGTCGAGGCGCGATTCGGGGGTCGCCACGCACGCCACCAGGTCGAGCCGGTCACGCTCGGAGAAGCCCATGGAACGGGTGTCGACACGGCGGCCGGCGGCGTCGACGAGGCGGGCCTTGTCGTTCCAGGCGAAGTCCTCGTGGAAGGCGAACGTGTCCTCGGTGACCGAGACGTCCGGCCTGTCGAGGGAGGGGATCGAGCGCAGCAGGTCGTAGGTGCACTCGAAGTGCAGCTCGAACATCCGCCCGCCGCGCATGGTGTAGCCGGTCTCCGGGTCGCCCGCCGCGTCGAGGCTTCCGCCGGTGCGGTCCTGGGCCTCCAGGACGGTGATGTCGCCGCCCGCGAACCCGCCCTCCCGGATCAGCAGCGCCGCCGCCGACAGGGAAGCGATGCCCGCACCCACCAGATAGGCCTTGGCCACGACGCGTCTCCGCTCGCCGGGGGCCGCGTGCCGGCCCCGGTCGGCCGTGCGGTCACCCCGGCCAGCCCACCACCCCCGCCCCGGCGGCCGCAATCCGGGTGGGCCATCGGTGGGGCCGCCGGGGTTCGGTCCCCGCGCGGGGGCCGAACCGCATCGATCCGGTCACTCTGAGGAGACGTCCGGTGAACCGTGAGTGGCCGTCACCTGGGCAGGAGGTACAGGAGGCGGGGTCACGCCGGTCGACGCGGCGGGCTCCCGCGGGGCGCGGGCCTGCGAACACCCGGCGCGAGCTGCGCGAAGACGCCCCTCCGCTCCGATATGCGAACCAACTGTCCGTAAATCGACCGCCGATGTGCGGCTGTCCTTCATGCCTGGCAGGCTCAGCCCCAGTTGAGCGCTACATGAAAGCCACAGCGCCCCAAATTACCTTCGAATCGAAAGTGAGTCCTCTCATGCGTCACCGCATAGCCACCGTCTCCGCCGCAGCTCTCCTCTGCCTCGCCGGCGCCACGGGTGTGGCGGAGGCGAGCCCCGAGAGCCTGTACGCCCCCTCCGCCATGGTGTTCACCATCACCCAGGGCGACAACGCCGCCGCCGGTACGGTCCTGCGGGCCACCGTCCTCAGCTGCGCCTACACCGCGGAGGGCACGCACCCCGCCCCCAGGGCCGCGTGCGACGCCCTCAACGCCACCGGCGGCGAGTTCAACCGCCTGCTGGCCGCGCCGAACCCGGACCGGGCCTGTCCGATGCACTACGACCCCGTCACCGTCACGGCGGACGGCGTGTGGCGCGGGGCCCACGTCGCGTGGAAGCACACCTTCCCCAACGCGTGCGCGATGTCCGCGACGCTGAACGGCAACCCGGTCTACGCGTTCTGACGCAGCGGGGTGCGCGTTTGTTCAAGAACGCGGGGCGGCGGGGGTTCCAGGATGGGGGCTGCCCGGCAGATGCCGGGCGGTACCTCGTGAAGGGACGCATTCCGTGTCAGATACGCGCAAGGCGGCGTTGGGCGTCGTCGCGGTGGGAACGCTCGCGGCCTCCGTGCTCCTCGGTGCACCCGCCGGAGCGGCCACCGGCCCCGCGGCGGACGCCACGGCCCGGTACGCCTCGTTCGAGGGGCGGACCCTGGACCTGTCCGGGGACTGGGGCGAGGCCAGGGTCTGCATGGTGTGGCAGGGGCGCGGGGCGGTGGAGTGCTTCCGTACCGCCTCCGAACAGGAGGCGCGGGCAGCGCAGTTGCGCGCCACCGCCACGACGCGGCAGGTCCTCGCCGCCTGCTCCACACCGCTGGACCTGTACCAGTACACGGGCAAGGGGGGCCGCGACCTGAAGTTCTACGACCGCGGGTACTGGCAGAACCTCTCCGCCTACAACTTCGACAACTCCACGTCCTCCTACTGGACCGGGGCCTGCACGGCGCACCTCGCCGAGAACCCGGGCGGCGGCGGGTACTGGTACCCCGGCAACACCGGGCCGAACCACATCGAGGACTCGATGCGCAGCGGCTGGGACAACCGGGTCAGCTCCATCAAGATCGACTGAACCGGTCGGGCAGCACGATGCTGGTGACCTGCCCGGTCACCCGGTCCACCCCGGCCGGGTCGCCGGGCAGGGCGGCGCCCCGCTCCGAGCGGAACCGCCGCGGCGTGCGCCCGCTCATCGCCTTGAACTCCCGGTTCATGTGGGCCTGGTCGCTGAACCCGCAGGCGACGGCCACGTCGGCGAGCGGGCGGCCGCCGTGGTCGACCAGCCACAGCGTGCGCTGGAAACGCAGCACGCGCGCCGCGGTCTTCGGCGTCAGACCGATCTGCTCCCGGAAGAGGTACTCCAGCCGCCGCTTGCCGCGGCCGCTGCGTACGGCCAGTTCCTCGACGGGCAGGCAGCCGCCGCTGCGGACCAACTCCCCCCACGCACGCCGCAGCGGCGCGGCGGCGCACGCACGGGCCGCCTCCGTCCAGGTGCGGAGGGCAGCGTCCAGCAGGGCGAAGCGCGCTTCCCATCCCACCGCTTCGTACAGGGCCTCGGCCAGCAGGTCGGCCCGCCGGCCGAGGAGTTCGACCGGATCGGCCATCCGGTCGGCCAGGTCGCTCATGGGCTGTCCCAGGAGCCCGAACGCCGCCCACGGCGCGAGGAGGACCTCCACGCCCTCCACCCGGCCCGCGTGTTCACCGAGCGTGGGCCGGGTCTGGAGGCCGGAGACGAGCGCGGTGTAGGGGCGGGCGGTCGCGTCGAGGCGCGTGCCGAGCGTCACCCACACCGGGTCGGCGAGGTTGAAGACCAGCGAGACGCAGGCGTCCGGCACCTCCAGCCGGCGGCGGCCGTACCCGAGGTCCATGCGGTGGCCCCGGTACCCGCGCACACCCGGCCTGAGCTGCGGATGGGGCCGTCCGCGGACCACTTCCCACGTGCCGTGGGGGCAGGCGTCCCTGGTGAGGGCCCGGGGCGAGGGGGATGGGCGGGCCGGCATGTCACGCCTCCTTCGGCCCCGGGGCTGTGCGGCGGGACCCTGTCGCGTCGGCAGGTGGTACGGACGGTCGCGCGCGGCCCCCGGAGGCGGGCGCAGCGTCCCGGCTCCGACGGGGGCACGCGGGCATCGGTGCCCCGACGCCCGCCGCTCCATGCGCAGCGCTCCCGGAAGGGCTCGATCGCGACGCCGGGCGACGTGCCGTTCGGCGTGCGTTCACGGGACGACCCGGCGGAAGCCGGCCGGAGTTCGGGGTCGGCCGCGACCCTCGTGTGGCCATGCCCCAGCCCCCCACCCTCCCCGGGACGGTCACCGTGCTCGAAGCAGGCACATCCCGTAAGCGTCCCCGCCCCGCCCCGATCCGCCTCGCCCTCGCCGGCTCCACGCTGATGGCCGCCGCGCTGCTGCCCGCCCCCGCGGCGCAGGCGGCGCCCGCCGATGACATCCGCATCAACGAGGTGGTGACGACCGGCAGCGTCGACGACTCGATCGAGCTGTTCAACAAGGGAACGGCCACCGTCGACGTCTCGGGCTGGATCCTCAAGGACGACGACAACGGCTCGAAGTTCAAGATCCCGTCCGGTACGGGTCTGGCCCCGGGGGCGGCCCGCGCCTTCGACGTGGACGCCCGGTTCGGTCTCGGATCCGCGGACAAGGCCCGCCTGTACCTTCCCGACGGCAGCACCCTGGTGGACAGTTTCGGCTGGAGCAGCCACTCCGGCCCGTCCTGGTCGCGGTGCCCCGACGGCACCGGCTCCTTCGGCAAGGCGGCCCTGACGCTCGGCGCGCCGAACGACTGCGGCTCCGGGGGCGGCGGTACGAACCCGGTGGCCTGGCCCGGCGGCAGCTCCGTGGCGACGGCCGACGGCCAAGGCGTTTTCGGCCAAGACCTCAGCGGCCTCTACCAGGAGGGCCCCGTGCTGTGGGCCGCCCAGAACTCCGGCAGGCTGTGGCGCCTGGTCCGCGACGGCTCCGGCGGCTGGCGCCCGGACACCGAGAACGGCTGGTCCTCCGGCAAGACGCTGCGCTACCCCGGCGGCGCCGGGAGCCCGGACGGCGAGGCCGTCACCCTGACCGCGGCGGGCGCGGCGGCCGGTGCGTACGTCGCCGCCGAACGCAACGGCGACGCGTCCGGCACCAGCCGGCTGTCCGTCCTGCGCTACGACGTCACCACCGGCCCGGGCGGCAGCCTGACCGCCACGAAGGAGTGGAACCTGACGGCCGGCCTGCCGGCCGTCGGCTCCAACCAGGGCTTCGAGGCGATCACCTGGATCCCCGACGCCACCTTGACCGCGGCCGGATTCAAGGACGAGTCGACCGGCGCGGCGTACGACCCGGACCGGTACGGCGCGCACACCGGCGGGGTCTTCTTCCTCGGGGTCGAGGGCACCGGCACCGTCTACGGCTACGTCCTGCAGGACGGCGGGGCCGCGGCCCGCGTCGCCACGATCGCGAGCGGCATGCCCGCGGTGATGGAGCTCCAGTGGGAGCCGCAGGCCGCGCGGCTGTGGCTCGTCTGCGACGACACCTGCGACGGCCGCCACCGGACCATGAAGATCGGCGCCTCCGGCACCTTCGCGCCCACCGCCGCGTACGACCGTCCGAGCGGCATGCCGGACCTCGACAACGAGGGCTTCGCGCTCGCCGGATCCGACGAATGCGCGGGCGGCGCCAAGCCCGTGTACTGGTCCGACGACGGCAGCACCGGTGGCCACGCGCTCCGCAGGGCAACCATCGCCTGCTGACCCCGTCGCGAACCGGAGCCCGCCCTCCTCCCCGTCCCCGCACGGGACCTGACGGCAAAGAAGGCGGATCGGGCCCGCGGGGGCGGCAAGTCCGCGGCGGCGTGCGACCCTTCCGGCATGGATGTGATCTTTGCCGAGGACGAGATTTCCGTACGCCGCTGCTGGCCGGTCTTCTCGCAGCTGCGCCCGCACCTGGACGAGGACGGGTTCGCCGAGCGCTGGCGGACGCAGTCCGCGGAGGGCTACCGCATCGTCTACCTGGAGGAGGACGGCGAGGTGTGCGTCGCCGCGGGCTTCCGCGTCATGCACACGATGATCTCGGGCCGCATCCTGTACCTGGACGACCTCGTCGCCGACGAGTCCGTCCGCGGCCGGGGACTCGGCAGCCGCATGCTCACCGCCCTCAAGGCCATCGCGGCCGACGAGGGCTGCGAGGAGTTCCACCTCGACACGGGCCACCAGCGCCACGCCGCGCACCGGACCTACCTGCGCAACGGCTTCCGGATCGATGCCCACCACGTCTCCATGACCCTGCGCTGACGGGACCCGCTTCCCGGCACCGACCTGCCACACCCTGCCCGGGCCCCCTGGCCCGGGCCCAGGCGCGCCCGTACCCTCTGCGCCATGATCAATTCACGTACCCACGTCCGTGTCGCCCGCCCCTCCCTCGACCTGAAGGCCGCCGAGCGGTTCTACGTCGACGGACTCGGCCTGGAAGTGCAGTGGCGCAGTACCGAGCGCGTGCCCGGCGCACACGACCTGCTCATGGTCGGGCCGGCCGGGGGCGGCTGGCACTTCGAGCTCACCCACGATCCCGAGAACCCGGTCGTGCCCGCCCCCACCGTGGACGACCTCTTCGTCGTCTACCTGGGCGAGGCGCCCGACGAGGACCTCGTCCGCCGGCTCGTCGAGCACGGCGGCACGCGCGTCGCCTCGCACAACCCGTACTGGGACGAGTGGGGCGTCACCGTCGCCGACCCGGACGGCTACCGGCTGGTGCTCTGCTCCCGCACCTGGGGCTGAGCCGGCCCCGCGGGGGGTTTCCCGGGGACGTGACTTTCTCTTCCCCGGGCTCTCCGGCCATGACCGGTTTTGTATGCACCATGGCTGCCATGACGACGAACGACGATGCCACGGCCTGGCAGGGCGGCAGCCTCGACCTGGATGCCTACCTCCGGCGTACCGGCTATGACGGAGAGCTCGCGCCCACACTCGACGTTCTCCGGGCGCTGACGCGTAAGCACATCACCTCGATCCCCTTCGAGACCGTCGAGATCGTGCTCGGGCGGCCGATCTCCCTCGAACTGCAGGACATCCAGGACAAGTTGGTCCACGGACGCCGCGGCGGCTACTGCTACGAGCACACCGTGCTGCTCGCGGCGGTGCTGGAGCGCGTCGGCTTCCGGGTGACGGGGCTCGCCTCGCGGGTCCGCATCGGCTCCGAGGGGGTGGTCCGCGCGGCCACGCACGCGATGCTGCGCGTGGAGACGGCCGAGACCCCCGAGACCGGCAAGGTGTGGGTGTGCGACCCCGGTTTCGGCCGCAACCCCATCGAGCCCATCGAGCTGGTGGAGGGCTCCGAGACCTCGTTCGGCGGCTGGGGCTTCCGGCTGGAGGGCTCCACCACCGAGACGGGCGACCGGCTGTACGTGATGCGGACGCGGGGCGCCGAAGGCTGGTACGACCTGCACGCCTTCACCCTCGACCAGCGGTATCCGCAGGACTGGATGGTGGCCAACCACTTCCTCTCCACGCATCCGCGTTCGCCGTTCGCGGGCCGGCTGCTCGTCCAGCAGATGCGCGAGCAGGAGCACGTCTTCCTCGACGGCAGCGTCCTCACCCGGACCCTGCCCGACGGCACGGCCACCGCGCAGACCTACACCCCGGAGGAGATCCCCGGTCTCCTGCGCGACCTGTTCGGCATGGAGGTGCCGGAGACCGACCGCGACGAGCTCATCGCCCGTGTGTACGTGGCCCGTCAGGCCGCCGCGATGTACCCGACGACCGTGCAGCCGTCGACGGTGCCCATCCAACAGCTGCGGGCGCACCGCGCCGGACGCAGGAGGGCGGCGCCGGTCAGGTGAGATCGGAGGCAGTGTTCCCGGTTCCTTCGGCCGTTCAAACTCCACAAGCAACTTCCCAAAGTTGCTTGCGGGGTTTCACGGAGAAGTCATGATCACGAAACCCGGCCGGCAGGCGTCGGCGTCCGCCGTGACCGCGCAGCGGCTCGACGACGCGATCAAGCGGCTGCGCGCGCGGCAGCGCGCGGAGTCGGGACAGGACGCGACGGGCCTGACCGTCACGCAGCTCGCCGTCCTGGCGAGCGTCGTACGGGAGGGCCCGGTCACCGCGGCCCGGCTCGCTTCCCTGGAGCACGTGAGCCCGCAGTCCATCGCGCAGAGTCTGGCGGTCCTCAAGGCCGCCGGGCTGGTGCACGGCGAGCCCGATCCGTATGACGGCCGCCGGAAGCTGATGAGCGCGGATCCCGCCGCCGCCGAGCTGATCGACAAGCTGCTGGCGGGCCGTGCGGCCTACCTGGCCCGTGCGATCGACCGGCGCGTCCCCCCGGACCGGCTGGCGGACGTGGAGAGGGCCGTCGAGCTGCTGGAGCGACTGGCCGCGGCCGACGTGCCCGGCCTGACGGGCAGGGCGGCTCCCAGGAGCGGCAGCGGATGAGGACCGGCGCCGGCCGGGTCAAGGGACCAGGACCACCTTGCCGGCGACCGTTCCCGACTCCGCCAGGCGCATCGCCTCGGCGGCGCGGGCCAGCGGGATCCGCGCGGCGACCTTCGCCGTGATCTCGCCGCGCTGCAGGGCGGTGAACACCTGGGTCAGGTCGGAGCGCAGCCGGGCCCGGAAGCGGTTCTTGGCGTAGGCGCGACCGGCCCACACGTTGTAGAAGTACGCGCGGCGCCCGTTGGGCAGCGCGTTCCACAGCCACACCCGGCCCAGCAGCTTCAGCACCGGCAGCGAGCCGGAGCCCTGGTCGTCCCGGGTGGCGGCGGTCCCGTACGAGACGAGGGTGCCGCCGGGCGCCAGCAGCTGCCAGGAGTCGACGATGCCCTCGCCGCCGACGTGGTCGAAGACCGCGTCCACCCCGCCGGGCGCGAGTGCCCGTACCCGTGCGCAGACGTTGCCGGAGCGGTAGTCGATCGGGGTCACCCCGAGCGCACGCAGCCCGTCGTGGTGACGGGTGGATGCGGTGCCGATCACCTCGGCCCCGGCGGCGAGCGCCAGCTGGACCAGGATCGAGCCGACCCCGCCGTTGGCGCCGTGGACCAGGACGGTCTGGCCGGCGCGCACCCGGGCCTTGCGGTGGAGCATCTGCCAGGCGGTGATGCCGTTGACGACCGCGGTCTCGGCGTCCACCGCCCCGACGCCGTCCGGTACCTCCACCGCGTCGGCGGCGTCGAGCGCGATGTGGCTCGTCCAGCCGCCGGTCTTCGTCAGGGCGGCCACCCGCCGGCCGAGGAGTCCGGAAGGGACGCCGTCACCCACCGCCTGCACCGTCCCGACCAGGTCGTATCCGGGGACGAAGGGGAAAGGGGGCTGGTCGTAGTACCGGCCGCGGCGCATCTGCTGCTCCGCGAAGGAGACCCCCGTCGCCTCCATCGCGATGACCACCTGCCCGGCCGCGGGCGCCGGGACCGGGCCCCGGTGCAGTTCCAGCCCCTCGGGCTCGACCTTGCCCGGCAGGACGATCTCCACGCGCTCGACGGTGTTCACCATGACCTCCAGAGGGGGTTGCCGTTGTTTGTACATCTCGTGTTCGTTAGAAGCTATAACCAGAATGAGCGGGTGTGGAGGTGATGTCAAGCGAACGGCTCGTCCGATCGTGAACGGTGCTGCCGATGGTGATAGCGTCTAACTGAATTGAGTGGCGGGCGATGAAAGGCGGCGGGCATGGGAACGACCGGGCGTACGGAGACCCCTCGCGAGCGGTACCGGCAGCAGGTGCGCGAGGAGGTCAAGGAGAAGGCCTGGCAGCAGATCGCCGGCTCCGGCGCCTCGGCGCTGTCCCTGAACGCCATCGCCAAGCAGATGGGCATGAGCGGACCGGCGCTGTACCGGTACTTCGCCAACCGCGACGAGCTGATCACCGAGCTCATCCGGGACGCGTACCGCAGCCTCGCCGACGCCTTCGCCGGTGCCGGTGCCGGTGCCGGTGCCGGTGGCGGGGGAGCGGGCCGGCCCGGCATCGCCGCACTGGCGCAGGTGCTGCGCCGCTGGGCCCTGGAGGACCCGCACCGCTACTTCCTCGTCTACGGCACCCCGGTGCCGGGCTACCACGCGCCGCAGGACACCACCGCGATCACCGCCGAGATGATGTCCGTCCTGCTCGACGCCTGCACGGCCGAGGCCCCGGGGGAGGGGGCCGGCTCCTTCGAGGAGCACCTGTCCGGCCACCGGGAATGGGCCGGCAGCCACCCCGACGCCCCGCCGGCGGCCCTCCGCCTGGCCCTGGCCTTCTGGAGCCGCCTGCACGGCGTGCTCTCCCTCGAACTGGCAGGCCATTTCACCGGTATGGGCCTGGACCCCGCCCGGCTCTACGCGGCAGAGGTGGACACCCTGACGCGCTGACCGCCGAGTGGATGACAACTCCACGTGCCCGGTACAGAATTGGGCAGGCTGACGTCGGGGGGCGGTCATGGGACAGACAGCGCGGGCATCGCAGGTCTCGCGGGCATTGTGGGTGGGGACACCCGTTCTTCTGGCGGGGCTGTTCTTCTGGTGGGCCTCCTACGCCACCACGATCATCGTCTGGGAAGGCCGCAAGCTCCTGTCCTGGCTGGCCGCTCCGCTGCTGCTCGTCGCCTTCCTCCTGCTGGTCGGGATGGTGCTGAGGCTGCTGCGGCGCAAGCGGGACGGCGGCCCGGGCGGCGGGAGCGCCGGGGTGGTCCTCGGATGGCTGGGTGCCGTCCTGGGGCTGGGCCTCGGGATCTGGTGGCTGGTGTACGGGTCGTACCTCCAGGACCGGGCGTACATGCAGAACGTGCAGATCGTGAGCGAGCCCGTGCCCGAACTGGCGGCCCGCGCGCCCTACGTGGTCGGGAAGGCGCAGGCCGCCCCGCACCTCGGAGACGTCACCGGCGAGATCTCCGACATCACCTACCTGCCCGACTCGGACCGGTTCGCGACCCTCGTCGAACGGCGCGGCTGGCTCGCCGGATACGAGGTCGGCCTCGAACAGGACGTCCCGCTCGGCGGCAACAGCCGCAGTCAGCAGCGCTGTTCGTTCGACATCGACAAGGCCGACGCACGGATCGGCGGCTGGTTCGGCCACAACCTCGGCCGGAAGATCTCGGCGCAGCAGCGCTGGGTGCGGTTCGACTCCGACGACGCGTACGTGACCTGCGAGGGCGACACCCCGACCGTGGTCGTCCCCCTCAAACGGCAGACCGGGATCCTGGTCGTGACCGAACGGCCCGCCGGGCTCGCGCTCTACAACGGGCGGACCGGGAAGCTCACCATCACCACCGACACGGCGAAGGTGCCCGGCCCCTCCTACCCGCTCAGCCTCGCGGCACGGCAACGGGAGGGAACCGCCGCCGTGGGCAGCTTCAGCGACTGGTGGTTCGAGCGCAGCGGCTGGGACGCCTCCGAGGACGGGGCCAACGCGGGCAACGAGTCGGAGTTCACCCTCAAGTACCGCGACACGAGCGGGCGCAGCGCGTACGTCACCCCCCTCACTCCCCAGGGTGAGGCCAGCTCGGTGGTGGCCGTGTCGACCGTGCCGACCCGCCACCAGGGCGGCGCACTCGCCCCGATGACGGTCCACCGGCTCAATCCGACCTGGTCCTCACCGCAGGCGCTCGTCGCGCTGATCAAGGCCGAGTACCGGGACGTCTGCTGCTACAACGACGACCAGGTGTTCGAGGTGGTGCCGACCGGAGGCGGCACCTGGACCGCCACGGTCGGCAGCGCGCAGAACATCCGCTACCGGGTGGAGGGCCGGGGCCAGGTGGGCGGACGCGAGGCGACCTGCCTGAAGGCCGCCGACGGGGCCCTCATCAAGTGCGCGTACGCCGCGCCCGGATCACCGGAGGAGCAGGAACTCCAGCGCCGGGAACAGGAGAAGCAGAAACAGCAGCAGGCGGGCCAGAGCCCGGGCGGCGCCAAGGACCCCGGCGACCTCACCGCCTACACCCCGGAACAGCTCGCCGACCTCCAGCGGCGCGTGTCCGACGAGGTCGTCCGCCGGCTGAAGGGCAGCGGGTAGGGCCGGGGCGCCGGGGCGAGGTCTCGCCCCGGCCGGCCGGCGGGAGGCCGCGGGTCAGGCGGCCGCCGGGGCCGCGAGTGCGGGAGCGTCACCTCCCGCATCGGTGTCGGCGTCCGTGAGCAGCTCCATGAGCGAGGTGCGGGCACGGGCCACGCGGGAGCGGACCGTGCCGATCGGGCAGCCGAGCGCGCTCGCCGCCTCCGCGTACGGGAGCCCCAGGACCTGGGTGAGGACGAAGACCTCGCGGCGTTCGGCGGGGATCGTCCCCAGCAGCTCCGCGAGGGCGATTCCGTCCTCGAAGCCGGGCAGGCCGCGCGGCTGGGCCCGCTCCGCGGCGCTCTGCCAGTCGTCGCGGTCCGAGATCCTGGGCCGGGCCGCCTTGTGGCGGAGGCTGTCGATGACGGTGCGCCGGGCGATCGACAGCAGCCACGTACGGGCGGAGGAGCGGCCCTCGAAGCGGTGCAGGCTGCCCAGGGCGCGCAGGAAGGTCTCCTGGGTCAGGTCGTCCGCCGACTGCGGATCGGCGCTGAGGTAGGCCACGTAGCGGCGGACGTCGCGGTGCAGGGCGCGTACGAAACGGTCCACCGCGTCGGGGTCGCCGTCCCGCGCGGCGAGTGCCAGCAGGGTCGTCGGCTCGTCCGGGCCGCCGTCGCGGCGTGCGGGTGCCGCCTCGGCGGCGGTCGGACGGGGAAGCAGGGCAGGGGTCATCGCCTGATGTCCTTCTGGGAATCCGGGATCCGGGTCCGGCGCCGCGTGCGCACTGCGGGGCGAGGCGGGCCGGTGAGCGGTACGGCCTGCCGGACGGCAGGACCGATGACCGAGGCGCGCGGCGGTGCGGCGTGGCGCGCGTCGGTGAGCCGGCTGTCAGATGACAGCGGTCCCGGGAGGCGGCCCCCGTGAGGTGATGGCGTGGACGAGGAGCAGCCCGCGCAGCGTGCCGGCCCGGCGGCCGGGGCGTACGCGCGGGCGCGGCCGGTCGGCCGGCGCGGGGAGCCGGAAGGCCCAGCGCAGCGGTACGAGCAGCAGGCAGGCCAGGGCGCGCAGGACGCGGAACGCCCCCTGCTCCCCGTACGCGAGCCAGAGCCCGCAGAGCAGGGCGGCGAGGAGGTGCGCGGCCAGCATGCCGGCCGGCGAGCTGGAGCCGGGGACGTGCCCGGCGGGCATCTGCATCGGCATCTGCATGGCCATGCCGCCGTCGGCCATCGCGTGCGCGGCGTGGTGGGCGTGCCCGCCCGTGCCCGGCGGAGGCGGTGGGACCGCCTGGGGGCGGGCCGCTGCCTGGGCCATCGAGAACGCGGTGTGCAGGACGGCCTGGACCGCGATGGTCGCGCAGGTGACGGTCAGGAGGCCGCGTTCGCGATCGGCGAGGAACCAGGCGAGCGCCCCGGTGGCCGCCGCGGCCGCTGCCAGCGCCCACCAGGGGACGGTCGCACCCGACATGAGGAGGTGGCCGAGGGATGCGAGCAGCACGCAGATGGCCGCGAACAACGCGGCCCTGAAGGCTCGGCAACATCGACCGGGAGTCATGGCGGGCTCATCGTCGCACCCCTCTCAACAGGGCTACAGAGGGGCGTCGAGAATTGGCACGACCGGACAAAACCATATGTGTCGCACGCCACAACAGGCCGCTGGAACCCGGTGGTTCACCGCCACGACTCCTGCCCTGGACCGAAATGAGGGCCACGGAAACGGAGTCGATGGTGGGGGAGCGGACGGCATCGCCGAAGCCGGCGGAGGCAGGTACCGAGGGCCGGCTGACGGCGTTGCTCACCAGTGCCATGGCCTTCTCGATGCTCCAGCTGTTCCTGCTCGGTGCGCTCGGACCGCGCCTCGTGGACGAACTGGGGATCTCGCCGGCCGCCCTCGGTCTGACGACCGCCGTCGGCTTCGCGGCGGCTGCCGTGCTCTCGCCGGTCGGCGGCCGCATGGTGGACCGGACGGGCCCGCGCCGCTCCCTCGTCCTCCTGCTGCTGGTGTCCGCGGCCGCGCTCGCACTGATCGGAGCCGCGCCGGGCCCCGGGTTCCTCCTCGCCGCCGTGGCACTGGGCGGACTGCCGCAGGCGCTCGCCAATCCCGCGACCAACAAGGCGATCCTGGCCTCCGCCCCGCCCGCCCGGCGCGGGGCGATGACCGGCATGAAGCAGTCGGGCGTCCAACTCGGCGCGTTCGCAGCCGGGTTGCCGCTGGCGGCGCTGGCCGGCGGTGTCGGCTGGCGCGGGGCCGTGTGGACGGCCGCCGCCGCGGCCGCGCTCTGCGCGCTCTGGGCCCATCACTCCCTGCCGGCCGACCCGCCGGCGAAGGCGGCGATGGTGCGCGCCTCGCTCGTCCCGCGGGGCGCCATCGCCTGGCTGGCGGTCTTCTCCCTCTTCCTGGGGTGCGCGATCGCCTCGGTCAACACGTACGTCGCCCTCTTCGGTGCCCAGCGGCTCGGCATGGGGCCGACGGCCGCCGCGGCCCTGGTGGCGGTCCTCGGCGTCGCGGGCATCGCCGGCCGGGTGGGCTGGTCGAAGGCGGCCCGGCCCGGGCGCGCCGAGTGGCTGCCCGGCGCTCTGGCGGCAGGCGCCGTGGCGGCCGCCTGCCTGCTGGCCGCGGCGCTGTACCTGCCGGCGCTGGTCTGGGTCGCCGCCGTCGCGGTCGGGGTGTTCGCCGTGTCCGGCAACGCCGTCTCGATGGTGCTCGTGATGCAGCGGGCCGCCCCGGGCCGGGCGGGCCAGGACTCCGCGCTCGTCGCCGCCGGGTTCTTCGCCGGATTCGCGGTCGGGCCACCGCTGTTCGGGCGGCTGGCGGAAGCGGGCCGGTACGGGCCGGGCTGGCTGCTGGTCGCCGCCGAGTTCGCCGTGGCCGCCGCCGTCGCCACGACCTGGGCCGTACGGGAACGGCGGCGCGGCGCGCGTACGGAGGTCCCGGCATGATCCTGCGGACATCCCGTGACTGGGCCGGGCGGGCGCTGGCCGACGTACTCGACCGCGCCGCCGTCACCCGCGCGCAGACCGGCGACCGGTTCCCGCTGTACGCCGACCCGGACACCGGCCGCTGGACGACCACCGGCCGCGGTGCGTGGACCGGCGGGTTCTGGGCCGGGCTGCTGTGGCTGCGCGCCCGGCACACCGGGGACGCGGCCGACCGGGCGGCCGCCGCCGCGTGCACGGCGCGGCTGCACGGCTGGGTCGGGGCCGACACCGCGACGCGCGGGCTGATCCTCTGGTACGGGACGGCCCTCGCGGCCGGTGACCCCGGCGCCCGCGAGCTGCGGACCCGGGCGGCCGGGGCCGCCCTCGCCGCGCTGGACCCCGAACTCGGCCTGGTGCCCTGGGGATCGGCCTTCGGCGGTCCCCGGCTGCTGGCCCGGGTGGACGGCGTGCCGGGCATGGTGGCGCTGCTCGCCGCCGGGGGCCCGGAAGGCGAACGGGCCGCCGCCTCCCACCTCCACCGGCACCTCGACCTGTGCCTCGCAGCGGGCGGACGCACCGTACCGGCCTGGGAGTTCGACCCGCGGGCGGGCTGGCGGGCGTACGAGGAGCCACCGGCCGGCTGGAGCCGGGGCGGCGCCTGGCTGCTCCTGGCGGTGGCCGACGCCCTGCACCGTCCCGAAGTCGCCGGCGGCGCCCCGGACCGGCTCGAAGCCGCGGCGGAGCGGCTGGCCGGCGCCTGGACCCGGCCCTGCGCCCCGCTCGTCCCCCCGGCGGACGAGGCGCGGCCGGCCGGCCCGCTGGACACGTCGGCCGCCGCCATCGCGGCCGTCGCGCTGCTGAAACTCGCCGCGGTGCCGGGCTGCCGGGCCGCTTCGCAGTACGCGTACCGGGCGGCGGCGATCCTGGAGCGGCTGGTGGGCGAGCACCTGACCCGGGGCATGCTGCTGGACGGCTGCTACGACGCCGGGAAGGGGATGGCGGTCCGGCACGAGCTGGTGTGGGGCGACTTCTTCCTGGCACTCGGCCTGGCGGCGCTGACCGGGCTCGCCGACATCACGGAGAGCTGACGCCCGCTACCCCGCATCGTGCCCGTACGCCGCCTGCTCCTTGTACGCCTCGTACGTCTCGTGCTTCTCGTACGTACGCAGGACCCGGCGGGCCACCGAGGTGACGTGGAGTTCGTCGGGGCCGTCGAGGATGCGGGCGGCGCGGCCGGTGCGGAAGAGCGCCGGGAGCGCGGTGTCGGGGCCGAGGCCGGCCGCGCCGTGCACCTGGATGGCCGCGTCGGCGACCTGCTGGAGCATCCGGGCCGCGGCGACCTTGGCCAGCCCCACCTCCACGTGCGCGTCCAGCCCGGCCGCGATCTTCGCCGCGGCCTCGTGGACCAGCGGGCGGGTGGTGCGCAGCGCGAGCAGGGCCTCGAAGACGTGGCTCTGCACGAGCTGGTGCCCGGCCAGCGGACCGCGTGATCCCGTACGGGAGTTGGCGCGCAGGCACATCAGGTCGAAGGCGCGCCGGGCCTGGCCGAGCCAGCGCAGGCAGCGCAGGGTGCGGCCCAGCTGCAGCCGCTCCGCGGCGATGGACAGGGCCTGGCCGCGCCGGCCGAGGAGGTGGTCGGCGTCCACCGGGACCCGGTCGAAGTCGACCTCCCACTGGCCGCCGGCCCCGAACACGGGCAGTTCGCGTACGACGCGCAAGCCCGGCGAGCCGGTGGGAACCACCAGCAGGGAGAGGCCCTCGCGGTCTCCCGGCTCCCCGTCGGTGCGGGCGAGGACGGTCACCAGATCGGCCCCGGCCGCTCCCGAGACGAACCACTTGCGGCCGCTGACGCGCCAGCCGCCGTCGGGCCGTTCCTCGGCGCGGGTCGCGGTGCGCAGCGGTTCGGTGCCCGGGGTGTCCGGTTCGGTCATGGCGTAACAGGCGCGCAGTTCCCCCGCGGCCAGCCGCGCGGGGTACTCCTCGCGGATCCGGCGGCTGCCGTGCTTCCACAGCATGGCCGCGTCGAGCAGGGACGCGGAGCCGAGGGCCGCCGGCCCGTGGTCGCTCGCCCCCTCGGCCTCGGCGAGCGCCGCGTACTGTGCGAAAGGGAGCCCCTGGCCGCCGAGTTCGGCGGGGAGCGGCAGCGCCCAGAGGCCCTCCTGCTTCGCCCGGGCCCGCAACTCCCGCAGGGCCGAGGCGGCCCCCGGGCCGCCCGCGTCGAGTACGGGCTCGCAGGGCATGACCCGGCTCCGGACGAAGTCCGCGACCCGGTCCCTCAATGCGTCTTCGCGGCTCTGCACCACTTTCCTCCAACGTGCCGGGAACCCGTGGGAACGGCAGTCCGACTGCCTCTCCGAGGAACTGGTCGGGTGCGCGCCCGGCCTGGTTCCCCCGCGTCGCGCACATCCGAGAAGAGGAGAGGCATGGCTTCACCAGCCGTCACCCGCACGGTCCGGCCGCTCGAAGGACTGCACCTCGCCACCTCGGGCCCGCCCGGGCCGACGGGCCCGGCCCTGGAGCACCTCAGGCTCCTCGGCGCGGTCACCCGAGCCGAAGCCGAAGCCGAAGCCGAATCCGAAGCCGGGTCTGGGTCGGGGCCGGAGCCGGACGGGCCCCGCGACGGCCGTGCGCCCGCCCGCATCACCTTGTCCGGCGCCGACTTCGACCGGCAGGAGGCGGCCGTCCGCTGGTCGGCGCACCCCGCGAGCGGCATGACCGACGAGGCCACCGTCCAGGCGGCCACCGGCATCATGGCCGTGCACGGGCGGCGCGACGGCGCGCCCCGGGGCCTGGCCGTGGACTACGCGGCCACCGCCACGGGCGTACTCGCCGTACAGGGGATGCTCGCCGGACTGCTGGCGCAGGCCCGCGGCGGCCGGGCGGTCAGGGTGACCACGGGCGCGGACCGGGCCGGGCTGCTGGCGGTGTCCCAGTATCTCGCCGCGGCCGGGGCGGATGAGGGCGAAGCCGCCGAACTGGCGCCTGGAGGACCCCCCTTCACCTCGGCCGACGGCGTCCTCTTCGAGCTGGAGACCCTCGAACCGGCTGCCTGGGCCGCGTTCTGGCAGGCCCTGGAGGCCCCCTTCGGCGCCGTGCGCGCCGGGTGGCGGCCGTTCCAGTTCCGGTACGCCACCGCCTGCGCCCCCTTCCCGGCGGCCCTGCACACCACGGCCCGTACGCACACCTGGCGGCGGATCGAGGCGGCGGCCGCGGCCTGCGGCGCCGAGGTCTGCCGCCTGCGGACCCTCGCCGAACGGGCCGCCGAACACGACGGCGCCGCCCCCTGGTCCCTCACCCCGTACGGATTCGGCCACCCCGCGGCCCCCCACCGCGACCCCGGTGCCCCCACGCCCTCGCGGCCGCTGGCCGGGCTGACCGTGCTCGAAGCGGGCCGCCGGATCCAGGCTCCCCTCGCCGCCCACCTGCTGGGCCTCCTCGGCGCCGATGTCGTGCGGATCGAGCCCCCGGGCGGCGACCCGCTGCGCGGGATGCCGCCCGCCTGCTCCGGGATCTCCGCCCGCTGGCTCGCGCTGAACCGCGGCAAGCGGGCCGTCGAGGTGGACATCAAGTCGGTCGCCGACCGGCGCCGCCTGCGCCAGATGGCCGCCGGGGCCGACGTCTTCCTGCACAACTGGGCCCCCGGCAAGGCAGCCGCGCTGGGCCTCGACTCGGCCCATCTGTCCGCCGTGAACCCCGGGCTCGTCTACGCGTACACGGGCGGCTGGGCGGGCCGGATCCCCGGCGCCCCGATGGGTACGGACTTCATGGTCCAGGCCCGCACCGGCGTCGGCGAAGCCGCCCGGCCGCAGGACGAGCCGCCCGCACCCTCCCTGATGACCCTGCTCGACGTACTGGGCGGGCTCCTGGGCGCCGAGGCCGTACTGGCGGGGCTGCTCCTGCGGGAGCGCAGCGGCGGAGCGGGCGTCCGCGTCGACTCCTCGCTGCTCGGCGCCGCCGACGCCCTCACCGCCCCCGCCCTGCGCCGGGCGCTGCGCGGGCAGGACCCGCGCCGGCCGGCCGGCTTCCGGCGCCCCCTGCGCACCGCGGACGGATGGATCGCCCCCACCGACACCTGCGCGCCCGCGGCCGCCGCGTACGACCTGCGCGAACTGCCCACCGCGGAGGCCCTGGCGCAGCTGCGCGGCCACGGCCTGTCCGCGACCGGCGTCACCGCCGATCCGGCCGACCTGCACCACGACCCGCGCTTCCCCGGCTCGATCAGCCGCGACGCGCACGGTGCCCCCGCCGTTCCCGACCCCTGGAGCTTCCTGTGACCGTCGCACTCCACGACCTGCTGCCCGCCGGACTCCGCCGCGGGTGGGCGGTCGACGGCACCTGTCCCGACCTCGACCTGTACAGCCTGTTCCGGGCCCGCCGGATCGCCGATCCGCACGCCGCCGCAGTCATCGACGCCAAGGGCAAGCTCTGCCACACCGCGCTGGACCGCAAGGTGCGATGTCTGGCCGCCGGGCTCGCCGGCCTCGGCATACGCCCCGGCGAGGTGGTCGGCGTCCAGCTCCCCAACGGACGCGGGGCGGTCATCGCCGACCTGGCCCTGGCGGCCCTCGGCGCGGTGGCGCTGCCCTTCCCCGTCGGCCGGGGGAGTCTGGAGGCCGAAGCCCTGCTGCGCACGGCGGAAGCCGTCGCGGTCATCGCGGCGGCGGAACACCGCGGCAGCCACCCCGCCGCCGAACTGCGCGCCCTGGGCCCGGCCCTGCCGGGGCTGCGCCACGTCATCGCCGCGGGGCGGGTCGGCAGCGCGCCCGAAGGAACGATTCCGCTCACCGGGCTGCTGCGCTCCGACCCGGCCGCGTTCGTGCCCGCCCGGCCCGACCCCGACAGCGCCGCCCGCATCCTCGTCTCCTCCGGCTCGGAGGCGGAGCCGAAGATGGTCGCGTACTCGCACAACGCGCTCGCCGGGGGCCGGGGCAACTTCCTCGCCTCGCTCATGCCCGACGGGACCCCGCCGCGCAGCCTGTTCCTCGTACCGCTCGGGTCGGCGTTCGGGTCCAACGGCACCGCCGTCACGCTCGCCCGGCACGGCGGCACGCTGATCCTGCTCGACCACTTCACCCCGGAGGCCGCCCTCGCCGCCGTACGCGAGCACCGCCCGACGCACGTCCTGGGCGTCCCCACGATGGTCCGCATGATGCTGGACCGGCTCGAAGGACTCGGCCCCGACGCGGGCGAACTGCCCGCGCCCACCGCACTGGTCCTCGGCGGCTCGGCCCTGGACGCGACCACGGCCGAGGACGCCGCCCGCGCCTTCGGCTGCCCGGTCGTCAACCTCTACGGTTCGGCCGACGGGGTCAACTGCCACACCGGCCTCGGGGAGGAAGCCCACGGGGCCGACGCCGCGGGGGTGGTCGCGGGCCGCCCCGACCCCCGCGTCGCGGACATCCGCATCGCCGACCCCGACACGCACGAGCAGCTCCCGGACGGGCACATCGGCGAGATCATCGCCCGCGGCCCCATGACCCCGATGTGCTACGTCGCCTCCCCGGAGCTGGACGCCCGCTACCGCACCCCCGAGGGCTGGGTCCGTACCGGGGACCTCGGCCTGATCGACGAGGACGGGGTCCTGCACCTCGTCGGCCGGCTCAAGGACATCGTCATCCGCGGCGGGGCCAACATCAGCCCCGCCGAGGTCGAGCGGGAGCTCGCCCCGCATCCCCGCGTACGGGACGTGGTGTGCGTCGGCATCCCGGACCGGCTGATGGGGGAGCGCCTGGCGGCCTGCGTCGTACCGCGCGGCCCCGAGGCGCCGACGCTCGCCTCGCTGGGCGAGCACCTCACCCGCCGCGGGCTCGAACAGCGCAAGCACCCCGAGCGCCTGCTGGTGCTCGCGGAGCTCCCGCTCACGCCGGCCGGCAAGCCGGACCGCGCCGCCCTGCGCGAGCGCCTCACGCGGTCCGCGCCCGCCGCCCCCCGGCCGGCCCAGGCCGCGCCGCTCGCCCCCACGGGCTGACGGAGCCCAAGACCCCGACTGGCCCGACAGGCAACGACAGACCGCGACAGGCCATGACCGACCACGACAGAACACGACGGAAGCACGACGGAACACGCATGGACAGGACGATCGGATGAACCGCAGGAACCTCCTCCGCGCCTCCACCGCGATCGGCGCCGCGGCCACCGTAGCGGGCGCCGCCGCGGTGCCGGCCGCCGCCGCGGCCCCGAGCCCCGCCGCGCGACCGGCCGGACCGCTGCGCGTGCACATCGTCATGTACGAGGGAGTGGAGGAGCTCGACTTCGCCGCCCCCTACGAGGTCTTCTCCGCCGCCCGCTTCTTCACGGACCGCCCCGTCGAGGTCCGCTACGTCAGCACCTCCGGCCCGGGCCCCGTGCACGCCGCGTACGGGACGCAGGTCCGGGTCGACCACGCATGGGAGCCGCGGTCGGCGGACATCGTCCTCGTACCCGGCGGCGGATACGCGCGCCGCGACAGCCCCGGCGTGTGGGCCGAGATCCGGCGCGGCACGCTCCCGCGCGGCCTCGCCGCGGCCGTACGCCCCGGTCTCACCCTCGGCGCCGTCTGCACGGGCACCATGCTGCTGTCCGCCGCCGGACTGACCGGGAACCGCCCCTGCACCACCCACCACAAGGCGCGCCCCGACCTCGAACAACAGGGCGGCCTGCTCAAGACCGCACGCGTGGTGGACGACGGAGACCTGGTCACCGCCGGCGGCATCACCTCAGGCCTGGACCTCGCCCTGTGGCTCGTGCGCCGGGAGCTCGGCGCCGACACGGCCACGGGGGTGGAGGCGATGCTGGAGTACGAGGCCCGCGGCACGGTGTGGACGCGGCCCGCGGACCCGCGGCCGTAGTCGCGCGAGGAGGGGCGGGAGAGCGGCCCTCGCTCTCCCGCCCCTCCTCGCGCACCGCGGGTCAGGAACTGCCCATGGCCTTCTTCAGCTCGACCGCCGCATTGCGGTACACGGGAAGCAAGTCGAGATCGGCCCCCGGGTAGTTGACGATCTCGATCTGCCGGGCACCGGAGTCGGGCAGGACCGTCCCGGTCGACATGTGGGCATTGTCCAGTACCAAGGCGGGCTTCTTGCCGGAGAGTTCGGCGAGCTGCGCCGGGGTGACCGCCTCCGGGCCGTACGTGCCGACCGGCGCGGCCCCGGCCAGCTTCGCGGACCAGGTGGTGAACACCTGGCTGACGACGGCCGGGCTCTTCCCGCCGGGCCAGGAGCCCTGGACGTCCTTCGAGAGCTTCGCGTACTCGGTGTCGAACGACGCCGTCCAGCGCGCGGCGGCTTCCTCGGTGCCGAACAGCTTGCCCAGCTTGGCCACTTCGGCCTTGACCTTGTCGGCGTCGTTGTCGAGGTTCACCTCGACCAGTTCGGCCTTCGAGCCGGCCGCCTCCTTGATCTTCGCCGCGTACGGCTCGAAGGGCGCGTAGAGCACGAAGTCGGCCTTGCCCACGGCGGCGAGGTCGGAGGGCTTCGGGTCGTAGTCGGGTGCGTGGTGCACCGACTGCGGCACGATCACCTTGACCTCCTCGGCGCCGGCGGCCTTGGCGAAGGCGCCCTCCCAGGTGGTGGTGACCACGACGACCGGTTTCCCGCCGCGGGGGCCGGTCGTGGCGTCCTCGGAAGCGGTGTCGCCGTTGCCGCCGCCGTCTGCGCAGCCGGTGACGAGGGCCGTCAGTGCCGCGCTCAGTGCGAGGAGGGAAGCGAGTCGGACGCGGGTGCGCGCCATGTGCTGATGCTCCGTTCGGGGATGAGATGGACCGCGAGGACGAGCGCCCCCGCGGTGAGGACGAGAACCGGCCCCGGCGGCCAGTCCAGCCGCAGGGCCACGAGGAACCCGGTCAGGTTCACGGCCACCCCGATGCCGACCGCCCACAGGGTGATCGACCGCAGCGAGGTGCCCAGGCGGCGGGCCGCGAGGGCCGGGAGCAGGGTGAGGGCGTCGACGAGCAGCGCCCCGGTGAGCTTGATCGCCCCGGCGACCGCGACCGCGACCAGGACCAGCAGTACGGCGGTCAGCGCCCGCACCGGAACCCCCGAACACTGGGCCAGCTCCCGGTCGTACAGCAGCAGGGCCACATCGCGCCGCCGCCACCAGAACAGCCCCGGTACGAGGGCCGCCAGCGCTGCGAGCACCACGAGGTCGGCGGTGCCCACGGACAGGATCGAGCCCCACAACAGGGCGAACGCACCGGAGGCGTTGACCCCCGACACGGCCAGGACGAGCAGGGCGGCCGCGATGGCCAGGCTCATCAGCAGGCCCATCGCCCCCGACAGCCCGTCCGGGGTGCGGGCGAGCGGTGCCACCCCCGCCCCGGCCAGGGCGCACGCGACGAGCGCGCACAGCATCGGATCGAGCCCGGTCAGCAGCCCGACCGCGATGCCCAGCAGCGCGACGTGCATCATCGCGAAGCGCACCGGCATGATGTCGAGTCCGACGACGACCACGCCGATCACCGGCAGGCCGACCGCCGCCAGCAGCAGGGCGAAGCCCGCCCGCTGGACGGGGAGCAGCCCCAGCAGTTCGCCGAGGTCGGCGCCGGCGAGGACGCCCGCGAGGATCACGCGGCCTCCCGCAGCCGGCCGGCCGCCATCTCCAGTACGCGGTCACAGCGCTGCGCGAGCGCCCGGTCGTGCGTCACCACGACGAGGGTCACCGGCAGCGCCGCCAGGACGTCCGCCGCCTCCTCCTGGCCGCTGAAGTCCAGGGCGGCGGTCGGCTCGTCGGCCAGCAGTACCTCGGCCCCCGCGGCCACCGCTCCGATCGCCCGGGCCAGGTACATCCGCTGCAACTGCCCGCCGGACAGCGTGTGCAGGGGCCGGCCGAGCAGCGCGCCGACACCGAGCTTCCGTGCCGCTTCGGCGGCCTCGGCCGGTGCGCCGCCGCTGGCCAGCAGTTCGTCCCCGAGGAGCGGGAACCGGCCGGCCGCCGGCTTCTGCGGGATCCAGGCGCAGCAGCGCCGCCGCCAGGCCCATTCGGCGGCCGAGCCGGTACCGCGGCCGCCGACCGTGATGCTCCCGGTCACCTGGCGGTGCAGCCCGAGGACCGCGCGCAGCAGCGTGGTCTTGCCCGAGCCGTTGGTCCCGGTCAGCGCGACGCGCTCGCCCGCCGCGATCTCCAGGTCCACGTCGGCGACCGCCTCGACGCGGCCGTGGCGGCAGGCGACCCCCCGCATGCGTACGTCCAGCCCGCCCATCCGTGGCCCTCCCGTCGTCCGGTGCCGGGTGGCTCCCCGCACACGGAGGTGGTCGGACGACGGCGCCCCCCGGTTCCGGCGGAGACGGACCGGGTTCGGATCACGGTGAGGGGGCCGGGGCCGGCGCCTCGGCCGGGGCGGGCGCCGGGTCGTCACCGCCCTGGTCGAGCCGGAACGGCGGGTACTCGTCCGTCATCAGCGCGGCGTACGCGGCGACGCGCAGCACCCACCGGTGCAGCCCCACGATCAGCTCGAACAGGCCGCGCGGGTAGGTGGAGGTGAAGGCCAGCGCCACCCCCGCGAAGAGGGTCAGCAGCATGATCAGACCGCCGCCCCCGCACCAGCCGTGGCGCATGCCGCCGGTGAAGAAGGCGATGATCAGGTAGTGGGGGATGGCCAGCAGCCACCACTTCACCAGGACCAGGGGCCGTGACAGGCGCTCCGGATAGGCGATCTCGAGACGTGCCGGGTAGCCGGGCTCGGGGCCCAGGCTGAACGGGGGGTACCGGTCGGTGCCGAGGGCGCCGTACGCGTAGTACGAGACCCGCCACGTCCAGCGGAGCACGCCGACGTTGAAGTCGAACAGGCCGCGCGGGTAGCGCTCGGTGAACAGGATCGCGAAGAAGGCGATCACGCTGACCACGATGAAGGCGATCCACAGGAAGAACAGCACGATGTAGTGCGGGATCACCAGGATCCACTTGACCAGCCAGAGCCAGCGCGACAGCGGGGTGTCGAGGGCGGCGCCCACCCTGACCGAGCGGTACCGAGGAGTGTTCGCGGACATGATTGCGTCACCGTCCCGTGTCCGGCGCCATGAGCCACCCGGGACCTCGGATGTGTCCGCGAAGTCCCGCCTGTCCCGCGACGCCCTGGGCCGTGTCCGGCCGTCCCCACCATCATCCGCGCGGTGCGGGACATGCTCCAGTCGGCGTCCGGGTGTCCGGATGTGACAGAGAGCCGTCATTGCGGACACCTGCCCGTCCGGCCAGGATGGACACATGTCCACGCCCCACCGCGTAGTGATCGCGGTCTTCCCCGATGTCGACCTGCTCGACGTCACCGGCCCCGCCGAGGTCTTCGCCCTCGCGAGCCGGGAGGCCGGGCGGCGGCTGTACGACGTGCGGCTGGCGGGCCCGGACGGGGGCCAGGTCACCACCTCGGCCGGCGTCCGGCTGGTCACCGACCTCTCCTTCGGCGAGGTCGGGGCCGCAGTGGACACCCTGGTGGTGCCCGGCGCCGTGGAGCCGACGGAGGACGGCCCGGTCGCGCGGGTCGACGAGGCGGTGGTGCGGTGGGTCGCCGCCACCGCCCCGCACGCCGGGCGCGTGGCCTCGGTGTGCGTCGGCGCCCACTTGCTGGCGGCGGCCGGCCTGTTGGACGGGCGACGGGCCACCACCCACTGGTCCACGGCCCGCCAGCTGGCGGCCGAGCACCCGCGGGTGGAGGTCGACCCGGACCCGATCTTCGTCCGGTCCGGCCGGGTGTGGACCGGGGCCGGGATCAGCGCCTGCATGGACCTGACGCTGGCCCTGGTGGCCGAGGACCACGGTGAGGAACTGGCCCTCGCGGTCGCCCGGCAGCTGGTCATGTACCTCAAGCGGCAGGGCGGCCAGAGCCAGTTCAGCGTGCCTCTCAGCCGCCCGGCGGCCTCCCGCCGGGACATCGACGCCCTGCGGGTCCACATCGCCGAAAACCTCGGCGCGGACCTGTCGGCGGCCGCGCTCGCGCAGCGGATGAGCCTGAGCGAACGCCATTTCGCCCGTACGTTCCGCAAGGAGCTGGGCACCAGCCCCGCCGCCTACGTGGAGGCCGTACGGGTGGAAGCCGCCCGCCGGCTGCTGGAGACCACCGACCAGCCGCTCGAGCAGGTCGCCGAGGCGGCCGGCCTGGGCTCGGTGGAGACCCTGCACCGGGCCTTCCGCAAGCAGATCGCCACGACCCCGGCCGCGTACCGCCGCCGCTTCCGCACCGCCCACTGACGTCCGGACCCCCTGACCGTCCAGACCCGCCGACCCTCTCTGCCCACCGACCGCCCGGCGCGACCGCGCGCCGGAGCGCGGCTTCGCCGTGCCCGTTCCCACAGAAGGAAGTTCCGCCATGTCTGCATCCACCGTTTCCACCGCTTCCACCACCTCGACCGCATCCACCCCCTCCACCACCCTGCGCGACGTGATCGGCCTGCCGGGCACGCTGCCCCGCCTGGCCGACTCCGTCCTGATCATGGTCGACTTCCAGAACACCTACCGCTCCGGCGTGATGGCCCTGGAGGGTGCCGAGGAGGCCCTGGCGGCGGCCGCCCGGCTGCTGGCCGCGGCCCGGGAGGCCGGCGCGCCGGTCGTCCACGTCGTCAACGACGGCGGCGAGGGGACCCCGTACGACATCCGGGCCGAGATCGGTGCCATCAGCGCCGAGGTCGCGCCTCGCGAAGGGGAGCCGGTCGTGGTCAAGCAGGTCCCCAACGCCTTCCACGCCACGGAGCTGGAGAAGACCCTCCGGCAGCTGGGCGCCGGCCCGGACCTGGTGATCGCCGGCTTCATGACCCACATGTGCGTCACGTTCACCGCCCAGGGCGCCTTCAACCTGGGCTACCGCCCGACGGTGGTGGCCGAGGCCACCGCGACGCGCACGCTCACGGCGCCCGACGGCACCCTGATCCCGGCCGCCACCCTCCAGGCGGCGAGTCTCACGACGATCGCCGACCTCTTCGCCCCGGTGGCCCCCACCGTCGACTCCCTCCCGGCCTGACGCTGGAACGCGCGAGGCCCCCGGACCGAAACGGCGCCCCGAGAACGCCGTGTCCCGGGTCTCGCGCGGAGGGACATCGTCCCCACCGCGGGCGCCACGTGAACTGCGGGACGACCACGCACGCATCGCCGTCGGGAAGCGGTCGGCCGAGCAGGCGGCACGCCCCGTATCCGGCAGCCCCGCCGGGGGCGGGGCTGCCACCGACGTCGGGACGGCCTGGTCCCGGCACTGAGCTGACGCCGCCCGAAACCCCCGTTCCCGGGCGGCG
>NZ_JBIAXU010000007.1:0-39371 GCF_042896985.1 Streptomyces sp. NPDC001194 | reverse complement strand
CCCCGCCGCCCCGCGCCCCGCGGCGGGGGGCGGCCCCCCCCCCGGGGGGGGGGCGGGGGGCCCCGGCCCCGGCCCGCCCCCGCCCCCCCCCCCCGGGGGGGGGGGGGCCCCCCCCCCCCCCCGGGACGGTGAGCGGCCCCGGTCGTCGGGGGGCTCCGGTTTCCCGTCCCCTCACCGACCTTGCGGCGCCCACTCTGCCAAGCCCCGGAGCACCGCGCATTGACCTGGCGTGCACAGTGTCTTGACGGAGAGTCGCCCCGCCGCCCGCGCCCCGGGCCCCGGCACTTCTTGCGCGGGCCGCCACGGCCGGTGTAAACCCGTGATCATGCTGCCCGAGAGAACGTTCCGCAGCGCGGAACTAGCGCCCGCCGACCGTTTCGAGAGCTGGCGGGCCCTGATGTCGGAGACGCATGCGCCCATGGAGATGAGCAGTGAGCACGCCGCCGACTTCTGGGTGAACCAGCGCGTCATCTCGCTCGGCGGGATCACGGTCTACCCGATGGAATGCCGTCCCCTGACCTTCCATCGCACACCGAAGCTGATAGCGAGGTCGGACCCCGAGGCGTTCCACCTCTCGCTGATCAAACGCGGGGCGGGAGCGGTGACTCTGGGCAAGGACACCGTGGTGCACGGGGTGCTCGACATCCACACCAGTGACACGTCACGGCCGTTCGACATCAGCTCCGGCCCGCATTCCGTCGAGATCATCGGGGTCGAGGTGCCCAAGGCGCTGCTGCCGCTGCCCCCGAACACCGCCGGCCGGGTCATCGGCAAGCGCATCTCGGCCCGGGAGGGAATGGGGGCCCTGCTGGCCACCTTCCTCGACCAGGTGACCAAGGACAGCCGGTCCTACCGGCCGGCCGAGGGCCCGCGCCTGAGCGGCGTACTGGCCGATCTCGTCGCCTCGCTCTTCGCCGGAGTCCTCGAAGCGGACCGGTCCTTGACCCCGGAGACGCACCGGCGCGCCCTGGCGCTGCGCGTGATGGCCTTCATCCGGGACAACGCCGACGATCCGCTGCTGGACGTCCCCGCGATCGCCGCCGCCCACCACATCTCCGTCAGCCATCTCCACCGGGTGTTCCAGCAGGAGGGGGACGGGACGACGGTCGCGGCCTTCCTCCAGGGCCAGCGGCTCGCGCGGGCACGCCAGGACCTGGCGGACCCGCTGCACCAGGGGGTGCCCGTGCACGTCATCGGCGCCCGGCGGGGCTTCCGGCACGCGTCCGCGTTCAGCCGGGCGTTCCGCGAGGCCTACGGCCTGCCGCCCGCCGCCTTCCGCGGGCAGGCCCGGGCGCAAGACACCCCCTAGGCGCAGCGAAGCCGCGGCGGCTGCGGCCGGGGCCCGTACGGAGGCCGGGCGTCCGACCACGGGCGCCCGGCCTGCGGCGTTGTGTCAGTGGATGACGCTGAAGCTGCGCCAGGGGAGGCTGACCGGCGCCGTGACGTTCGAGAGCGTGGTGGCGACGTAGATGCCGTCGTTGCCCAAGGGCGTGGTGCAGTCCGCCGTCCGGTACAGCACGACGTCGACCAGGGTGTTGTTCTCCACGTGGGTGGCGCCCTTCGGGAGGGAGATCTTGTGGCATCCGTTCACCGAGGTGTTCGAGTAGCTCAGCTCCACCGGCGAGTCGTGGCCGCGGAACGTCAGCATGCCGACGGTGCTCCGGCCCAGGCCGGAGCAGGCGGTGGCGGTCAGCAGCAGGGCTGCGGCCGCGGTGATGACGCCGATACGCCGGCTGTGGGACATGGCGCGGTCCTCGTCTGTGCGGTGGTGACTGCCTTGCCCACAGCCTGCCCCGGCCGGGCGCGGGCGGCATCCGGTGCTCGGCCGGGCGGATGAACCCGGCCCCGCCGGGAAGGGACTCGCCCATGACCACCGACCTTCGCCTCGGCGTCCTCGGATACGGGCTGCGCGGCAGCATCGCCCGTACGGCACACCGGCCCGGCCGCGGCGCGGCCGTCACCGCCGTCGCGGATCCCGACCCGCGGGCCCGGGCGGACGCCGCCGGGGCCTTTCCCGGTGCGTACGCCACCCCTGATCCCGCAGCCGTGATCGAGGACCCGGACGTCGACGCCGTCCTCGTCCTGACGCCCGACCACACCCACGCCGACCTGGCCTGCCGAACGCTCCTCGCCCGCAAGCCCGTCTTCGTCGAGAAGCCGCTCGCCATCACCGTCGAACGCTGCGACGACATCCTGCGCACCGCCCACGAGAGCGGCACCCGCCTGTACGTCGGACACAACATGCGGCACATGCCCGTCGTGCGGATGATGCGCGAGCTGATCGCGGCCGGTGCGATCGGCCGGGTCCGGACGGTCTGGGTGCGGCACTTCGTCGGCCACGGCGGCGACTGGTACTTCAAGGACTGGCACGCCGAGCGCCGCCACACCACCGGCCTGCTGCTCCAGAAGGCCGCGCACGACATCGACGTGCTGCACTGGCTGGCCGGCTCCTACACCGACCGCGTCCAGGCGATGGGCGACCTCATGGTCTACGGGGACAACCCGCACCGGCGCGCCCCCGGCGAGCCCGAGGGCGAGGACGGGTACACGGAGGACGGCCCCTGGCCACCGCACACCCAGCGCGGCCTGAACCCCGTCATCGACGTCGAGGACGTCTCGCTGCTCAACCTCCGCCTCGCGGGCGGCGTGCTGGCCGCCTACCAGCAGTGCCATTTCACTCCCGACTACTGGCGCAACTACACCGTCATCGGCGACGCCGGCCGCCTGGAGAACTTCGGCGACGGCCCGGGCGCCGAGGTCCGGGTCTGGAACGCCCGGCGCTCCGGATACCGGGCCGCGCCGGACGCCTCGTACACCGTCCCCGACGGGGCGGCCGCGGGCGGGCACGGTGGCGCCGACCCGCTGCTGATCGACGAGTTCCTGCGCTTCGTACGGCACGGGGGTGCGACGGACACCTCGCCGGTCGCCGCCCGGATGGCGGTGGCGGTGGGCTGCCTGGCGACGGAGTCCCTGCGCGACGGCGGAACGCCCCGGGACGTGCCGCCGCTCGACCCGGCCCTGGCGGCCTACTTCGACCAGGGCCAAGGCAGGTCAGGCGCCGGCCGCTGAGCCGGCACCGGCCGCCGGGCCGGGGCCTGAACCGCCACGGGGCCGGGGCCTGAACCGCCACGGGGCCGGGGCCTGAACCGCCACCGGGCCGGGGCCTGAACCGCCACGGGGCCGGGCCTGAACCGCCACCGGGCCGGGGCCCGAACCGCCGGCGGACCGCCACCGGACCACTGCCGAACCACCGGCGGACCGCCGCGCCGGTCCCGGCATTTGCCCAAGAGTTCCCCAAGCCCGGGCCCGCCTCCGGACCCCCGGTCCCGCGGGGCCTACCTTGGGCCCGCATGAGCGTCCTTGCCGAGCAGCACCGGGCCGTCGGGACTCCCGGGCGGCGCCGCCTGGTACGGGGCGCCTTCACCGTGGCCCTGGGCGCCGCGCTGGCGGCCGCCGGGGGCCCCACCGGCGGCGGCTCCCGCACCGGCCTGCACGGTCCGCGGCCGGGCACGCCCGAGGCGGCCCTGCGGGCGCTGTCGGCCGGCAACGTCCGCTGGCGGACGTACCACGAGCGGCATCCCGATGCCACGCGGACCGTACGGCAGGCGCTGGTCGGGGGACAGCACCCGTTCGCGGTCATCCTGGGCTGCGTCGACTCCCGCGTCCCGCCCGAGCTGGTCTTCGACCAGGGGCTCGGCGATCTGATGACCGTACGGTCGGCCGGGGAGGTGCTGGACGACGCCGTGCTCGGAAGCATCGCCTTCGGGGTCGTGGAGCTGGCCATCCCGCTGGTGGTGGTGCTCGGGCACCAGTCCTGCGGGGCCGTGACCGCGGCCGTCCGCGCCGTCGAGGGGCTGGAGCAGCTGCCCGGGCACCTGCGCTACCTGGCGGAGCAGATCCGGCCGGCCGTCGACCGCTCGCTGAGCAGGGAGGCGCGCGTCGACGCGGCGGTCACCCAGAACGTCCGGCTCGTCCGCTCCCGGCTCGCGGCGGAGCCCGATCTCGCCGCCCGGATCGCGGCCGGGAAGCTGGCCGTCGTCGGAGCGCGGTACGAACTCACCAGCCAGCGGGTGCACCGGATCCGCTGAGCGGATCCCCGGGCCCACCTGTCCGGCCGCTCGGAGAGGGGCGCTCGTCGTCGCGCGCGAGCCACCCGCCGCTCACGCCGGGTCGGTCTCCTCCGGATCCGGCAGCGACTGCTCCGACCAGATGACCTTGCCCTCCGGCGTGTAGCGCGCTCCCCAGCGGCGGCTGAGCTGGGCCACCAGGAAGAGGCCGCGGCCCCCCTCGTCCTCGGTCTTGGCGTAGTGCAGCCGCGGGGAGCTGCTGCTGCCGTCGAAGACCTCGCAGGTCAGCACCCGGTCGTGCAGGAGCCGTACGCGCACCGGCGCGGCGCCGTGCCGGATCGCGTTCGTGATCAGCTCGCTCAGCACCAGCTCCGTGCCGAAGGTGAGCTCGGACAGGCCCCACTCCTCCAGCTTCTCCATGGCGACGGCCCGCATGGCCCCGACCGCGCTCGGCTCGAACGGGACCTCCCACTCGGCGATCCGGTCCGCCGGCAGCGCCGACGTCCGCGCGACCAGCAGGGCCACGTCGTCGCGCGGGCGCACCGGCAGCAGCTCCGCCAGGACCTCCCGGCAGGTCTCCTCGGGGCTGCGGTCCGCGTGCGCCAGGGCCGCGCGGAGCAGGACGAGCCCCTCGTCGATGTCGCGGGTCCGGTCCTCGATCAGCCCGTCGGTGTAGAGCACCAGCTGGGTGCCCTCGCTCAGGTCCAGCTCGGCCGATTCGAACGGGAACCCGCCGAGGCCCAGCGGCGCGCCCGCCGGCAGCTCCGGGATCTCCACGGTGCCGTCCGGGCGCACCACCGCCGGCGGCATGTGGCCGGCCCGTGCCACCGTGCAGCGCTGGGTCACCGCGTCGTACACGGCGTACAGGCAGGTGGCGCCGATGAGGCCGCCCTCGGTGCCGTCGCCGCCCGCCACGCTCTGGTCGATGTACTGGACGAGGTCGTCGAGGCGGGCGAGGAGCTCGTCGGGCGGCAGGTCCAGGGAGGAGAAGTTCAGCACGGCCGTGCGCAGCCGGCCCATGGAGGCGGCGGCGTGCAGCCCGTGCCCGACGACGTCGCCGACGACGAGGGCGACGCGGGCGCCCGGGAGCGGGATCACGTCGAACCAGTCGCCGCCCACCCCCGACTGCGCGGGCAGGTAGTAGTGCGCCACCTCCACGGCGCTCTGCTCGGGCAGGTCGCGCGGCAGCAGGCTGCGCTGGAGGGTCACGGCCAGGGCGTGCTCGCGCGTGTACCGGCGCGCGTTGTCGATGCTGACGCCGGCGCGGGCGACGAGCTCCTCCGCCACCGTCAGGTCCTCCTCGTCGAAGGGCTCCTTCTCCGAGCGCCAGAAGTTGACCACGCCGAGGGCGGCGCCGCGGGCCTTGAGCGGGACCGTGATCAGGGAGTGGACGCCGTAGTCGACGATGGCCTTGGCCCGCGGCGGGTCCTGGGCGTGCCAGCCCGGGGCGTCGGCCAGGTCGGTCACGAGCTCCGCGTGGCCGCTGCTGAGTCCGCGCGCCTGCGGGGTGGAGGGCAGGAAGTCGATCAGCCGGCCGCGGGGGTAGAGCGGGACGTCGTCCCGGATCCCGCTGATCCCGGTGCGCCGCAGGTCGGACTTGACGGCGGTGGGCTCGTCGCCGAGCAGGACGGGCTCCGCCAGGTCGACGGTGACGAAGTCCGCGAAGCGCGGCACGGCCACGTCCGCGAGCTCCTGGGCCGTCTGCTGCACGTCCAGGGTGGTGCCGACTCCGACGCCCGCGTCGTACAGCAGCCTGAGCCGTTTGCGGGCGGCCTCGGCGCGGGTGCTGAGCACCTGCATCTCGGTCGTGTCCCGGATGGTGACCGCCGTGCCCTCGGGCCTGCCGCGGGGGCGGGTCGCACGCTGGTTGACGACCAGCAGCCGGTCCCCGGCCTCGTGCACCTCGTCGGTGGTCTCCCGGCCGGACAGCAGGAGGTCGGCCATCTGCGGGTCGAGCCCCGACAGCTCCCGGATGTGCTGCCCCTCGGCGTCGGGCGGGAGCCTGAGCAGACGTTTCGCCTCGTCGTTGGCGAGGAGGAGCCGGCCGCCGCCGTCGGTGATCAGCACCCCCTCGCGCACGGAGTGGAGCACCGCGTCGTGGTGTTCGTACATGCGGGTCATCTCGAGGGGGCCGAGCCCGCGGGTCTGGCGGCGCAGGCGCCGGCTGATCAGCGCCGCGCCGGCGGTGGCGAGGGCGATCCCGATCGCGCTGGTGCCGAGGATGAGGGGCAGCTGCCGCTGGAACACGCCGGTGACGTTCTTCACCGTGAGGCCGGCCGACACCAGCGCCACGACCTTGCCGCCGTCCTTGTAGGGGTCGGCGAAGACGGGCACCACGGCCTGGATCTCCTGACCCAGGGGTCCCTTCACGCTCTCGGTGTACACCTCGCCGGCCAGTGAGGGCGCGATGGTGCCCACGAACTGTTTGCCGATGCGGTCGGGGAGCGGATGGGTGTAGCGGACCCCCTGGTCGTTCATCACGACGATGAAGTCCACCCCGGCGTCCTTGCGCGTCACCTCGGTGAGCGGCTGGAGGATCGCGGAGGGGTCGGGGGTCAGGAGGGCCTGGCGCAGCCCGAGCGAATGGGCGAAGGTCTGCGCGACCGCCACCGAGCGGGTCCGGGCCTCCCGGTCCACGTCGTGCCGGGACTGGAGTACGAGGGCCAGCACCGCACCGGCGGCGAGCAGCACCACGATCGCCACCTGAAGGACGAATACCTGTCGGGCGACGCTCCGCGGGCGCTTTTGGCTCAGTGACCGCACCGACGTCCCCGGCACGGGTTGCAAGGATGGGTCACGAACCATTTGTAGCACTGTCCGTGGTCCGCGGCCGGGAGAGCCGTCACGACCGGGCCCGGGCGCGCCGTCAGCCGGTCCGGCCCTCGCGCCAGGTGGCGAGGACTGCATCGACGTCGAATGCGGTGAGGCGCAGGGGCGGGCCCGGCGGCGGCCTGCGCAGCGCGGCGCGGATCTTCTCGTTGATCTCGGTGAGGACGGCCCGGGCCTCGCGCTCGGACCGGGCCGCGCGCACCGCCTCCAGCGCGTCCTCGGCCTCCTTGCGCAGGGCGAGCGCGGGCGGCAGGGCGGCGAATCCCTCGCGGTGCATCTTGCCCTTGATCCACCACAGCTCGTCGTACGGGGCGTCGAGCGATGCCAGGGGCTTGCCGTAGCCCGGGAGCCGCTCGAACTCGCCGCGCTCGGCGGCCTCCCTGATCTGACGGTCCACCCATGACTCGAAGCTGACGCCCGGTGGCTTGCGGTCGGTCACGACTGCTCCCCTCGTCCGTGCGCCCAGCCTATCGCCGCGGTGGCGGGCGCCGACGGCGGGCGGGACGGATGTCCTCGGATTTATCTTGACGTCAAGATTAAATTCCGGCAGGCTACCGCGAGGTATCTCGACATCGAGATACTTTTGACGGGGGATGCGGAGGGCCCGGAATGATCTGGCGGCGCGGGGCGGGGAAGCGGAAGGGCTGCGGGGAGCGGGGGCCGGGGGAGGGCGGGACCGGGCTCCTGGCGCAGTTGCGCCGGCCGCCCGGTGGCCGGGACGCCCGGATCATGCTCTTCGCCCAGCTGCTCGACCGCACCGGTACGGGGGTGTGGGGCGCGTCCTGCGTCCTGTACTTCACCTTCGTGGCCGGGCTGGACGGGCGGCAGGTGGGCCTGCTGCTCGGCGCCGCCGGTGTCGCGGGCGTCGCCGGCTCGCCGCTGGCGGGCCACCTGGCCGCCCGCTTCCCCGCCCGTGCCCTGCTGATCGGCTGCCACCTGCTGCGCCTGGGCACGATCTGTGCGCTGCTCGTGTTCACCCGCTTCGAGGTCCTGCTGCTCGTGGTCGCCGTCACCTCGCTCGGCGACCGGGCGGCCAAGATGCTGGAGATGCTCTTCGCCACCCGGGCGGCGGGCGAGCGGCGCGGCACGTACCAGGCGCTGTCGCGCAGCGTGGCCAACGCCGGGTACGCGCTCGGCGCGGGCCTCGCCGCCATCGGCCTCGCCGCGGGCACGCGCGAGGCGTACCAGGTCCTGATCCTGGGCAACGCCCTGTCGTTCGTCCTGGCCGCGGCGCTGGTGTGGCGGACCAGGGAGCAGCGGCACGGCCGCGGGGAGGCGGTCGCCGAGACCGCTGTCGCGCCCGGGGCGGGGCGGCCGGGGGCGAACCCCTGGCGGGACCGCGGCTACCTCCGGTTCGTCCTCCTGGACATCCCGCTCTGCCTGGACGACTCGATCCTGGGGGTCGGGCTGCCGCTGTGGCTGATCGAGCACACCGACGCCCCGCACGCCGTGGTCCCGGCCTTCCTCATCGTCAACACCGTGCTCGTCGTGGCCCTCCAGATGGCTGTGTCGGCGAGGGTCCGGCGGCCGCGCGAGGCCGCCGGCGCCGCCCGGCTGTACGGGCTGGCCCTGTTCGGCTGCTGCGTGCTGCTGGCCCTCACCCCCGAACACGGGGCCTGGGCCGCCTCGATCGCCCTGCTGGCCGCCGCCGTGCTGGTCACGGCCGCGGAGCTGCTGCGCTCGGTGAGCTCCTGGGAGCTGGCCGTCTCCCTCGCGCCCCGGGACGCGAGGGCCTCGTACCTGGGGGTGGCGGGCATGTCCCAGTCCATTCAGAAGTCGGCCGGGCCGATGCTGCTGACGGGTGTGGTGATGGCGGCCGGGCCGGCAGGCTGGCTGGTGCTGGGAGCGGCCGTCGCGGGGGTCTCCGTGGTCCAGCGGCGCACCGGACTGCGGCGGTTGGAGGTCATGGAGGCCGCCGAGGCCGCGGAGGCCGCGGAGGTGTCCGGCCCGGCGCCGGTCGGACCCCGAACCGCGAAGGGGAGCGATCCCGCACCGGTGTCCTGAGCCCCGTTTCCCCGCGGCCCCTTACCCACCCGGATTCCCCGCTCGACGGGACGAGTTCCCCTGTCTCTCGGGAACGGCGGAAATCCAGCCTCGCCACTGCCTGTCCGCGACTGGGATCACTGCGTTCGAGGGGAGGTCGGCGACGGGAGCCCCGAGCACCCCCGTCGCCCGCCGGCGGCCGGATCCGGGCGGAGTACGGCTGCCGCTCACGCGCGCGCGGACTCCTCCGGCGGATCCTCCAGGAGGCTGGTCCGCAGGGCGGTCAGCGTCCGGTTGAGCAGCCGCGAGACGTGCATCTGCGAGAGCCCCAGCCGTTCGCCGATCTCGGACTGCGTCAGCCCGCCGCCGAAGCGCAGCGAGAGCAGCGTGCGCTCCCGCTCGGGCAACTCGGCCAGGAGCGGCTTCAGCGACTCCAGGCACTCGATCGTGTCGTACGCGGTCTCCTCCGCGCCGAGCGAGGGCCGGTCGGCGTACGCGCTGTGGTCGCCGTCATCCTGCGCCGGTGCGTCCAGGGAGCGCGCGGAGTACGCGTGCGCCGCCTTCTGCCCCTCCACGAGCTCCTCGGGCGTGACGTGCAGCCGCCCCGCCAGCTCGGCGTCCGTGGGCTCGCGGCCCAGGTCCTGCTCCAGCGTGTCGTGCGCCTTCGCGGCGTCGATCCGCAGCTCCTGCAGCCGCCGGGGCACCTTGACGGCCCAGCTGGTGTCGCGGAAGAACCGCTTGATCTCGCCGACGATGGTCGGCATCGCGAAGGTCGTGAACTCCACGCCCCGGTCCGGGTCGAACCGGTTGATCGCCTTGATCAGGCCGATCGTCCCGACCTGGACGATGTCCTCCATCGGCTCGCTGCGGCCGCGGAACCGGCGGGCGGCGTACTTCACCAGGCTGAGATTGAGCTCGACCAGGGTGTTGCGCACGTACGAGTACGCCGGGCCGCCCTCTTCCAGGCGCCGCAGCCGGTGGAAAAGGGCCCCCGACAGCGCTCGGGCCTCGCCGGTGCTCACACTCAGCGTGTCCTGCGGAATGCTTTCGGTGACGTCCGTGTACGACATCTCGGCTCCTCCGACGGATGGTCGCGCCGACTCGGATGCGGCACGGCCGTCTCGTGAGCTGTCCTCGGTAGATATACCCCCTCCTGGCGGACTGATGCCGCTCATGTGGGGAAGCACAGCTCAGAGCCCTGCGTCCGGGGACCGCAACGACTGCCGGACCGCCCAGAACACCGAGACCAGCGGTACGGCGACCACCGCGCCCAGCACGCCCGCGGCGATGGCACCCGCGACCACCGACAGGGCCACGACCACCGGGTGCAGCCGCACCGCCCAGCTCATCAGCATCGGGTGCAGCACATGCCCCTCGATCTGCCCGATGAGCACGATCAGGGCGACCACGAGCGCGGCGACCAGCGGCCCCTTGGCCGCCAGCGCCACCACCACCGCCACCGCGAGGGCGACGGGGGAGCCGATCAGCGGGACGAACGCGGCGAAGAACTCCAGCAGCGCGAGCGGCACCGCCAGCGGAACGCCCAGGAGGTGGAGCGCCACCCCCACGAGGACGGCGTTGGTCACCGCCACCAGCACGATCCCGTGGGTGTACCCGGTGAACGTCCGCCACGCGGCCCGCCCCGCGACCGAGATGCGCTGCTGGGCCCCTTTCGGGAACTGGGAGCACACCCAGCGCCACTGCCGGTCGCCGGAGTAGATGAAGAAGACCGAGCAGAACACCGACAGCGCCACCACGGTCAGGGCCTGCACCAGCCGCCCGGCACCGCTCACGGCCGTGCTGAGCAGGCTCGTGCGATGGCTGGACAGGTAGTCGCCGATCCGGTCCCGCAGATCGCTCAGCGCATGCGGGCTCAGCCGCAGCGGCGGGCGCTCCAGCAAGGGCTCCAACCGGTCCAGGCCCGCCCGGAACTCCGCCACCAGCGAATCCCACCCCGCGGCGACCGTCTCCCCGACGAAGGCGAGCGCCCCCAGCGCCAGCACGAAGCTGCCGAGGATCGAGCAGGCCACGGCGAGGGAGCGGGGGATCCAGCGGTCCAGGAGGTCGGCCACCGGGCGCAGCAGCGCGGTGCCGACCAGGCCGAGGAAGACGGCCACGGCGAGCTCGTGGAACCGTCCCAGCACCATGAACACCGTGTACACGACCGCGCCGACCACCAGCAGCCGCCAGCCGTACGCCGCGGCCGTCCGCAGCAGGGGGGACACGGACGCGTACGGCCGGTCGACCGGCCGCCCGCCCGGCCGGCGGCCACGGGCCCGGGCGCGCCGGACGGCCACCCGGGAGCGCGGGGCCCCCGTACGCGCCCCGTCCGGCCGGGACGCCGGCCGTCCTGCGGATCTCCTGGTCATGTACCGCCTCTGCCGGTGGCCCGATGGTGCGTTTCCCTGTGAACTGCCACGCTGGACTCGGCAGCCCACGGACCCGGAGCCGGATTCGCCCGAAGGAAGCGCCGAATGCCCCGCCCGGAGCGGGACCACCGACCCTGCATGAGGCGGCTCCCCGCCGGGCAGGCGCAGGACCCCGGAGACCGAGGGCGGAGGCCCGCCGTCGGGGCCGGGACTTCAGAACTCGAGGCAGGAGTCCGACGCGACATGATCACGGTCGGGGTCGAGGAGGAGTACGTACTGCTGGATCCGGTCACCCATCTGCCCGTGTCCCGGGCGGAGGAGGTGCGGGTCGCGGCCGGGCTCGGGCCGTTCGTGGACGCCGGGGAGGTGCAGAACGAGCTGCTCCAGGCCCAGATCGAGGTCGCCACACCCGTCTGCACGGACCTGGAGGAGGTCGCCGGCCACCTGCTGCGGCTGCGGCACGCGGTCGGTTCCGCCGCCGAAGAGCACGGCTGCCTCCTCGCCGCCTCCGCCACCGCCCCGCTGCGGGACGCGGTGCCGGTACCGGTCACCCGCAAGCCCCGCTACCTCCGGATGCAGGAGGAGGCGCGCCGCCTCGTCGACGAGCAGCTGATCAACGGCATGCACGTGCACGTCGGGGTGCCCGACCGGGAGATGGGCGTCGCGGTCCTCAACCGGCTGCGCGTCTGGCTGCCGACCCTGCTGGCCATGTCGGCGAACTCGCCGCTGTGGGACGGGCGCGACACGGGATTCGCCAGCTGGCGCACGATCGTCTTCGGCCGCTGGCCGGTCAGCGGCCCGCCGCCGTCCTTCCGTACGCTCGCGGACTACGAGGAGCGCGCCGACGCGCTGGTGGAGACGGGCCTGATCGCCGACCGGGGCCAGCTCTACTGGCAGGCCAGACTGTCCGAGCGCTACCCCACGCTGGAGGTGCGCTGCCTCGACGTACAGCTGGACGCCACCGACGCGGTGCTGCTCACCGGGATCGTCCGCGCACTGGTCAGCACCGCGATCGCCGAGGAGAAGGCGGGAGTCCCGTGCGTCAGCTGCCCGCCCGAGCTGCTCCAGGCGGCCGTGTGGCACGCGGCCCGGCACGGCCTGGACGGCGTGCTCATGGACCCGCTGGGCTCCCGGCGCAGCGCGGGCGACGTGCTGTGGCTGCTGATGCGGCACATCACGCCCGCCCTGGAGGAGGCCGGGGACCAGCGCGAGGTCGGCGCCCTGCTGCACCGGCTGCTCCAAGAGGGCACCCCCGCGGACCGGCAGCGCCGGGCCCTCGCGGACGGCGGGATGGCCGCCCTCACCGATCTGATCGCGGGGCAGGGCGCCGGGAGCGGCCGCTGAGCAGGGCGGGCGGCCGACGTGCGGGCCGGGACGGAGATTCCGGTCCAACGGGCCGACGTGCGGGCCGACGGCCCCGCGGGGACGATGGGCTGGGCTGGACGAGGGACGGAGCGTGCGGTGGAGATTTCTACGAGGGAGGTCTTCGGCGCGCCGTGCTGGGTCAGCCTGATGGCCCGCGATCTCCAGGGAACCCAGCAGTTCTACGGCGCGGTCCTCGGCTGGAAGTTCCGGCCCGCCCGGCTTGGCGAGGGCTGGACCGTCGCCCACCTGGACGGGGTGCCGGTGGCCGGGATCGGCACGCTGACGGCGGACCTGCCGGTCGCCGCGGCATGGACCCCGTACTTCGCCGTCGACGACGCCGACGAGGCCGCGGACCGGATCCGCGAGCGCAGCGGCACCGTCGCGGTCGGCCCGGTCTCCTTCCCCTCCGGCGGCCGCGGTGCGCTGGTCGCCGACCGGGACGGCGCGGTCTTCGGGATCTGGGCGGGCGGCGTGTCCGCCGACTGGCGCGTGGGCCGCGGTCCGGCGCCCGCCTGGCTGGAGCTGCGCACCAGGGACGCCTTCGAGGCGGCGATCTTCTACGGCGGGGTGCTGGAGTGGGCCACCGGCCGCCCCGGGTGCTGCGAGGTCTCGTACGAGGACGACCAGGTCGTCCTGCGACAGGCGGGCGAACCCGTCGCCCGCCTGAACGGCGGGATCACCGAGGCCTCGGCGCACGCGCCGGAGTCCAGACCCCGCTGGCACGTCTACTTCCGGGTCCCGGACCTCGACGAGGCCATCGAGGCGGCCGCGGCCTCCGGCGGTGCGACGCTGTCGACGATCATGTCGAGCGCCACCGACCGCTGGGTCAACCTCCGCGATCCCGAGGGCGCCATGTTCACGCTCACCACGGCCCGCCCGGCCCCCGGAACGCCCTGATCACACCCCGTCGCCGAGCCGGAACGCCTCCGCCGCGGTCACCGGAGCGCCCACCGCGACCCCGTGCAGGACGTGCGCCAAGACCTCCGCCCCGCGCACGACCCGCGGACCCGGCCGGTTGAAGTACGCCGGCCCGTCCAGCACCCACACCTCCCCGGCCCGCACCGCGGGCAGCTCCGCCCAGCCCGGCAGGGAGGTCAGCAGCTCCCGCTCCCGTACGGTGCGCTCCGGGCTGAACCCGCAGGGCAGCAGGAGCAGTACGTCCGGGCGGGCCGCCCGGACCGCCTCCCAGTCCATCGGCCGCGTGTGTTCGCCCGGCGCGGCGATCAGCGCCTCGCCGCCCGCGGCCGCGATCTGCTCCGGCACCCAGTGCCCGGCCGGCCAGAGCGGATCCAGCCACTCGACGGCGACCACCCGCGGCCGCGTCCGGCCCGCCGTCCGGGCCCGTACGGCCTCCAGCCGGGCGGCGAGCGCGGCCCGGCGCTCCGCCGCGGCCTCCCGTACGCCCAGCAGCCCGCCCACGGTGACCAGGCAGTCCAGTACGTCGCCCAGGGTGCGCGGTTCGAGGCTGAGCACGCGGGGCCCGCCGTCCAGTACGCGCACCGCCCGGCTCACCCCCGCGTACGAGACCGCGCAGACGTCGCAGAGGTCCTGGGTCAGGATCACGTCGGGCGCGAGGACGCCGAGCGCCCCGGCGTCGAGCGTGTAGAGGGAGGACCCGCTGTGCGCGGCCCCGCCGACCGCCTCCGAGATCTCCCGGCTGCTCAGCGCGTCCGAGGAGAACTCGGCGGCGGTCACCACCGGCACCCCGGCCACGGCGTCCGGCGGCCAGTCGCACTCGTGCGTACGGCCCACCAGATCCGCGGCGAGACCGAGCTCGGCCACGATGTCGGTGGCGGCGGGAAGCAGGGAGACGATGCGCATGCCCCGAGCCTAGGGCGTGGGCCGGTACGGGCGCCGGTCAGACCTGGGCCGCCCCGCCGTCCACGAACAGTTCGATGCCCGTGACGTAGCTGCTCTCCTCCGAGGCGAGGAACAGCGCCGCCGCGGCCACTTCCTCCGGGCGCCCGGTCCGGCCCAGCGGGACCCCGGAGGTGACCTCCTCCAGGATCGCGGCGGGCGCCCGTGACAGCGCGGGGGTGTCGATCGGGCCCGGGCTGAGCGCGTTCACCCGGATCCCGCGCCCCGCCAGCTCCAGCGCCATGCTGCGCGCCATCGACCGGACGGCCGCCTTCGTGGCGCCGTAGACGCCGAAGCGGGTGGAGCCCGACGAGCCCGCGATCGAACCGACCAGGATGACCGAACCGCGCTCCCCGAACAGCGGCAGCGCCCGCTGCACGGTGAAGAAGGTCGCGCGGAAGTTCAGGTCCGAGACGATGTCGAACTGCTCCTCGGTGAACTCGGCGACGCCGCCGGCCCTTCCGCCGCCCGCGTTGGTCACCAGGACGTCGATCGGCCTGCCTTCGGCCGCGACCGCCGCGTACAGCCGCTCCAGGTCCGCCGACCGGGTGACATCACCCGGCACCCCCACCGCACTGCTCCCCAACTCCTGCACGGCCGTGGCGAGTTCCGCCTCGCGGCGCCCCGTGACGAACACCCGGGCGCCCTCCCGTACGAACCGGTGCGCCGTCGCCAGTCCGATGCCGGCGGACCCGCCCGTGATCACCGCGACCTTGCCCTCGAGCTGTCCCATGGGCGCAGAGGGTCGGGCAGCGCCCTCGGGAAGTCAAGGCACGGGCACCGTGCACCCGCCTTGGGCCGGGTGGCCCACCACGCTCGCGGGCCGCGGCCGCACGGTGTCCGCTGGCAGGGTGAAGCAGGTGTTCCCCCTGCCCGGCCGCCGGTGGTGGACGGGGCTCCCCCCGGCCGCGGGCGCCGCCGTCATGGCCGCCGGCATCCTCTCCGTCGGCCTGCACCTGACCGGGTTCGACGCGCTGTCCCTGGCCGCGCTGGTCCTCTCCGCCGTGCTGTGGCTCGTGCTCGCCGCCGATTTCACCACCCGGCTCGTGGCCGACCGGGGCCGCTTCGAGGCCGAGGCCGACACCCCGGCCGCCCTGACGGCCGTCGCCGCCACGACCGTGCTCGGCACCCGGATCTCCCTGCTGGGGTGGCAGGGCCTCGCCGCCGCCCTGCTGGCGCTGGCGGCCGTCCTCTGGCCCGGGCTGCTGATCGCCGTCGTACGGCACTGGAAACGGCGGATGCCCGGCGCCGCGTTCCTCGTCTGCGTCGCCACCCAGGGGCTCGCCGTCCTGGCGGCGACCCTGGCCGCCGCGCTCCACCGCGACTGGCTCGCCCGGGCGGCGCTCGGCGCGTTCTGCCTCGGACTGCTGCTGTACACGGTGGCCCTCGTACGCTTCGACTTCCGCGAGGTGCTGCGGGGAGCGGGCGACCACTGGGTGGCGGGCGGCGCGCTCGCCATCTCGGCACTGGCCGGATCGAAGCTCACGGCGTCACCCGTGTGGACCGGTGCGGCGCACACGGCGCTGCGCATCGCCACGCTCGCGACGCTCGCCCTGTCCCTCGGCTGGTACGCGCTCCTGCTCGCCGCGGAGCTGCGCCAGTGGCGGCCGCACTACGACATCCGGCGCTGGGCCACCGTCTTCCCCCTCGGGATGACGGCCACCGCCTGCCTCTCGGCGGCCGCCCCCACCGGGGTGGGCTGGCTGCGCCCGCTGGGCGAGGTGCTCCTGTGGATCGCGGTGGGCGCCTGGCTGCTGACCTTCGTCGCACTCCTCGCCACCCACCCCGGCCGGCGCACCCCCGGCCCCTGACGGGCCGCACACCTGACGGCTTCGTGACGCCGTCCGCGGCACCTGACGAAGTGCTCCCGGCGCCCTGCGCACGCCCGCGCGGCTCATTGCAGGGTGGCCGCGCGAGCTTCCCCCGTTCCGTACTTCAGCCGAGGAGCCCTGACCAGAACCGTGAGGACCCCACCGAGGGCCATGAGCCCGACGCCGGCCGCGTGCCCGCTCTTCCGGGTCAGTGGCCGGGCCTGACGGCGTCGGCTGTCGCGCCGGCCACTCGCGTGCGGCGCGGCGACGCGGGGACCGCCGCGCGCTTCCCGCAGCCCTGCGCGGGCCGGGCGGCGCACGCACCGTCAGGGCAGCGTCCGCCGGGCACCCGGCGGCGGAGCCGACGAACGCACCGGGACCCTCCACCACCTCGCACCTCCCCGCGGCAGCAGCGGTGACGCGGCGCGCCGCCACCGCGCCGGGCCCGGACCCCGGCACGCCGACGCCCCGTCACGATCCACGGCGGCCCGACGGCGCCCCGATCTCCCGGCCCCGCCGACGACCGGATCGCCCCGGCCCCGCCCGGCCCCCCAGCCCCGGCACACTCCGCCGGCTCTTCCTCGAACACACGACAACACAAGGGATGTGAACCACAGATGGCGAACATACTCATCGCCGGCGGAGGCATCGGCGGACTCGCCGCGGCGCTCGGGCTCGCGGGACGCGGCCACCGGGTGACCGTTCTGGAGCGCAGGGAGGCGTTCACCGAACTCGGCGCGGGCATCCAGCTCGGCCCCAACGCCTTCCACGCGCTCGACCTGCTCGGCGTGGGCGCACAGGTCCGCGACCGGGCGGTCTACATCGACGAACTGCGGCTCATGGACGGCACCACGGACGAGCCGATCGCCTCGATGCCGCTGACCTGCGACTACCGCACCCGCTTCGGCAATCCGTACGCGGTCGTGCAGCGCTGCGACGTGTACGAGCCGCTGCTCGAAGCCTGCCGCAGACACCCGCGGATCGAGCTGCGCGGCGGCAGATCGGTGGTGGGGTACGAGCAGCGCGGCCAGGGCTCGGCCGAGGTGACCGCCGTACTGGCCGACGGAGAGCGGCTCACCGGAGCGGCGCTGATCGGGGCCGACGGCATCCGCTCGGCGGTACGGCGCCAGCTGGTCGGCGACGGGGACCCGAGGGTCTCCGGGCACACGATCTACCGCACGGTGGTCCCGGTGGAGCAGGTTCCCGAGGAGCTGCGGTGGAACACCGTGACCCTGTGGGCGGGCCCCAAGTGGCACTTCGTCCACTATCCGATCGGCGGCGGCGCCTTCCTGAACCTGGCCGCGACCCGGGACGACGGCACACAGGTGGCCGTCGTCGGCCGGCCGGCCGAGCGCGCGGACGTGCTCGCCAAGTTCCCCGAGCTGGGCGAGACGGCGCGGCGGCTGCTGGAGCTCGGCCGGGACTGGAAGTCATGGGTGCTGTGCGACCGCGATCCGGTCGACGTGTGGACCGACGGCCGCGTGGCACTGCTCGGCGACGCGGCGCACCCGATGCTGCAGTACGCGGCCCAGGGCGCCTGCCAGGCGCTGGAGGACGCGGTGGTCCTCGCCGAGTCGCTGGACTGCTGCGAGGACACCGTCGTCCAGCGGCTGGAGAAGTACAGCGCGGCGCGCCGCGAGCGCACGGCCCGGACCCAGCTGGTCGCCCGTGAGATCGGCCGCCGGCTCTACCACCCGGCGGGCGAGCTGGCGCGCGAGCGCAACGCGCTGCTGACCTCCCTGTCGGCCGAGGAGATGTACGACGAGGTCGCCTGGCTCCACGGGTCGGACTTCGGCTGAGGCGGCCGGGCCCGCCCCCGGCGGGCCCGGCCCGCGAGGGCACGCGCAGGGGCGGCCACCGGTCCGGTACCGGTGACCGCCCCAGGGGTCACGGCGGTGGCGCCCCTGCGGGTTCAGCGGCGCCGGCGCACCAGCGCCGCCACCGCCCCCGCCAGGATCGATCCGGCGACGGGAGCGAGCAGATAGACCCACAGCAGGCCGGTCGTACCGGAGACCAGGGCCGGCCCGAACTGCCGCGCGGGGTTCCCGCCACCGCCGGAGTACGGCCCGAGGAAGACGATGACCGCCGCGACGCAGGCGCCCATGACGGGCGGCAGCAGGCGCAGCAGCGCCGGGCGGGTCCCGGACCCGGCCACGATCAGCATCATCACGGCCATGGCCCCCGCCTCGGCCACGAACACGGGTCCGGCGCCCCAGCCGGGCCCGGGGGCCAGCGCGGCGTCGCCGATCGCGGCGGCCGCGCCGCCCCACACCAGCCGTGCCAGCGCGACCCCGCACACGGAGCCGGCCAGCTGCGCCACGACGAAGGGCAGCACCGCCTTGCCGGGGAAGACGCGCAGCAGCCACAGGCCGATGCTGACCGCCGGATTGAGATGGCCGGCGGTCTCCCGGCGCATGGACGGCCCGAGCACGGCGGTGACGACCGAGCCCACCAGCAGCCCCATCACCACCAGTTGGCCGCGCGGGCCCGGCACCAGGCCGGAGAGCGGGGAGCCGGGTCCCGCCATCCAGCGGGCGGCGGTGACCACGGTGAACAGCATGCCGGTGGTGAGCGCGAACTCGTAGACCGCGGTCACCAGGAGGGAAGGCGGGCGCCCGGGCGCGCGTACGGGATGCCGTGCGGCCGGGGAATCGATGTCGAGAGGCGTGGGTGTCACTCCATGGAATGTGCTTCCGCGCACGGGCCGCGGCAACCGGCTGCGGAGCCCTGTGTCAGGTCGGCGGGTCGCCGGGCCCGGGCCCTTCCCCCGCGGCCCTCCGAGGCCGCCACCACCTGACGGACTGAACCGGGCCCGCTGGACCCGGCGTCCGGGCCGCACGACACTCTGCGGAGTCGGCCAAGGTCACCTGGTCACCTGGTCCTTCCCCCTTCACCGAGAGGAACCGATCACCTATGTGCGGCCTTGCCGGATGGGTCAGCTTTCAGCGCGATCTGACGGCGCACTCGGACATCGCGTCGGCCATGACGTGCACCATGGAGTGCCGCGGCCCGGACGCGGGCGGTCTGTGGACCTCGCCCCGCGCGATACTCGGCCACCGCCGCCTGGCGATCATCGACCTGGAGGGCGGCCGGCAGCCCATGGCCGCCGCCGAGAACGACGACACGCAGCCGGTCATCACCTACACCGGCGAGGTCTACAACTTCCAGGAGCTGCGCGAGGAACTGCGCGCGCTCGGCCACGAGTTCCGCTCCTCCAGCGACACCGAGGTCGTCCTGCGCTCCTACCTGGAGTGGGGCGCCGACTTCGCGGAGCGCCTCAACGGCATCTACGCCTTCGTGATCTGGGACCCGCGCACCGAGGAACTGCTCCTCGTCCGCGACCGGATGGGCGTCAAGCCGCTCTACTACTACCCGACCGCCGACGGCGTGCTCTTCGGCTCCGAGGCGAAGGCGATCCTGGCCCACCCCGAAGTCGAGGCCGTGGTCGACCCCGAGGGGCTGAAGGAGATCTTCAGCATCGTCAAGACCCCCGGGCACGCCGTCTTCCGCGGCATGCACGAGGTCGTCCCCGCCACGACCGTGCGCTTCACCCGCGAGGGCCGGAGCACCACGAAGTACTGGCAGCTCAAGGCCACCCCGCACACCGACGACCTCGACACGACGATCGCCACCGTCCGCGACCTGCTCGAGGACATCGTCGAGCGCCAGCTCGTCGCGGACGTCACGGTCGGCACGCTGCTCTCCGGAGGCCTCGACTCCAGCGCGGTGACCGCGCTCGCCGCCAAGGCCCTCGCCAAGCAGGGCGTCGAACAGCCGCTGCGCGCCTTCTCCGTGGACTTCACCGGCCACGACAACCGCTTCGAGACCAACATGCAGTGGGCCGACCCGGACACCCCGTTCGCGGTCGAGGTCGCCGAGCGCGTCGGCGCCGAGCACATCATCGTCGAGCTCGAGAACGAGGACATCCTCGACCCAGAGGTGCGCGCCACCGTGCTGCGCGCCCAGGACCTGCCGGTCTCCACCGGCGACATGGAGTACTCGCTGCTCATCCTGTGCCGCGCGCTGAAGCAGCGGATGACCGTGGCGCTCTCCGGCGAGGCGGCGGACGAACTCTTCGGCGGCTACACCTGGTTCCACGACAAGGAGGCCGTCGAGCTGGACAGCTTCCCCTGGCACCACCCCTTCGAGAAGCTCGGCGGCATCGGCGCGCTGCGCGACGTCGGCCTGTGGGACAGGCTCGGGCTCACCGAGTACGTGAAGGGGCGCTACGCCCAGGCCCTGGAGGAGGTGCCCCGGCTGGAGGGCGAGACGGGCTTCGAGGAGCGGATGCGCGAGCGGACGTACCTCAACCTCACCCGCTGGGAGAACTTCCTGCTGGACCGCAAGGACCGCATGAGCATGGCGGCCAGCCTGGAGGTGCGCGTCCCCTTCACCGACCACCGCCTCGTCGAGTACGTCTACAACACCCCGTGGGCGATGAAGAGCTTCGACGGCCGGGAGAAGAGCCTGCTGCGCGCGGCGATGCGCGGAGTCCTGCCCGACACGGTGCTCGACCGCAAGAAGAACCCGTACCCCTCCACCCAGGACCGCCGGTACGAGATCGCCCTGCGCGAGCAGGTCGAAGGCATCCTCGTCGAGGGCGCCCCGGTGCTGCGGCTCGTCTCGGAGGCGGACATCCGCAAGCTGCTGGACCGGCCGGTCGGCTCCTACGCCGTCGGCGGCCCCTGGAGCGCCCGAGCCGTGCTGGAGCGGCTCATCGAGTTCAACACCTGGGTGACCGAATACGACGTCCGCGTCGAGCTCTGAGGAGAATCTGACATGGTGACAACAACAGACACCCCGACGGTGACCGTCTGGTCGGACGTCGGCTGCCCCTGGGCGACCCTCTCCCTGCAGACGCTGCGCGCCGCGGCCCGGCGCCGGTCCCTGCCGCTCCTCATCGACCACCGGGCCTTCCCGCTGGAGCTGTTCAACCGCGAGCCCACCCCCAAGTTCATCGTGGACCCGGAGATCATGGCGATCGCCGCCCGGCTGCCCGAGCTCGGCTGGCGCATGTGGGACGGTCCGGCGCACACCTACCCGGTGACGACCCTGCCGGCCCTCGAAGCCATCCAGGCCGCGAAGGACCCCGAGATAGGCGGGCTGCGGGGCAGCGACGAGCTGGACGAGGCACTGCGGCGGGCGTTCTACTCCGACAGCAAGTGCATCAGCGTCCACGCCGTGATCCTCGACCTCGCCGAGCAGTGCGAGCACGTCGACGCCAAGGCGCTGGCGGAGGCACTGGCCCGCGGCAGCGGCCGTGCCGAGGTGTACGCGCAGTGGCGGACCGCCGAAGGGCCGCAGATCCAGGGCAGCCCGCACCTCTTCGCCGAGGGCGGCTACGCCTCGCACAACCCCGGCGCCACCTTCCAGTGGACGGGCTCCCCCTACGAGGGCGGCCTCCCGCGGCTGGACGACTACAGCACCGACTGGGCCGACGAACTGCTCGACGCGCTGCACCGGGAAGGCTGAGCGCCCGCCCCGGTCACCGACCGGTCCGCCCCCGCCCGCATCACCGCGGCCCCGCCCCCGTCGGAGGACGGCGGCGGGGCCCGGCCGCCCTCGGGGCGCCCGCCAGGACGATCCCGAGGAGCAGGGCCACCGCCAGTGCCAGGGCCCAGCGCGCCCCGTGGTGGATCGTCAGCAGCCCGCCCGCCAGGGCGCCGCAGAACAGGACCGCCACCGAGACCGCCCTGCGTACGCTGGCCCGGTCCCAGGGGTCGGCGGCCAGGCCCGTCAGCGTGCGGGTGACCACGGTGGTGGTCAGATCGGGCACGCCCAGCCCGTGCACGACGGCGTTCTGCAGGCCCATGCCGAGCGCGAGCAGTCCCACGACCGGCAGCGCCCCGGCCCCGCCCGCCGACAGGGCGAGCGCCCCGGCCACCAGTACCGCCTGCGCCGACACCAGCGGTGCGAACGTCCGCGCCGGCTCCCGGCCGCGGCGCAGCCGTCCGGCGGCGGTCGCCCCGGCGAGGAAGGCGCCGAGCGCCAGCAGGGAGGCGGTGGCCGACAGCTGGCGGTCCCCGGCGAGCGCGAACCCGAGGAACACCACATTGCCGGTCATGTTCGCGACGAAGGTGTGGTCGAGCCCGAGGTAGCTCACCGCGTCGACCACCCCGCTCACGAAGGTCAGCGCGACCAGCAGCGTCGGCAGCACCCCGTGCGGCCCGCTCCCGCCCTGAGGCCCCGGCGGGAAGAGCAGCCCGGCCAGCCGGTGCAGGACCCCGCGCCGGGCGGCGCCGGCCGTCACCGGGCCGGGCCCGGCGCACCGGACCCGGCGGCGCGGGCCAGCAGCGCGAGCTGTACCCGGTTCGCGGCGCCCAGTTCGGCCAGCATCCGGCCGACCAGGCGCTGCACCGCGTCCGGCGCCGCACCCAGCCGCTCCCCGATCTCCCCGTTCGACAGCCCCTCGGCGACCAGCCCCAGTACCCCGGCCTCCCGCGGCGGCAGGGCGCCCAGCCGCGCCCGCGCCTGCTCGCGCCCCGCCGCGGCCGGGGGCCGCGAGGCGTCCAGGACCTGCCGGAGCACCTGCGGGGACAGCACGGCGTCACCGTCCCGTACGGCGCGCAGGGCGGCGAGGAGTTCCCCGCGCGGGGTGTCCTTGGGGAGGAAGGCGTCCGCGCCGAGGGCCAGGGCCCGCTCCACGTCCGCGTCGAGTCCGGAGCCCGTCAGGAGGACGATGTGCGCGGCCGCCTCCGCCGCACCCGCACCCGCACCTGCATCCGGCTCCGGCTCCGGTCCCCGCAGCGCCGCCGTGACCTCGGCGCCGTTCATCCGCGGCATGCGGAGGTCCAGCAGCAGGACGTCCGGCAGGTGCGTGCGTACGGCCTCCACCGCCCCGGGCCCGTCCCCGGCCTCGGCCACCACGTGGAATTCCCCCGTCGACTCGACGGACGTCCGCAGCCCCCGGCGGACGACCGGTTCGTCGTCGGCGATGACCACCCGCCCCACATGGCCGAACTCCATGCGCCAACCTCGTTCCGAAAGGGACTTACGGCGCAAACCGTACCCGCCGAACGAGCGGCATCGACGCAACGACCCGTCCCCCCGGTCCGCCTTCCGCGGCGACTGTCAGTGGCCCTCAGTAGGGTCGTCTCCATGGCATACACGTTCCAGGTGACCATCGACTCCGCCGACCCGCACCCCCTCGCCGACTGGTGGGCCGAGGCCCTCGGCTGGGAAGTGGAGCCCACCGACGAGGAGTTCATCCGCAGGATGGTCGCCGAGGGCAAGGCCCGCGAAGAGGACACCACCACCCACCGCGGAGCCCTCGTCTGGAAGGTCGGCGCCGCCATCCGCCACCCCGAGGGGCTCGAGCGCGCACCCCGGGTCCTCTTCCAGTTCGTCCCCGAGCCCAAGTCGGTCAAGAACCGCGTCCACCTGGACGTCCGCACCGGCTCCGACGACCCGCGCGAGGTCGTCGAGCGGCTGATCGCCAAGGGCGCCCGGCACCTCCACGACAGCAGCCAGGGCCCGTACACCTGGACCACGCTCGCCGATCCCGAAGGCAATGAACTCTGCATCTCGCACTGAGGCCTGGGCTTCCCACGTGAACGTCATCCTCTTCGGCGGAACCGGAATGATCGGGCGGGGTGTTCTGCGGGAATGCCTGCGCGACGAGTCCGTCACGGGCGTGCTCTCCGTCGGCCGCACCCCGCTCGGCGTCTCCCACCCCAAGCTGCGCGAACGCATCCAGGACGACCCGTCCGACCTCTGCGCCCCGGACCTGGACCTGGCCTCCTTCGACGCCTGCTTCTTCTGCCTCGGCGTCTCCGCCGTCGGCATGAAGGAGCAGGAGTACCGCCGCGTCACCCACGACCTCACCCTCGCCGCGGCCCGCCCGCTCGCCGCCGCCAACCCGCGCCTGACCTTCGCGTACGTCTCCGGCGAGGGCACCGACAGCACCGAGCAGAGCCGCACCATGTGGGCCCGCGTCAAGGGGGAGACCGAGAACGACCTGCTCCGGCTGCCCTTCCAGGCCTACATGTTCCGCCCCGGCCTGGTGCAGCCCGTCCGCGGCATGCCCTCCAAGACCCTCCTCTACCGGGCCGGCTACGTGGTCACCGCACCGCTCTTCCCGCTGCTGCGCCGCATCGCGCCGAACCTCGTCACCACCACCGAGGCCCTGGGCCGCGCGATGATCGCCGTCGCCACGCCCGACGCCGGTGTCCGCACCCGGATCCTGCGGCCCCAGGACATCAACCGGCTGGGCCAGAGCCCCCCGGACCAGCGATAATTCGGTACCGGGCCGCCCCTCCCGCACGTGAGAATGAGCCATCTCGAACCGGGAGGAACCCATGGGCCACAACCAGGCCTACCCGACCCTGCACGACCTGCTGCCGCAGCAGGAGCTCGCGGCCGCCATCGCCGCCGGGCACGTCACCCGCAAATCGCACCCCGAACTGCCGCTGTCCATCTACACGTACACGCGGACGGCACAGTACGAGCAGATATGGAACCGGGTGACGACGCGCTGCCGCGGACTCGTCGCCGACGACGCCACCGGCGCGATCGTCGCGCTGCCGCTGCCGAAGTTCTTCAACGTCGGCGAGCACGAGGCCGGCCGGCCGTACGCGGCGCCCCTGCCCGACGAGCCGTTCGAGGTGTACGACAAGGTCGACGGCAGTCTCGCGGTGGTCTTCCACTACGCGGGACGCTGGCGCGTCGCGTCCAAGGGATCCTTCATCAGCACCCAGGCCACCTGGGGCCAGCGCCACCTCGACGCCCGCGACACCTCGGCCCTCGTGCCCGGTGTGACCTACCTCGCGGAGGTCCTGTACCCGCAGAACCGTATCGTCGTCGACTACGGCGACCGCCGGGACCTGGTGCTCCTCGCCGCGTTCGGCCCGGACACCACCGAGGTCCCGCTCGCGGAGGCCGCAGGCCACTGGCAGGGCATCGGGTCCGTCGTCACGGTGTGGCCCGCGATGCCGCTCGCCGAACTGCTGGCGCTGGCCGAGTCGAACACCCTGCCCGGAGGCGAGAACGCCGCGGGCACCGACGCCGAGGGCTTCGTACTGCGCTTCGCCTCCGGCGTGCGCGCGAAGGCCAAGCTGTCCGAGTACGTACGCCTCCACAAGCTGGTCACCGGAGTCACCGAGCGGGACATCTGGCGCGCCCACGGCGTCGAGCGGTTCGCCGGCCTGCCCGCCAGGGAACTGGCGCAGGGCCTGAACTGCGCCGCCGCCGACATCGAGGCCTCGGGCGGCAAGCCGCTGGAGACGCTGCTGCAGCAGGTGCCCGACGAGTTCGACACCTGGGTGCGCGAGGTGGTCGCCCGCCTCGAGGACGCGGCGGCGCGGCGCGAGCGGGCGATCGACGAGGCGTACGCGGAACTCGCCCACCTGGCGGGCGACCGGGGTGCCTTCGCGCGCGCCGTGAAGTCCCTGCCCGACCGCTGGATCCGCCCCGCGATGTTCCTGCGCCTGGACGGCCGGTCCACCGAGCTCGCCGTATGGCGGCACGTGCGGCCGGAGGCGTCCGACCCCTTCACCACCGACGAGGAGAACTGACCAGTGTCCGAAGACCCCGCCCGCCCCGTCGTCCACGTCATGACCGGGTTGCCGGCCTCGGGCAAGACGACGGCCGCACGCGCCCTGCAGGCCGAGGCCGCGGGCCGGATGCGCCGCGTCAACCTTGACGACCTTCGGGCCATGCTGGACCTGCCCGACCCCGAGCGCGGCCGCTCGTACCGGCACGAGCAGACCGTCCTGGCCGTGCAGGACGCGGCCGTGCGCGCGGCCGTCGAGGGCGGCTTCGACGTGGTCGTCGACAACACGCACCTGACCTCGAACATCCCCAAGCGGCTCAAGGCGGCGGTGGCGGGGCGCGCGACGTTCGTGGTGCACGACTTCACCGACGTACCGGTCGAGGAGTGCCTGCGCCGGGACGCCGCGCGGGAGCGGCCCGTCGGCGAGGAGATCATCCGGATACTGAACGACAAGCGCATGAGCGCCAAGAGGGGCGGCTGGCGGCTCACCGCCGAGTGGCTGAACGACCAGCCCGTGGTCGAGCCGTACGTGGCCGACCCGGCGCTGCCCTCCGCGGTGATGTGCGACATCGACGGCACGCTCGCGCTCACCGGCGACCGCAGCCCGTACGACTTCTCGCGCTGCGAGATCGACGCGCTGAACGAGCCGGTGCGGTACGCGCTGGACGCCTTCCGGCGCGCCGACGGCGACACCATCGTGCTGCTGTCCGGGCGCGGCGAGGAGCACCGGCCGCAGACGGAGGCGTGGCTGCGCCGGCACGCGGTGCCCTACGACGAGCTGTGGATGCGGCCGCTCGGCGACACGCGCCGCGACGACGTGGTGAAGGCGGAGCTGTTCGACGCGCACGTGCGCCACCGGTACGCGGTGCGGGTCTCCCTGGACGACCGGGACCGGGTGGTGGCGGTCTGGCGCCGGATGGGCCTGCCGACCTGGCAGGTCAACTACGGCGACTTCTAGGGCGTGCCGGGCGTCGCGGGTCGGGCGGGACTTCGCGGACACGCCCTGGCGCGGACGGCTGCCGGGCTTCCCCATACTGGGAGGATGAGCGTGTTGATCGTGGACGGCGCGAACGTCGTCGGCTCCGTACCGGACGGCTGGTGGCGGGACCGGCGGGGCGCGGCCGAGCGGCTGCGCGACCGCCTCGCGGAGCGGGACCCGGCCCAGGGCGCGGAGATCGTGGGCATCGGGCCGGTCGAGGAGATCGTCCTCGTCGTCGAGGGAGCGGCCCGGGGCGTCGAGTCCGTGCCCGGAGTACGGGTGGACCCGGCGCCCGGGAGCGGCGACGACCGGATCGTGGAGCTGGCGGCCGCCTACGCGGAGCGCGGCTGCGTCGTGGTCACGGCGGACCGGGAACTGCGCGAGCGGGTCCGGGCGCACGGTGCGCGGTGCGTCGGGCCGCGCACCGTACGCCCGGTGGGCTGACCGGCGGCGGGACCCGCCGCCCGGTGCACGGGCCGGAAGGTCAGTCGCACCACTTCACGTGGTCGAGGTTCTTCACGTAACGGGCGGTGATCCAGGCCTTCTTGCCGTCCTTGCCGTCCTTGCCGTCCTTGGCCTCCGCCCCGTCCGCCGCGTTCTCCGTGCTCTGCGGGGCCTCATCCTTCGAGACTCCCGGCTGGGCCACGGGCTGCCGGCCGTCCTTCTCCTTCTCCTTGACGTGGAGGAGGTACCAGATGTCGTTGCCGTCCACCTTCTCGCCGCGCACCTTGCACACGATGGCGACCTTGTGGTCCGGCTTCACGTATCCCACGGAGTGCGAGCGGCTGGTCGGCTTGGAGCGGAGCTTCAGAGGTCCGCGCGAGACGACCTTGCCGACGGAGTACTTCCGGCCCTCGTAGGTGCCGGCCTGGTCGCCGTCCGGCTCGAGGACGACCAGCTCCTGCGAGGGGCCGTCGGCCATCGGACCCTCGTCCGCGGCGGCGGCGCCCGCGCCGACCCCGCCGAGCACCAGGCTTGCGGCGGCGAGGGCGAGGACGGTCCTGGTGGGCTTCCGCATGTGCAGGCTCCTCTGGGAAGACGTCCGCCCGGCCGCGGTGAGTCGCCGGCCGGGGCGGCAGCCGGGCGGCTGCCACGGTCGACTATGGCGAGGGCGGGTCGAAGGGCCCCGATGGCTCACCGCTGGTTAGCCCGAAATGCCCAATGACCAGCCATCTGCTCCAGGTATGGACCACCTGGACGCCGCGCGGTCCTGGCACCCGATCGAGGGACTCCCGTGGCCGACTGCGTGGAGGTCGACCGGGTCGTCGAACTGCGCGCCGAACGCCGGCTGCGGCCGATGAACCGCCCGCTGCCCCGGGTGACCGCCCTGCTGGAGGAAGGCGTACTGCACCGCCGCTGCGGGAACGCGGCCGTGGGAGCACGCCGAGCCGGCGTACGTGGAGCACATCAGCGGCGCGAACCACGTGACCAGGCCGCGGGCCCTGGACGAATACCGCAACGCCTTCGCGAACCTGCGCGGCGCGGCGGCCTCCCACGACGAGAGCGTCGCCCTGATCCTCGCGGCGCGCCGCCGGTTCGGCTCCGGAGGGCTCCCGGCCGGCCGGTCGCCGGTGGCCGGAACGGGCCCCCTCCGGATGCGTGGGCCCGCGCCCGCCGCGAGAGTGGTTGCCATGGGAATCGAAGATTACAGCGGCGGCCCGGGGGCCCAGCAGACCGGCGTCATGGTCGTGACGACGAACGACGTTCCCGGGTACCGGGTCGAGCAGGTCATCGGCGAGGTCTTCGGCCTCACCGTCCGCTCCCGCCACCTCGGCAGCCAGATCGGCGCGGGCCTCAAGTCGATGATCGGCGGCGAGCTGAAGGGCCTGACCAAGACCCTGGTGGAGACCCGCAACCAGGCCATGCAACGGCTCATCGAAGCGACCAAGGCCCGCGGCGGGAACGCGGTCCTGATGATGCGCTTCGACGTGACCGAGGCCGCCGACGTCGGGACCGAGGTGTGCGCGTACGGGACGGCCGTGGTGATCACCCCTGCCACCTCCTGATCCCCTCCATCCCTCCATCACTTCATCCCTTCATCCCCTCCCCTCACTTCCGTAAGTCCAGGACGGGGCTCTGCTTTGTCCATGGGCCTGCGTCGGCGCGGTCCGCAAGCTGACAGGTCAGTGAGCGGACCGCGGGACTCCGTGCCGCGCGGTCTTCCGCCCAGGAAGCACCGACTCCCGGAGGCCCGATGCGCACCCCCCTCTGGCCGACCGCAGCCGCGGTCGCCGGTCTCCTCGCCACCCTGGTCGTCTCCGCGCCCGCGGCATCCGCCGAGGACACCGGCAGAGCCGCCGCGGCTGCCGCCGCGTCCCCCGTGACGATCAGCTCGCCCGAGCTGTCCGTGAGCGTGGACGGCGGCTTCCCCCGGGTCGTCGCCTACACCCGGCGGGCCACCGGGGACGTCCTGTACGGCAACGAGGACGTCCTCTCCACGATCGTCGTCAACGGCACCGCCTACACCCCCGCCGTGACCTCCACGCCCTCGGCCTCCGCCGTGGACTACGCGCTGGCCTTCTCCGGGGTGACCGTCAGATCCCGCCTCTCGGTGACCGGTTCGGTCGTGGAGTTCAAGGTCACCGCGATCGAGGACACCGCCGCCCTGCGCGTACGCAGCCTCGCGATCCCCGACCACACCCTCGTCAGCGTCCGCAGCGACCAGCCCGGGGCCGCGCTGGCCACCGCGAACATGCACACCGCCACGACCGGCACCGGGGACACCTTCACCCCCGTCACCGCGAGCACCCCCGTCGACGCCGCCGCGACGACGGTGATGTACGGGCTCGCCAACACCGCCAGGCTGGCGGCCGCCATCGACTCCAACTCCCTCTACGACACCCCCTCCGGAGGCACCGCCCGGGAGAACGGCCGGATCGGCAAGCGGGTCACCGACAAGGGGGCCTACCGCCGCGCCGGGCTGTGGAGCGGAGCCTGGCTTTACCGGGCCGCGGGCGCCGCCGACACCGACACCGAGCCGCTCCCGTACGCACGGATCGCGATCACCGGGGACCGCAACGGCGACGGGGCCGTCGACTGGCAGGACGCCGCCGTCGCCTACCGCGACATCTGGACCCCGCCCACCGGCTGGCAGCGGACCGCCGACCGGGTCGTACAGCGCATCCCCTTCAACTTCGCCTCCCAGGCCACCCACCCCTTCGCCGAGACCCTCGACGAGACCAAGCGCGTCAGCCTCGCCACGGACGGCCTCGGCCAGTTCGTCCTCCTCAAGGGGTACGCCTCCGAGGGGCACGACTCCGCGCACATGGACTACAAGAACGTCGGCTCCAAGGCGGGCGGAGCGGCCGGCCTCAACGCCCTCACCACCGCAGGACACGCCTACAACGCCGACTTCGGCGTCCACATCAACGCCACCGAGGAGTACCCGGTCTCCGCCACCTTCGACCCGGCACACCAGAGCGGGGGAGCGGGCTGGGACTGGCTCGACCAGTCGTACTACGTGGACACGCGCAAGGACGGCCAGTCCGGCGAGCGGCTGGGGCGCCTCAAGGACCTCAAGGCGGCCGCGCCGGGGCTCGACTTCCTGTACGTGGACGTCTGGTACGGGGACGGTTACGTGTCCCGCAAGCTCCAGCGCGAGATCGGCGGGCTCGGCTTCCAGCTCGCCACCGAGTTCCCCAACACCCTGACCGAGCAGTCCCTCTGGCACCACTGGGCCGCCGACCTCGCCTACGGCGGCAGCGACCTCAAGGGCGTCAACTCCACCATCGCCCGCTTCATCGCCCGCTTCATCGCCAATCACGCGAAGGACGACTGGATCGCCGCGAACCCGCTCCTCGGCGGCGCCGAACTCACCGCGTACGAGGGCTGGCAGGGCAAGAAGGACTACACGGCCTTCCTGAACACCACCTTCGCCGTCAACCTGCCGACCAAGTACCTCCAGGAGTCCCCGATCGTGAAGTGGACCTCCGACACGGTCACCCTCGCGGGCGGGACCACGGCCACCACCGCCGGCGGCACCCGGAAGATCACCACCGGCGGCCGCACCGTCCTCTCCGGCGGCAGCTACCTGCTCCCGCGCGACGGGAAGCTCTACCACTGGAACGACAAGGGCGGCTCCACCACCTGGACCCTGCCGGCCGGCTGGACCGCGCCCAGGCTGTACCGGCTGACCGACACCGGGCGGCAGCCGGTCGGCGACCTCCCCGTCACCGGAGGCCAGGTCACGATCAACGCCACCGCGAAGACCGCCTACGTCGTGACCAACGGCGCCGCACCCGCGCAGGCCGACCCGCAGTGGGGCGAGGGCACCCCGGTCAAGGACCCCTCCTTCTACGCGGGCGACCTGAAGGCCTGGACCGTGACCGGGACGGGCGCCGCCGTCACGCGCAACGCCCAGGGCCAGAACGAGCTCACCCTGGCCGCCGGGACCGCCCCCGCCGTCTCCCAGCAGCTCACCGGCCTGACCCCCGGCACCTACGCCGCCTCCGTCTGGGTCTCCACCCCCGCCGGCCGCGCGACCACCCTCACCGTCGACCCGGCGGGCGGCGCCTCCGCGTCCGTGTACGCCGACTCCTCGACGCTGACCGACAGCCTGGGCGGCAGCGAGAAGAACGGCACGACGATGCAGCGGATGAAGGTGCTCTTCGACGTGCCGGCCGGGCGGTCCGCGGCCACCCTCAAGCTGTCCGCGGCCGCAGGTCCCGGCACGGTCCGCCTGGACGACGTACGGGTCGTCCGCTCGGCCCGCACCCCGCTCGCCGGCCACTGGTTCACCGAGGACTTCGAGAACGGGGACGCCGGCTGGGGTCCCTTCGCCTTCGGCGGAGCCGGCGGCACGGCCACCGACCCGCGCACGCACATCGCCCAGCGCAACGCCCCGTACACCCAGGCGGGTTGGAACGGCAAACCGGTCGACGACGTGATCTCCGGGCAGAACTCGCTCAAGTCGCACGAGGAACGGCAGGGCCTGGTCTACCGCACCCTCCCGCAGACGCTCAGGTTCACGCCCGGCCACACCTACAAGGTCGCCTTCGCCTATGAGAACGGCTTCTCCGGCGACTACCGTTTCGTCACGGGCTCCGGCGCCACCGAGACGGCCGCCGCGCTGAACCAGGCGCGGACGGCCACCACCTTCACCAAGACCTTCACCGCCGGGGCCGATGCCTGGATCGGCATCCGGAAGGTCACCGCCGAAGACTCCCACGACGAGGCCGACTTCATCCTCGACGACCTGGCCGTCGACGACCTCGGGCCGGCCGATGGCGGTGAACTCCTCGTACCACAGGCGCAGATGAGCGTTCAGGGCGTCGACAGCCAGGAGACCGCCGGCGAGAACGGGCGCGCCGCCAACGTGCTGGACGGCGACCCCGCCACCATCTGGCACACCGAGTGGTACGCCGCCACGGCGCCGATGCCGCACGAGGTCACGCTGGATCTGGGCGCCGCCTACAACGTCTCGGCGCTGCACTGCCTGCCCCGGCAGACGCAGAGCAACGGCCGCATCGCCGACTACCAGGTGTTCACGTCCGCGGACGGGGTGAACTGGGGGGCCGCCGCCGCAACGGGCACCTTCGCGAACACCACCGCCCGCCAGGACGTCCCGTTCACCGCCAGGACCGCCCGCTACGTCAGGCTCAGGGCCACGAGTGAGGTGGCCGGCAACCCCTGGACCTCGGTCGCGGAGCTCACCATCGGCTACCTGCCCTGAGCCTGCGGCACCGACTGCTGCCTGCGGAAGCGGACGGGCGCCATGCCCACCCGGCGGCTGAACAGCCTGCTGAAATACGCCGGATCCTCGTACCCGACCCGCCGGGCGATCCCCGCGACCGGCAGGTCGGTCCGGGCCAGCAGCTCCTTCGCTCGGCTGAGCCTGATCCCGAGGAGGTACTCCTTGACCCCTTCCCCGGTGCTGCGCCGGACGGCCCCGCGCAGCTCGGGGAGGGGTATCCCGAGCCGGGCCGCGTGCTCGGCCACCGAGATCGGCAGCAGTGCGTCCCGGGCCAGCGCGTCCATCACCGCGTCGCCGTTCCGGGACACCCCGGCACGCGCGTGGCGCAGCGCCACGAGCAGTCCGTGCACGGCCGCGGCCGCCTCCACCTCCAGGAGCGGGCCGCCGCGCCGTGCGGTCCGTACGATCCCGTCGATCACGTGCCGCACGCCCTCCGTCCCGCTCAGCGGCACGAGCGGGCGCTCGGGAGTCACGTAGCCGAGGTCGGTGTACGCCTCCACGCTGCGGCCCGCGAAGTCCACGAAGCACTCGTCCCAGCCGGTCTCCGGGTCCGGGCCGTAGTGGTGCTCCACGCCGGGCACCAGCCACAGCAGGGCGGGCGCGGTCACCGGCTGCGGCGGACGCCCGGCGTGGCTGAACCAGCCGCGCCCCCGGGTGACGACCACCGCGACGTGGTGGTCAAGGGCCCGGGGTCCGACCACCGGCAGCAGGCCCTGCTGGACCCCGACGCCGAGGCATACCAGGCCGAGCCTGCGGTGGTTGGCGGTGGGGGAGAAGTAGCGCATCCAACTGCTGTACGGGGGGCTGCTGTACGGGGGCGTCGGCATCTGCGGATTGTGATCCACCGGGCCGGGCGCCCTCAAGGGCGCACGAGGGCCCGGTCCTTGCGGTCCCCCGTCGCGGGGCGCCGGGCGCGACGGTCAGCCCGAGGGCCAGCCCGGTGACCACCACGACCAGGCCGAGCCAGACCGGCGGGCCCGGGATCCCGCCGCCGGAGAGGGCCCCGATGGCGGCCGCGGCCAGGGGTGCGACCCCGGTCAGCAGCCCGGCCCGGCCGGCGCCCACGGCGGCCACCGTGCGGTACCAGAGGAGGAAGGCCACGGCGGTGACCATGACGGCCAGGTACCCGGTGGCAGCCCACCGGGCCGGTCCGAGGGCGAGCAGGTCGGCCGGACGCTCGGCGATCAGCATCAGCACCACCAGCATCACGGCCCCCAACGATACGGCGTGGACGGAGACTCCCCACGGACCGTGCCGCCGCAGCACGGGTACGGCGAGCAGGGTGAACGCGGCCTCGCAGGCCAGCGCGAGCGCGGCCCAGGCCACCCCGGCGGCGTCCGTCCGGCCCGTCCCCTCGACGAGGACGGCCCCGGCGACGACCACGAGGGCGGCGACCAGGATCCGGCGGCTGGGACGGCGGCCCTCCAACAGCGGGCCGAGCACCCCGAGCAGCACCGGCGCGGACGCCACCGCCACGGCGACGACGGCCGGTTCGGCATGCGCGACCCCGCGGACGACGGCCACGTTGAACAGCACGAGCCCGGCGGCCGCGATCCCGGCCAGCCACAGCCACTCCCGCCCCCGCGGGCGCAGGACCGGCACCCGGGCGGCCCGGGCGAGGGCGAGCAGGAGCAGGGCGGCGGCCGCGTAACGCACGGCCTGGGTGGCGAACAGCGGGGCGTCGACCAGGGAGCGCGACACGGTGACGCTGCTTCCGACCAGCACCATGCCGAGGGCGCCGGGCGCCAGGGGGGCGAAGGTGTTCATACGGTCCACCCTCTGCAAGCATTGGTCCCGTGGACAGGGCCAATGACCATCACTCCGAGGGGTCCGAAAGCCCCCGCCCGGCAGGCGGCTCGGACTTCCTCCAGCTGGACCTGCGGGAGGTCGCGCCGGGCGGCCGCACGGAGCGCCTGACGGCCCGCATCCGCTCGGCGATCGCCGACGGCACGCTCCCGCCGGGCAGCCGGCTCCCCCCGAGCCGGGTGCTGGCGGCGGAGCTGGGCGTCTCCCGGGGGCTAGTCACCGAGGCCTACCGGCGCCTGGCGGACGCCGGCCAGATCCAGGGCGGGGGCCGGGCGGGCACGACGGTGGTGGCCGTCCCCCTGGTGCCGGGCCCCCCGGCCGCGGCCGTCCCGCCCGCCCGGCTCGCACCGGGCTCCCCCGACGGCCCGGGCGGCCCGTTCGGGGCGGGGGACGGCGGGGCGCTCGTCGACGCCCTGCGGGCCGTGCCGTGCCGGATCGACCTCTCGCCGGGGGTGCCCGACCTCACGGCGTTTCCGCGTACGGCCTGGCTGCAGGCCGAGCGGCGCGTGCTCGCCGCGCTCACCCCCGGCGACTTCGGCTACGGGAACCCGCAGGGCGCGCCCGCGCTGAGGACGGCCGTCACCGGCTGGCTCGCCCGCAACCGCGGGATCCGCGCCGATCCCGACGAGGTCGTCGTCGTGGCGGGCGTCGCCCAGGCGCTGGCCCTGGTGGCGCACGTCCTGCGCGAGGGCGGCGTACGGAAGGTCGCGGTGGAGGACCCCGGCTCGCTCGGGGCCCGGCAGCAGCTCGAGTACGGACGGCTGGAGACCGTGGCGGTCCCGGTGGACGAGGGCGGACTGGACACCGCCGCACTCCGGGCGAGCGGAGCCCCGGCGGTGCTGCTCACACCGGCGCACCAGTTCCCGACCGGGGTCGTGCTCGACGGCGAACGCCGCCGGGAACTGCTCGGCTGGGCGGCGGCCGGGGGACTGGTCGTCGAGGACGACTACGACGCCGAGCACCGTTACGACCGCGCACCCGTGCCCGCGCTGCGCGCCCTGCTGCCGGAGGGCGTCTGCTACGCCGGGAGCGTGTCCAAACTGCTCGCCCCCGCGCTGCGGCTCGGCTGGCTGCTGGTCCCGCCGCGCCTGCGCGCGGCGGTGCTCGCCGCGAAGCGGTACGCCGACCTCGGCAATCCGGTCCTCGCCCAGCTGGTGCTGGCCCGGCTGATGGACTCGGGCGAGCTGGAGCGCCACCTGCGTTTCGTCCGGCGCCGCCACCGCCGCAGGCGGGACGCCATGCTCCGGGCGGTCGCCGCGCACCTGCCGGGCGCCCGGGTCCACGGCGCGGCGGCGGGCCTGCACCTGATGGTCACCTTCGACGGCGCGGACTTCGAGGACATCGACCTCGCGGCCGGGGCCCTGGCCCTCGGGGTCAAGGCGCACCCGCTGTCCTGGCACCGGATCCGGCTGGGCGCCCCCGGCCTGGTCCTCGGCTACGCGGCGAGCCCACCGGGCGAACTGGAGGAGGGCGTCGCCCTCCTCGGCCGGGCCCTGTCCTGCCTGCGCTGACCCGGCGGGACGGGGAGCGCCGTGCGCCACCGCGGGGACCGCCGCCCGCCTCCGCGGGCGCGGGCGGAGGGCACCCGTGCCCCGGTTCGGACCGACCCCCTCCGGAGACGGTGAAGCGGAACTTTATGCTCAGGTGCATGCACCACGCGTCCGTCCCCGACATCACCGTGATCATCGCCGTCTACAACGCGATGCCCTACCTGAACGAGTGCCTCGACTCGGCGCTCGGGCAGAGCCTGGGGGCCGAGCGGCTGGAGGTCATCGCGGTCGACGACGGCTCCACGGACGGAAGCGGCGCCGAGCTGGACCGCTACGCCGACCGGTACCCGCAGGTCCGGGTCGTGCACCAGCCGAACTCCGGCGGCCCGGGCGGGCCCCGCAACCGGGCCCTCGACCTGGCCCGCGGCCGGTACGTCTTCGTCCTCGACGCCGACGACTTCCTCGGCCCCGAGGCCCTGGAACGGCTCCTGGACATGGCCGAGACCCAGGGCAGCGACGTCGTGCTCGCCAAGCAGGTCGGCCTCGGCCGGACGGTGTCGGAGAAGGCCCACCGGCACGCCGAGGAGGCCGGCCTCCACACCTCCGAGGTCTACCGCTCGCTGCACTCGGCCAAGCTGATGCGCCGCCAGGTCATCGAGGACGCCCGACTGCGCTACCCGGAGGACCTCTGGTACGGCGAGGACCAGGTCTTCGTGACCGAGGTGTTCCTGGCCGCCGGCAAGATCTCGGTCGTCGGCGACTACGACTGCTACTTCCTGCGCCGCCGCGACGACGGGCAGAACATCACCTCCCGCCCCCGCACCGCGAGCGAGACGGTGGCGCACATCGAGCGCGTCATGGCGCTGGTGGCCGAGCGGGTCCAGGACCCGCTCGGGCGGCGCCGGATGCTCGGCCGGCACTTCCGCAGCCTGCTGCGCACGGCACTGCGCCCGGCCGTCGAGGCCCGCCACGAGAACCCCGGCTTCACCGCCGAGGTGTACGAGCGGGCGCGGGTGCTCGTACAGACCTACTGGCGACCGGAGATGGGCGGCGAGCTGCCGCCGATCGACTGGATCCGGCTGTACGCCTTCGCCTGCGGCCCGCTGCCCGCCTTCGAGCAGCTGATGGAGTACGACCCGGCCCTGGAGCCGGCGCGGGAGATCGTGGACGACGGCCGCGTATACCGCTGCTACCCGCTGTTCCGGGACCCCGCGGCGGGTCTGCCGGACGTGCTCTTCGACGTGACGGACAAGCTCAGGACGCAGCACCGGCTCTCGTCGCTGACCTGGCCGGGCGGCGGCCGCGTACGACTGACCGGGCACGCGTACATCCAGTCCCTCGGGACCGGCCGCATGCAGAGCGAGCTCCTGCTGCGGGCGCGGGAATCGGGCGACGAGCACCTCGTGCCCCTCCTCGCCCGACCGGCCCCGGAGCTCACCGAGCAGAACCCGGAGCTGATGATGGCCGGGTTCCTGGCGGAGCTCGACCTGGCCACGCTGGCCGACGGCGGTCCGATACCGCCGGGCACCTGGGACTGCTTCCTGAACGTACGGGCGGACGGTGTCACGCGTACCGTCCGGCTCGGCCGCCGGCACGCCCCGGAGCTCGACCGCACGGCCCGTCGCGCCAAAATCCTGGCCCGAGATCCGGGCGGAGCGACGGAACTCACGGCCGCCGCCTTCTTCACCACGTACGGAAACCTCAGCTTCGAGGTGGTCCGCAGGATCCCGCTGCCCACGGCCTGAGAAAAATTCTTCGGAACCGGCGGCAACCTCTCGGGGGGTCGCGCGTCGTGCGGGGGTGAAGGGCGGCATTCCGAGCCCTGCACCGACCGTGACCCGACCGTGGAGAACCACTGTGATGAACCTGAAGCGCGTCCCCTCGACCGTCCGCCGGGCGGCCGTCACCGCCGCCGCCGCCGGAGCGGTCCTCGCGCTCGCCGGTCCCGCCTTCGCCGCCCAGGGGGCCTCGGCCACCCCGTCGCCCGTCCCCAGCGTGTCGTCGAGCGCCACGCCCACCCCTTCGCGCAGCGTTCCGCCGACCTCGGCCCCGAGCGCCCACCCCACCCCCTCGCGCAGCGTTCCGCCGACCGCCGAGCCGAGCGTCCAGCCCACGGGACGGCCCAGCGCGTCCCCCAGCGGGGCGCCCGCCGCGACCCCTTCGCAGGCCGGTGACGAGCTCGCGCATACTGGCTCCTCCGCCACCAACGCCGCCATCGGGGCCGGGGCTGCCGTGCTCATCGCCGCCGGCGCCGGCACCCTGTACGCCGTCCGGCGCCGCGCCAACGGCTGAGAACCCGGGAATCCAGTGCTCCACCTCGCAACACCCGCACCATCCGCACGCCCCGTCACGCTCGGCTTCGGCCGGGCGTGGCGGGGCTCGTGGTCGTGGCGGGCCCTGTGGTCGTCGGTGCTGCGCCGCGAGCGCGCCACCCCGCGGACCGCCCGGCCGTACGGGCACGGGTCCGGGCACACGTACGGTCGGCAGGCCGCCTACGACGGCGACCTGCGCGGCGAGGCGCCGCAGCCCACCGTCACCGAGCTCTACCACGCACACCGGCTGCGCATGGTGCGGCTGGCGGTGCTGCTCGTCGACGACCTGGCCACCGCCGAGGACGTGGTCCAGGACGCCTTCACGGCCCTGTACCGGCGCCACGGGGAGCGGATCGGCGAGGTCGACAACGCGCTGGGCTACCTGCGCACCGCCGTCGTCAACACCTCCCGGTCCGTGCTGCGCCGGCGCCGAACGGCCCGTGCGTGGACCCCGCCCGCGGCGGCGGACGTCCCGTCCGCGGAGGACCACGTCGTCCTGGACGAGGCACACCGCGAGGTCCTGGCCGCACTCGGCCGGCTGACCCCGCGCCGCAGGCAGGTCCTCGTACTGCGCTACTGGGCCGATCTGAGCGAAGCGGAGATAGCGACCACCCTCGGGATCAGCCGGGGCTCGGTGAAGTCGAACGCGAGCCGCGCCCTGGACGCGCTGGAAAAGATTCTGGAGGGACGGATATGACGCTCGGCGAACGCCCCGTCGAAGGCAGGCTGCGCCAGGCCCTCGACGCCCGTGCGGACCGGATCACCGTCCGCGACCTGCGCCCCGCGGAGCCGCCGGGTCTGCACGCCCGGCTGCCCGCCGCGCGGCTGCGGCTGAACCTGCGCCGGTTCGCGCTGCCGCTCGCGGGTCTGGCCGCGGCCGCCGCCGCGGTGGCCGGGTACCTCGTACTGGGCCCGGACGCGTCCCCGGCCCGGCCGGTGCCGCCGGCCTCGCCGCCCGAGTTCACCGGCCCCGGGCCGTCCCCGCAATCCGGGACGGGGTCCGGCAGCCCGCATCCGTCGGTGAGCCCGACCCCGTCCCCCTCCCGGCCCCCCGGGACCCGCTCGCCGCTCGAGCCGACGCCGACCCCGTCGTCGTCGGGTGAGCGTTCCGCGGCCCCGCCGTCGAGGTCGCGGCCCCCGTCCGCCCTCCCGTCGTCCACGCCGCTGCCGTCCTCGTCACCCCCGAACGCGACACCGTCCAAGAGCTAGGGGGTGTCCGCAAAGTAGCGCCGTCCGCCCGGAGGGCGGTCCCGCGGCGTCCGGTGCGTGCTCTCGGTGTGCCGGGCGGAAGCGCTTGTACTGGACGTACTCGGGATTTCGC